>NZ_CP123228.1:4835056-5439438 GCF_029855045.1 Piscinibacter sp. XHJ-5
GCCGGTCGGCATGCACCCAGTGGCCGGCGTCCTCGATGACCTCGACGCGCGCCTGCGGGAACATCGGCCGGAACGCCTCGCCGTCGGGCTGCTCGACGTAGTCGGAGCGCGCGCCCGCGATGACCTGCACCGGCCGCGTGAAGCGCAGGCTGCGCAGCTCCTGCGGGAATCCGCACAGCGTCGGGATGGCCCCGAGGATCGCGCCCAGGTTCAGGCGCCAGTCGAAGTGCGCGTTGCGCGCCACGAGGTTCTGCATCAGGAAGGGCACGACGCCGGCATCGGGCACCATGCCGGCCAGGCGCTGCCGCACTTCCTCGCGGCTGGCCGCATGCAGGGTGTCGATCGCCCGCATGGCCTCCGCGAAGGCCGACAGGCGATCCGCATAGGGCACGGGCGCGATGTCGACCACCGTGAGCCGCCCCACCTGCTTCGGATACATGAGCGCCAGCGCCATCGCGACCTTGCCGCCCATGCTGTGGCCGATCACCGCCGGCCGCGACAGGCGCTCGCGCTCGATCAGCTGCAGCACGTCGTCGGCCATCTCGAGGTAGCTCATCGAGTCGGCCCACGGCGACGCGCCGTGGTTGCGCAGGTCGACCGCGAGCACCCGGTACGAGGTCGACAGCTCGTGCGCCACCCGCCGCCAGTGCTGCCCGAGCCGAACAGCCCGTGCAGGATGACGACGGGCGGGCCGTCGCCGGTCGATTCGAATGCGAGGTCCAAGGCCATGACCTGTCCCGTCACTTCTTCTTCTGCGGCGGCAGGTCGGTGCACACGCCCTCGAACACCTCGGCGCTCATGCCGATCGATTCGCCCAGCGTCGGATGCGGATGGATGGTCTTGCCGATGTCGGCCGGCTCGCAGCCCATCTCCACCGCGAGGCACACCTCGCTGATCAGGTCGCCCGCATGCGTGCCGACGATGCCGCCGCCGATCACGCGGTGCGTCGCCTCGTCGAAGATCAGCTTGGTGAAGCCCTCGTCGCGGCCGTTGGCGATGGCGCGGCCCGAGGCGGCCCACGGGAACACCGACTTGCCGAACTTGATGCCCTCGGCCCTGCACTGCTCCTCGGTCTTGCCAGCCCAGGCGACCTCGGGATCGGTGTAGGCCACCGACGGGATCTGGCGCGCGTCGAACGACGCCTTGCCGCCGTGGGCGACCTCGGCCGCGACATGCGCCTCATGCACCGCCTTGTGCGCCAGCATCGGCTGGCCCACGATGTCGCCGATGGCGAAGATGTGCGGCACGTTGGTGCGCATCTGTCGATCGACCTCGATGTAGCCGCGCTCGGTCACCGCCACGCCGGCCTTGTCGGCGCCGATCTTCCTGCCGTTCGGGCTGCGGCCCACCGCCACCAGCACCAGGTCGTAGATCTGCGGCTCCTTGGGCGCCTGCTCGCCCTCGAAGCTCACCTCGATGCCGAGCTTGCTGGCCTTGGCGCCGACGGTCTTCGTCTTCAGCATGACCTTGTCGAAGCGCGACGCGTTCATCTTCTCCCACACCTTGACCAGGTCGCGGTCCGCGCCTTGCATCAATCCGTCGAGCATCTCGACGACGTCGATGCGCGTGCCCAGCGTCGAGTAGACGGTGGCCATCTCCAGCCCGATGATCCCGCCGCCGATCACCAGCATGCGCTTCGGGATCGACTTGAGCAGGAGCGCACCGGTGGAGTCGACGACACGGTCGTCCTCGGGCATGAACGGCAGCTTCACCGCCTGCGAGCCGGCCGCGATGATGGCCTTGGCGAAGCGCACCACCTTCCTGCCGCCGTCGGGCCCGACGACCTCGAGGTGATGCGGATCGAGGAAGCTGCCGACACCCGTCAGCACCTCGACCTTGCGCCCCTTGGCCATGCCGCTCAGCCCGCCGGTGAGCTTCTTCACCACGCCGTCCTTGAACGCGCGCAGCTTGTCGAGATCGATCTCCGGCGCGCCGTAGCGGATGCCGTGGTCGGGCAGGTTCTTCACCTCGTCCATCACCGACGCGGTGTGCAGCAGCGCCTTGCTGGGAATGCAGCCGACGTTCAGGCACACGCCGCCGAGGGTGGCGTAGCGCTCGACCAGCACGGTCTTCATGCCGAGGTCGGCGCTGCGGAAGGCGGCCGAGTAGCCCCCTGGCCCGGCGCCCAGCACGAGCGTGTCGCAATCGACGTCGGCCTTCGGGCCGCCCTCACCCCCCGCCCTCTCCCGAGTCGCGGGAGAGGGCTGGGGTGAGGGTACGTTCGTCTGCGCCGCCTGCAGCGTCAGGATCACCGAGCCTTCGCTGACCTTGTCGCCTTCCTTGACCTTGATCGACTTGACGACCCCGGCGTGCGACGACGGGATCTCCATCGACGCCTTGTCGGACTCGACCATGATGAGCCCGGTGTCGACGGCGACGGTCTCGCCTTCGCGCACCATCACCTCGATCACCGCGACGTCCTTGAAGTCGCCGATGTCGGGAACCTTGACTTCCACGAGCTGTGCCATAGCAGCGATTCCCCCGGATCAGAAGAGCACGCGCCGCAGGTCGGCGAGCACGTTGGCGAAATGCACGTTGAAGCGCGCGGCGGCGGCGCCGTCGATCACGCGGTGGTCCCACGACAGCGACAGCGGCAGCGTGAGCCGCCAGCTCGAGGTCTTGCCGTCGGTGGAGTGCTGCTTCCAGTAGCTCTTGCACACGCCCATGATCGAGACCTCGGGCGCGTTGATGATCGGTGTGAAGTAGATGCCGCCGATGCCGCCGAGCGAGGAGATGGTGAAGGTGCCGCCCTGCATCTGGTCGGGCTTGAGCTTGCCTTCGCGCGCCAGCTTGGCGAGCTCGCCCATCTCCTTGGCGATCTCGGGCACGGTCTTCTTGTCCGCGTCGCGGATCACCGGGACCATCAGGCCGTTGGGCGTGTCGGCGGCAAAGCCGATGTGCCAGTAGTTCTTGAGGACGAGCGCGTCGCCATCGAGGCTCGCGTTGAACTCCGGGAACTTCTTCAGCGTCGCGACGGCGGCCTTCATCATGAAGGGCAGCATGCTGATCTTGACGCCGCTCTTCTCCAGCTCCTTGTTCATCTGCACGCGGAACTGCTCGAGCTCGGTGATGTCGGCTTCGTCGTGCGTGGTGACGTGCGGGATGACGACCCAGTTGCGATGCAGGTTGGCCGCCGAGATCTTCTTGATGCGGCCCAGCTCCTTGCGCTCGATCGGACCGAACTTGGCGAAGTCGACCTTCGGCCACGGCAGCAGGTCGATGCCGCCGACGCCGCCGGCGGGAGCAGGAGCGGGCGCGGCCTTCGCCGCCGGCGATGCGGAAGCGCCGCCCTTGGCGAACGCCTCCACGTCGGCCCGCACGATGCGGCCGTGCTCGCCGCTGCCAGGCACCCTGCCGAGGTCGACGCCGAGCTCGCGCGCCAGCTTGCGCACCGCGGGGCCGGCGTAGGCCAGCGCGAAGGCCTTCTCGTCGATGGCGCCTTCCACGGCCGCTGCGGGCGCCGCAGCAGCCGCCTGCAAGGCCGGCACCGTGGCGGGAGCGGCGACCGGCGCGGAACCGGTGGCCAGCGCCATGATGACGCTGCCTTCGCTCACCTTGTCGCCGACCTTGACGCGGATCTCCTGCACCACGCCCGACAGCGGCGCGGGCACGTCCATCGTCGCCTTGTCGGATTCGAGCGAGACCAGCGGATCCTCCGCCTTCACGCTGTCGCCGACCTTGACGAAGATCTCGATGACGGGCACGTCCTTGAAGTCGCCGATGTCCGGGATGCGCACTTCCGCCAGTCCCGCGGGTGCATTCACCGGCGACGGCGGCGCGCTGACGCTCGGCTTGGCCGGCTCCGCCGCGGGCGCCGCCGCGCCAGCGAACTGCATGATCAGGCTGCCTTCGCTGACCTTGTCGCCGACCTTGATCGGAATGGCCTTGACCACGCCGGGATGCGGCGCAGGCACGTCCATGGTCGCCTTGTCGGATTCCAGCGAGACCAGCGGCGCTTCGGCCTGCACGGTGTCGCCGACCTTCACGAACACCTCGATCACCGGCACGTCCTTGAAGTCGCCGATGTCGGGCACCTTGATGTCGATCAGATTGCTCACGAGCTCCTCCCTCAGACGGTCCACGGCGCGGCGCGCTCGGTGTCCAGGCCGTACTTGGCGATCGCCTCGGCCACGACCGCGGGCTCCAGCGAGCCCTCGTCGGCCAGCGCCTTCAGCGCCGCCACCGCAACGTAGTGGCGGTCGACCTCGAAGAAGCGGCGCAGCTTGACGCGGTAGTCGCTGCGGCCGAAGCCGTCGGTGCCGAGCACGACGTAGCGCCGCCCGGCCGCCTGCACGTGCTCGCGCACCTGGTCGGCGTAGTTGCGCATGTAATCGGTGGCGGCGATCACCGGACCGTCGTGGCCTTCGAGGCAGGTCTCGATCCAGCTCTTGCGCCGCGCCTGCGTGGGATGCAGCAGGTTCCATCGCTCGGTGGCCATGCCGTCGCGGCGCAGCTCGTTGTAGCTGGTGGCGGACCAGATGTCGGCCGTGACGCCGAAGTCGGCCTTCAGCAGCTCGGCCGCGGCAATCACCTCGCGCAGGATGGTGCCGCTGCCCATCAGTTGCACGCGCAGCTTCTGCGAAGCCGCACGGCCGCCCGAAGCCTTCGCGCTCCCCTTGAGGGACGACGGCGGCTTCGCCGCCGTCTGGGGGCTCTGCTCGGTGGACTTGCCGCCGTCCTTCAGCTTGTACAGGCCCTTGAGGATGCCCTGCTCCGCGCCCTCGCCCGCCTCGGCGAGCCCGGGGTGCGGGTAGTTCTCGTTCATCAGCGTGACGTAGTAGTACACGTCCTCCTGCTCCTGGTACATGCGGCGCATGCCCTCGCGGATGATGGCCACCACCTCGTAGGCGAAGGTCGGGTCGTAGGAGATGCAGTTGGGGATGGTGCCGGCGAGGATGTGGCTGTGGCCGTCCTCGTGCTGCAGACCCTCGCCGTTGAGCGTGGTGCGTCCGGCGGTGCCGCCCAGCAGGAAGCCTCGCGCGCGGATGTCGCCGGCCAGCCAGGCGAGGTCGCCGACGCGCTGCAGGCCGAACATCGAGTAGTAGATGTAGAACGGGATCATCGGCACGTTGTTCGTGCTGTACGAGGTGGCCGCGACGATCCAGCTCGACATCGCGCCGCCTTCGTTGATGCCCTCCTGCAGCACCTGCCCGCTCTTGTCCTCGCGGTAGTACATGAGCTGGTCGGCATCCTGCGGCTTGTAGAGCTGCCCCACCGAGGAATAGATGCCGAGCTGGCGGAACATGCCCTCCATGCCGAAGGTGCGCGACTCGTCGGGAACGATGGGCACCACGTGCTTGCCGAGCTGCTTGTCGCGCACCAGCGTGCCGAGCATCTGCACGAAGGCCATCGTGGTCGAGATCTCCCGCTCGCCGGTGTTCTCGAGCAGGCGCTGGAACGCCGACAGCGGCGGAATCTCCAGCGAAGCCGACTTGCGACGCCGCTGCGGCAGGTAGCCGCCCAGCGCCTCGCGTCGCGCGCGCAGGTACTTCATCTCGGCGCTGTCCTCGGGCAGCTTGATGAACGGCACCTTGGGCAGGTCCTCGTCGGCCACCGGAATCTGGAAGCGATCGCGGAAGCCGCGCAGCGCGTCCTGCGTCATCTTCTTGGCCTGGTGCGCGATCATCTGGCCCTCGCCGGACTCGCCCATGCCGTAGCCCTTCACCGTCTTGGGCAGGATGAGCGTCGGCTGGCCGGTGTGCCTCACCGCCGCGGCGTAGGCCGCGAACACCTTCTCCGGATCATGGCCGCCGCGCGTGAGGCCCCAGATCTCGTCGTCGCTCATGTCGGCCACCAGCGCCTTCAGCGCCTCGTACTTGCCGAAGAAGTGCTCGCGGACGTACGCGCCGCTCTTGCTCTTGAAGTCCTGGTACTCGCCGTCGACGCACTCTTCCATGCGCTGCAGCAGCAGGCCGCTCTTGTCCTTGGCCAGCAGCTTGTCCCAGCCGCCGCCCCACAGCACCTTGATGACGTTCCAGCCGGCGCCGCGGAACACGCTCTCGAGCTCCTGCACGATCTTGCCGTTGCCGCGCACGGGACCGTCGAGTCGCTGAAGGTTGCAGTTGATGACGAAGATGAGGTTGTCCAGCCGCTCGCGGCCGGCCAGCGAGATCGCACCGAGCGACTCGGGCTCGTCCATCTCGCCGTCGCCCATGAACGCCCACACCTTGCGCTGCGCGGTCTCGGCCAGCCCGCGTCCTTGCAGGTACTTGAGAAAGCGCGCCTGGTAGATCGCCATCAGCGGGCCGAGGCCCATGGACACCGTGGGGAACTGCCAGAAGTCGGGCATCAGCCACGGATGCGGATAGCTCGACAGTCCCTTCCCGCCGGTCTCCTGGCGATAGCCGAGCAATTGCTCTTCGCTGAGCCGGCCCTCGAGAAAGGCACGCGCGTAGATGCCCGGCGAGCTGTGCCCCTGCACGAACACGAGGTCGCCGCCGTGCTTGTCGGTGGGCGCGTGCCAGAAGTGGCCGAAGCCAATGTCGTACAGCGTCGCAGCCGACTGGAAGCTGGCGATGTGGCCGCCGAGCTCGGAGCTGTCCTTGTTGGCGCGCAGGATGATCGCCAGCGCGTTCCAGCGGATGATCGAGCGCAGCCGGTGCTCGAGGGCGCGGTCGCCCGGCGACTTGGCTTCCTGCTCGGGCGCGATGGTGTTGCAGTACGGCGTGGTCAGCGATTGCGGGATGTACAGGCCGTCGCGGCGCGCGGCGCCCACCACGGCGTTGACCACGAAGTTCGCCCGCTCGGCGCCGCGATGCCGCTGCACGGCGCTCAGGGCATCGAGCCATTCCTGTGTCTCGACCGGGTCGAGGTCGGTCCCGTCTCTTGCGCTCATGTTGTCTCCGTCCTTGTGGATCTGTTCACGCCGGCTGCGTGCCGGCCGGCTCTCGTCTCTTTCGCAATCCCGGTGCCAACTCGTGGGGCAACGGCAAGTGATTGATAAGGCTCGTCTTTGTCATCGAGGGACCGCGCTGCCGTGCGGCGAAATCGTGCTGAACGTCACGGTCCATTCGGCGATCCCGTTCTCCTTCCTGCGGGCAAACCCGCACGCGCCGGCCCAGGGCACTAGTCGGCCGCCAAGCCCTGGAGGCGGAACACATGCTCGAGGTGCGGACTCATCGGAAGGTCCAGGCTCGCGCCCGACGGAAGCGGGCGCTGGAACCACTTGCGATAGATGGCCCGGATCTCTCCGCTGGCGGCCATGCCGTCGAAGGCCTGGCGCACGACCTCGTCGAACTCCGCGTCGCCGCGCCGGTACATCAGCGCGTAGTCGGCATAGGTGAGGAAGTCGCCCACGACGCGGTAGTCGGCCGCGGCGTCGCGTGCGGCGATCGTGCCGTGCAGCTGGACGTCGTCGTTGGCGAAGGCATCGGCGCGGCCGGCCGCAAGCGCCTGGAACGACTGGTCATGATCGGCCGCGAACTCGAAGCGGATCGCGAGCTTCTGCCGCTCGGCGATCTTCGGGATCGCCTCGGCCTGGATGGTGCCGGTGGTGAGCACCACCGTCTTGCCCTCGAGATCGCGCAGCGAGCGGATGCCGCTGCCGCGCCGCACCAGCAGCTTGGTGCCGGTGACGAAGAGCGTCGGAGAAAAGCCGAAGCGCGAGCGGCGTTCCGCGCTGGCAGTGGTGGAGCCGCACTCCAGGTCGACCGTGCCGTTGTCGACGAGCTCGAAGCGATTGGCCGGCGTCACCGGCACGTATTCGGCCTGGATGGACTTGTGCAAGTGCCGGGCAATCTCCTCGACCACGACCTCGCAGACGTCGAGCGAGTAGCCGACGGGCCGCCGTCGCGCGTCGAGAAACGCGAACGGCGGCGAGTTCTCGCGGTGTCCGACGCGAATGACGCCGCGCTCGAAGATCTTCTGCAAGGTGCCCGAGAACGGCGGCACCTCGTTTGGATTGCGCTGCTGCGCCACTGCCGCGGCGGTCATCGCGATGCACATGACCAGCGCCCAGAGCCTGGGATGGCTCGCGCACGAGCGCGCGCCGCCGGCTCGAATCCAGTCGCTCATCGTGTCTCCTCATTGGTCTTGTCGGGAGCGGAAGCGGCAGAACAGCATCGAGCGTGCCAGAGCGGGCAGAAGACCCGCGGTGGCGTCCGCTCCCCAGGAAGCCAAGGTCGGCAGGGGCTCGATCGCGCCGCCGCGCCGCACGGTTTTCCGATCTGGCGAGCGCAGCGCGTTATGAATTCCCGGACGGCCCGAGTCCCGCCCATGCCGCCGACGTCGTGGATCGCGGCTAGAGCAGCGGCTGAACCAGGCGCGCATAGGTGGCCCGAGTCGTTTCATAGCATTCGCACGAGAGCGCCAGGAGCGCGGAACGATCCACGACGCGGATGTGGTTGCGCCGCAGGGAGATGATCCCCGCGCGATGCAGCTCGACGAGGATCTCGCCCACGGTCTGCCGGCGCGCACCCACCATTTCCGCCACCAGGGCCTGCGACATGGCGAGCTCGTCGGAACCGGCCCGGTCGACAGAGCCCAGCACCCAGCGACACAAGCGCTCCTTCACCGAATGGTGGGCGTTGCACACGCAGGTCTGGCTGCTGAAGCGAAGGCTGTAGACGGCGTAGCTCTCCAGGATGCGGCGCGCCGCGTCGCAGTGCACGACGGCGTCGCCGAATGCGGAAGCGGCCACGCTGACCATCTCGCCGGTGGCCTGCTGGATCACCGTGTCGGGGCTCCCGCTGAGTCCGAACCAGGCCGGCAATCCGACCATGCCCTCGTTGCCGATGGTCTGCGCATCGGCCGCCGCGCCGCTGCGCAGCCGGACCACGACCGACACGACACCTCGTGTCGGGAAGTAGATCTCGGAGATCTGGCTGCCTTCCCCGTAGAGCTCGGTGCCGACTTTCTGGACACGTCGGCTCAGCCTGCCAGTGAGCTGCGGACATTCCCGCACGAGGGCATCGAGCAGCCGGTTGTGCGCGCCGGACTGGGAAGAGTGCGCCTGTCCCGTCATGGCGTGCCCGTCGCTGATCCTTCGCTCGGCGGGCAACCGCCGTGCCCCAGTGCCCGCTGGCGGGCATACAGGCCGTGACGGCCTGCACACAATGGGCGTCGTCTCCGTGTCGGAGGCGCAAAAGGCGGCCCGCACGTGAACGTGTCTCAAGTGTTCAGGAACAGCGTTCGCGACATCGCGCCGGAGTTGTCGCGTCGCGGATTGGGCTGCGTATGCGCCGAGCCCGCCGATGGCTGGCTCCTGCCGTACGACGGCCGCCGATTGGAGTCGAGCTTCTATCGGACCTATTGGGCGGCGCTGGAACTGTTGCAGCAAGGTTTACTGACGATCGAAGGCACAACCGTTCCTGTGGCGCCGCGCGGATGCCGGTTCCTCCTGCGCGTGGCGGGACGTTGCGACACGCCGGCGGTGCTGCGCCTCATGCGGCAACGCGACGAATACCGCGCAGCGCTTCACGCGCTGCTGCCGGCGTCCGCCGACAAGCCGCGGTTGATGGAGGCATGGGGCATCTGCCCGATCACCGAGGCGCCCATCCGCTTCGGCATGTCGGCGGACGGCGGCTTCGTGTTCGAGGTGACGCACGAGCTTGCGCTGGCCCGGCGCGATGGGACCACCGAGCAGCCCGCCATGCCGACCAGCGTGCCGCCACGTCCCGAAAGCACGCCGGCCGACGCCGTTGCGTCGACGGCCTGGCAATGGCCGGAGCAGGATCGCCTGCTCATCGTGGAAGACGACGCCCTGAGCGCAAAGATCACCCGCCTGATGGTGGAGGCGCTGGGCTTCGGCGGCGTGGCGGTCAACGACGGCGCCGATGCCGTGGAGGCTTGCCGCCGATTCGCGCCCGTGGCCGTCATCATGGATCAGGAGATGCCGCGCATGAACGGGACCGAAGCGACCGCCCAGATCCGACGGTTGCAGCGAACGGGCGACGTTCCTCCATGCAAGATCATCATGCTGACCGGCAGCAGCGATCCGACGACCCGCACGGCGGCGTTCGAGGCGGGTGTCGATGCGTTCCTGGAGAAGCCGGCAAGGCTCGACGAGATCCGCGAACAGCTTCGCCTTTGCGGGATCGAGCCGGCGACGGGTCGCCACCGGTCCCCCGCGACATCGGGAGCGGACTGATTCGCACCCCGCCGCGATCTTCGTCACGCCGTCGTCGGCGGCTCAGAACCAACACCCGCACTTTTTCGCCTCATATCGAGCTTTAGCGTCGTGCGAAACGGCCGATAGTTCTGTCTCACCCAGTCAGAAATGACTTCAATACTGAGCGGCGAGACAGATCGCTTCGGAGACGTTGCATGATGAAGACCTTCGGAAACCTGCGAATCGGCGTGCGCCTCGGCCTCGCGTTCGCATTCGTACTGGCATTGCTGATCGCCATCGTCGCCGTCAGCCTCGACAAGCTGACCGACGTGAACGACAAGGTGGACACAGTCGTCGACGAGCGGTACCCGCAGGTCCTGCTTGCATACGAGATCCAGGATCAGGTCAACGCCATCGTCAGCAACGTGCGCGCGGCGCTGCTCGAAAGGACGCCCGAAGCCGCGAAGAAGTCGTTGGACAGCATCGTGGCCAGCCGCACAAAGGTGGGGGAGGCCATGGAAAAGCTGGACAAGAGCCTGCGGGACCCCAAGACGCGAGCCCTCTTTGCGGCGGCCAAGGAGAGTCGAACAGTGTTCGTCGCCGGGCAAAATCAGTTCATCGAACTGGTGAATGCCGGAAACCGCGAAGGCGCCATCGACGTTGCGCTGGGACGCCTGCGCACCGAGCAGCATGCCTACCAGGCCAACATCAACAAGCTCGTCGAGGAACTCAGCAGCCAGGTCAAGCAAGCCGGCGAGGACGCGACGCGCGAGCACGACGACGGCCGCCAATTGATCCTGGCGATCGGCGCCATTGCGTTCGCGCTGGCCGGCGTCCTCGCGTACGTGGTGACCGTCTCGATCACACGTCCCATCAACCAGGCCGTTCAGGTGGCGCAGACCGTTGCGGCGGGCGACCTCACCTCGCGCATCGAGGTCAACCGCAGCGACGAGACCGGCCGGCTGCTTGCAGCGCTCAAGGCGATGAACGACAGCCTGACCGGCATCGTGAGCCAGGTGCGCCAGAGCAGCGACAGCATCGCGACCGGATCGAGCCAGATTGCCACCGGCAACCAGGATCTGTCGCAACGCACGGAAGAGCAGGCCTCCAACCTGCAGCAGACAGCGTCATCGATGGAACAGCTGACCAGCACCGTGAAGAACAACGCCGACACCGCCCGCGCCGCGAACCAGATGGCGACGTCCGCACGCGATGTGGCAGCGCAGGGCGGGGCCGTCGTCAGCCAGGTGGTTCAGACCATGGAAGAGATCACCCTTGCGAGCAAGAAGATCGCTGACATCAACGGGGTCATCGACAGCATCGCCTTCCAGACGAACATCCTGGCGCTGAACGCCGCTGTCGAAGCGGCACGCGCAGGCGAGCAAGGCCGTGGCTTCGCGGTCGTGGCCGGCGAGGTGCGCAACCTCGCGCAGCGCAGCGCCCAGGCCGCCAAGGAGATCAAGACGCTGATCAACGACAGCACCGGGAAGGTCGAGTCGGGCAGCCGCCTGGTCGGCGACGCGGGCCGCACCATGGACGACATCGTGACGCAGGTGAAGCGCGTCAACGACATGCTCGCGGAGATCAGCGCCGCGACGAGCGAGCAGACGACCGGTATCGGACAGATCAGCAATGCGGTGACGCAGCTCGATCAGGTCACGCAGCAGAACGCGGCGCTGGTGGAGGAATCAGCCGCTGCGGCGGAGAGCCTCAAGCAGCAAGCCAACCGGCTGGTGAACGCGGTTGCGGTCTTCAAGCTCGGCGAAGGCGCGACAAAGGACGCGGGACGCGACAGGTCCCATGCCACCCCCTCGCGAGTCGACGAGCCGGCGCAGCAGAACCTGCCCGCCGTGCACGCGGTCCAGAAGCCGAAGCCGGCCGCCGCGATGGCATCCGGCAACGACGACTGGACTTCGTTCTGAGCAGCGCCTGCGCATAGACCCCACGCGGCAGTGCGACTCGCGGCGATGCGCCTGGTGGCGCATCGCCGCGAGTGCTATGGTCCTTGCAGACCTCGATGGTCTCTCCGCAAGCCATGTCCCGCACCCGCCCCTTCATCGCCAGTCCCAAGCAGCGCACCGTCCGGTGCGTGTGCCTGAGCGCGACCGACGGGCCGGCGTTCGCCATGTCGGGATGCACCGCGCGCCGCGCTGACGGCGTTCCGGCCTTTCTTTCCTGACGCGGTAGGTCGCGATCCCGCGCACCGAGCGCAGGACCGCTTCCTACCGGACCTCCCCCGCCTGCCCTTCATCCTGACTCGCCGAGCCCGGCGAGCGGGATGACCCGCGCCCGCCTGCGTCCACGGCCAGGGGGCATGTCTCACGCACGCATGGAAGGGAAACCTCATGGAAGTCTTGGCACTCGAGCGCACGCTCACCGAACTCGACCACGCACGCCTCTCGCGGCTCATGCCCCGGGACGCGCGGTCGGGAAGCAACGCACACCCGATCGAAAGCATCCTGGAGTGGGCCCGCCTGGTGCCCTCGCGCGACATATCGCCCGACATCGTCACGATGTACTCGCAGATCGTGCTGGGCTTGCCCGGCGGCCGGCAGAAGAAGCTGACCCTGTGCTATCCGCAGGACGCCGAGCCGTCGGAGGGGTTCGTCTCGGTGCTGTCGCCTGCCGGTTCGGGCCTGCTGGGATTGCGCGTCGGCGACCGGGCTTGCTGGCGCACACCCACCGGAGGCGAGAGCGCAGCCGAGGTGCTTGCCATCCTCTTCCAGCCCGAAGCCAGCGGCGACTACACGACCTAGCGCGACTCACCGACCGGCGCCCGCCGAGGCGGTGCGTCCATCGCATGGAGGCTCAGATGACACGCTTCAAATCGATTCTGGTGGCGACAGACTTCTCCGTCGACGCCACCCACGCAGTGCGCAAGGCAGCGCTATTGGCGGAGCACCATGCGGCTCGCCTGACGCTGCTGCACGTCGTGAATCCCGCCGGCTTCAAGCCGTTGCGACAGTGGTTCGCGCCTTCGATCGATGTCGACCTGAAGGCCGCGCAGGCGCGCGCGACCCTGCGCCGGTTCGCTGCCGAAATCAACGGCAGGCACGGCGTGCCGGCACGATGTCGAGTCGTCGTCGGAGAGTCCTTCGACGAGATCCGCCGCGCCTCGGAAGGCGCCGACCTCGTCGTCCTCGGCCAGCGCGGCAGAAATCCGATCAAGGACCTGGTGACCGGCAGCACCGCCGACCGTCTCTTGCGGTCGTGCCGACGTGCCACGCTGGTCGTGAAGCAACCGCTCGATCGCTTCTATCGCAGCATCCTCGTGCCCGTCGATTTCACGGCCTGTTCACAAGCCTGCCTGCAGTCGGCCGCCTCCCTGGTGCAAACCGCGGACATCCACGTCTTCCACGCGCTCGACCCGGTCGAAGAATTCGAGATGCGGATGGCCGGCGTTCCGGCCGCGGTGATACGCGATCACAGCGACATCGTGGACCGCAAGGCGCACGATCGAATGCACGGCATCGCAGCCAAGGCGGGGGTGGAGTCGAGCCGGGTCAGAACCATCGTGCGTCGCGGCCCTGCATGGGCCTGCGCGCTGGACCAGGCGGACAAGGTCGGCGCGGACCTCATCGTCATCGGCAAGCAGGGCACGTCCACGATGGCCGAGTTCTTCCTGGGCCGTGTCACGCGCCGCTTGTTGGCCCGGTCGAAGTGCGACGTGATGGTCATGCCTCGCGCGGCGGTCGAGGCGGCCTGTGCACGGCCTGACCTCGCCCTTCGCCCTGATCACTCGAGGAGAGTCTCATGCCTGTCTTCCTCTCGATGACCGACCTCGTGCGCTCGCAGGTGGAGCCGCACCTGCGTCTGGCCTGGTTCCTCTACGAAGCCATCGAACGTGAGCATCGACTGAACCTCCAGGCCCTGTCGGCCACGCACGGTGCGTTCGTCGTGGCCTGGATGCGGATGCTCACCGTCGCCGGCGGGGCACGCGCCGATGCCCCGTCGCGGCCGCCGCGCTCGCCAGGCTTGCGCGCGAAGGCGGGCGCTTCGGCGACCAGCGCGACTGATGAATGCCCTCTCCCGCTTGCGGGAGAGGGTCCACCCGCCGCCTCGGCACAGGATCGCGCAACGCGATCCTTATGATGACCGCATGTCCGCCGAGTCGCTCTGGACGCTGTCGAACGCCCAGGTGGCCATCGAAGTGGTGGCCACCCTCGCCTTCGCGCTCTCGGGCCTCATCGAGGCAGCGCGCAAGCGTCTCGATGCGGTGGGCGTGTGCGTGGTCGCGGGGCTGGCGGCGTTCGGCGGGGGCACGCTGCGCGACATCCTCCTCGACAGGCGACCGTTCTTCTGGGTCGAGCAGGCCACGTGGCTGTGGGTGCTGCTCGCGCTGTGCATCGGCGCCATGTTCTTCATGCGCGCTCGGCATGTCGAGCCGACCGAGCGTGCGATGCAATGGCCCGACGCCTTGGGGCTGGGCCTGTTCACGGCCGGGGGCACGCAGATTGCGCTGGACGCGTCACTGCCCGCGATCGTCGCGGTGCTGATGGGCATGGTCACGGCGGTGTTCGGCGGCGTCTTGCGCGACATCGTCTGCAATGAAATCCCGAAGGCGTTTCGCGACCACCGGCCCTACGCCGTCTGCTCGTTCGCGGGCGGCTGGCTGGTGGTGGTCGCGCACGTCTTGGGCGCGCCGCAATGGGTCGGACTGGCCGCGGGAGCGGGGTCGGCCACGCTGCTGCGCGCGATGGCTGTGCTGAGGGGCTGGACTTTGCCGGCCTGGCGGTCGATGGGTCCGGGCGGGCGCTGAAGTCGACGAGGTGTCGTCGTTCCATGCGTGCAAGGCGAGTCCGCGTCAGGGCCATTGACGGGGCGCCCCGCGCAGGTTCAGCATGTGCTCCTTTCCGTTGATCCACCAGGGGTGAGACATGGGCCTGCTCGACCAGATTCTTGGCGGACTTGCGGCCACCCGCTCGGGGCGTTCCTTTCCAGGCCAGTCCGGCGGGGGGATGGGCAACGTCGTCATGGCCCTGCTGCCTGTCGTGCTGGGCATGCTGGCAAATCGCCAGGGCGGCACGGGCATGGGCGGCCTGGGCGGACTGCTCGAGCAGCTGACGCGCGGCGGCTATGGCCAGCAAGCCAGCTCGTGGGTCGGCACCGGGCCGAACGAGGCGCTGCCGGCGCAGGCCTGGTCCGATGTCTTCGGGCCGGAGCAGCTCGCGGCGATCGCCTCGCAGGCCGGGGTTTCCGAGGACGAAGCGCGGGCCGGCCTGTCGGAGCTGATGCCCGAAATGGTGGATCGATTGACACCGGAGGGGCAGATGCCGCCGCAAGACCAGCTGCTGGCGAGCATCGACGAGTACGAGCGAAGGTTGCAAGGTTGACCCCCTCGATCGACGCGTTCGTCCTCAGCCTAGACGGCCCGGCGCCGCCGCCCTCCGCGACGCCCATGCTGCGCGCCGTCTGGCATGGCCTGCGCGGTGACTGGGACACCGCGCACGACCTCGCCCAGGCTCGACACGACGCGCAAGGCGCGTGGGTCCACGCCTGGCTGCATCGCATCGAAGGCGACCTCGGGAACGCCGCGTACTGGTACGAACGAGCGCGCCAGCAGCCGCGACGGGGCGACACGCGCGACGAGGGTCTGGAGATCGCGCGGACCCTGATCGAGTCGATCTGAGGCACGCGGTCCCATCCCCGAGCCCATGGACGACTTCGAGGCCACTTCCGTCGACGTCCGCGAGACGCATCTCTTCGTTCGTCGCGCAGGCAAGGGCCCACCGCTGCTGATGCTGCACGGCTTTCCGCAGACGCACCTGATGTGGCGCCTGGTGGCGCCAGCGCTCGTGCGGCACTTCACGGTGGTCTGTGCAGACCTGCGGGGCTACGGCGACAGCGGCTGCCCCGACAGCGACGACGCGCATGGACCGTACGCCAAGCGAGCCATGGCTCGCGACCTGGTCATCCTCATGGAGCGGCTGGGATTCGCCAGCTTCGCCGTCGCGGGACACGACAGGGGCGGACGCGTGGCATATCGACTCGCGCTCGATCATCCGCGGCGCGTGACGCGGCTGGCGGTGCTGGATGTGCTCCCGACCAGCACCGTCTGGGAGCATGCCGATGCGCGCCTCGCGCTCGCCTATTGGCCGTGGTCGATGCTCGCGCAGCCGATGCCGTTGCCGGAGCGCCTGCTGCAGTCCGCCGCCGAGGCCGTCGTGGACGCAGCGCTGGACGGCTGGGGCCCGAAGTCCGACGCGTTCACGCCGGCGGTGCGAGCCGCCTATGCGGCGCCCTTGCGCGATCCGTCGCATGCACACGCGATCTGCGAGGAGTACCGGGCGGCGGCGACGCTGGATCGAGAGCACGACGCCGCCGACCGAAGCGCAGGGCGGCGCATTGCATGTCCCGTCGTGGTCTTGTGGAGCAAGGGCGATGCGCTGGACACCTGGTATGCCGATGCGGGAGGTCCGCTCTCCCTGTGGCGTTCGTGGTGCGACGATGTGCGAGGGCAAGCCCTCGACGGGGGCCACTTCTTTCCCGAAACCCGGCCGGATGAGACCGTGCGTGCACTGGAGGGCTTCTTCCGCGCGGCCGGCGACTGAGTGTCCGCTGCCGGTGTCGAAGGGAGACGGCTGCCATCAGGGGGCAGCCCCGGCGGCGAACATCCCATACACGGGCGCGAAGCCGCCGCCCGGTGTGCGGAAGTTCGTGGTCTGCCCCTGGTACAGGCGCGCGGCGACCCACTGCACTTCGCCGTCGTAGACGTAGTTGCGCAGGTCGAACTTCAGCGTCCGAGGCGTCTGGCCACCATCGACGACGCGCTGTCCCGGTGCCGCCAGCGCCTGAGCGACATAGTCGCCGTTGAGGATGTCCTCCCAGACGCGCCTGGTGAGCTTGTCGCCACGATAGGCAGCACGGCCGCCATATCCGGCGGTGGGCTTGAAGAAGAGCTGCCGGCGGTCGGCCCAGAGCCGCTCGCCCTGTGCCTGGCGGACGATCGTGGTGCGTGGGATGTTGGCGAGCAGGACGTCCTGCGTGGATGCCGGAACGCCAAGGGCGGCAAGGTGGCCGGGATCTGTCAGGAGGGCCAGGTTGCGCTTGTCGGCATGGAGTGCGTGCGCGCGGGGGTGCGGCGTGACGACCACCGCGTTCTCCAGGTAGGCCTCGCGCAAGGCCGCGCTCGCGGGCATGTCGAGCGAGAAGTCGGTGAGGCGGTTGTAGACGAGGTCGACCACGCCGCGCTCGTGCCACAACGCCCCGTCGCGCCAGGCCAGCTCCGACGGATCGGCAATGACCGCCTGCACGCCGTGTCGCTCGAACAGGCGCTGGAAGAGCAGGAACTCGGGATAGAGGTACTGCTCATGGGGCCGGTCGTCGACGATCGCGAGGCGCCGAAGCGGCTCGGCTCGCCCGCTCAGCCTCCATTCATTGCGGAACATCGCCACGATGCGCCGCTCCAGCGCTTCGGCGCCGGCGGAACCGGCAATGAGCCGTTCCACCGGAAAGCAGCAGGCGCGCTGGGCTCTCGCCAGAATGGCGTTGAGCATCGCACCGCCGGCATTGGTGTTGATCTCGATGAGCCCGAGTTGCCCGTCGTGGAGATGGAAGTCGTACCCGAAGAAGACGCTCAACGCACCGCCGGGATCGTGCCGGGCAATCGCGGGGCCACGAGCCAGCACGTCCTGGCGATACGCGGGCAAGGCCACCACCGACTCCACGGCGCGCACGACCTCGGCCATTCGCTGCAGATGCGCGTCGGCGATGAAGACCGGGCGTGCAGCGAACACATACGGGCATCGCTGCTTCACCAGATCGACCCAGTCCTGCCTTCCGAGTTCGGCTTCGAGCGTGCGGCGCAAGGCCTGCTCGTCGAGGCCGATGCAAAGGCACTCGTCGTTCATGGCCCGGACGAGCGCCGGGTCTTCCACCCCGCGCGCGCCGTCGCACGCCAGCCTCGATCGGTCGTTCATGTCGACGCCTCCGTTCGAATCCTGAAAGTCTCCGGCCGGAATGCCGAAGGCGGCGTCGGTTCGCCCGACTCGCGAAGGCGCTTCTGCCACCACCCCACGTCGCGCCAGGCGCCCAGCTTGTAGGCCACGTCCCGGTAGACGCCGATCGGGGTGAAGCCGAGCGACTCGTGCAATGCGATGCTCGCCTCGTTGGGAAGCGCAATGCCTGCGAAAGCCTGGAAGTAGCCCAGGCGCGTCAGCTCGTCGAAAAGCACCGCATAGAGCCGCTTGCCGATGCCATGACCGCGATGGCCGTCGCGCACGTACGCCGTCGTGTCGACCGACCATTGGTAGCCCGCTCGCTCGCGGTGCCTGCTCGCGTAGACATAGCCCGTCACCTCGTCCCGGGCGTCGACGCTCACGAGCCATGGCAGCCGCGCCATCGTGGAGACGATGCGTGACCGCATCTCCTCGATGGACGGAGGCTCGAACTCGACGGAGATCGCGGTGTGGGCAACGATGGGGCCGTAGATGGCCGCAAGCGCTTCGGCGTCATCGGGGGTGGCCAGCCGGATCTTCATCGCGTTTGCTCCTCGAAGGTTGTTCGACCCGATCGCTTCCGCCGTGCAGGAGCCCCTCATCGGGATGCCGCCGAGCGGGCCGCATGTGCCGGCACAGCCGGCGTGACGCGAGGCAGGGCCAGCAGGGCCGCAAAGGCGGCCAGCGACAGCGCCGCCGTGACCCACAACGCTGCAGCACCCCATCGGTCGAGGCACAGACCGAAAAGCCAAGGGGAGAACGCCTGCGCCACCCGCGCCGGCACCATGAGCACGCCCTGCCGGTGTCCGTAGCCGTGCGGACCGAAGAGCACCAACGGCAGCGTCCCCTTGGCAATCGTGAGGATGCCGTTGCCGGCGCCGTGCAGGACCGTGAAGATCGCAGCGGCCGGCGCGCCCAGCAGCGCGAGGATGGCGGCGCCGGCGGGGTGCATCACGGCCGCCAGGCGTGCGGAGAGCAGCGGATGCAGCTTGCGCAGCACTCCGTACTCGAGCACCCGCGCGCCGACCTGGGCCGGACCCACCAGAGCGCCCGCGGCCACGGCGGCAGCCAGGCTGGCGCCGCCGGCCTGAAGCAGCCGTGGCAGATGGGCCGCCATCGCGGTGCTGATGAACCAGGTCGCAGCGAAGACGAAGGACAGGAGCAGGACCGCGTGGCGACCCGGCGCCGAAGCGGTGGAGTCGTCGACGGCGGGTCGATCGTTGTCGGCGGTGGCCACTTCCAGTGGAGGCGCCTTCGGCAGGGACAGGTTGAGCGGCATTCCCAACAGCAGATGCAGCGCGGCCCACGCCAGGCAGGCGCCGCGCCAGCCGAACTGCGCCTCGAGGAGCGTCGACAGCGGCCATCCGACCGTGCTGGCGAAGCCGGCGACCAGCGTGATGCCCGTGATCGCATCACGAGAACTGCGACCGTAGAGCCTGACCAGCGCGGCGAAGGCCGCTTCGTACAGTCCGCTGCCCATGCCGATGCCGACGATCAGCCACGCCGCGAACAGGCCGACCGGTCCATCGGCGGCGGCCAGGGCCGCGAGGCCGAGCGCGAACACTGCGTTGGTTCCGGCCAGCACCGGGCGCCCGCCCCACCGATCGATGGCACGGCCGGCATACGGGCCGAGCATCGCGGAGACGATGAGCGCGGCCGAGAAGGCGGCGAACACCGTCGGGACGGACACGCCCAGCTCGCGCGCCATCGGCGCGGCGAGCATGGCCGGCAGGTAATAGGACGACGCCCACGCGAGCGTCTGCGCCGTGCCCAGCGCCGCAACGGTGCCGAGCCGCCGTTCAGCCACAGCAGGCCCTGGCCTTCGCGGCCTGGCGGGCAGCGTCGGTCGAACAGCTGCTCGCCGCCGGACCGCAGCAGCCGCCCGCGGCGACGGCCTGCGCCTGGGAGGAGCCGACGCCGCACACCCCCGTCTCGGGCAGGTCGAGTTCGACGCGATCGGCGGCTGCATGGTCGCCCGCGATGGCCGCCACGACAGACCTCACCTGCTCGAAGCCCGTGGCCATCAGGAAGGTCGGTGCCCGGCCATAGCTCTTCACGCCGACCGTGTAGAAACCCGGTTCCGGATGCGAGAGCTCGCGGTGTCCGTGCGGACGCACCGTGCCGCAGCTGTGCACGTTGGGGTCGATCAGGGGTCCGAGCGCCTCGGTCGATTCGAGCCAGGGATCCAGCCTGAGGCGGAGCTCGGCCGCGAGCGACAGGTCCGGCCGCTGCCCGGTGGCGCAGACGATCTCGTCGATCCTCGACAACGCCAGCGGCTGGCCTTGGGGGTCGCGGCCTTCGACCGTGATGCCTTCGGCCTGCCGACGCAGCGCCGTGATGCGAAGGCCTGCAACGAACTCGAGCCCGCCGCGGTCGCGCAGCGCCTTGAGCTGCGAGCCGAGGCGACCGCGCGCGGGCAAGGCGTCGGCGTCGCCACCGCCGAACACCCGCTGCAGCGCCGGGCTGCGAACCGACCACGCGAGCCTTGTTCCCGGCTCGGTCCCGGCGAGCTCGGCCAGCGCAAGAAGCGCATTCGCAGCGGAATGGCCCGCGCCGACCACCAGCGTGCGCCTGCCGGCATATCGCGCGCGATGCACGCCCAGGACATCCGGAATGCCGTAGAAGATCGCGTCGGACAGCTCGCGTTCGCCGATGGCATGCACGCCATTGGCGCCGACGGGATTGGGTGTGCCCCACGTGCCGCTCGCATCGATGACAGCCCGGGCCCGCATCTCGACCTCGCGGCCCTCGTGCACGGCGCGGATCACGAAGGCCGCGTTCTCGCGGTCCACGGTCTTCACCTTGTCGAAGCCGTCGCGGCTCAACGACAGCACACGCGTGTTCAGGTGCAGGTGACTCGCGACCTCGGGCAGGCGTGCATAGGGTTGCAGCACGCGCTCCACGACCTCGCCGGCCAGTGGCAATTCTTCGTCGGGCGGCGGCGTCCAGTCGCTGCGCATCAGCGCCGCCGCCACGGCATGGTCGACGTTGTAGCGCCAGGGCGAGAACAACCGCACGTGCCCATAGTCGACGAGGTGGGCGCCCACCCGGCGGCCCGCCTCCAGGATGATCGGCGTGATGCCTCTCTCGATGAGCCGTGCAGCGGCCGCCAGCCCGACCGGGCCCGCACCGATGACCGCGACCGGCAGGTCGGACAGGGCCTGGGTCGGCTCGACCCGCGGCCACGATGAAGTCAGCGGCATGACGATTCCTTTCGATCAGGCACGGGCAGGCAGCACGTGGCGCTCTGGTCCGTTCTCAGGACCTTCAGCAGCAGGAGCAGTGAGCGGTTGACGGCTTCCCGGTCGCGTTCGCTCAGCGATGCCAGCAACTGCTCCGCGTGGCCATCCAGCGTGGCGTTGAGGTCGCGCACGCGGCGCTTGCCGGCAGCGGTGAGCCCGACGATCCAGCTTCGGGCGTCGGTGGGGTTCGCTTGCTTGCTCACCAGGTCGAGTTCGACGAGCCCATCGACGGCTCGGCTGACCCAGCTTTTTTCCAGCAGGAGGCGCTGCCCCAGTTCGGTCATCGCTTGCGGACCACTGCGCCCCAGCTCCGTGAGGATGTGGCACTGGGTCGGCGTGGTGTTGGCGCAGCAATCGGCGACGACGCGCTGTGCGCGCGTGTAAAGGCGCGCGACCTCGCGCAGGAGTTCGCCGGCCGCCGAAGGGGATTCGCTCATGTCGTTGTGCCTAGCAACCAAATGGAGACACAGTAGGCTGCAGAACTCTGGTTGTCAATAGCAACTACGTGAAAGGCAGCGACGGACCTTGCGCCTCTGCCGGGTCGCGCGCGCGTGCCTCAGAAGCTGTAGGTTGCGCCGATGCTGAAGAAGCTGCTGTTGTGGCCGCCCCGCGTTTCGGCCAGGGAGCGGGCGGCGCTGAATCCGAATCCCGAGAAGTCCGGTCCAGCCGGCCCTGGCCGGCCACCTTGCCATCAGAGCCAGGGCTCCACAAGGCGCCAGAGCGCCTCGTAGTCGTGGGAGTCGGCGTCGATCCAGGCGATGTCCTGCTCGCGGAACCTGGCCATCTGATCGTCGTGCATCTCTTTCATGGAGCACACCATGGCGCGCTTGGTCTCTTCCAGGCCCACGCGACCTTCGAGGTAGGCGATGGTTTGCTGGTAGACCATCGGATCGCGCATCAGCACCGTGTCCGCGTAGCCGAAGCGAAGGCCGGCTTCGACCTCCTTGATGATCTTGTCCTGCTCGAAGAACCCCTCGACGCGCTGCTCGAGCTTGCGCAGGATCCAGCCCGGATCGCCGGGGGGCCGCAGGCCGATGAGCGCGAGCGGCGCGGCTTCGCGGAGCGCGCGCAGGAGGCTGCGGGAACCGCCCTCGAAGAGGGGGATGTGCCCCCAGGTGCGGATCTCGTGTGCCATCGCGAGAGCCGCCTCGACGTAGCGCTGCGGCTCGAGCTTGTCGAACGGGCTGAGGAACCCGTAGAGGTGCCGGCGGTGCGCGTGCTGCCCGTCCCCGCGGCCGGTGCCGATGCGGAAGAAGGTGTAGACCTGACACGAGTCGAGGTTGATCACCTCGAAGGGGAACCGATCGAGCAGGGCGTTGACGTAGGCGGTCTTTCCCACGCCGGTCGGACCTGTGAGCACCAGCAGCGATTTCGTGTCCATGCATGCATCTCCGAAGAACGCGGCCACATCGCCGGGGTTGGCTCTTTCAAGCGAGTCGACGAGCGCGCGCGAGAAGGCGCACGACCTCTGCCGGCCCGCGGTGTCTTCCGTTCTCGAGGTACGCCTCCAACTCCTCGAGATGGACCACCTCCAGCAGACCGGCAACGTCCGCGCGGAGGTCCTCCGCCCCGAACAGGAGCGAGATGTCCTTGGGTCCGCCGGTCTTGAGCCCGCGCTCGCGCTGCCGCGGGGTATAGCCCTCCACGAGAAGAAGGCCTCCCGGGGCGAGCGCGCGCGCAGCCCACCCATGCACAGCGCGCCGGATCTGCGGGCGGAGGTGGCAGAAGCAGGCGTACACCAGATCGAAGCGCGCTTGGCCAGGGTCATGGACCGCGAGATCCGCGCAGATGATCTCGATGGCAAGCCGCTCGTCGCGTGCACGCGCCCTCAGCTTGGCGAGCCCGATCGATGATCCGTCGACGGCCGTGACGCTCCAACCCCTGCGGCCGAGCCAGAGCGCGTCCCTGCCCTCTCCTTCGCCCAGCGAGAGCGCGCGGAGCGGCCGATCGGCGAGCCGCTCGAGTACGGTCTGTTCCAGGAACCGGTTGGGAGCGTCGCCGAAGAAGAGCGCCTCCTCGCGGTATCGGCGATCCCACTGCCCGGTCTCGTCCATCTCACTGCCCGCCCGCGCGCCCATCACTTGCCAGCACCGGCGTGGTTCTTCTCGAGCCATCGACCCGTGCACCTGCCGCGTGAACCTGGCCTCGGCGGCGCGCACGTCGCAGCCCCTCGCGAAGCTGCTCGAACTCCGGACGAATGTCGTTCGGGAAGAGGATGTCTTCCTCGCAGGGCCCGGTCGTCACCGCAGCGATTTCGACACCCAGGTAGGACTCGATGAAATCGAGGAAGCTGCGGGCCTGCTTGGGGAGATCGTCGATGGAGGACAGACCACTGGACGGCCTCTGCCATCCCTCGAACGTCTTGTAGATCGGCGTGCACTGGTCGAGGAAGCGGGAGTCGGGCCGGTACTCCACGAGCTCGCCCCCATGGGCGTATGCGACGCAGACCTTGATCTCGGGAAGAGCGTCGAGAATGTCCAGCTTGGTGACGACGAGCGCGTCGTACTCGTTGATGCTCGCGCCCCATCGGGCGCTCACCAGGTCCAACCAGCCGCAACGCCGCGGCCGCTCCGTCGTCGTGCCGTACTCCTTGCCGGCCTTGCGCAGGTATCGCCCCGTGTCTGCGTGATCCTCGGTCACGAACGGACCGTTGCCGACCATCGTGTGGTAGGCCTTGAGGACACCTAGCCGGAACGTGAGCGACGAGTCAGGCAATCCCGTGCCGTACGACATGGAGTGCACCGTGGTGGGACAGGTGGTGACGAACGGGTAGGTCCCGTGCTCGAGATCGATCAGCGGCCCCTGCCCACCTTCGAAGAGCATCGAGTAGCCACGCTCGACAGCGGCGTTGAACATCTCGCGCGTCTCCACGGCGTGGTCGAGAAGGAATTCGCGGTGGCCTGCGATCCATCGCAGATCGCGCTCGTAGTCCGCCTCCGAGAGGCCGAAGAAGGCGATGTTCTCCGCGAGCTTGCACTCGACGTAGCTCATGTCGACGAGATCGCCGACGCGGATTCCGATGCGGGCGACCTTGCTGACGTTCGCCGGGCCGATGCCGCGCAGCGTGGTGCCGACGGGCTGCGACGACCTCGTTCGCGCGGCCTCCGCCAGCGCGTCCGCCTTGCGGTGGAAGGGGAAGACGAGATGACTCCTCGTGCTGACGAGCAGCCGCTCCCGGACATCGGGGCAGTGCTGCTCCAGCACCTCGACCTCCTTGCGCATCTGCTCGGGGTTGAGCATGACGCCGTTCCCGATCACCGCGTAAGTGCCCCGGTGCCGCGCCCCGGAGGGGATGATGTGGGAGTAGATGGTGCGGATCCTGCCGCGCGCGTCCCGGTACACACTGGTGTGACCGCAGTTGTCTCCGCCCTGGACCCTCGCCACCACGGAATAGAACCTGGCCAGCCGGTCCGTGACGGCGCCCTTGCCTCCATCCCCCTGCTGCACGTCGCCGATCCAGGTGACGTTGTGCTCCCCGTGCCGCGTCGGCGCAGCCCTTGGCAGGTGCTTCGCAAGCAGGTCCCGCTGCGCCTTCAGGCGGGCGCGCCTGACGCTTTCGATCACCTCGAGGGTCGAATGGCCGTCAGGGCAGCGCAGGATCGCGCCGTCGTCGCGCCTGGCGATGGTGATGCTCGAATCCCTCATCGCCTACTCCACATGCATCTCGAAGAGCGCCTGGATCTTCCGCTCCTCGATCCCCAGATCGCGCAGCACGGAGACGCCACAGAGGACGAGATCCTCGGCGTGGTGCTTCAGCGTCCTCGTGTCGGCCCGATCCAGCGTCGTCTCCCTCGAGTACACCTTCATCTCGGACATGGCCCTGTCCAGCCTTGCGATGCACAGGGTGAGACCATCATTGCCGCGTTCCATCGTTGCGCTTCCTTCGTGCCTGAATGAATGAGCGTCGCCCGCCCGCCATGCCTGGCGAGCGAGGGCCTATTGGTGCGATGGGCTTTTTGCGAGGTGCTCCACCACCCCTCCGCCGAGGATCGCCACGATCCGCGACGCGCGCCGATCGCGCCGCAACTGGACAGCGGCCTCCACCGCCGCCCCTGATGAGGGCCCCGCGAGCAACCCCTCGCGTTGCGCGAGCTCCCTCGCGCGTGCCCAGGCCGCCTCCGATGAAATCGGAACGATCGCGTCGACGACGGCCCGATCGAGCAGCGGCTGTGCAAACGGCGGCGCCAGGCCGATGATCCGGTGAGGGGCCCATGGCTTGCCGGCCGCGACCGACGCCTCCTCAGGCTCGACGCCGACGACAAGACAGGCCGGCGCGCGGTGCTTGATCGCGCGGCCAATGCCGGTGATCGAGACGCCCGTACCGATTCCGACCACGACGGCGTCGACGCCCGCAACGGCGTCGAGGATCTCTTCGGCCACCGGGCGGTAGTGGTCGATGAGGCCTTCTTCCCGAAACTGATCGAGAAAGAAGGCACCTTCGGCCTTCAGCGCCTCGACATAGCGCGGGGTCTCGGTGGAGCGGACCGCATGGCATCTCGCGCCGAGCCAGCGCAGGAGGCGGAGGATCTCTTCACCGGTCGAGCTCGACACCACCGCATCGATTCCCAGCTGAAGGCGCGCTCCGGCCCAGGCGGCAGCGACCGCGGCCGATCCGCCGCTCTGGATGATGACGCGCTGCCCCTTCGCGACGCGCCCCCGCGCGAGGCTGCTCTCGAGAAAGCAAGGGATGGATCGATGCTTCATCGATCCCGACGGATGCGAGAACTCGACCTTTCCAAAGAGGCCTTCGCCGATCCGGCTCAGCGGCAGAAGGGGCGTCCGATCGACCATGGTGGCGCTCCGGCGGAGAAAACGGTCAGAGACGCACGCCCGCTTCGGCGATGCCCGCGGCCGACGCACGGATCAGCCGCGCCTTCGCCCGCAGCTCATCGACGCTCGTCGCGCCGGCCATGTGAATGCCGGCGCGAATGCCCCGCAGCAGCCGCAGCAGCGTCAGGTGACAAGGCCCGCTGGCCGGGATGAGGCCCTCACCCCCCTCGACTCGAGGTGCTGCGTGCCTCGCCAGGTAGGCGTCGACCTTGGGCAGGCCGGTGGGCGGATCGAACTCGAGCGCGCCGAGTCGCAGCCCCGCGACCTGCTTCATCGGCTTGCCGGCGATCTCCACCAGCGCGCCCGGCGCCTCGTCGCTGCCGGCGAGCAGCGAGCCGAGCATCGCGGTGGAGGCGCCGATCGCGAGCGCTTTCACCACGTCCCCCGATGTGCGGATGCCGCCGTCGGAAATGAGCGGCACGCCTGCCTTCGCGGCGGATTCGTGGCACTCGGCCAGCGCGGTTGCCTGAGGTGCGCCCACGCCCGTCGTCTGGCGGATGGAGCAGAGCGCGCCGGAACCGAGCCCCACCTTGATGCCGTCGATTCCGATCTCGGCGTATCGCCTCACGGTGTGGCCGTCGACCACCGAACCGATGACCAGATCAGCATCCACCTCCGCGCGGATCCGCCGCGCCCCATCGAACACCTCGTCGTTGACCGGGTTCGACGTGTCGAGGAAGAGGATGCCGGCCCCCGCCCGGGCGAGGCGGATCGCGCGCTCCAGGTCGGTAGGCTCCACTGACGCCGCCGCCAGCAGGCGGCCGCCCTCGAGCACGCTGGCATCGCCGTAAATCCGACGGTCGGGGGCATGCGAGGCGACAAGGGCCGTCATCGCGCACTGTGCCTCGACGCTCTGGTAGCGATGAATGACCCCGAGGCCACCGAGCTCGCCCATGGAGATCGCCATGGCTGCCTCGGTGATGCTCGGCATCCCGGCCGACACGAGTGGCACGCGCAGTGCATGCCGACGCGTCACCGGGCTGGTCAGGCAGACGCCGTTCGGCGTGCCGCGGTTGCTGCCCGGCAGGAGGGAGAGATCCTCGAAGGTGAGGTACTCAGCAAGCTTGTCCAGCACGCTCATGGCACTCGTTCCGATCGTTGATGGCCCGGCACGGGCCGGTGTCATCCGAGGTGGTTCATCGCGCTAATCCACGTGCATGCCGAAGAACGCCTGGATCTTCTGCTCCTCGATTCCCAGATCGCGCAGCACGGAGACGCCACAGAGGACAAGATCCTCGGCGTGGTGCTTCAGCGTCCTGGTGTCGGCCCGGTCGAGCGTCGTCTCCTTCGAGTACACCTTCATCTCGGACATGGCCCTGTCCAGCCTTGCGATGCAGAGTGCGAGACCAGCGTTGGCTGTTTCCATCGTTTCTTCTCCTTCGTGTCGGCGGGGTGGGTGTCAACAGGCATTCATGTGCAGAGGTGGAACCCGGTCACCTCGTGCCCATGCTTGAACGGCGAAGGTCCCGGCCCGTTCCAGGATCTGTCGGAACCAG
Source organism: Piscinibacter sp. XHJ-5 (assembly GCF_029855045.1). Taxonomy (GTDB): domain Bacteria; phylum Pseudomonadota; class Gammaproteobacteria; order Burkholderiales; family Burkholderiaceae_C; genus Albitalea. The sequence continues at coordinate 4,862,610 of NZ_CP123228.1, forward strand.
ACCGTGAAGGCATCCGGTTCGGCCTGGATCCTGGCCGACAGGGCCGGCAGGTTGATCCATTCCCAGCCGGCCGCCTCGGCAGGATCGGGGCGCGGCATGCCCGTGAAGGTGCCGGCGTGGATGTGCACGAACTCGTGCTCGGTCAGGCCCTGGTCGAGCGGTGCGCGGTAGAGCAGCGACGCCACCTTGCGCAGATCGCTGGGTATGCCCATTTCCTCGCCCAGCCTTCGACGCACGGCGTCGGGCATGGCTTCCCCGGGGCGGGGATGCCCGCAGCAGGTGTTGGTCCACAAGCCGCCGGAGTGGTACTTGCCGTGCGCGCGCCGCTGCAGCAGCAAGCGGCCGGCATCGTCGAAGATGAAGATCGAGAATGCACGGTGCAGCAGACCTTCGCGATGCGCCTGCAGCTTGCCGGCGACGCCGACGAGGGTGTCATCCGGACTGACCAGGATCAGCTGTTCTTCGATCGGCAAGCCTTGCTCCATCGAGACCCCTTCGCGGATTCACCGCGTAGCCATCAAAAGGTACTTCCCACCCGAAACTCCACCACGAGGAAACCGCGACCAAATCGTGTCGCTGCCATTCCGCGCCCGGAATCGCGAAATCTGCACTCAGGGTTCCGGATGGAACGGGTCGTCGGCGAGCGGTGAGGGTTCGATGGCGGCAGGCGGTCGGGTCTTGTGGTACTTGCATGGAGCCCATAGCATCCTGACAACCCAGCGCGCTCTCCTCTCATGTCACGCGGACCCCAGGCGGAGCCCCCATGCCCGACCTCCCCCCGGATCGGCGCCACCATTCGCAGGCAGCCGCACGGACACAGCCAAGGAGTCGAGTCGCCATGGGCCACGAGAAGATCATCGGTGTCAACGGCGTGCAGATCTGCACCGAAGCGTTCGGTGACCCGGCGCATCCGGCCATCCTGCTGATCGCCGGCGCCGCCAGCTCCATGGATTGGTGGGAGGACGCGTTTTGCGCTCGACTCGCGTCGCATCAGCGCCATGTGGTTCGCTACGACTTGCGCGACACGGGTCGGTCGTCGACATGCGAGGCCGGCAAGCCCGACTACACCGGCTTCGACCTCGTCAAGGACGCGGCAGGCGTGCTCGACGCACTGGACATACCGCGCGCTCATGTCGTCGGCATCTCGATGGGCGGCGGGCTGGCCCAGCTCCTGGCGCTGGAGTTTCCTGCCTGCGTGGCATCGCTGACGCTGATCTCGACCAGCCCAGGCGGCACCTCGAGCACCAGCGACCTGCCGCCGATGCTGGATCGCATGAAAGCGGTGTTCGACCATCCGGCCGAGGAGCCCGACTGGTCCGATCGCGAAGCGGTGATCCGCTACATCGTCGACGGCACGAAACCGTTTGCAGGGACCTGCACGGCAAGCGACGCGGCACTGCGCGCCGTGGCCAGCCGGGCCGTGAGCCGCACCGCCAACATCGCGGCCAGCATGTCGAACCATTGGATCATCGAGCCCGGCCACGAACCCTGGCGCTCCCGATTGGGGACCATTCGAGTACCGACACTCGTCATCCACGGTACGGAGGATCCCTTGTTCCCCTGCCAGCACGGCATTGCCTTGTCGAAGGAGATCCCGGGCGCAGCGCTGCTGTTGCTCGAAGGCGTGGGCCACGAAATGCCGCCCGCACAGGTCTGGGATCGCATCATCCCGGCGCTGGTGCTGCACACCAGCCACCAGGCCGGCGGTCAAGCGCCGTCGTCGACGCGATGACCGGCCTGCCGAAGGGGTCGCCGCTGCGTGCCGCCGAGCACTACGACGCCGAGCTGTTCCGGCACAACGAGCGCCTGCGCGCGGCCACGGGCATCGGCCCCACGGACCAGGTGCTCGACATCGGCTGCGGCTTCGGGCAGTCCACCCGCGACGCCGCTCGCGCCGCACCGTCGGGCAGTGCTCTCGGCGTCGATGTCTGCGAGACGATGCTCGAGCGCGCCCGCCGGCGCACCGCACAGGAGCAGCTGTCCAACGTCAGCTACGAGCTCGGCGACGCGCAGGTCCATCGGTTTCGGCCGGCTCACTTCGACGTCGTCATCAGCCGCTTCGGCACCATGTTCTTCGGCGATCCGGTCGCGGCATTCACGAACATCGCCCGCGCGACGCGTCCCGGGGCGCGTCTCGTGATGATGGTCTGGCAGTGCGCCGATCGCAACGAGTGGGCGAGCGCGATCCATCGTTCGGTCGCTGGCGGCGCAGCCCCAGCCGACCCGCCTGATGAGCCGGGTCCCTTCTCGCTCGGCGACCCGTCCAGGGTCCGGTGCATCCTCGGCGCGGCCGGCTTCACCGGGATCGGCTTGGCCGAGATACACGAACCTGTCTACTACGGTCCGGACATCGCCAGCGCATATGAGCTGGTGCGTGACTTCAAGATGACGAAGGACCTGCTGGCAGGTCAAGAGACAGCCGGGGCGGAGCGCGCGCTGGACCGCCTGCGCGACACGCTGGCGGCGCACTGCACGAGCGACGGCGTTTTCTTCGACTCGCGGGCGTGGATCGTCACCGCCCGCCGCTCGACGAAGTAGCCGTTCGGCCGGGACCGCGCGGGCACCGTCGAGGAATGATCCGTCGGCCTGTCGAAACCGACGGCCCTTGTTCGTCGTCAAGACAAGCCTGGACATCCACAAGGAGCCGCACGATGACCATCGTCATGACCGCTTTCGAACGCTCGCCGGATGGCGGCAAGGGATTGGCGCGGGACACGCGCGTCCGCTGGGCACTGGAGGAGGTAGGCCTGCCATACGAGGTTCGCCTGCTTTCGTTTCGAGCGATGAAGGAGGCCGCGCACCTGGCGCTTCATCCCTTCGGGCAGATCCCGACCTACCAGGAAGGCGATCTCACGCTGTTCGAGTCGGGCGCGATCGTGTTGCACATCGCGCAAGGTCATGGCGGCCTGTTGCCGGACGACGCCGACGCGAGCGCGCGTGCGATCGCGTGGATGTTTGCCGCTGTGAACACGCTGGAGCCGCCGATCCTCGAACTGACGATGGCCATGCTCTTCGAGCGTGACAAGCCCTGGTACGCCGGCCGCTTGCCCCTGGTGGAAGACCGCGTTCGCCATCGGCTGGAGCAGCTTTCGCGGCGGCTCGGCGATGCGGACTGGCTCGACGGCGCGTTCAGTGCGGGCGACCTGATGATGGTTTCGGTGCTGCTCCGGTTGCGGTCCTCGGGCATCCTGGATGAATTTCCGGGACTGGCCGCGTATGTGGCACGCGGCGAGGCGCGGCCTGCCTATCAGCGGGCTTTCGCCGCGCAACGGGCCGTCAACGTGGGGCAGCGGGCAGGCGGCGAATGAGGCATTGCGAGGCGACCTACCCCACTATCCGAACCAGGTGGCCATCGCCTCGACGAGCCCCCGCGTCGTTGCTTGTCCCACCCACGCCACGTGACCATCCGGCCGAATCAGCACGGCGGTCGGAGCCGTCACGGCCCCGAGTGCGGGAATTTCCCATGCGCCGGTGTAGCCTGCGTCCAGGGCTGCCACGCGATCACGCCACGGCCCGACATCGAGACTGCCGGGCTCACCGAAGTTGAGCAGCACGGGCCGCGCGCGATGCAGCAGCGTGAAGACGCGTGTGGACCCGCCGGCGGTGAGAAGGTCGAGGTCGGGCATGCGGCGCCCGAGCAGCGGGTGGCCCTCGCCCAGGTCATGGCGGATGTCGAGGCCCGACATCATCGCGGCGAACCGTACGCGTGGTTCGTCCATGCTCAACAGTTCGGACACGGTGTCGCGCAACGCTTGCGTACGGTCGTCGTTGCGCATGAGCGCGACTTGGGCCATCGTGGTGCGCAGCACTCGCGCCGCAACCGGGTGCCGCTCGGCGTGGTAGGTCTCCAGCAGCTTGTCCGGCGAGATGCCCTTGACCACCTGCGCCAGCTTCCAACCGAGGTTCACCGCATCCTGCACGCCCAGGTTGAGGCCTTGCCCCCCGACAGGAGAATGAACGTGCGCCGCATCGCCGGCCAGCAGCACGCGTCTGTCCCGGTATGCGGCCGCCTGACGGGTGACATCCGTGAACCGCGTGATCCACGTGGGGCTGTGAGCGCCGTAGTCGGTGCCGTATGCCGCGATGAGGCCCTCGCTGACATCGCGCAGCGTGGGATCGAGGGGATTTCCGACCTGCGGTTCGGTCAGCATGACTCCCACCCTTCCGCCCTTCTGGTAGATCACCTCCCCGCCCTTGATCTCGTAGTCCACCTTGCCGATCGCGTGCATGCCCGAGGCCGTACGACGAATGCCGGTCTCGGGCTCCTCGGTCATTTCCACTTCGGCGAGGATCGCGCTCGTGGACGCGTCCCAACCGGGAAAGGCGATGCCGGCTGCCTTGCGGATCACACTGCGACCTCCGTCGCAGCCCACCAGATACTGGCCGCGCAAGTTGCTGCCGTCGGCAAGGTGGACATCGACGCCGGTGCTGTCCTGCGTGAAGCCGGTCACCTCACGGTCGCGGTGGAACTTCACCGGGAGCTCGGCGACCCAGCCGGCGAGGATGCGCTCGATGTGCTTCTGCCACAGCGCGAGACCGTGGGGGTGTCGGGTCGGGAAGTCGCTGATGTCCAGGCGGATGCCGCCAAACCCGGCAACCTGTGCGACCTGTCCTTCGCAAAGGAACCGGTCGACGATTCCGCGTTGATCCAGGACCTCGAGCGTGCGCGAGGACAGGCCGCCGGCGCGTGAACCGTGAAGGTCCTGGTTCGCGCGCCGCTCGACGACCGCGACGTCAACGCCGGCCAGCGCGAGTTCCCCTGCCAGCATCAGCCCCGTGGGACCCGCACCCGCGATCACCACCGCGTGGTCAGACATGCTGCGACGCTTTCGCCAGCACGACATGCGTGGCCCTTTCCGATGCCGCATGCCGCTTGCACGCGTAGCCCAGGGCCGGGAGGTCGAGCCCATGGAACAGATGCTCTCCGGATCCGAGCAGGACAGGGGCAATGGCGAGATGAAGCTCGTCGATCAAGCGCGCCTGCAGATACTGGCGGATCGCCGAGACGCCCCCGCCAAGACGAATGTCCTTTCCCTGGGCAGCCTCTCGGGCGCGAGCCAGGGCGGCGTCGATGCCGTCCGTGACGAAGTGGAACGTCGTGCCGCCTGCCATCTCCACCGGCTTGCGCTCGTGGTGCGACAGCACGAACACCGGGGTGTGGTACGGCGGCGTGTCGCCCCACCAGCCCTTCCAGGTGTCGTCCGGCCACGGGCCGCGCACAGGACCGAACATGTTGCGCCCCATGATCCAGGCGCCGATGTTCTCGAACCCGCGGGCGGCGAACTCGTCGTCCACCCCCGTGGTGCCGCCTTCGCTACCGGTCAGCCGCTGGAATGTGGCGGTGGGAAGAAGCCACTCGTGCAGGCGCTCGCCGCCCTTGCCCAGTGGATGCTCCAGGCCTTGCTGCGGGCCGGCCCCGAACCCATCCAGCGAAATGGAAAAACTCTCGACTCTCAACTTGCTCACTTCAACCTCCGTTGCGCAGGGACCAAGAGGGCTGCTCACCTTCCACGACGATCGGGGGCGGTCGAAATCGACCACTGGCGAATCGCGACCGCCGGCTCGCTGACGCCCGTCCACATCATTGTGGATGCGTCCCTCTTCGATGGGGTTCACAGTCGTGCACGGTCCGAGTCCTCTTCCGAGCGGGATGGCGACCTGCAAAGGAGGCTTTCGATGGCCGACAGCGTGACCCAGCTTCGTGTCGCCGGACCCGTCGGCACGAAGCGCAACCTCGTCATCCTTGGCGACGGCTTTGCGCCGGCCGATCAGGCCGCCTACAACAACTGGGTGCAGACCGAACTTCTCGATGGAGTGTTCGGCCGCGACTACTTCTTCGAGGACCTGTCCGCCTGGAACATCTTCCGCGTCAACCTGGAATCGGTCGACTCGGGCATCAGCACGCGCGTGTACAACGAAATGGGTACACCGGCCGATGGGTCCGACGACACGATCACCTCCGACACGCCGCTCAACACGGCGCTGGGCATGATCTACAGCGGATCGTGGTCGCATTGCTGGATGGAGTACGGAGCCGGTACCGAGACCGCGATCCAGAACGCGCTGAAGACATGGGTGCCCGACTACAACTTCGTGCTGATCGTGATGAACACCACGGGATTCGGCGGGTGCGGCGGAGGTGGCCGTGCGCACGTCACCCGCGGCAGCACCTGGGACGTGATCGCGCACGAATTCGGCCATGGTCTCGGGGCCCTCGCCGACGAGTACTGTGTCGATGGCGCCTACGCCTCCGGCGAGCCGGGCTCGGTCAACCTCACGATCGACACCAATCGCGCCACGACGAAATGGGGCAACCTGATCGCTCCGTCGACGCCCGTTCCGACGGGCGTGGGCAATTGTTCCGACTACAACCAGGGAGCGAAGCCGGCGACGTGGGACGATCACCAGGACGTCGGCCTTTTCGAAGGCGGCGGCACCAACCAGACCGGCATCTACCGGCCGGTCGTCAACTGTCGGATGCGCGGCAATTCGCCGCCGTACTGCCCGGTCTGCTACACGTCGTTCAAGCGCCAATACGACAGCTGGACCGGTCATCATTTCCGCAACTGCCACGTCGGCGACTTCAACGGCGACGGCCGCAGCGACGTCCTGATCCACGTTGGCAATTCGATCCAGCTGTTCCGATCGAACGGCACGCAACTCGATCATGTGTTCAGCGCGGTGGAGCGGGTTCCGGGATCGTGGCAGTTCCAGCCGAACGACCAGTTCTACGTCGGTGATTTCAACGGCGACGGCAAGGATGAAGTGGCGGTCTTCAACGGCAGCGACTGGGTCATGCCCTATCTGGGCCTGCTCGCCGACGACGGCCACGATGGCCTTCGGCTCATCGCCCGCTACGACGGCGACATCCCGGGTTGGGGCGGGCTCGCAGCGCACGACAAGTTCTACGTGGCCGACTTCAACGGGGACGGCAAGAAGGATCTTTTCGTCTTCAACGGAGAAGACTGGTCGATGACCTACGTCGCCATGTTGCGTTCGACCGGCAACGGCCTGCAACTCATTCGTCGATTCGACGGCGACATCCCGGGGTGGGGCGGGCTTGCACGCCACGATCAGCTGTTCGTCGGCGACTACAGCGGCAACGGACGCGACGACCTGTTCATCTTCAACGGCGACGACTGGAGCATGAGCTACGTCGGCATGTTCCGATCGACGGGGACCAACCTCACGATGACGATGCGTTTCGACGGCGACATCCCGGGCTGGGGAGGTCTTGCGCGACACGACAAGCTGATCGTCGGCGACTTTGACGGCGACGGAAAGGTGGATCTGTTCATCTTCAACGGCGATGACTGGAGCATGCCGTATCTGGGCATGTTCCGCTCCACCGGCTCGTCCCTTCAGACGGTGCAGCGCTACGACGGCGACGTGCCTGGCTGGGGCGGATTGGCGCGCCACGACAGTTTCCTCGCTGCGCGCATCAGCGGCGACACCCGCACCGACCTTTGGGCCTGGAACTACGTCGACTGGTCCGAGGAATATCTGGGGCGCATGATCTCGACCGGAAGCGGGCTGCGGGCAAGCTTTGTCGGCGACTGGGTCGGCGAATGGAACCTGGGTGGCATCGACAAGTTCGAGGTCTGCAACTACGCAGGTCAGCCGGGTCAACCGAATCTCTTCGTGCACAACCAGGACTGGTTCGGCATGATGCAAGGTCGCAGCGGGCTCACGCTCGAGAAGATCTACTACCGTTGGATCCACAACTATCGGTACGGTCGCAATTGGTGAATGGAGGCCAGCGATGGCGACAAGACAATTGCCCACCAAGCCGCAAGGCGACGCCGCGACCGTGCCCCTGCGCGGCAAAGGGCCTGCGAAGGGCGAACGCGCGCCGGTGACAAAGGCAGCCAAGGGCACGAAGGTGAAGGCCCCGGTCGACGCTGCCACGAAGCGTGCAGCAGGCGAACAGGCGAAGCGCAAGACGGCCGGGCGCGCAGCGCCTCCCGATCTGGGCGATCAGCAGCCCGTGCGTGCGCGCGGCAAGCCGGCGCAGCGATATGTCCGGCTGCGCGTGCGCGTGGAAGACGGCGAACTTTCGATTGTCGACAGCCAGATCGTCGAAGGACCGCTCGCTCAGTCAGCGACGTTCGAGGGTGGCTACGCCTACGAAGTCACCGACGGCGATCGACTGCTGCACGCCGGTTCCATTCCGGATCTCGGCGTGGTGCGCTCGTTCGCGCATCCCGACGGCACGCCCGAGCAGATGCGCCACCACACCTATTCGCTGTCGACGTATGAGTTCAATGCGCGTGTTCCGGTGGATGCGTTGAAGCGGGCTTCCCTGTCGAAGACCGCAGTCGTGCTGTATCGCGTCAAGGAACGGCCGTCGACACGCGCGGCGCTCGCGCCGCCGTTGTTCGCGGCACCGCTCGGTGAGCAACGTGAGCGGGCGATGCGTGAAATCGGTCGTGTCGTCGGGCTGCCGCCGTCGGTGCTCCGTTGAGCCACATGTTCGTCGGGAGGGCGGCCTCGCCGGTCAGGCCACGGTCGACCCACCGAGCCGCGCGCGCTGAGTCTCCAGATGAGCCCTGCCCAGCGGGCTGACCAGGACCAGGGCGGCATGCCCCTGCTCGTGAAGGTGCTCGATGAAGCCCCGCTCGTTGGCCTCTTCCCAGACGGGCAAACGCGGACACGAGGTGCGCCAGGCCTCCAGGACTTCCGCATACAGGCGCGGATGAGGACCCATCCATTCGAGGAGGTCCAGGATCAATGCTTCTACGGGGTCAGGCATTGCCACCTCCGTCATGGAAGCGCATGCAGGTGTTGCACGCGAGCCGCCGGCGTCCGACTGCCTTGATGATCGCTCCGACGGCCAGGACGATCAACCATTCGGTTGGTCGGCAGATCGCAGCAATCGCCCCTGGGTGATCTCGGCGCGCGCCATGAGCGTCGACATGCGGCAGTGACGTGACCTTCGAATCGTGAACGTCGCCCGTGAAGCGCCTCCGGCCGTCGCACCGATGGCACCGATGGCACCGATGGAGCCATGCGGGTCGTGGCTCCGCGCCGCGCCAAACGGGCGATGCGCGAAGCGGCTGCCGACGCAATCCTCTCGGTCATGAATCCACCACCGAGGCCTGCTCGATGAAGTTCCGCTTCCCACTCCTTGTCTCCACGCTGACCGCGCTGTCGGCCGCGTTCGTCGTCGCCGCTTGCGGCGGCGGATCGGGCCCTTCCAACCAACCGGAGGAACCGGACCCCGGGACGACGCCCACCGGCGCGACCGCGATCGGCGAGCCCATCGGCCCGGCCGCCAGTGCGCGGATCGGCCGCGACGGCGGCACGCTGCGCAGCGCCGATGGCCGGCTCGTCGTCGAGGTGCCGTCCGGCGCATTCGCCAACGACGAGATCGTGACCGTGCAGGAGATCGGCACGACTGCGCACGGCGCCCCGGGCCGCGCCTGGCGTGTCGGGCCGGCATCGCTGGCGCCGGCCCTCCCGGTGACGCTGCGCTTTGCGTTCGACGAGTCCGACCTGCAAGGCAGCGCTGCCGACGAGCAGCGCGTTGCCTACCAGGACGCGCAGCGCCGCTGGGTGGTGCCGGCGGCGCCGGAACTCGACGCCTCGGCCCGAACGGTCACCGTGCGAACCACCCGCTTCCGCGACTGGCTGCGGTTTGCGCAGACCTCGCTGACGCCGAGCGCTGCAACGCTGAAGGTCGGGCAGCAGCTGGCACTGAAGGTCACCCGGTGCGAGATCGTCGGCTTCGAGGCAGGCGACGGCGACGCCGATGCCCAGCTCGTGCGCACCTGCGGCACGGCGCCGGAGGTCAAGACGATGGCGCCGCAGGTCAACGGGCAGGTCGGCGGCAGCGCCGGTACCGGCAGCGTCGTGCGACCTGATGCCGAACGCGCCGAGTACCTGTACACCGCCCCGGCGCAGGTGCCGAACCCGCGCACCGTGGCCATCTCGGTGGAAACGCTGCTCGCCGGCGCGCCGGGCACCTCCACGCGCAGCCTGCTGGTCAGCAACGTGACGATCGAGGACGCGCAGGACAGCGTCTGCGCCTGGGTGCGCACGGCGGATGCGTTCAGCTTCGACGTGCTGGTCGGCTCGTTCTCGGTACGTGCCGCGCAGGAGGACGCGAGCTACAGCGGCACCGGCAAGATGTCGGTCCAGGGCCGGCTGAAGCGCATCACACCGGACGATCCGAGCGTGCCGGTGGTGGTGTTCAGCAGCGTCGGAGAGCCGGCCACCGGCCTCGTCAGTGTGCACGGCACCCTGAAGGTGACCGATCCGGCCGCTCCGTACACGCAGGACTACGCGGCCGCCAGCGCGCCGACTGCGGACTTCGCGCCGATCTCGCCGAGCTACTTCGTGCTCAGCGTCGACACGCGCGATTGCCGCTATGCGATTGCGGGCGGCGCAGTCGGTCGCGGCTCCATCCAGGGCGGCCCAGGTGCCACGGCGTCCGCAGCGATGACCCCGGGGGCGCTGCACTTCCGCAACCTGCCGGTCGCTGCAGGCAGCGCGGGGAATCGCACCATTCTTGTCGACGGCATCGAGGCGCCCTACGCGCTCGACACCGACGCGCAGGATGGCTTCATGCCGTGGACCAGTCTGCTGTCATTGCCGCATGAGCCGGGCAGTGCCTTGATCAGCTGGACGCTGACGGCCGAGCCGAAGTGAGGCAGGGATGGCGTGCGTCGGCGATGGCGTCCGGCCATCGCCGACCCGCAGGCGCGGGGCACACGGCAAGCAAGGAGGCGCCCGGCTCCAGCGTCACCGGGTCTCAAAAAGAGCCCGTCTCTTTTTGAGCATTCCGGGCGAGGCGTCGGCTGCCTACAGTGCGCACCGAAGCCACAGGGCGCCACCGTCAGGCGCACGGGCTGCCACGAACCAGGAGCCAACGCCATGTCGTCCACCCGCAGTCCCGCACTGAATGCGCCCTACGCCGAGGTCATCGAACAGATCGGCCGCACCGTCCAGCAGTTGCTCACGGCTGCACTGGCCGGGGCGCGTCTTGCTTCGCATGAGACCGCGCCTGGCGCCGCGATGCCGCCTCTGTCCGACTGGACGGCGCGCGCCGCGACGCAAGTGACGCTCAGCGGCCGCGAGTGGGAGGTGCTGCATCGCATCGCGGCGGGCGACAGCAACAAGATGATCGCCCGCGCCCTGGGCCTCAGCCCGCACACGGTGAAGCGCCACGTGGCCAACATCCTGGACAAGCTGGACCTGCGATCGCGCTCGCAGGCAGCGGCCTGGTGGCTGGGCCAGCGGGCGGACTCCCAGACCCGCTGATGGCTCAGTCATGGGCGGGGGAGTGGCTGACGTCGCCCGACCCCCTGTTGAAGGCTGTGCTCGACGTGTGGTCGTCGCGTGCGCTGGCGGCCGGTCAGCAACTGGGCGTGTTCGCCGAGCTGGGAAAGGGCCCACGGACCGCCGCTCGCCTGGCCGACACGCTGGGCCTCGCGCTCGCGGCCGCACGCGATCTGCTCGATGCGCTGCTCGCGCTGGGCTGGCTGCAACGCGAGGGAGACGACGAGCGCGCGGTGTACGTCAGCACGCGCACCGGCGCGCACTTCCTGGATCCACGCAGCCCTGCGTACCTGGGCGACCTGCTGATGGCCGCGCGCTCTCCCTGGGTCGGTCCGCAGGACGCGGCGCTGGACGAGGCGTTGCGCGCCAACGCCGCGCCGCCTGGTGAAGCGGCCACGGCACCACCCGAGGCCTGGGAGACGGCAGGCATGTTGATGCGCCAGCGGCTGGGCTCGTTGTACGGCAAGGCTCTTGCGCATCAGTTCCCGGCGGACGGCATGGCCAGCACCATCCTGGACCTGCACGGCGAGGGAGCCCGTCTGGCCTGTGCGTGGGCCACGCATGCGGGCCGCGGGCAGACCATCACCAGCCTTCAGCGGCCCGGGCAGTTGCCTGCAGCCATGGCGCATGTACAGGCCTGCGGTCTCGCATCGCGCGTGCGCCTGCTCGCGGTGGAGCCCGCCGGCCCGCAGCCGCCGGGTGAAGCGCAGCCATTTCGGGCGGCTCCGCACGACATCGTCGTGCTGAGCCTGCTGCTGGAGCCGGGCGGGGCCGTGCGCCGTCGTGCCCGGCTGCAGCACGCAGTCCGCGAGCTGGCGCCGGGCGGACGCTTGCTGGTCCTCGAACATCTTGCCGACGATGCGCGGCGCCATCACGCGGCCGCACTGGTGTTGGGTCTGGCGGGCCGCATGACCGCGCAAGGCCACGGGGTGATCACCGAAGGCGAGCTGCGGCAGGACTGCCGCGACTGCGGCTTGCAGGACATCGACTGCCTGGCCCTGCCAGGGGGCGCAAGCGTGCTCGTGACCCGCCAGCCTCGTGTCGAGGGCGCGTAGTGTGCGGACCGGGTCGGGAGGCAGCGTGCTGTTTATCATCCACCGCTGCCATGGTCCGCCCGCCCACCGCCCATCCCGTACTGCGCATGGTCCATCGGCCGATGCAACTGGCCGACCTGGAGGGCGCGCTCAGGCTGCTGCCGCAGCAGGTGAGCAACGACCCCGCCGAGCGTGCCGCGATTGCCGCGCAATGGCCTGCGCTGCTGCAACAGCCGGCGGTGCAGAGCGGCGTGATGGAGGACCTGGGCCCCGCAGGCCGCCGTATCCTGGGTTGGGGGGTGTCAGTTCTTCTGTCGCCGGCCCAGGCCAAGGGGCTCCAGCTGGATGGCGAGCCTGCCGCATTCCTGGCCCGGCGTGTGTATGGCGACCTTCGCGCCGGCCGCCTGCGGCTGATGGACGATCGGGAACTGGGGCGCAGCAATGCCGCCGGAGACTTGGTGGGGCTGGTGCTGCACTTCACCCTGCCGCGCATCGATCTTGCCGACCCGCAGGTGCACAAGATCGTGGCTTGCGCACAGGAGTCATTCCGTCTGCACCACACAGGCTTCCACTGGCAAGCCATCTATCTGGAGAACAGCGCCTCGTTCCACGAGGTGCATCGTGAAAGCGGCTTCGTCTCGCGTCGATTCGCCGACGAGGCGACGCTCGCGGGCCTGCCCGAACCGGATCGACCGGTGTTCATGGGCCTGACCCGCGATGAGGCGCGTCAACGCCTGCCAGGCACGACCTTGCGCAACTGCTTCGAGAGCGAGCCGCCGCGCTTTCGGTTCTCGGCACAACAACGCCGGCTGCTGTGGCTCGCCCTCTTCGACGATTCCGACACGGCCTTGATGCCTGAACTCGGCGTGTCGGTGCACGGGCTCAAGAAACTGTGGCGCGGGATCTACGAACGCGTGGAGTTGGTGGAGCCGGGATTCTTCGGCAACGACGTCGGCGACGATGAAGGCAAGCGCGGCCCCGAGAAGCGCCGCCAGGTGCTGGCCTACGTTCGGCAGCGGCTGGAAGAACTGCGGCCCTGGTACCCCGCCTGACCTGCCTGCCACGCACAGTCTGGCGCGGCATCATTGTCTCGAACCACGGCGGTCGTCACATGGCGGGGCGTGCGCTCATGGAGACACGTTGTCGATCTGCTCGATCTGCTGCAGAAGCCGCTCGCGGGTCCAAGGGTCAAGAGCGAAGGCTCAGGCCGCGTCCTGGTAGGCATTGGGAACGTTGATTTCCATGAACGTCTCGGGCTTGGCGAGAGGAGCGAAGCCGTACTTCTGATACAGGCCACGGGCGGTGCTGCTGACGAGGAGGAAGCGGCGCAGGCCCTGCAATCCTGGGTGCGCGACCACCGCGTTCATGAGCTGCCGGCTATAGCCCCGGCCTCTGTACTCGCGCAGGACGAAAACATCGAGCAGGTAGGCGAACGTCGCGTAGTCGCTGATGACACGCGCATAGCCAACCTGAGCGTTCGCCACGAAGAGGCCAAAGTTCAGCGAGTTTCGGACGGACTCTTGCACCAGTGGGCGCGAGATTCCCTTGGCCCAGGCAGACTCTTCGGACAAGAAGCGGTGGATGACGTCGACGTCCTGGTCTTCCACGGCGGTGGTGATCGTCACGGTTGGCATTTCGAAAAGGCGCTGAGGTGTTGATCCGAGGCCCACCGTTCGAGCTGAGCGATCGCCCTTGGGTGGAGCGGTAGCATACGTGCCACTGGACAGGAGGCGAGGATGCCGCACAAACCGGGACCGAGCGAGGTTTCCCCGAACAACCCGTGCCCGTTTCTGAGGGCCTTGGTCGCACAGGGGCTGGCTGCGGACGACGTTGAAGCCATCGGCGAGGTGACAAGAGTCATTGTGAGAGTGGCCAACGCTGGCGACGGGAAACCGCAGCTTCCCGGGGCAGCGATCCGTGCCATTGCCCTCATTGCGAACGGGCTGGGTCCGCTGCAGGTTGCGCGCAATGGCCTGCGGGGCGTTCGGCTGAACGAACTGAGAAACGGGCCGCTGGACAAGAAGGGGGCCGGCTCAGGCATCCTGGATGCATCGGCGCGGATCAATGATGCAGAGCTGGCCCGACTCGACGAGTTTGCGAGCGACAAGACCGACGCTGAGGGACGCACGGAGCGAGGGCTCGACCTGGCAGAGCTGCAGCGAATGATGGATGCCAACTTCGAGCGTGCCGCGGGCAGGAGACGGAAGATCGACCGAAGGCTGATGGACGGTGAATGGCCCATCCTGCTCAAGGTGATGGGCAAGGCAGGGAGAGCCGGCAGGTACCTCAGCATCACGGAGCTACGCGACCTGTTTGTCGAACGCAGACTCCCGCAGCGGATGTCAAGGCGGCTGATCAACGGGTAGGTGGGTGCTCGCGCACGCCTCACGTTCGGTGGAGCGTCAGGCCTCAGCTCCATGGTCGGACGGGTAGACGACCCGGAAGCGCTCGCAGAGAACTGGCATGGTGAGGCTTGGCTCCTTGCCGATCCGTGCGCACTCGCGACCGAAACACTCCCAGTGTTCACGCTGCCAGTACTCGAGCGACCCATCACCTTCTCCCTCGACGGACGCAAATTCGGCGCTCACCTCTTGGAATGGCACTACGGTGACCGCAATGGTCTCGATGATGCACTGCGGCTGGCCGCTCCAGTCCGTGACGATGCTGAGATCGCCTGGCGCCGGAGGTGGCCTGTCGGCGTTCTCGAATGACCACACCAAACCAGCAGTTGCGCGCTTGACGCCAGCTAGAACCAGCCTCGACAGGCTGTTGGCGACTGCCTCGCTATCGGCGAAGTGGAATGCCTCGTAGAAGCGTGATGAAAAGTCGTTGCCACCTTCGGCTTCAAACGCCGACCAGAACGCTTGCATTGCGGGTGGAATGGAAGCGGCCATATGACGCCTAAGCTTTGATATGAGCGGCGTCTTCCAGCAGGCGAAGCCTGATGGAAGACGTCCGCTCGATGGAAGGGCTAGGTGTGAAGCTTCAATAGGTTGTTGCGGGTGTCCACCCGGAAAGGTTTTGAGAGACTGGAAATTGCCAAACCCCCAGTCAACTCAACAACCAAGTCCGGATGAACACCCATAAGAATGCCCGATTGACGTACTTGCGCCGCCTTGAGATGGTCCAAGACATGACCGCACGTGGCCTTTCGCCTTCGCAGGCAGGTGCCTTGCACGGCGTCAGCGCCGTGACCGCGCGCAAGTGGCTGGCTCGTTACCTGGCCGACGGACCGCAAGGGCTGTTGGACAGGTCTTCGCGGCCGGCCAAGTCGCCTCGAGCCATAGAACCTCGTGTTGCGTTGGCCATCGTGGAGCTTAGGCGCAAGCTGTTTCTTCAGGGCACCATTGCCTCGTACATGGGCGTGTCCAAGGCTACGGTCAGCCGCGTGTTGCGACGAGCCGGCTTGTCCAGGCTCAGCGATCTGCAGCCCGTGGAGCCGGTTCAGCGCTACGAGCGGGAGGCCCCTGGCGAGCTGTTGCACATCGACATCAAGAAGCTGGGTCGAATCGAGCGAGCCGGCCACCGCGTCACGGGCGACCGTGGTGGCCGCATCCGCGACGGTGTTGGCTGGGAATATGTCTTCGTGGCCGTCGACGATCACAGCCGCATCGCGTTCACCCAGATCCATCCCGATGAGCGAAAGCAAAGTGCCGTGGCCTTCCTGCATGCAGCACACGCCTACTACGCCCAGCTCGGCGTGAGCATCCAACGGCTGATCACGGACAACGGCGCAGCGTTCCACTCCAACGCCTTCTTCGACGCGTGCCACGAGCTGAACATCAAGCACAGGTTCACCCGAGCCTACCGACCTCAAACGAACGGCAAGGCCGAGCGCTTCATCCAGTCAGCCTTGCGCGAGTGGGCCTATGGACGACCCTACAACCACTCCGACGAACGGCGAGCCGCACTGCCCGTCTGGAACCACTTCTACAACTGGCACCGCGAGCACCATGGCATCGGCTGCCAGCCGCCTATGTCCCGTCTCTCGGCGTCACGCAAGAACGTCTTGACACTTCACAGCTAGGCGCCTGCTTCAACATGCTCAACATCCGGAATCCAGGTGCGCGTGCGCCTTGCAAGCCGAGCTTGCTCACTCTCGCCCTCGAACGTTGCAGATGCTAGCCGTAGAAGCGAAGGATCGACACCTTCAAACGCATGGACGCTGACGACAGCGTAGAGACGACCTTCGACCTCGGATGTGACCACGGGGACGACGCCACAATCGGCGCAGATGTGAAACGTGCCGGTCTTCGTACCGAACCTGTACTTCGAAACGCGCGTTGGCTCGACGACGTTCACCTTGAGCGATCCAGTGGGACAAGAGGTCCAAACGCCACCATGTTTTGTGCAAAACGAGCACGTGCAAGCACGCGCTGGAATCTGCAAGGGCTCAGGCTCCCACTTGAGCGTGAACGAGATGTTGCCGCAGTGGCACTTGCCAGTGATGACCATGGCGCGCTCCTCTTCAGGCACCCAACGTTTGACGAGCGGCGACCAACGGCACCGCACTTTGAGGAATCAACCCACCTGCCCTGCCGTTGGGCGTCCGCTCGACGGCAGGTTCAGGCGGCTGCTGCGATGCGAACGTAGAGGCCCAAGCTATTCATCCGAAAGGATTTCGTTTGCAAGGTTGTCCACCACCACGGGACTTTCAAAATACGTGACCGAGGGATCTGTACCGTATTTCGCCCGTACAAAGACCCTCCAACTCTCCGTGTACATCGCCTCGGCCTCAGCGCGCGACTTCCAGAGATAGATTCCGCCAGCCGTGCTCCCGTCTTCCGAGAGGACATAGACCTTCCGGACAAGACCACGCACGCCCTGATACGTCGGCGCTGTGCTCAGAAAGATCGTTCGTGCCTCTTCCCGCGTGATGGGCTGTGGCAACCGAAACGTGGTGATGGCCGTGATCATGGAGGCTCTCCTTCGGGGTACCTGATGGCTGCAAAAGACGCCTGACTTGCAGTGCGCGTCATTTTGCTGCGTAACACCGAGGCTTGATGAATGACGTCGACCTATTCGGGCAGGCCGGCCTTCGCCAGCCCAGCGTAGTAGCGCTCGCGCTGGCTGCGGCAGAGGTCGTTGGCGCACAGCCGCTCGTCGCGGAACGACGAAATCGTGTAGGCGGGCAGCCGCTGCCTGAATTCGGCCAGCGCCGCGCGTGCGGTTTCCGTTTCGCCCAGGTTCGCTGCTGCCGCGGCGACCCACGAATGAGCCACCGCGTGCTGCGGGCGCTCGAGCACCGAGCGCCGCGCCCATTCGAGCGCCTCGCGGTCGCGGCCCAGGTACAGATGTGCCGCCGCGGTGACGACGAAGATGCCGTTGAGATTCGGATCGCGCGGGCTGAGCCGCCGCGCCTGCACCAGGGCGGCGATCGCTTCATCCTGCCGGCCGAGCGTGCAACGTGCATAACCGAGCCAGAACCAGGCACTGGCATCGTTGCGATTGAGCGCGATCTGGCGCTCGAGCAACTCCACCGCCTGCTCGGAGCGGCCGGCCAGCGCGAGCGTCGTACCGCGCACGCCGACGACACGTGCATCCGCATGATCCAGTTGAAAGGCCCGCTCCGAGAGCCTGTCGGCCTGTTGAAGCCACTGCTCGCGCGTCGCGCCTCGCAGGCTCAGCCAGCGCTGCGACACGTCGTAGTTGTAGGTCTGTGCCAACAGCGCGAAGGCGAGCGCCGACCCCGGGTCGCGCGCGCTCACCCGCTCGAGCAGCCGGCGCGCCTGCTGCACGGAGTCCGGCGTCGTCCGGTTGAACTGCAGCAGCCACCGCGCCTGCAACAACAGGTCCTGCAAGTCGGCACCGGGCCGCGATCGCGCACGGCCGGTTTCCACTTCCTGCAGCGTCAGGTCCAGCGACCTCGCCACCGTCCCGGTGACTCGGCGGTATAGCGCAGGAAGGTCGGGGAGTTCGGCGTCGATGCGGTCTGCCCACAGGGCGCGCCCGCTCTCGGTGTCGACGAGCTGAAGGGTGAGCCGCACCGCGTCGCCCAAACGCATCAGTCCACCGTCGAGCACGTAGCGCACGCCGAGCTCGCGGCCCACCTGACGCACGTCGACGCTGCGGCCGCGGTAGCTGTCCGCGGTGGCGCGGGCGATCACGAAGGTCTCGGGAATGCGCGAGAGGTCGACCGTGATCTCGTCGGTGAGCGCGGCGGCGAGGCGGTCCTGTGCCGGGTCGCCGCCCTCACTTGCCAGCGGAAGCACCACGATCGACAGCCCCGGTCGGGATGCCGCGACTGGGGCACGCTGGGGAGCCGACCAGGGCGCCCAGATCAGGCTGACGCTCAAGGCAGCGACGACCGCTCCGATCACCAGCCCACTCGCCACGAAGACCCGTGCGGGTAGCCGAGCCGGGGCCTTTCCTGCCGCCGGGGCAGCGGGCGCTCGGTCCGTATGGGCCACAGCCAGTTCGGCGGCCTCAGGTTGGGCGAAACCCAGCCCCTCCATGGTTGCCGGGACGGCCAGCGCATAGCCGCGCCGCGGCACCGTCTTGATGATCTTCTGCTCGACATCACCCAGCGCGCGCCGGATGTCGCTGATGCAGCGCGCGATCGAGTCGTCCGTCACCACGAGCCCCGGCCAGACGGCGGAGATCAACTCGTCCTTGGTCACGACGTGGCCCGCGTGGCGCACGAGGAAGGCGAGTGCATCGAAGGCCAACGGTCGCAATTCAACGTCGGCGCCCGAGCGCCGCAGCGTGCGCCGCTGCCCGTCGAGTTCGAAGGCGTCGAATCGGAACGTCGCGGCAGTGAATTCCTCGGTCCGGCCCATCGGTGAGATTCGCTCTCCGGGGCGCAGTTTGCGCCCGAGACCGCGACGAAGTACAGCGCAACTCAGGCTTATTCAGCCCGCACGCGGCGAATTTCAGGACTCCCCGGCGACGCCGAGCTCAGATTGGCGTCTCCACTCAGCTGCCGGAGTCGATCATGTTGAAGAGCTTGCGCCGATGGTTTGCCGCAGTCACCGTCGTGTCGGCGATGGCCGGCCTGCGGGTTCTGGTGCTGCCTGCCTTCGCCTTGGCCGGATGCGCCGCCGCGCCATGGGCACCGGACATTCCGGCCCTGGCCGTCGACGAATTCCACGTTCCGTCGAAATCGGCGGGCATCGAGCTCTTCGTTCGCAACAAGCGGGTGAAAGGGGCGCAGGCGTTCCCTTCCAGCCGCATCGTGCTCTTCGTTCACGGCGTCACCTTCCCGTCCGAGTCGACGTTCGATCTGTCTCTGGACGGCCTGTCCTGGATGGACTACATCGCACGGGCCGGGTACGACGTCTACCTGGTCGACGTGCGCGGCTACGGCGGGTCGACTCGCCCCGCGGCGATGTCCGAGCCCCCCGATCGCAATCCTCCCGTTGCCACGCTGGCCGAGGCGGTTGACGACGTCGACGCCGCCGTCGACTTCATCCGGCGTCGGCGCCATGTCGAGCGGATCAATCTGATCGGCTGGTCCTGGGGTACCGCCATCATGGGGCGCTACGCCGCCAGTCATGGCGACAAGGTCGAGCGCCTCGTGCTGTACGCGCCGGTGTGGCAGCGAACGACACAGTCGCCGGCGGCTCCCGGGACCGACGCGAAGACGGCGTACCGGCTGGTCAATGTTGCGGCAGCCAGGTCGCGCTGGCTGGCCGGCGTGGCGCGGGACAAGCAGGAGCAACTCGTTCCCCGCGGTTGGTTCGAGACTTGGGTGGCCGCCAACCTTGCGACCGACCCTTGGGGATCGAACCGGTTGCCGCCGGTCATGCGCGCTCCGAACGGCGGCTTGCCCGCGCCTCAGCCATCGGGCGACTGGGTGCCGCCCTACGATCCGGTGCTCATCAAGGCCCCCACCCTGCTGGTCAAGGGAGAGTGGGATGCCGATACGCCCTCGTCCATGGCGCAGGCGCTGTTCCCGCTGCTCGCCAATGCACCGGTGAAGCAGTACGTCGAGATCGGCGAGGGGACGCACTCGATCATGCTGGAGCGAAACCGCATGCAGCTGTTCCGCGTTGTCCTGAGCTTTCTTGACGGACCGAATGATTGAATCGATCGGGGCGTCGGGCCGAGCCGGTCGGCTCACGACGCCTTGGACGGCAGGCCGAAATCCGCGCGCAGGTCGGGTTGGAAGCCGAGTGCCGCGTACTCGCCGCTGGCGCGGTCCTGGACGTACCGGCCACGCACCTCGCCGCGCGCGATGCGCTCGAGCGCGTCGGCCACGGCGTCGATGTCGTCGAAGCTGTTGTACGAACCGAAGCTGACGCGCACCATGCCCGGTATTGCACGGCGGTCGCCGGCGATCATGTCCGCGCGCAGATCCTGCACCTCGACCGGCGACAGCCCGAGCAGCGCGATGAGGTACGGATGCGCGCAGAAGCACCCGTTGCGCACACCGATGCCGAACTCGGTCGACAGCACCGCCGCGACATGGCCGTGCGACAAACCCTCCAGATTGAACGTGATGACGCCCAGCCGTTCACCGGCGCGCGCCGGGTCGGCGTCGCCGTAGATGGTGAGGCCCTCGATGCGCGAGAAACGTTGGAGTGCATACGCCGTCAGCTCGGCCTCGTGGCGCGCGATCGCGTCCATGCCGATGCGCTGCAGCGCCTGCACGGCGGCGGCCATCGCCACCGCGCCGACGACGTTGGGCGAGCCCGCCTCGTCGCGGTCTTCGGCCGCCGGCGCCCACTCGACGTCGTCGAGCGACACGAACTCGATGGTTCCGCCGCCGCGCTGCTCGGGCGCGCCGCGCTCGAAGGTGTCGCGCCGGCCGATCAGCGCGCCGGTGCCGAAGGGCGCGTACATCTTGTGCGCCGACAGCGCCACGTAGTCGAGGTGAGCCGGGTCGTCGAGCGCGCCGACGCGGATCGCGCGGTGCGGCGCGAGCTGCGCGCAGTCGACGAAGATCTGCGCGCCGGCGGCGTGCACCTTCTCGGCGAGCCGGTGCACGTCGGGCAGCGTGCCGGTGACGTTGGAGCCGCCGGTCACCGCGAGCAGCCTGACGCGGCCGGCGTGCTCGCGCAGCAGCCGCTCGAAGTGCGCCTCGTCGAAGCGGCCGAGCGCGTCGCAACCGACGTGCAGCACCCGCGCTGGCGTCGCGCGCCACGGAAGATCGTTGCTGTGATGCTCGAGCTGCGATACCAGCACCACATCGCCGGGCTGCAGCGCCAGCCGCGCGGCCAGCTTGTTGATCGCCTCGGTGGTGTTCTTCCCGAAGAGGACGACGTGCTCGGGATCGTCCGCGCCGACGAAACCGGCGACGATGCGGCGCGCGTCCTCGTAGGCCTGCGTCGCGACACGGCTCTTGAAGCCGGCGCCGCGGTGCACCGAGGAGTACCAGGGCATGAACTCGTTCACTGCGTCGAGCACCTCGCGCAGCACCGGCGTCGAAGCCGCGTTGTCCAGGTTCACGTAGGCGCGCCTCCCACCGCCGAGCACCGGGACCTCGCGGTCGATGCCGACGACACGTTCGCGCACCGCCGCCAGCGCGTCGGCGTGCCGGATGGAGTTCAGCTGGATCAGCATCGTAGGCCTCCCAAGGGGTCAGGCAAGGCGGCCGTCGCCGTCGAGGCCGAAGCGCTCGACGAGTTCGTGCCAGATCGCGGGCGTGGTCGTCATGGCAGCCTCCTCACGGGTCGGGTCAGCGGATGTCGCAGGCGCCGTGCGCGCAGATCTCGTAGGCCTCGTCCTTGCGCGCCCAGCCGCGCCGCACCAGCAGGCCGTGGATCTCGCAGCCGAGGCACAGTCCGAGCACGGCCTCGAGCCACATCAGCGTCAGGCAGATCAGGCAGATCGTCAGCGGCAGGGCGCCGCGGATGCCGCTGTTGGTGATGACCATCATGGCGAACGACATCACCAGCCCGAGCGTCCAGGCGAAGCGTTTCGGCTTGGCCGACGCCCATTCCGGCTTGCGGCGGCGCACCATCCAGCCGGCGACCACGCCGAGCGGGCTGGACTGGATGCCGACGGCGACGCGGACCAGGAACTCGACGAAGAACAGCGTCGTGACCGTCTGGATCGGCAGGTACTGCTTCGCGAAGTAGGCGTAGACGAAGGCCGCCGCGCCGAGCACCAGCGTCATGCCGGCGGCCGCGCGCACCTGGTGCTCGTTGAACACGCCGGCATGCACCGGCTGGCCGTCGTGCTTCAGACCGTGGATCAGCTCGCCGTGGGTCGCCGGAAGAATCGTCATCTCGGGTGCCTGCAAGGTCGTTGCGACAGGCTTCACTCTCGGCGTCGGCCGCCGGAAAGTCCTAAAGGGCGCCCAAAACGTTCCCAAAACCGGACCGCCTTGCAGCCGCTGGACGGCCGCGATGAGAACCTCGAGCTGGTGCGCGGGCTGCTCGCCGGGCACCGGCTGGTCACGAGTTGGCCGCCATCACGCCCTGCCGCCTTCCCGGCTCGCTGGCACTCGACAGCTTCGAGTGCCATGCCCAGTGACTATCATTGCGCTGCGAACGTCGTTCGGACATTCGACTGTCCGATGTCGTGGTGCTTGCATGGAAGCGCCCCCGGGTCCCGACCCAGTGCATTGGAGAAGCTCCATGAAGTGCACGCTGCTCGCCTTGGCATGTGCCGGTATGCCGCTGGTGGCGACGGCTGCCGGTCCTCCTGTGTCACTGGCACCCGGCGCCGAACCCGTCGCTTCGAACAGGCTTGCCTCGGGCTCCCTGGCCGAGGCTCAGCGCGTTCTTGACGCTGCAGCCAAGCCCGCCGCCGCGTGGAATGGGCCGCGAACCGGTCCGCCGGCCCAGCCCGGAAAGCACATTGCCGTCGTCGGCGAAGATCTTCGCAACGGAGGCATTCTGGGCGTCGCCCAGGGTGTGCGCGAAGCCGCCAAGGTAATCGGGTGGAATGTCAGCGTCTTCGATTGCGGCGGCACCGTCAGCGGCAGGCGAAAGGCGCTGGCGGACGCATTGGCGAAAAGCCCGGACGGCCTGCTGCTGATCGGCCCGGATGCCCGCGCGATCCGGGCCGGGTTGCTGCCGTACGAAGGACGCGGTGTCCCCATCGTGGGCTGGCATGTCGCACCCACGGCAGGACCCGTGGCCGGCACGCCGGTGGCGATGAACGTGTCGACCGATCCACTGGAGGTTGCGCGCGTGACCGCACTGGCGGCGATCGTGCAGTCCAAGGGCCGTGCGGGCGTCGTGGTCTTCACCGACACCAGCCTGGAGCTGCCGAAAACCAAGGCGAACGCCATGGCCGATGTCGTTCGCGCGTGCCCCGGGTGCACCTTGCTCGAGATCGTCGATGTGCCGATCTCGAAAAACCCGGAAATGATGCCGCGGACCACGCGCGACCTTCTCGCCCGCCACGGCACGCGATGGACCCACGCACTGGCCATCAACGACATCTACTTCGACTATGCCGCTCCGGTGTTGACACAGGCCGGCCTGGCGAACGACGCGATCAGCATGTTGTCGGCCGGCGACGGCAGCGCGGCGGCGTTCCTGCGCATCAAGGCGGGCACCTTCCAGTCGGCCACCGTTGCCGAGCCGCTCAACTTGCACGGTTGGCAGCTGGTCGACGAAATGAACCGGCTGCTTGCCAGGCAGCCGGTCACCGGCTTCGTGTTTCCGGTGCATCTCGTGACTCCGGCCAATATCGACACCGACGGCGGCGACCGCCTGATGTACGACCCGGCCAACGGCTATCGGGACATCTACAAGCGCATCTGGCAGAGGGGGTGATGCTGCGCATCCCGCAATCGCTCACGGCCCAGTTCGCCCTCGCGGTATCCGCGCTGGTGCTGGTGATGGTCGCGCTCGGCGTCACCACCATCTATGCCTTGACCAGCTCCGCGGAGACCGTCCGGCAGCTGGCGGAGCAGCGCCTGTCGCACCTGGAGGACGCGCAGGCACTGGTGCAGCGCACCCTGCTCATCGAGCGAATGGCGCTGCGGCTGCCCGGGATCGACGTGCCGGGCGACCTGCGCGAAACGCATCGCAAGGTCATCGAGGAACTGGAGTCCTTCGACCGTCTGGTGGACCGCCTGGCGGCTGCGGCGGCACATGACAACGTCGAGGTGCTGGACCTGCATCGCTCGAGCCAGTTGTTCCGCAACACCGTCAACATCGTCGCCCAGCTGCACGACAGCGCACCCGGGCCGAAGTCCGCGGCGGGCGACGGGCTGCGACGCCAGGCCGAGGCGCTGGCGGCGGCGGCGCGCCAGCAGTCGGACTATTTCACGCGGGACTACCGGGAGGCAGTGCGCGACCTGCTCGAGGTCTCGGTGCGCACACGGTGGCTGGTCGTCGGTCTGGTCGGGGCGAGCTTGCTGATCGCCTGGTTGATCACGCACCAGTTTCTGGGCCGCCATGTCGTGGCGCGGCTGAGGCAGGTCAGCCACCACCTGCGGCATGGCGACATCGATGGCCGGCCCGGCAGCGTCTCGGTGCAAGGCAGTGACGAGATTGCCGACATGGCCCGCGCCGTCGAGCAGTTTCTCGAAGACCGGCGGCAGCGCAAACAGGCCGAGATGGAGGTGCTTGCGCTGAACTCGCAGCTGGAGCAGCGCGTGGCCCGGCGCACGGCCGAACTGACGCTCGCCAACGCCCGCCAGCAGGCCGAGATCATCGAACGGGAAAGGGTCGAGACCGAGTTGCGGCGCCACCGCGAACACCTGGAAGACCGGATTCGCGAGCGCACCGCCGAGCTGGTCATCGCCAAGGATCGCGCCGATGCCGCGAACCACGCCAAGACGGCCTTCCTGGCGCGCATGAGCCACGAGCTGCGCACGCCGCTCAATGCGGTGCTGGGCTATGCGCAGCTGCTGCAGCGCCATCCCAACTTGACCCCACAACAGCAACTGCGGGCCCTGCAGACGATCGAGGCCAGTGGAGACAACCTGCTGGTGCTCATCAACGAAATCCTGGATCTGTCGAAGATCGAGGCCGGAAAGCTGGACCTGCATGCGGCTGCCTTCGAGCTCCCCGGCTTCGTCGAAGACATCGCCGCCATGATCCGCATCAAGGCAGAGCGAAAGGGCTTGCGCTTCCGGCACGAGAGGGACATCGACCTTCCGCAGACCATACGGGCCGACGAGAACCGACTGCGCCAGGTGCTGCTCAATCTGCTGGACAACGCGGTGAAATTCACCGACCAGGGTCAGTTGACACTGCGCATCACGATGCCGCGGCGCGATGTCCAGGAGGCGGAGCTGCAATTCGAAGTGCAGGATTCAGGCGCCGGCATCGACGAGACGGATCTCGAGACGATCTTCCGGCCTTTCGAGCAGGTCTGCGACGAGCGACACCGCTACAGCGGCACCGGCCTCGGCCTGGCGATCAGCCGCCAGCTCGTGCGCTTGATGGGCAGCGACATCCATGTCGAAAGCCGGATCGGAGCCGGCAGCCGGTTCTGGTTCACCCTTGCGGTTCCCATTGATCAGGAGGTGTCCTCACCGCCGCCCGCGCAGGCCGCGATTTCCGGCTACACAGGGCATCGGAGGCGCATCCTGGTCGTCGACGACGTGGCGCCGAACCGAGCGGTGCTGACGGACATCCTCGAGCGCATCGGCTTCGAGGTGCTCGAGGCGGCCGATGGCCTTCAGGCCCTCGAACACGTGGCGGCCAGCGCTCCGGACCTGGTGCTGATGG
The DNA here is from genome assembly GCF_029855045.1 of Piscinibacter sp. XHJ-5. GTDB lineage: Bacteria > Pseudomonadota > Gammaproteobacteria > Burkholderiales > Burkholderiaceae_C > Albitalea. Next base: position 4,888,504 of record NZ_CP123228.1, read on the forward strand.
ACATGATGATGCCGGTCATGGATGGGCTCGAAGCCACGCGGCGGCTTCGCCAATTGCCAAGCGGGAACGATCTGCCCGTGATCGCCGTGTCCGCAAGCGTCTCCGATGCCGACCGGCACCGCTGCCTGGCGGTTGGCGTCGTCGAATTCGTCGCCAAGCCCATCGACCAGACGGTGCTTCTGGAGCAGATCGGCAAGACCCTGGGCCTGACCTGGACGGTGACGGAAGCGAGTGCGACCTCCGCTCTCGAGGAGGAAGCGCTGGTGGCTCCGCCTGAGCACGAGATGCAAAGGCTGCGACTGCTGGCCCGCGCCGGCAACATGCGTGCACTGCGTGAATGGTCGGACCATGTCGCAACTCTCGACGCACGATTCCATCCCTTCGCAGACAGGGTTCGCACCCTGGCGGAGGGATTCGAGTCGACTGAAATCGCCGCACTGTCGGAGCGATACGCGGGATCGGACGCGGAGAACGTCGCCGACGAGGTGGCCCCAGTCGCAAAGCCGGCCAGCAGCCATCCGTGACGGACAGCGACGGCAGCGCGACAACCCGCTGTCGACCTGTCCCACGAGCGGCTGGGCACGGCCGCTTCGTGCGTGCTGGTGCGCCCTGATCCAAGATCAGCCCACCAATTGCGAGGCCGCCCTCTTCACCGCAGCCGCGAGTCCAATGTCGCAGGCTTGAGGACCGTCATGGAGGCAGAGCGCGGCATCGTCACGGCGAAGGCTGGACATGAGCGCGGCTTGCAGACGGCGAAGCCGGCTGGAAGACGTCCGCTCGATGGAAGGGTTGGAAATCGCCAAGGTTCGCGCTGCTATGGAAGGCGGACCGTGCCCCGTCCAACCTGCTTCCCGCCCTCGAACACAGTGAACTCCCGTTTGCTCGGTTCGACTTCAACTTGGGAGTCGCAGGCCAACGATGCGTCAGCACTCTGGCCGGGTTCGAGTGATGGCGAACTCGCGGGGAGCGCCACGGTGCAGGTGGTCTCGATCGTTCCGCGTGGGAACCTGACTTGAGGCCGATAGTTGTTGCTGATCGCGCCACTGCGACCTGTCTGACCTTCCGCCTTCAAGAGAGTGAAGCCGACGGGAATGGGCGAATTCGCCTTGAAGGTGACTGATTCCGGAGGCTTCTTGCTGCAGCCGCTCGCGAAGACGACAGAGGCGACAACAGCGGCTGCAACAGTGGTGAGGCTGCGGAGATCAGAGGGCATAGGTGAAAGGGCTGTGAGTTTCGGACTTCTAACGTTTGACATGAGGGGCGCCCGCAAGCAGGCGAAGCCTGATTGTGGACGTCCCCCTCGATGGAAGGTTTAGGCCGCATTCGGAGTCTCGCGCGAAGATGGGACAGCCAGATGCTGAGGCCAGAGCAGCGGAATAGGCGGGAGCGCCTCCCAGAATGGTATGACCCTGCTGATGCGACCGTCGGGAGCCAGTTCGAGCACTGACTGCCCGCTTGCCACTACCGAACCCTCCTCGTTGACGATGGCCTTCGCAAAGCGGGCGACATTGCCAAAAGTGTTGACTCCACTGGCAAGCACGAGACGGCACTCTGGCCAATTCTTGTGAAACCCAGCAATCTTCTCCGAGATCGCTGCATAGCCCGCGAACACGCGTTTCGGTCCCCAGATCTCCGCGTCGGCTGTAAGGCAGCGGGTGAGCAGTTCGCCTCGGCGAGCGGCGTCGTGCTCCGCAAAGGCCTCCAAGTAGACCGCCAGCGGCTCAAGGAATGCGGAAGGCTCCATGGCGGTGGATGTGGGCGACTCGTTCATGCGGTCTAACGTTTGACATGAGCGCGGCTTCGGGCTGGCGCAGCCAGGTCGAACGTCCGCTCGATGGAAGGATTAGGCCGCATTCTTGCCTGGCAGCTGGACGTGTGTTGCCTCATAAATGGCCATGCTCGGCTCTTCCTGGGCGAGTGCAGCCAGGGCTTTGGCAAATGCTCTGGACGCTGGAACCCTGAAATGCTCCCACAGTGCCGCCTGACTGGCCCACTGCTCGACGAACACCAAGCGCGACGTGTTCTCAGTGTCTTGATGGACGGAATGTGCGATGCACCCTGGTTCGACCCTTGACCGGGTGACGTGCTCTTGGCTCAGGGACAAGGCTTCGCTGAGGCACCCTTCCTTTGCGACCACACTTCCCAGGACGATGATCATTGGGCGCCTCCAAGTTTGTGGCTGTTCATTCTGCGGCGACGTGGGATAGCGTTGCGTGGCGCGCGCGCTTTCTGCGGCCTGACGTTTGACATGAGCGGCGGCTTGACTGCCGCGAAGCGGCTGGCAAGACGTCCGCTCTCGATGGAAGGGTTAGCTCACGCGTTCAAGCGCGGCGACGGGGTAAATCTGCACAGATCCAGGATGGGCTTCCGACTCAACGGCGTAGCCTTCCGGCGTCAGCTGTGTGCTGTACCAACCGACGATACGGCCCTGCCACGCGGCGCCAGACTTCTTGCGAACGCGTTCTCCGAGCTCGAACGTCGCGGGAAATGTCGGTTGGATCTGGTGATCGTGAGATGCACCAGCGGCAACGCTGCTCTGTTCCACATTCAACCTTTCGTCAAGGCCGCCCGACTCGTAGAGTTGCCACTACCCCTTCGGTCGGGACAGGAAATTCTAGCTTTCGGCACTCGATTGAGCACAGTTGCCGCCAGCGCTGGCTGCAAGCTTTTCGCCATGTAGGCAGCCGACACTTTCGCTGCGGCTGTTCAACCACACGGACTGGCGCCGACTCCGCTGGCGCACCGAGATGCCTCTGCTGCGTGGCCTGACGTTTGACATGACCGGCGGACTCCAGACGGCGAAGCCGGCTGGGAGACGACCGCTCGATGGAAGGGCTAGGCGCTCTGCCGCTCGACGGAAGAATCAGGCGTCTCGTGGAAAAAGCTCAACCTCACCCTCGATCTCCACGGGAATGTTGAAGGGAAGCTCGGCCATTCCCACCGCGCTGCGCGCATGCGCTCCGCGCTCCTGGCCAAAGACAGCAAGGATGAGTTCCGTGAAGCCGTTGATCACCGCAGGCTGCCGGTTGAACCCTGGCGCTGAGTTCACCATGCCAAAGGCCTTCGTCCAACAGGCGATGTGGTCCAGGCTTCCGAGCTCTCGCTTGAGGCTGCCCAGAATGGCCAGGCCGGCAAGGCGAGCCGCCACAAGCGCTTCCTCCTGTGTGACCTGACTGCCAACCTTCCCGAGGGGCTCGGCAAGCGAGCCGTCCGCGTTGGTGGGTCCGTGGCCCGAGACGAGAGCTCGGTTGCCTACCACCCGTACCCATGGGAATGGGAGCACGGCACCAGGTGGAAGCTTCAGCGGCTCCGGCAACACGTAGCCGAGTGAATGCAGGCGGTCTTCAACGGTCGACATGCTTGACTCCACGTGGGACATGACGTCTAACGTTTGACATGAGCGGCGGCTTTCAGACGGCGAAGCCGGCTGGAAGACCTCCGCTCGATGGAAAGGCTAGACGGCATTCTCTGCCCCACGGAGGAAGCCGCGGCTCAAAACACCAGTGGGCGAGACAGCGAGCGGAACAACTCGAAGCAGAGGCGACAGGCGAGACAAGACCGGCCGTCGGTTTAGGACAAACGTGCGGCAGAGGATGAGACCCTTGAGTTGCGACGAGCAGGAGTCAGCACGCGCCTGCTCGACCAGATCCGCCCGGCCGGTGAGGCGGTCGCAGGCACCGGCGCCAGCGTCGTATCGCAAGGTGTGCATGCGGTCCTCCATGCCGCCTCTATCAGTGCCGGGTGCGCGCGCCCGCATCGTAGGCGCCACGGCCGGGCACCCGGAGCTCCACCTCGGTGCCGCGCCCCACCGCGCTGCGGACGTCCAGCTGTCCACCGATGACGGCGGCACGCTCGCGCATGCCTGGCAATCCGAAGTGGCTGTCGGGTTGCTGGCCCTCGATCGTCGTCGCGTCGATGCCTTTGCCGTCGTCGACGATCGTCAGCCGGAACTGCCGCACGCCGTAGTTCAGCGTGACGGTGATATGCCGTGCGTCGGCGTGGCGGAAGCTGTTGCGCAGCGCCTCGCCTGCGATGCGGCACGCCTCCTCTCGCACGAGCGGGTTCAAGCTGCGCGTCGTTCCGTCGACCGCGACGCCGACGACTGGCGCGTTGGCCGCCGGGTGGGCATTGGTCAAGTCGGCGCCGATCGCAGCGATCGCCTCGGCGAGGTCGTTGACCTCGACGGTCGAGGCGCGCAGCCCCTGCACTGCGTTGCGCCCTTCGACGATCGCCGACTCAGCACGGTCCAGAGCGAGCTCGAGCCGCTGTTTTGCTTCCAGCGGACGCTCCGGCAGGGCGTCGAGGGCCGTGCGGAACCAGAGCAGCGACGCCTGATACGTCTGCAGCAGCGTGTCGTGCAAGTCGCGCGCGATGCGTGCACGCTCGCCGAGCCGCGCATAGAGTGCGATCTCGAATCGGCGGTGCAACTGGCGGACGCGCAGGCGGTACGCGAGCCAGAGCATCGTGAGCAGCAATGCGGCGACCAGGATCCGGAAGTACCACGACGCATACCACGGCGGCGGAATGCGGATCTTGAGCGCGCGCGCGCTTTCGCTCCAGTCTCCGCGGGCGCCGCGAGCCTGGACCAGAAACGTGTAGTCGCCTGTCGGCAGCGTCGTGTACGTCGCGCTGCGCCGCGCGCTGTCCGTCTCGTTCCATTTCGTTTCGAGCCCTTCGAGCCGGTACCGGTAGCGCGTCCGCGCCGGATCGGCATAGTTCAAGGCGGCGAAGTCGAACGACACGATGCTGTGCGATTCCAGCTCCAGCGAAGCAGCGGACCAGATGGGCTGCTTCAGCGGCGCGCTTCCCGGCACCACCGGCTCGCCGAACAAGCGGAAGTCGGTCAAGAACACCGGCAGCGCGAGCTTGCGCTCGACGACCTGCCCGGGAATGAACGCCACCAGCCCCTTCTGCGAGCCGAAGAACATCTCCCCGCTCGCGCCTTTGGCGGCGACCACGGGCGCAGCGAACCGGTCGGTCAACAGGCCATCCGACGCGTGATAGTTCGTGAAGGTCTGGGCACGCGGATCGAACCGCGACAGCCCGTTCGGGGTGCTGACCCACAGGCGTCCGTCGTCTTCTTCCAGGATGCCGAGGACCGTGTCCGCGGGAAGCCCGGAGCGCGAGTCGTACGACGTGAATGTCGCGTCGCGAGGATCGAGCTTGCCCAGCCCGCGGAACGTGGCGGCCCACACCGTCCCCGCGCGATCGACGTGAACCGAGTTGACGCGGTTGTGGCCGGGCGGATGCGCGGCGCGAAGCTCGGCATCGAAGACCCTGAAGCTGCCGGTGCGTGGATCGAAACGGTGCACGCCGCGTGAAGACGTCGCGAGCCACAGCGCACCGCTCGCGTCCTCCGCGATCGAGCGGTACTGGACCAGACTTCTCGGTTGCGGGCTGAAGGTGGAGAACTGCTCCGTCGCCGGTTCCCAGCGGCTCAGGCCGAAATCCGTCGCCACCCACACGCTGCCGCCGCGATCGACGCGCAGCGCCGTGACCCGGTTGTGGTTCAGCGATCGCGGATCGGATGCGTCGTGGGCGTACGTCGTGTACCGGCCCGAACGGGCATCGAGGCGGACGAGACCGTTGCCATTCGTGCCGAACCACAGATGGCCGGACGGGTCCTTCGCGATGGCGCTGACGCCTCGCGCGAAGGCGGGGTGGTCGACCGGCGTGACCTGATCCGTCGTGCGGGCGACACGGTTCACGCCGCGGTCCGTGCCGACCCACAGCGTGTCGGGATCTTCCGGGTACACCGCGGTCACCGCGCCTTTGCCGAGGCTGTGGGGGCCCGCTTGCTGGTGGCGGTACGACCTGAAGCGCGGACGCTCGGTGTCGAAGCGGTAGACGGCCCCCGCCTTCGTCGTCGACCAGAAGCTCCCATCGCGATCCTTGAACAGCCCCACGACCAGGTCGCCGCGCAAGCCGTCGGGATCGTCGGGGTCGCTCTGGTACCAGATCGCGTGCGTGCGTTCCGGCGTCAGCTTCACGAGGCCGAGCTTGTCGGTGCCGAGCCAGAGCGCCCGGTCGCCATCCTCCTGGATCGACAGGACGCCGGAGGACGCGTTCGGCGCCAGTCCGCCGTTGCGGAACGCATAGACAGTGACGTCGCCGCTGGCGACGTCGACCGAGGCCAGATCACCGCCGGAGGACAGACCGAACCACAGCCTTCCGCTGCTGTCCTGGAAGGGTCTCGACGGAAAGCCCGTGCAGACGAACTTGCGTCCGGACGCCGTCTCGAGCTTGATGTGTCGGGTGACCTTGCCCGAGCGCCGGTCGAGCGCGTAGAGCCCCTCGCTGCTGGTGACCCACAGGGTGCCGTCCTGCATGGCAGCCATCGCGATGACGCGCGTCTCGCCGACCGCGGGCGTGTAGCGCGGCCGATGACACGTCGTCTTCGACGTGTCCGGATCCAGGGCCGTCACGCCGTCGTCCGTCGCGAGCCAGATCACCCCGTCCTGGTCCTCGACGATGTCGTGGGCGATCCTGACGGTGCCGCAGGCCTCGTTGGGCGACCGGTATTGCGTGAAGCTGCCGGTTGCAGGGTCGTACCGATTGAGCGAGTCGTCGGCGCCGATCCACAGCCGCCCCGCGCGATCACTCGTCAGCGAGTTGCCGATGAGGAAGCCGACGCTGTTCGTGCTCTGGCCGTCCGGAACCTTCATGAAATCGTAGCCGTCGTAGCGCCGCAATCCATCCGCGGCGCTCAGCCAGACAAACCCGAAGCGGTCCTGCGCCACCCGTCGCACCGCAGAAGGCGCGGACGGCGACACCAGCGGATGAAACTGGATCGGTGCGCCTGCGACGAGAGCCACGTCGACGACGGCGATGTCCTGCGCGCGAGCGAGCCCGCAATTCGCAAGCGCGGCAAGCGCGGCAAGAGCGACAAATGCGGCAAGAGCGAAGGACTGCGCGACGGAGTGGCGGCTCCACCTCTTCATGCATCGCATACGCGTCTCAGATCAGAACCACGCCACCGCTCAGTCAGCGCCTGGAGGCGGGACTGTCCGTGGCAGACCGAGCTGCTCTCCGATGTGCGCCTGCAGCGTCTCCAGGGACACAGGCTTGGTCAGGAACACGTTGACGCCGGCTTGCAGACAGGCGACACGGTGCTCGGCGGTGGCCGAGGCCGAGACGGCGATCACGGGCACCGCAGCGAATTCGGCATCCCGCCGCAGCCGGCGCGTCGCCTCCACGCCGTCCACCGACGGCATCACGCTGTCCATCACGATCAGGTCCGGCCGGAAAATCCTCGCGACCACGAGCATCTGGTTCCCATCGCTCGCCTGCGCGACTTCGAATCCGGCGTTGGTGAGGAAGTCCCACATCAGCGCGCGGTTCGCCGCCACGTCGTCGACCACCAGGACCCGCCGCGGCGGCCCGCGATGGCGCACCACGGTGGGCGCCTTTCGGACGGCGGCCTCCGCCGGCTCCACCACTGGCAACGGCAGCTCCACCCCGAAACGGGAGCCGCGACCGAGCTCGCTGCTCACCTGCACCTGTCCGCCCATGTCGTTCACCAGCGCGCGGGTGATCGCGAGGCCCAGCCCGGTGCCTGCGCTGCGGCTGCGCGCATCGCCCACCTGCTCGAAGGGCTGGAAGATGCGTTTCAGGTCGTCGGGACGCATGCCGACGCCGGTGTCCTCGACGTCCAGATGCAGCAGCACGTGCAACGGGCCTTTCGGCTCGCCACTGGCGTGCAACGTGACCGTGCCCCGGTCGGTGAACTTGATCGCGTTGCCGATCAGGTTCAGCAGCACCTGTCGCAGCCGGCGCTCGTCGGCCAGAACCGCCTGCGGCAAGCCTGCACCGGCATCGAAAACGAAAGTCAGGCGCTTCTCGCGGGCCTTGACGTGCATCAGGTTCACCACCGTCTGCAGGAAGTTCACCAGGTTCACCGGCTCCGGGTTCAGCTCCGTGCGGCCTGCCTCGATCCGTGCCAGGTCGAGGATGTCGTTGACAAGCGCCAGGAGGTGCTCCCCGCTCTCGTGAATGACGTCCAGGCCGCGTGCTTGCCGATCGCTCAGGCCGCCGTCCATGGTCAGCAACTGCGCATAGCCGAGCACGGCATTCAGCGGCGTGCGCAACTCGTGGCTCATGCTGGCGAGGAACTCGGTCTTCGCGCGGTTGGCCGCTTCGGCGGCGTGCCGGGCATCGCGCTCGGTCTGGACCATGCCCCGATGGAGGTCGCCCATCGCGGCATGCGCACGGTCCTGCGCGTCCAGCTTCGAGAGGATGCCTCGCACCTGGCTTTCAACCGTCTCTTCGCTGAGCCCGAGCGCCCGGGCGATCTCCTTGTAGACGTTGCCCTGCGCGATGAACCGCAGGATGCCGATCTCTGCCGGCGTGAGGCCCTCCTCCGCGATCTGCTCGGCCAGCTCGAACGAGCCTTCCGAGGGAAGCACCTTGCGGCCGGCGTGCACGGCGCGTATGGCGTCGAGCAGTTCCCTGTGCAGTGCGTTCTTCAAGAGGTAGCCGCTGGCGCCAGCCTGCAATGCGCGTTGCGCCTGGGCGTCGTCTGCAAAGGTCGTGAGCACGATGATCCGCGCGTGCGGGAACTCGGCCCGGATCGCGCCGATGGCGTCGAGCCCGTTCACCCCGGGCATCTGCAAATCCATGAGCGTGACGTCGGGCCGGTGCGCGCGGAACTGCTGGATCGCCTCTCGGCCGTTCGCCGCTTCGGCCACGAGCGCCATGTCCGGCTCCAAGGAGAGCAGCGTCTGGATGCCCTGTCGCACGATCGGGTGATCGTCGACGCAGAGAACCTGGATGCGGGTCAGTTCTTCGGTCATTCGCAGATCTCGCTCGATGCGAACATCTGGCGCAGGATGCCCGACCGGGCCGGTAGCGGTCTACTGTACGCCTGCGCCCGGGGGGCACCGGGCATCGCGAGCCGGCAGCTCATGGATGCCTCCGCCGCTCGTACGCTTCATCGAGCGCGAGACCACGCCTGGCGCAAGCTGATCCGCCGAGCGGATCGCGGCGCCGCCCTCTCGCAGCGCTCCCACGCCTAGTTGAAGGTGTGCAGCTTCAGTTTCAGCTGGCCGCCCGGTCCGCGCTCGAAGACATGGGTCGCCAAGCCGCCCACGCTCTTGACCGTGCCATCGGAGCCCTTGGCTTCGGCGCTCCACCGCGCCGCGGCGTAAACCAGTTGCCCGCTCGATCCTGCCTCCAGCACTTGCAGCCGGTGATTGGAGACGCCGCTGCCGATGACGCCGGCAAAGAACTTCTCGATCGCCGCGGGACCGGTCGCCACCTCGTGCGAAGGCGGGAGCAGCACGGCATCAGTGGTGTAGGCGGCGGCGATGGCCTTGGCGCCTTGCTTGAAGGCGCTGTCCCAAGCGGCATAGGCAGCCGCCACGTCGGACTTCACCTCCGCGCCGACGACTGCGGACGGCGCGATGAGCGAAAGCGATGTCGAAAGAGCCAGGAAGAGCATGCGTACCCGTTGCATTTCAACCTCCGCCGTTGGCCAGGGGGTCAAAATTCTAGTGACCCGGGGGCACGAAACCCATCCCTAACTGTCGACCGAACGCGTTGCTGCTCGACTGGCTGAGCCGCGTGCGATGAGGCCACAAGGCCCGGCAAGCCGACGGGCGGCGCGCGTCGTCAGACCCGCTCGAGGACCACCGCGATGCCTTGGCCCACGCCGATGCACATCGTGCACAGCGCGTAGCGCCCTCCGCTGTCGTGCAATTGGTTGATGGCCGTCGTGGCCAGCCGCGCGCCCGACGCGCCGAGCGGATGGCCGAGGGCGATGGCCCCGCCGTTCGGGTTCACGCGCGCGTCGTCGTCCGCAAGGCCGAGCTCGCGCAGCACCGCCAGGCCTTGCGCCGCGAAGGCTTCGTTGAGTTCGATCACGTCCAGCTGATCGAGCGTCAGTCCGGCCAGCGCGAGCACCTTGCGGGTCGCAGGCGCCGGGCCCATGCCCATGATGCGCGGCGGCACGCCCGCGGTGGCCATCGCGACGAGCCGCGCTCGCGGGACGAGGCCATGCCTGGCTGCAGCGCTCTCGTCACCAAGCAGCAGCGCGCAAGCGCCGTCGTTCACGCCCGATGCGTTGCCCGCCGTGACGCTGCCATCCGGCCGCACCACGCCCTTGAGCCTGGCCAATGCCTCCAGGCTGGTGTCGCGTGGATGTTCGTCCTTCGCGACGACGATCGGATCGCCCTTCTTCTGCGGGATCGTGACCGGCACGATCTCGGCATGGAAGAAGCCGCTCTGCTGCGCCGCGAGCGCCTTGCGCTGCGATGCCAATGCCATGCGGTCCTGCGCCTCGCGTTCGATGTTGAAGTCCGTCGCGACGTTCTCGGCCGTCTCCGGCATCGAGTCGACGCCGTAGCGCTCCTTCATCAGCCTGTTGACGAAGCGCCAGCCGATCGTCGTGTCCTCGACGCGGTTGCTGCGGGAGAACGCGCTCTCGGCCTTGGGCATCACGAAAGGCGCCCGCGACATGCTCTCCACGCCGCCGGCGATCATCAGGTCTGCATCGCCCGACCGGATCGCCCGCGCTGCGGTGCCCAGCGCGTCGAGTCCGGAGCCGCAGAGGCGGTTGACCGTCGAGCCCGGAACCTCGACGGGCAGTCCGGCCAGCAGCGCGGACATGCGCGCGACATTGCGGTTGTCCTCGCCGGCCTGGTTGGCGCAGCCGTAGATCACGTCCACCACGGCCTGCCAGTCGACCTTCGGGTGGCGTGCCATCAGCGCGGCCAGCGGCACGGCGCCGAGGTCGTCGGCCCGCACGGAGGAGAGCGCGCCGCCGTAGCGGCCGAAGGGTGTGCGAACGGCGTCGAAGATGAAGGCGTGGCGGGTCATCGGACCGCTCATGGCAGCTCCTTGCTCTGGTCCAGCGCCCACAGCCTGTCGAGCAGTGCGCGCGCCGGATCGGCCCCGATCACCGGGGACGCGAGTTCGATCAGCTTCTCGCCGAGCTCGGCGTCGGACAGGGGAAGTTCGGGGTCGCCCTTGCGGTCGGGCTGGAAGTGGGTGAAACAGCGTCCGTCGCGCAGCGTGACGTCGACGCGCGCGGCGCGGCGGCCGGGGAAGCCGGCGTCGATCTCGGGGTCTAGCGCCTTCGTCAGGCGCTGCATCAGTTCGCGGGTCGCGGGATCGTTCAGCCGCTCGGGGCTGAACGCGGACAGCCGCACGCTGCCGTGCACCAGGGCCGAGGCCACCATGTAGTGCAGGCTGAAGCGTGCCTGGTCGGCGTTGCGGGGGCTCACATGGGGTGCGATGTCCAGGGCGGCCTGGTACACACGGAGGTGGATGCGGTCGATGTCGCGGTGGGTGAACCCGTGCTGCCGGCGCAGTTCGAGCGCGCCGTCGACGGCGGGAAAGGCGTGGCCGCAGCCGATGTGGTTCTTGAAGGTGAGCCGGGTGATGTGGAAGTCTTCGCCCAGCGTGGCGCCGAGCCGGGACCAGTCGGCCTCCTTGCTCATGGCCTGGCCCAGGCCGCCTTCGCCATCGAGGATGTCGAGCGAACTGCGCACGCCGCGCGCGGCCAGTTGCGCCGCCAGCAGCCCGGACTCGGCGGCGCGACCGGCGTGCAGCGGCTTGGCCATCGCTTCCGAACGGAAGGCCTGCTGCAGCCCGGCCGCGAAGGTTCCGGCCATCGCGAGCGCATGGGCGAACGACGCCTCGTCGAGGCCGAGCAGTACGCCGGCGGCGGCGGCCGCGCCGAAGGTGCCCATCGTTCCGGTGTTGTGCCAGTACTTGTAGTGCGAGCGGCCCATGGCGACGCCGATGCGCGTGGAGACCTCGTAGCCGACCACGACGCCGCGAAGGAAGGCCAAACCGTTCGCGCCCACCGATTGCGCGGCCGCGAGCGCGGCAGCAATGGTGGCCGCGCCAGGGTGGTACATCGCGTCGCGGAAGCTGTCGTCGACCTCGGCGGCATGTGCCGCCGTGCCCTGGATCAGTGCGGCAGCGCGCGGCGTCGCGGCGCGCCCGAGCGCGAGGCGTGCGGCACCGCGGTCCAGATCGTCGGCAAGCACCGATTCCAAAGCCTGCACCGCGGGCGCATCGAGCCCGGGATAGAGCGAGGCGTACCAGTCGACGACGGCGCGCTTCGCGTGGTGCAGCACGTGGCCGGAGAGCGTTTCGTCGGAAGACCGCGCTGCGTAGCGCGCCAAGACTTCGGTTGCGGACATCCCAGTGGCGCCCGGCTGCCCGAAGCCGCTGGGCGCCCCCTCGGGGGGCAGCGAACGAAGTGAGCGTGGGGGTTCCATTGGGGTCACGACAGCCTCCTTCAGGCGAGCACGACCACGCCGTCGGCCGCGCGCACGCCCTGCCCCTGCGGCAGCACGAACACCGGGTTGGCCTCCGCCTCGACCAGCCGATCGCCGAGCTGCGCGGTCATCTGCGAGAACGCGACGATCGCGTCGACCAGCGCATCGACATCGGCCTTGGGACGGCCGCGGAAGCCGTCGAGCAGCGGCCAGGTCTTCAGTTCCTGCGCCATCGCGAGCGCGTCGGCTCGGCTCAGGCCGCCTTGCGCGGGCAGCAGTCGCATCGTCGTGTCCTTGAACAGTTCCGCCGTGATGCCGCCCATTCCCAGCAGGATCGCCGTGCCGAGCGCGTCGCGGTGCATGCCGAGGATGAGCTCGGTGCCGCCGCCGACCATCTCCTGCACGAGGAAGCGCTGCGGGCGCACACCCGCTCTGGCTTCGACATCGGCGGCCATGGCGGTCAGGCGTGCGCCGACCGTCTCGGGCGTCAGGCCGATCGCGACGCCGCCGACCTCGGTCTTGTGCGCGATCTGCGACGACAGGATCTTCAGCACCACGCGGCCGCCGAGCTCGCGCGCTGCCGCCTCGGCCTCTGCCGGCGACGTCACGATGCGCTCCGGTGCGCACGGCACGCCGAAGCGGGCGAAGAGCTGCTTCGCCTGCGCCTCGTCGAGCGAGCCGGACGGGTAGTCCTGGACGCTGACCTCGGCCTGTGCGTGCGCAGGTTCGGCTGGCGCTTCGAAGCGGCCATGCTTCAGCATCGCACCCAGCGCCGCGGTGCAGCTCTCGGCTGCCGCGAACGCCGGAACGCCGGCCTGCGTCAGCAGCGCCCCCACCTCCGGTGCGTGCGGGCTCACGTAGGCGATGACGGGCTTGTCCGAATGGGGAAGGCAATCCCGGATCGGACCGACCAGCAGCGTCGGATTGGCCAGGCTCGACGACCCGACGATGATGGTCAGCGCGTCGTAGCTGTCGCTCTTCAGCAGCACCTCGATCGCGCCGCGCAGCAGGTCGGGCTTCAGGCCCGCGAGCGTCACGTCGATCGGGTTGCGGTCGAGCACGGCGTGGTCGCCGGTCTGCAGGGCGCGAAGCGCTTCGGCGGTCGCCGCGTCCGGCGCCGGCGTGTCGAAGCCGGCCATGCCGAGGTCGTCGGACACCAGCGTGCCGGCGCCGCCCGTGGACGTGAGGATCGCGACGCGGTTGCCGCGCAACTTGCGCCCCGTGGACAGCGCGGCGGGGATGTCGAGGAGGTCGGCGAAGGTCTGCGCGCGGATCACGCCGACCTGCTTGAAGAGCGCGTCGTACATCCGGTCGGCGCCGGCCAGGGCGCCGGTGTGCGACACGGCGGCCTTGGCACCGGCTTCCGAGCGGCCGATCTTGAACGCGACCACCGGCTTGCCATGGCGTGCGGCCTTCAGCGCCGCGGCGCGGAACCTGGCCGGGTTGCGCACCGTCTCGATGTACAGCGCGATGACCTGGGTCTGCGGGTCGTCGGCGAGATGATCGATGAAGTCGGCGAGCTCGAGATCCACCTCGTTGCTCGTCGAGATCAGCTTCGACAACCCGATGCCGCGCGCCGCCGCGCGCGACAGCAGCGCGCCGAGGATGCCGCCGCTTTGCGACACGACGCCGATGCCGCCGACCGGGAAGTGCTCCATCTCGAGCGCGCCGGTCGCCGACAGCACGATGTTGTTGGTGAGATTCACCAGACCGATCGTATTGGGGCCGAGGATGCGCATGGCACCCGCTGCCTCGATGAGCTGCTTCTGGCGCTGCGCGCCGACCTCGCCGGTCTCGGTGTAGCCGCTGGCCAGCACGATTGCCGCCGCCGTGCCGCGTGCGGCGAGCTCGCGAACCGCGAGATGCGCGCGCTCGGCGCCGAGCAGGACGATGCCGACGTCGGGGGCCTCGGGCAGCGACGCCACGTCGCGGTAGCAGGTGAGTTCGCCGATGCGCTCGACCTTGGGGTTGACCGGATAGATGGCGCCCGCGAAGCCGTGCTTGACCAGGTACGAGACCGGCCGGCCCGCGGTCTTGGCCGCGTCGGCGGATGCGCCGATCACCGCGACGCTGCGCGGCTCCAGGAGTCGGGTGATGGAGTCCATGGTTGTCATTCCTTGTTGGCGGGTGCGGAGGCCTTCGCCAGGAAGGACATCACCGACTCGCGGTGTTCCGTGCTCGTGTAGCAGATGCCCTGGGCTTGGCTGCCTTGAGCGAACACGTCGTGAGTGGAGAGCTCGAAGCTCTGGTTCAGGATCGTCTTGGTGAGGGCAAGTGCCGTGGCGGACCCCTTGCCGAGTTCGGCGGCCCAGGCCTGCGCGTCGGCGACGAGCGTCGCGGCCGAGGTCTTGCGATCGACGATGCCCAGCGAGACGGCTTCGTCGACATCGACCTTGCGACCCGTGAAGATGAGTTCCTTCGCCCTCGGCAGGCCGACGCGGCGCGGCAGGAAGTACATGCCGCCGCCGTCCGGAACGATCCCGCGATGGATGTACGACCAGGCGAAGCTGGCCCACTCGCTGGCAATGATGAAGTCGCATGCCAGCGCGGTGTCGGCACCGAGGCCGGACGCAGCGCCGTTGACGGCGGCGATCACCGGCTTGGGCATCGTGTGCAGCAGCGCCTGCGTGTGGTGCACGCGCTGCTGGCGGTGCCAGCCGTTGAAGCCGACCTCACCGGCCGGCGCGTTCATGCGCTTTTCCATTCCGGCAATGTCGCCGCCCGCGCAGAAGCCCTTGCCCGCGCCGGTCAGCACGACGGCCTTGATGCCCTTGTCGGCAGCGACGTGCTCGAGCGCGTCGATGAACTGGGTGCGCATGGCGTCGCTCATCGCGTTGCGCTTGTCCGGGCGGTTGAGGGTGATCGTCGCGATCGAGTTCTCGACCTTCAGGTCGATCAGCGTCAAGCTCATGTCTGTCTCCTGGCGGGGTTGGGGTCAGTGGCGCTCAGTCGGCCTTGATGTTGTTTTCCTTGACGATCTTTCGCCAACGCGCCTCCTCGGCCTTGACGTAGCGGTCGAGTTCCGCGGGGTCGGTGGCGGTGACGACGAGACCCTCGTGCTCGACCTTCTTGACGAAGTCGGGGTTCTGGGCTGCCTTCTTCGCGGCGGCGTTCAGCCTGGCGATCACGTCGGCCGGCGTGCCGGCCGGCGCATAGAGGCCATACCAGCTCTCGACCGCGTAGCCGGGTACCGTCTCGGCGACGGTGGGCACGCCCTTGTAGGACGGCGACGCTTGCGTCGTGGTCACGGCAATCGCGCGCAGCTTGCCGCCATCGACGAAGGTCGAGACCGCGGCCGCGGTGCCGAAGATCATGTCCACCTGGCCGCCGAGCAGGTCGGTGATGGCCGGCCCGGCACCGCGGTACGGCACGTGGATCATCTGGACCTTCGCGAGGTTGTTGAACATCTCGCCGGCCAGGTGCGCCGAGGTGCCGTTTCCCTGCGACGCGTAGGTCAGCTTGCCGGGCCTGGCGCGCGCGGCCTCGACGATGTCGTTGACGGTCTTGTACGGGCTGTCGGCGCGGACGACGAGCACGTTCGGCCCCTTGCCGATCAGCGTGATCGGCGCGAACGCCTTGTCGTGCGCGTACGGCAGCTTGGGCTGCAGGCTGGGGTTGATCGCATGCGCGAACGTCGCGATGACGATGCTGTAGCCGTCGGGCGCGCTCTTCGCGACGGCGTCGGTGCCGATGATCGTGCCGGCGCCGGGCTTGTTGTCGACGACGACCTGCTGGCCCAGTTCGGTCGACATGCCGGCGCCGAGCGTGCGCGCGATGAGGTCGGTGCCGCCGCCCGCTGCGAACGGGACGACCAGTCGGATGGGCTTGTCGGGGTAGGCCGCGAAGGACGGGGTTGCGGCCAGCATCAGCGCTGCACCGACGAGGCCAACTCGCAGCCTCACTGCTTTGAGAGATGAAATCACGCTTGTCTCCTGGAATCGGTGTTGGGACGGGCCCGGCGGGTGCTGATCACCGTGGCATTCCAGGCGTCAGCGCAAACCAAGAGTAGGCAACGCAGCTTGAAACGTCACTGCACGATTTCCAAAGAGTGAAAATGGCATCGGCGCACCAGGCAACGACCATGACCACCCACTCGACAAGTCCATTCGCGGACAAGCCCGGCAATTCGCCAGCCAATCGCTCGCTGGAGCGCGGGATCGAGATCCTGCGTGCGTTCCGACCCGGCTCCGATCTATTGGGCAACGGGGAACTTGCCGAACGCACGGGGCTGTCCAGGGCCACCGTCAGTCGCCTGACCCAGACCCTCGTCGGCGTCGGCATGCTGCAGCAGGAGCCCTCCCGCAAGGGCTATCGGCTGGCGCCGGCGGTGTTGAGCCTTGCGCATGCGATGCGCTCGGCATCGAGCGTTCTGCAGATCGCTGCGCCGCTGATGCGGGCGTTGGCCGAGAGCAAGCGCATCAACGTCGGCCTGGCAGCACCGGACCGGGACGAGATGGTCTACCTGGAATCGATCCGGTACAGCCGTCGCGTGGCCTTCCGCAACGTCGTGTCCGGCCAGCGCGTGCCGATGGAGCTGACATCGCTCGGCAGGGCCTACCTGGCAGCAGCAACCGAGCCGAGGCGCAGGGCGCTTCTCGCGCTGTTCAAGAAGCGGCGAGGTCCGCAGTGGCCGGCGCTTTCCCGCGAGATCGATGGCGCGATGGCGATGGTGAACGATCGTGGTTTCTGCGCCGCCTCCTGGCAGCCGGAGGTCGTGGCACTCGCGGCGCCGCTGCAGGCTGCCGACGCGATGTACTCGCTCAATGTCAGCGTCTCCTCAGGCGAGACGATGGCGGAGGTGATCGACGCGCTGTCGGAGCCGCTGCTCGCGCTGAGGCAGGAGATTCTCGTGGCGGTCGCCTTGCACGACGACGCTTGAACGGGACTTGGCCGTCATGGAGCGATGCGACGCCTTCGAGGCCACCACCCGCGGCCGACCGGTCTGCATCTGCAGCCCTTTCATGCCAGGTCGCGCTTGACCTCTGTCGCGGCATTGTGGCCAGGCAACCCGGTGACGCCGCCGCCGGGGTGAGCGCCCGAACCGCAGTGATACAGCCCGCGCAACGGTCCCCGGTAGCGTGCGTAGCCCAGCAGAGGTCGCAAGGAAAACAGCTGGTCGAGCGACAGCTTCCCATGGAAGATGTCGCCACCGACCAGACCGAACTCGCGCTCGAGGTCGAGCGGCGTCAGCGCGCGGTAGCCGAGCAGCGACGCGCGGAAGTTGGGGCAGTGGGACTGCACCACGTCGAATGCCGCCTGCACTGCGCTCTCCTTCAGCCGATCCCAGTCCGCCTCGGGCTTGAACTGCTGGCAGAACAGGCTCGCCACATGCGCGCCCTTGGGCGCGAGGGAGTCGTCCACCACGCTCGGGATCATCATCTCGACGATGGGCCGGCTCGAGAAGCCAAGCCTTTCTGCATCGAGCCACGCTTGGTCCATGTAGGCGAGCGACGGGGCGAAGACGATGCCGCTCGCATGATGCGGCAGGGGCGTCGTGCCGGGCGCACAAGCAAAATCGGGCAACGCCGAGAGCGCGACGTTGATGCGAAGTGACCCTGAACCGCTGCGATAGCGGTCGATCCCCTCGCAGAACTCCGCCGGCAGCGCGCCCGCGTCGATGAGGCGTCGATACAGGACCTGCGGGTGCACGTTCGACACCACGCTGCGCGAACGAATCTCCTCCCCGCGATCGGTCAGCACCCCCACCGCCGCGCCGTGCTCGACCAGCACGCGCTGCACGCCGTGCCCCACGTCGATCTGCACGCCGCGCGCACGCGCTTCATCGGCCATCAACTCGGTGATCCGCCCCATGCCACCGACCGCGTGCCCCCACCTGCCGGCCTTGCCGTTCACCTCGCCGAAGCAATGGTGCAGCAGCACATAGGCCGACCCGGTGGCGTACGGACTGGCGTAGTTGCCGACCACCGAGTCCCACCCCAGCACCGCCTTCAACGGGTCCGATTCGAATGTCGCGTCGAGCCATTGCCCGGCGCTCCTGGTGAACACATCGATCAAGTCGCGCTTGCCGCCGGTCGGCAGCGCACCGAAGTCGAGCAGCAGACGTACCGCCGCCGCGGCATCGCGCAGCCCTTCCACCACCAGCGGTCCTCCCAGGTTCGGTGGTGCGCGCAGCAACCATTTCTTCAGCTGGTCGGCAAGCCGATCGAGGCGTGTGTAGTACGCGCCGAGCGCCTGGGCATCGCGCTGCGAGAACTTCGCGACCTCGCGCTGCGTGGCCTCGGCGTCGCCGCCGAACTGCAGGAACCGGCCATCCAGCAGCGGTACGAAGTTCGAGAACGGGCGCTCCAGGATGACGAGCCCGCGTTCGGCCAGGCGCAAGTCGCGGATCACTTTCGGATTCAGCAGGCTGACCGTATAGCTCGCGGTCGAATTGCGGAAGCCGGGAATGAACTCCTCGGTGACCGCGGCGCCGCCAACCACACCGCGTTTCTCCAGCACGCGCACGCGCAAACCCGCAGCCGCCAGGTAGCAGGCGCAGACCAGGCCGTTGTGGCCGGCCCCGACAATCACGACGTCGACCGAACTGGGATCTGCAGCGGCCATGGCGTGCGGATGTTAGCGTGGACCAGGCGTTGCCCTCGGCGCGCAGGGCAGCCCTTTGAGTCTTACCGCCACGCTGGACCGCAAAGACGGCCCTTCGCAGAACGTGATGTACCAGACCAACGGCAGCTTGGTCATGCGACCCCACGACCCCTTGGTCCGCAGGCGACATCACCTCTCATTCTTCGGGCCCCTCGGCTGCACGCGGCTGACAGCCGTGCGCAACGCGAGCAGGTAGCTGTCCACGCCGAAACCGGCGATCTGGCCCTGAACGATCTCGGCGAGCACCGAGTGGCGCCGGAACGTCTCGCGCGCGTGGATGTTCGACATATGCAACTCGATGATCGGGCACGTCAGGATTGCCAGCGCATCCCGCAGCCCGTAGCTGTAGTGCGTCCATGCGCCGGCGTTGATCAGGACGGCATCCACTTGATCGAAGAAGGCCTTGTGGATGCGTTCGACCATCTCGCCTTCGTGGTTGGTCTGGAAGTGCTCGACATCGGCGCCAAGTTCCCGCCCCGACGCGATGAGCTGATCGTTGATCTGGTCGAGCGTGACCGTCCCGTACTGCTTCGGATCACGCCTGCCGAACATGTTGTGGTTGATGCCGTGGAGCATGAGGATCTTCACGAGGGCTTCCCTTCGATCGATCAGTCCAGTCATTTGCGCGCTTCTGCGAGCGCCGTCTGGACGTCGCGCAACGTCGTTTCGCTGACGCTCGACGAGTACTTCGCGATGACAGGCTTCATCTTCTCGCGCAGCTTGGCAACCTCCGCCGGCGGCAGTTCAGTGACGGTCATGCCGTTCTTCCTCAGCAGCTCGAGGTTCGCTGCCTGGGCGGCGCGCGACGCGTCGCGCTGCACCTTGGTGGCTTCGACGGCGGAGTCCTGGATGATCTTCTTCTCGGCCGGGCTCATCGAGTCCCAGACCTTCTTGCTGAAGATCACCGACTGGGGGTTGTATTGGTGGTTGGTCAGCGCGACGAACTTCTGCACTTCCCAGAACTTGTTCGACGCAATGACCGAGATCGGATTTTCCTGGCCATCGATCGCCTTGGTCTCCAGCGCGCCGTAGACCTCGGGGAACGGCATCGGCGTCGGGTTGCCGCCCAGCGCCTTGACCCAGTCGATGTTGATCGGGTTCGGGATCACGCGCAGCTTCAGGCCGTCGATGTCCTCGACCTTGTTGACCGCGCGCTTGCTGGTGGTGATCTGTCGATAGCCAAGCTCCCAGTAGGCCAGGCCGACGACGCCCTTGGATTCGAGTTCCTTGTGCAGCTTCTGGCCGACCGGGCCGTCGCAGACGGCGTCCGACTCCTTCTCATTGGCGAACAGGAACGGGAAGTCGAAGACCGCCAGGTCCTTGGACAGGCTGGCGAGGATGCCGCTGTTCATGACTGCCATCTCGATCGTTCCGCCCTGCACCGACGACGTGACCGCCTGGTCGCTGCCCAGCGCGCCGCCCAGGAAGAGCTTGACCTTGATCTTGTCGCCGGACTTGGCGGCGACGAGCTCGGCGAACTTCTTCATGCCTGCCACGGCCGGGTGGCCCTCGGGGCCGTTCAGGCTCAACTTGAGCGTGCGCTCCTTGATGTCCTGTGCATGTGCCAGGCCGAGGGAAGCCAGCGCGATGGAGGCGACGATGGCCTTGAGGAAGGTCCGCTTCATGGAGTGTCTCCGTTGATCGTGATGAGAAGAGGCGTTCTGGAACAGTGGGCCCGAGAATCGTTCGAAGCGGACGCGGACGCGCTCAGTTCAGCGGCACGGTCAGTCGCTTGATCAGGCTTTGCGTCTGCGGCCGAACGCCTCGCCACCAGACGAAGGCCTCGGCCGCCTGCTCGACCAGCATGCCGACGCCGTCGGCCAGGCGCGGGACGCCGGCGTTCTGCGCGAGCCGCAGGAAGGGCGTCAGCCCTTTGCCATATGCCAGCTCGTACGCGAGCGTCGCGCCGGCGAAGACTTCCGCGGGCACGGGCGGCAATTCGGCACGCAGGCTGGCCGACGTGGCGTTGACGACGACGTCGAAGCGCTCGCCGACGAGATCGCCGTAGCCGCAGGCGACGATCGGACCCGGTGCATCGAACTCGCGCGCCAGCGCCACGGCTTTCTCGACGGTGCGGTTGGCGACGACGAATGCCTGCGGCGCCTGGGCCAGGAAGGGCAACAGTGCGCCGCGCGCCGCGCCTCCGGCCCCTAGCATCAGCACGCGTCGGCCGGCGAGCGCGACGCCGAGGTTGCGCTGGATGTCGTTGACGAGGCCGATACCGTCGAAGTTGTCGGCGACGATGCGGTCGGCCTCGAACTTGAGTGCATTGGTGGCGCCGGCAAGCTGCGCACGCTCCAGCCGATCGGTGGCCATTTCGTAGGCGCGCAACTTGAACGGGGCCGTGACGTTCATGCCCTTGCCGCCCGCATCCCGGAAGGCCCGCACCCTCGCCTCTAGGCCGTCGAGTGGCCCCTCGATCGCGGTGTACTCCAGATCCTGTTGCGTCTGATTGGCAAAGGTCGCGTGGATCAGCGGCGACTTGCTGTGCGCGATGGGGTTGCCGATCACGGCGTAGCGGTCGGTCATGGTCGGTCTCCTTCAGGCGCTGAAGAGCACACCCTCGGCCTGCATGGCTTCGATCTCCTCGGCACCGAAGCCGAGGGCCGCGGCGACCTCGGCGTTGTGCTGGCCGAGGTCCGGTGCGAGCCGGCGGATCGTGGTGTCGCAGTCCGAGAACCGGAACGGCAGATTCGGCAGACGCAGGGTGCCGAACCGCGGGTGCTGCTGCTCGACCACCATGCCGCGTGCCTGAATCTGCGGATCGGCAAGCACCTCGTCGATGCGCTGCACCTTGGCGCCCGGCACGTCGACGGCGTCGAGCAGTGCGAGCACGTCTGCCACCTTGCGGCTCGCGATCCACGGCTTGACGACGTCGAGGATCTCCAGCCGGTGCGCGTTTCGGCCGTTGAGGTCATGAAAGCGCGTGTCGCCGCCGAAGCCGGCCGGGCCGCCATGGGCCTCCACCAACGCGGCGAAGCGCTTCCACGAGTCATCGACCTGGGCCGCGATCACCATGTCGCCGTCGGCGGCGCGGAACACACCGTACAGCGTCGAGGTCGGCATGTCGTGCCCGGTCTGCTCGGGCAGCATCGTGCCGCCGGACAGCGTGCAGCACTGCACCGCGTACTCATGCATCGATACCAGCGTGTCGTACAGCGCCATGTCGATGTGCTGGCCGCGGCCGCTCTTGACGCGGCCGAGCAACGCCGCATTGATCGCCGCCACCGCATGGATGCCGGTGTACATGTCGCCCAGCGAGATGCGCAACAGCGGCGGCGGATCGCCTGCGGTGCCGACCATCTGCATGATGCCGCTCCTGGCCTCGGCAATGAGGCCGAAGCCGGCGCGGTGCGCATCAGGCCCGGTGTGGCCATAGGCCGAGATCGAGCAGTAGACGAGCTTCGGGTTTCGTGCAGACAGCTCGGCATAGCCCAGCCCGAGCCTGTCAAGCGCGCCGGGCCGGTAGTTCTCGACGAAGACGTCGGCCGAGTCGCACAGCCGGTGCATGAAGTCCTTGCCGCGCGGGTCCTTCATGTTGACGCTGACCCCCTGCTTGCCCATGTTGAGCTGCAGGTAGTAGCCGCTCTGCCGGTCGTCGAGGATCCAGGCGTGCTGGCGCCCGGCATCGCCGCTGCCGGGACGCTCGACCTTGATCACCTCCGCGCCGAGCGCGGCAAGGCAACGGCCGACGTACGGGCCCGCAAGGAAATGGCTGTAGTCGACGACACGGATGCCGGCCAGCGGCAGGGGCTGGGTCATGCCTGGCTCCCGCCTCGCAGAGCGTCGGGCCGGCGCGGGATCATGAGGCGGTGCTCGCCGCGCTGCACCACCTGGCCGTGCTGGTTGATCAACTCGGACGGCAGCACGACGATGCCCCAGCCCGGCTTGCTCTTGCTGGGCCGCATTGCGCCAACCCTGAACTTGACGTGCAGCACATCGCCGACCTTGATCGGCAGCAGAAAGTCCCAGGTCCAGCCCAGCGACATGCCGGGCAGGAAGCGGTAGTCGCTCTGCGTCTTCAGTCCGTCGGCGACGCTCAGGCCGAACAGGCCGTGCGCGACGATGCAGCCGAAATGGCTCGCGTTGGCATACTCCTCGTCGACGTGCACGGGGGTGTGGTCACCGGTGAGGTCGGCATACGCGAGGATGCGTTCTCTCGTGACGGTGTAGGCCGGGCTGACGCACTCGTCGCCCTCGTTCGCGTCGTCCCAATGCTTTTCCGCACTCATCGTTGTTCCTTGCTGGTCGATGACAGTTCGGTCAGACCTCGGCTCGCGGATCGACGGCCAGCGCCGCCGCCACGGCGCTCGCCGGCTTCGCCTGGATCAGTTCGACCGCGAGACCGTCGGGCAGGCGCAGCCAGTTGCGGCCCTGCGGCATCTCCGTGACGCCGAAGGCCTTCGCGGCTTCGAGCGCTGCCTCCAGGTCCTCGCACATCACCCCGACGTGACCGAGTCGGCCTTCCGGCCCGTCGAAGTCCGGCTTGGCGATGAACTGCATGCCGCCCAGCGTCCAGTACTGCACCGGCTCCTCGACCGTGCCGTGCACGTCGCGCATCGTCATGCCGAGCACGTCGCGGAAGAACCGGATGTGCCAGTGGATGTCGCGCACCCAGATCGCGACGTGTTCGACGTATGCCTTCTGCGCAGTGACCATGGTCTGTGCTCCTGTGGTCAGGCGGCCTGCAGCCGCATGTGGTGTTCGATGCCCTTGATGCCGGCGACCAGGGTCTGGTTGATCGGGGTGGGGACGCCACAGCGGTGGCCCCAGCGCACGACCGCGCCGTTGATGAAGTCGATCTCTGTCGCCGAGCCTTTCTCCAGGCTCTGCAGCATCGAGGTCTTGAAATCGTCAGGCAGCCCTTCGGCAGCCTTCAGCCACGCATCGCGGGGCTCGCGGGTGGCCAGCGCGACGCCGCAGGCCCTGGCGACGGCCATGGCCTCGGCCACGGCGGCGAGCGCGCAGGTCTCGACCTCCTCGACCTTGTAGAGCTCGCCATAGGTCAGCCGGGTGATGCTGCTGAGCGCACCGGTCGAGACATTCACCAGCAGCTTGTCCCACATCACGCCGACAATGTTGTCGCTGAGCGCGGTGCGCAGACCGGCACGCAGGAACTCGTCTCGGATCGCCTTCGCGCGTGGACTGCGGCTGCCGTCGAGTTCGCCGACCACCGTCTCCTTTCCGGCCGTGCCGACGAGGATGTGGCCGGGCGCGAGCAGCACGCCACCGACGTAGGTCTTGCCCGCCAACACCTTCTCGCGCCCGACGACCTCGGCAAGGATGTCCTCGTGGCCCAGCCCGTTCTGCAGCGACAGGACGACGGTGCCCGGGCCGACGATGGACCGTGCGGACTCGATCGCCTGCCGTGTGTGGAACGACTTCACCAGCACGATGACGACGTCCATGACCTCGAGCGTGGCGCTGTCCGTCACGGCGCGAACGATCACCGAACGCTCGCGGCCGTTCTCGACGAGCCGCAGGCCGTTGCGTTCGATGGCCGCGACTTGCGCGGCATTGCGGGTCACCAGCGTCACCGCGCAGCCAGCCTCGGCCAATACGCCGCCGATCGCGCATCCCAGCGCGCCGGCGCCCAGCACACAGATCTTCAAGTCGGCTCCTCGTCCTCTTCGCAGCGCCGCCAGGGCGATGCACGAACGAGAAGATAGGCAACGGACCACCTCCTGGCCATGCAATGGCCGCAATACACTTCATTGCGCCACGCAATAGACAGACGAGCCCACCATGAAAGTAGACGAGGACCTCGCGCTTCCCAGCGTGAAGCTGATGCGGCTTTTCGAACTGCTCTACAGCACCGGCAGCGTCACCCGTTCCGCCGAGCATCTCGGGCAGAGCCAGCCCACGGTCAGCATCTGGTTGTCGCAGTTGCGCAAGCTGCTGAACGATCCACTGTTCGTGCGCACCCCTGCAGGCATGCAGCCCACGCCGCGCGCCGACGCGCTGATGCCCGTCGTGCGCGACGCGCTCGCCTGCATCCGACGGCTGACCGAAGAGGCGCCGGCGTTCGTGCCGGCGCGGTCGACGCGGCGCTTTCGCATCTGCATGACCGACGCCAGCCACATCACGTTGCTACCACGCCTGCTTGCGCACGTGCGCGGCGTCGCGCCGGGAGTGCGACTGGAGGCGGCACGGATCGATCCCGACACCGCCGGCGCGATGGAGGCGGGCGATGCGGATCTTGCGATCGGTCTGGTGCCGTGGCTCGAATCCGGCTTCTACCAGCAGACGTTGTTCACGCAGGACTGGGTCTGCCTGGTCAACCGCCGCCATCCGCGCCTGGCCGGCGGGCGTCTGACGATACGCCGGTACGAGGCCGAGCCGCATGTCGGCATCGTCTCGGGCACGGGCTACCAGCTGCTCGAGGCCACGCTGCGCAAACGAACCATCCAGCGCAACGTGTGGCTCGAGCTGCCCGGCTTCCTGGGCCTGCCCGCAATCCTGTCCACGACCGACCTCGTCGCGACGCTGCCGCGACACATCGGCGAGACCTTGGCCCGCACTTCGGATTTGCTCGTGCTGAAGTGCCCGCTTCCAATTCCCACGTTCCAGGTCAAGCAACACTGGCACGCACGCTTTCACCACGATGCGGGGAACCGGTGGCTACGCGGCGTATGCGCCGCGCTGTTCATGCCCGGTGCTGCGAGCAAGGTGGTGGGCGCCGCCTGAAGCCGCTGGCCGCGACCGCGGTCGTGTGCGGCCAATCCGGTTCAAACCAGCTCATGCGGCCGGCAGCCGATGGCCGCACAGTGCCGGCGGTAGGCGGCGATGCGGTCGGCGGTGTCGATCCGCTGCAGCACGCTGTGGTGCGGGCCGAGGTATTCGACGCTGCCTTTGACGACCACGTGCACGAGCAGCTCCTCCTCGCCCGTTGCTTCCCACCAGTCGACATTGCCGGCGGGTTCGTAGACATAGTCGCCGGCGCGCAGCACCCGCCCATCGTTGAGGCGGCGCTCGCCGGCGAGGTTCAGCGCATGGACTTCGCCTGTGTGCCGGTGCAAGCCCACGCGCACGCCCGGGTCGAGCCGCATCAACTCGACCCAACCCGCGCCGGCGGGCAGGAACTGCAGCGGCAGCGACCACTTGCCGTCACCTTCGGGTATCCAGGCATCCAGTCCCGCACGGCGCAGCGCCGCGGCGACGACGAGGTTGGCGAATTCCATGGCGGTCTCCTCAAAGGCTCGGGTGCTGGTGGCGGTATTCCTGCGTCTTCCCGCCGAAGCCGTAGGCGGCGGCGCGCACGTCGTCCACGTGCACGTAACTTTCGTGGTGCAGCGGGCCCAGCAGGGCGGCAAATGCCTCGAACGCTTCGGCGATGTAGCGCGCCTTCTCGGCCTTGGTATTGGTTTCGTCGACCACCTTGACGTCGAAGTAGAAGCTGGCCAGCTTCTGTTCGGCCAAGGACTTGCCGCCGACAAACCAGTCGCGCGGGTCGACGTAGTCGATCACCACCGCGGTCAGGTCGCGCCGCTTGCCGAGCACGCGGCTGGTCAGCTCGAGCAGCATTTCGTTGATGCGTTCGGAAAGCTCCGTCGTGCGCGACGCGCTGACCTTGACGTTGAGGATGGGCATGGCTGTTTCCTTCGCTGGCTGGGTGGTTGGTGGAATGACTGTAGACAGCCCCGCCGCGTCCGGAAACGGTTGCTCGGCATAATCGGTTTTGCTCGCCAAGCAAAAGCAAACGCGACGCGCACCAGAGCCAGAGGCCTTCCGATGCGACCTTTCCTGCCCGACCCTGCCGACCTGCGCTGGCTGGTGCGCTCCCTCGAGCTGCAATCGTTCTCGGCAGCGGCGCGGGAGATGGACGTGGCGGTATCCGTCGTCTCGCGTGCTGTCGACCGCCTCGAAGCCGGCTTCGGCATCACGCTGCTGCGCCGCTCCACGCACGGCTTGTCGGCAACGCCCGAGGGCGCCGAGCTGGTGCAGGAAGCGCGTGAACTGGTGAGGCGGCTCGAAGAGATGGCGGCTTCGTTCGACAAGCAACGCCACAGCGTGGCCGGCGCGGTGCGGCTGGCGTCGAGCCAGGAGATCTGCGAGCAACTCATCGTCCCGCAGCTGGCCGCACTGCGTGAGCGACATCCGGCGCTGCGCATCGAGCTGGTGGCCGATGACCGCGTGGTCGACCTGGTGACCGACGGCATCGACGTGGCACTGCGCACGACGCTGGGCAGCAGCGACGTGGTCGTCGCCCGCGAGCTGGGTTCGTTCGAGCGGCGGCTGTACGCGTCGCCGGACTACCTGCGCCGGCATGGAGACCCGGCCGAGCCTGCGGACCTGCACCGGCACCAGACGGTGACGCATACCGCGCAGGGACCGGCCGTCACGTGGGCGTTCCGCCACGCCGGGCGCAAGCTGGAGATCACCGTCAGATCGCAGCTGGCGGCCAACAGCTCGGCCCTGCTTCACCGCGCGCTGGTGGCCGGCGCCGGCATCGGGATGCTGTCACGACCCTTGGCTGCAGCGGATGCGGCGGATGGCAAGCTGGTCGAAGTCCTGCAGCCCTTCGCTTCACGGGCGGCGTACACGATGTACGCCGTCTCCTTGCCGAGCCGGCGCAACGCTTCGCGCGTGCGGGCGGTGACCGCCTTCCTGCAGGAGGCTGCGCGCAAGTGCTGGGGGCTGGCGCCGCCCTGAGTTGCACCGCCGGCAAGACGACCGTGGTGGCCCTTGGGCAGCCAGCCGGGCCCGGTCTTCGGGCGCGCAAGACTGCTGTTGGCTTCAGAGCTGCCTGTCGGTACTGCCGCGCCAGGGGTCGTGGACGACCCTGAGCCGAAGTTCAATGGCCTGGATCAGGCGCCGCAAAGCTGACGTTCGAGTAGCAATATGGTCGTCAGCCGGAGAGCAAAGCCGATCGCCTCAATGCAGTTTCGTAGCCACGCCCAGAGCGCGATCCAATTCCTTTGACGCTCTCCTGAAATGCGGGCTGACCTCGGGTTGCGCAATGAAGGCTTCCCGAGCAAGTGGCGGTCCGGGATGCACCGGCACCGCGATGATGCCGGTGCTCGCCCGCCACTTTGTGCAGTTCGTCCTGCCCTGACGGGCATCGGCGTGGCCTCCCTGGCATCGCGCGACACGCTCATCGAAATCGAAGCGTGGGCCAAATTGCGCGGACACCGGTGATGGCCTCGCCGGGGATCCCGGCACCAAGTACCTGAAGCTGCCGCTCGGCGAGTCACGTTGCGCAGAGGTGTCTACAAGGTCTTCGCGAACTCGGGCACCGCGGAGAACAGGTCCGCCTCGAGACCGTAGTCGGCCACGCTGAAGATCGGCGCCTCGGGATCCTTGTTGATCGCGACGATCACCTTGCTGTCCTTCATGCCGGCCAGGTGCTGGATCGCGCCGCTGATGCCCGCGGCGATGTACAGCTGCGGCGCGACGATCTTGCCGGTCTGGCCCACCTGCCAGTCGTTGGGCGCGTAGCCTGCGTCCACCGCTGCGCGGCTCGCGCCGAGTGCGGCGCCCAGCTTGTCCGCCAGCGGCGTGAGCACCTCGTTGAACTTGTCGCTGCTGCCCATCGCTCGGCCGCCCGAGACGATGATCTTGGCCGCCGTCAGTTCCGGGCGATCGTTCTTCGCGATCTCCTGGCCGACGAAGCTCGACAGCCCCGCATCGGCCGCCGCATCCACCTTCTCGACCGCGGCGCTTCCGCCGTTGGACGCCGCCGGATCGAAGCCGGTGGTGCGCACCGTGATCACCTTGGTCTTGTCCGTGCTCTGCACGGTGGCGATGGCGTTGCCGGCGTAGATGGGACGCTCGAAGGTGTCGGCGCTGATCGCCTTGCTGATGTCGCTCACCTGCGCTACGTCGAGCAGCGCGGCCACGCGCGGAGCGACGTTCTTGCCCGCTGCGGTGGCCGGAAAGACGATGTGGCTGTAGCTGCCCGCGAGCGCCACGACTTGCGCCGCAACGTTCTCCGCCAGCCCATGCTCGAAGCCCGGGGCTTCCGCGTGCAGCACCTTGGCTACGCCGGCGATCTTGCTCGCGGCTTCGGCGGCGCCGCCGGCGTTGTGGCCGGCGATGAGGATGTGTACCTCGCCGCCGGCTTGCGCCGCAGCAGTCACGGTGTTGAGGGTCGCGCCCTTGACGGAGGCGTTGTCGTGTTCGGCAATGACGAGAGCGGTCATGATCAGATCACCTTGGCGTCGTTCTTCAGCTTGGCCACCAGCGTGGCCACATCGGGCACCTTGATCCCCGCGCTGCGCTTGGGCGGCTCGCTCACCTTCAGCACCTTGATGCGCGAGGTCACGTCCACGCCCAGGTCCGCCGGCTTGAGCGTCTCCAGCGGCTTCTTCTTGGCCTTCATGATGTTGGGCAGCGTCACGTAGCGCGGCTCGTTCAGCCGCAGGTCGGTGGTGATCACCGCCGGCAGCTTGACCTTCAGCGTCTCCAGGCCCCCATCCACTTCACGCGTCACGTTGGCCGAGTCCCCGGCGATCTCGACTTTGGAGGCGAAAGTGGCCTGCGGCAGCTTGGCCAGCGCGGCCAGCATCTGCCCGGTCTGGTTGTTGTCGTCGTCGATCGCCTGCTTGCCCAGGATCACCAGGCCCGGCTGCTCCTTGTCGACCAACGCCTTGAGGATCTTGGCCACCGCCAGCGGCTGCAACTCTTCGGCCGTCTCCACCAGGATCGCGCGGTCGGCGCCGATGGCCATCGCCGTGCGCAGCGTCTCCTGGCACTGCGTGACCCCGCAGGAGACGGCGATCACCTCGGTGACCGCGCCCTTCTCCTTCAGACGCACCGCTTCTTCCACGGCGATCTCGTCGAACGGGTTCATGCTCATCTTGACGTTCGCGATGTCGACGCCAGTGCCGTCGGACTTCACGCGAACCTTGACGTTGAAGTCGACGACTCGCTTGACCGGAACAAGTATCTTCATGAATGTCCTGTTGAGTGATGGGTGTTCACGAAACCGCAGCAAAGCCGTGCTCGCCGACGAGCGAGGCGGCGCTGGCGAGGCGGTTGCGCTCGGCAAGCCGTTGCAAGGCCTCGCCATACTCGGTGCACAGGCGCTGCACCAATGCGCGTGCCGGCACCACCTGCTTGATCAGACCAATCCCCTGGCCCGAGCCCCAGATGTCCTTCCAGGCCTTCCTGCTGCCGCCGAAGTTCATCGCGCTCGGATCGCTTTCGGGCAACTTGTCCGGATCCATCCCGGCGTTGACGATGGAGCCGCGCAGATAGTTGCCGTGCACGCCGGTGAAGAGACTGGAGTACACGATGTCCTGGCTGCTGCTCTCGACGATCATCTTCTTGTAGCCCTCGATCGCACGCGCCTCTTCGGTGGCGATGAAGGCCGAGCCGATGTAAGCGAAGTCGGCCCCCATCGTCTGCGCCGCGAGAATCGCGCGGCCGGTGGCGATCGAGCCGCTCAAGGCGAGCGGCCCGTCGAACCACTCGCGGATCTCCTGCACGAGAGCGAAGGGGTTGGTCGTGCCCGCGTGGCCGCCGGCGCCTGCCGCCACGGCGATGAGGCCGTCCGCGCCCTTCTCGACCGCCTTGCTCGCAAACCGGTTGTTGATGACATCGTGCAGAACGATGCCGCCCCAGCCGTGAACCGCGTCGTTCACGTCGGTGCGCGCGCCGAGCGAGGTGATGATCAAGGGCACCTTGTACTTCTCGCACACGGCCAGGTCATGCTCGAGCCGGTCATTGCTCTTGTGCACGATCTGGTTGATCGCGAAAGGCGCGGCGGGACGGTCCGGATACGCGTTGTCGTGAGCCGCCAGGGCTTCCGTGATTTCGGCGAGCCATTCGTCGAGCTGCGACGCCGGCCGCGCGTTGAGCGCCGGCATCGAGCCGACGATGCCGGCCTTGCATTGCTCGATCACCAGCCTGGGATGACTGATGATGAAGAGCGGCGAGCCGATGACGGGCAGCGACAGGTTTCGCAGGATGGCGGGAACAGGCATGGAGAACTCCCGAAGGCAGATGTGACTCAGTCGAGCGTCGCGCCGGTCGCCTTGACCAAGCGCTCCCACACGGGCAGGTCCTTCCGGTACGCCGCGGCGAACTCCTCGGGTCCGCGCGCCACCGCGGTGAAGCCCAGCGCGGTGATCCTGGCGCGCACGTCCGGCTGCTCGCAGGCCGCGCGCACTTCGTCGGCGATGCGTTGCACCACCGCCTTCGGCGTCGCGCCCGGCGCTGCCATCGCCACCCAGCCGGTGATGCGATAGACGTCGTCCGTCAGACCTTGCTCGAGCAGCGTCGGCACGTTCGGCAGTACGCTCATGCGCTGCTCGCCGGTGATGCCGATGGCCCTGAGCCGGCCCGCATCGACGAAGGGCTTGGCCTGCTGCGCGCTGGCAAAGGCCATCTGGACCTGGCCGCCGATCAGGTCCTGCACCAT
Source organism: Piscinibacter sp. XHJ-5 (assembly GCF_029855045.1). Classification (GTDB taxonomy): domain Bacteria; phylum Pseudomonadota; class Gammaproteobacteria; order Burkholderiales; family Burkholderiaceae_C; genus Albitalea. The sequence continues at coordinate 4,919,698 of NZ_CP123228.1, forward strand.
CGGTGCCTCGCCCTTGTACGGGACGTGGCTCATGCCGGCGTCTTGAGACTGGCTCATGAACGCGCCGCTCAGGTGACCCGCGGAGCCGTTGCCCCAGGATCCGAAGGACAGCTTGCCCTTGTTCGCGGCGATGTGCCTGAGCAGCTCCGGCCCGGTGCGGGCCGGCACGCCGGGATGCACCAGCAGCACGATGGGCGCCAGCGCGATCTGCGACACCAGCGCGAGGTCGCGCTGCGGGTTGTAGGGCAGCTTCTTGAAAAGGAACTGGTTGATCAGCAGGTTCGTGGTGAGCGAGACCGACAGGGTGTGGCCATCGGGCGGGGCCTTCGCCACCGTGTCGGTGCCCAGGACGCCGGCAGCGCCCCCCTTGTTGTCGACGATCACGGCCTTGCCCAGCCGCGGCGCCATCCTCTCGGCCAGCAGGCGCGCGACGGCGTCGGTGGCACCGCCTGCGGGGAACGGCACGACGATTTGGATCGTCTTGCCCGGAAAGGTTTGCGCCCGTGCAGGCGTGCCCAAGCCGAGGCCGATGGTGCCCGAGGCCAGCATGCCGAGGCAGGTACGGCGACTACAGGTTTTGCTCATTGGAGGTCTTCCTTGGTTCGGGCCACTGCACGTGCAGCCAGCTGGCGCAGCTCGGGCTTGTAGATCTTTCCGACGTTCGTCATCGGCATCGTGTCGAGGATGGTCACGCTCTTCGGGCGGGCAGGCGCCTCGTCGACACGCTCGCCCGCAAACGCGAGCAGCTCGGCCTGCGTGGCCGACGTGCCCGGGCGCAAGGTGACGAAGGCGACGGGCAGCTCGCCCGCATACGCATCGGGTGCACCGACCGCCGCGCAGAACTGCACCGCGGGATGGGCGGCCAGCGCGTCCTCGATCACTTTCGGGTCGATGTTGTGGCCGCCGCGGATGATCAGGTCCTTCGAGCGGCCGCTCAGGTGCAGGCGGCCCTGCTCGTCGAGCCAGCCGATGTCGCCGGTCGCGAGCCAGCCGTCTGCGGTGAAGGCCTGTTCGTTGTCCTTCGGATCGAGGAAGCCCGAGAACACGTTCGGCGACTTGAAGAGCACCATGCCGTGCTCGCCCGGCGGCAGGTCGCGATCGGTCGGCGTGCCCTCGGGGCCGAGGGCGACGATGCGCAGCCGTGAGTACGGCAGCGCAAACCCCACGCAGCCGGCTGGGCCCACGACACCCGGCGGCGTGATGGCAGACATCCCTGCCGTCTCGGTCATGCCGAAGCTCTCGTGCACATGCACTCCGAACAACTGCTCGAAGCGCTGCGCCAGCTCCGGCGCAAGCGGCGCGGCGCCGGTGCGGCAATAGCGGACCGACGAGATGTCGGCCCCGTCCAGCGGCACCTCGCACAGCGCGGCGAGCACCGTGGGCACGGCCGACAGGCTGGTCGGCCGGAACCTCTCGACGAGGCGCCAGTAGTTGCGGATGACCTCGCGATTGCGCAGCAGCGAAGGCGTGGGGATGATCGTTTCCATGCCTGCCGACAGGGCCGCGAGAGACCCGGGCAGCGCGCCCGCCACATGGAACAGCGGATAGCCGTTGATCATGACGTCGCTGCAGGAGAGGCCGCTCAGCGTCACATTGGCCCATGCGGTGAACACCTGCGCGCCGTGGCTGTGCCGTGCGAGCTTGGGAGCGCCCGTGGTCCCGCCGGTGTGGAAATAGGCGGCGATGTCCTGCCGGGCGATCTCGCGGCCGCTGGCCAGCCGGTCGTCGAGCTGGCGCGAGCGTCCTGCCCCGAAGTCGAGCACGCCCTGCGGCAGCGCCAGGCCCGCGCCGGCAGGGTCGTCGTGCGGCGCCACGCGCAGCACCGTCGTCAGCGACGGCACCTGTGCGCGGATGCGCATTGCCTTCGACCAGATGCACGACTCCGCGTCGCTGCCGTACGCGATCAGCACCCGGGCTCCGGCCGTTCGCATCAGTGACACGAGCTTCTCGTCGCTGAGCAGCGGGTTCAGCGGCTGCACGATCGCCGCCGCCTCGCCGCCCCACAACGCGAGGTGGTACTCGAGGCAGCCGGGCAGGAGCACGGCGACCGTGTCCCCGGGACCGACGCCGAGCTCGTGCAGCAGGTTGGCGGTCTGGTGGATGCCGCGCAGCAACTCGCTGTAGGTCCAGCGGATCGGCGTATCGGCGGGATCGGCGCTGCGCAGGAAGGTCAGGGCCGTCCGGTCGCCGAAGGCTCGCGCCGAGCGGCACAGGATCTCGTAGGTGCTGCGCACCGCGACGGCCTCGTCGGTGGGGGTCTGCTCGAGGCGGCGGATGTCCTCGATGCTGCGGACCGGGAAGGACGCCGAGAATGTCATGACGGCTCTCCAGAGGCCGCGCGCAAGGCCCGGAAGCGGGGTGCGCGCTTGTCGAAGAAGGCGGCGATGCCTTCGCTCGATTCCGCGTCGCCGAGCGACTCGACCATGTGGTGCGCCTCGAGGTCGAGCTGCGCCTCGAGCGCGTTGTCGGGCGCCTGCAGGCACAGGGTCTTGATGCGGCCGAGGGCACGCCTCGGGCCTTCGGCGATGCGTGCGGCGAGCGCGATCGCCTCGGCCTCGGCACGGCCGCTGTCGGTGAGTCGGTTCACCACGCCGAGCGCATCGAGCCGCCCCGCCCCGATGCGGTCGCCCGTGAGGGCGAGCTCGGTGAGCAGCTGGCGCGAAACGAGCTTCGAGAGAAAGGCGGTCGCACCGCCGTCCGGGCTCAGGCCCACCTTCACATAGGCCACCGAGAAGTAGGCATCGCGTGCCATGACGAGCATGTCGCAGGCCAGCGCGAAGGACACGCCCGCCCCGGCCGCGCCGCCTTCGACAGCGGCGATGACCGGCTTGCTGCAGGCGCCGATCGCGCGGATCGCGTCGTGCAAGGCCTCGATGCGTTCGCGCCGGCCGGCCGGCGGGAGCTCGCGCCGCTTGGCGAGCTGCTGCAGGTCGCCGCCGGCGCAGAAGAAGTTGCCCGCGCCGGTGAGCACCACCGCGCCTGTCTCTGGATCGGCATCGGCCTGGGCGAGGCCAGCGGCCAGCCCTTCGTAGAAGCCGGGCGAGATCGCATTGCGGGCCGCGGGGTTGTTGTTGACCAGCACCAGCACGCGGCCTTCGCGGCGCACGAGAACGGCTTCACTCATGAGCGGCTCTCCTTCCGAGGGACACATAGCGTTCCAGGTGATGGTCCTCGTCGCCGAGCTGGTGGTCCATCATCACCAGGCGCTTCGCGTAGTGAGCCAGCGGCAGTTCCCAGGTCATGCCGATGCCGCCGTGCATCTGGATGCACTCCTCGGCGACCAGCGCCCCGACCCGCCCGACCGTCACCTTGGCCGCGGACAGCGCGCGCTCGCGGCCCACCCGGTCGCCTTCCAGCGCGGCGGCGGCATTGATGACGGCCGAGCGCGCCTGCTCGATCTCGAGCAGCATGTCGGCCATGCGATGCTGCAGCGCCTGGAAGCCGCCGATCGGCACGCCGAACTGCTTGCGGGTGCGCAGGTACTCGAGCGTCGTTTCCTTGGCCGCGTCCATCGCGCCGAGGCTTTCGGCGCACAAGGCGAGGACGCCCCTGCCGACCGCGGCTTCCAGCACCGCGTGGCCTGCGCCTTCCCGGCCCAGCAGAGCATCGGCGTCCACGCGCACGCCCGACAGGCGCAGCTCCGCCGCGCGGCCGCCGTCGATGAGCGGGTAGCCGCGCAGTGAGATCCCGGCCGCGTCGGCGTTCACGAGGAACAGCGTGATGCCCGCCTCGTCGTCCACGTCGCCGGAGGTCCGCGCGCTCACGACGAAAAAGTCGGCGGCTTCGCCCTGCAGCACCACCGCCTTGGCGCCGTCGAGCACCCAGCCGTCCGCCTGCCGCTGCGCGCGCGTGGAGATGCGCGCGAGCTCGTAGCGCGAGTCCGGCTCGGCGTGGGCGAATGCAGCGATGCGCGAGCCGTCGATGATCGAGGCCAGCAGCTGCCGCTGGTGTTCGTCGCCCGCCGCCGCGATCGTGCTGCCGGCGAGCACCGCGCTTCCCAGCAGGGGCTCGACCACCAGGCCGCGGCCCAGCTGCTCGAAGACCACCGCGATGTCGAAGCCGGTGCCGCCGAAGCCGCCATCGGCCTCGCCATGCAGCGCGCCGATCACGCCCAGCTCGGCGAAGTGTCGCCACGCTTGCGGGCTGTAGCCTTGCGGCGACTTCACGATGCGGTCGCGCGCATCGAAGCCGTACTCCTCTCTCACGAAGCGGCTCAGCGTGTCCGCCAGCATGCGGCGGTCTTCGGTGTGTTCGAAGTTCATCGTCTCGTCCCCGTGATCACAACCCGAGAATCATCTTGGTGATGATGTTTCTCTGGATCTCGTTGGAGCCGCCGAAGATCGACAGCTTGCGGTTGTTGAAGTACTGCGCGGCCGCCGTGGCCGCCTCGGCCGGGCCGACGGGCTCGCCGTCGTGGCCTTCCTCGAAGGCCTGCGCGACGAAGGGCTGCGCATAGGGCCCCATCGCGCGGCGATAGAGCGACGAGATCTCCTGCCGGATCTGCGTGCCGCGGATCTTCAGCATGGAGCTCTCCGCGCCGGGCGCGCCGCCACCGGCCACCGCAGCGAGCACGCGCAGGTTGGTGGTCTTCATGTTCTCGAGCTCGATCTCGACGCGCGCCATGCGCGCTGCGAACGCCGGGTCTTCGGCGAGCGGGCGGCCGTTCTTCTTCTGCGTGGCGGCGACGCGCTTCAGCCTCTCGAGCGCGGCCACCGAGAAGCCGACGCCCGCGATGTTGGTGCGCTCGTAGGTCAGCAGGTACTTGGCGCAGGTCCAGCCCTTGTTCTCCTCGCCGACCAGGTTCTCCGCCGGCACGCGCACGTCGGTGAAGAACACCTCGTTGACCTCGTGATCGCCGTCGAGCGTGATGATGGGCCGCACCTCGACGCCGGGCGACGCCATGTCGATCAGCAGGAAGCTGATGCCTTCCTGCTTCTTGCTGTCGCGCGAGGTGCGCACCAGGCAGAAGATCATGTTGGCGTGCTGGCCCAGCGTGGTCCAGGTCTTCTGGCCGTTGACGACGTAGTGATCGCCGTCGCGCACGGCAGACGTCTTCACCGATGCGAGGTCCGAGCCCGCGCCCGGCTCCGAATAGCCCTGGCACCACCAGTCCGAGCCGTCGAGGATGCGCGGCAGCCAGCGGCGCTTCTGCGCCTCGTTGCCGTACTTGATCAGCACCGGCCCCAGCATGCTGAGTCCGAAGGGCAGGATGCGCGGCGCATGCGCCAGCGCGCACTCGTGCTCGAAGATGAACTTCTGCACCGTGGTCCAGCCGGGGCCGCCGTACTCCTCGGGCCAATGGCTGGCGAGCCAGCCGCGTGCATGAAGGATGGCGTGCCATTCCTCCGTGTCGGCCTTGGTGAGGTGCTTGCCGGTGCGCACCTTGTCGGAAACGCGCTGTGGAAGCTTGTCGGCCAGGAAGCCGCGCACTTCGTCGCGAAAGGCCTCTTCGGCAGGCGTGAATTTGAGGTCCATCTCTCTTCGCCCTCAATAGATCTCGAACAGGCCGGCGGCGCCCATGCCGCCTGCAATGCACATCGTGACCACCGCGTACTTCACGCCGCGGCGCTTGCCTTCGATCAGCACGTGGCCCGCCAGCCGCGCGCCCGTCATGCCAAAGGGGTGGCCGATGGAGATCGCCCCGCCGTCGACATTGAGCCGCTCGTCCGGGATGCCCAGGCGATCGCGGCAATGGATCGACTGCGAGGCGAAGGCTTCGTTGAGCTCCCACAGCCCGATGTCGTCGACCGTGAGGCCGTGGCGCGCCAGCAGCTTGGGCACGGCCAGGACCGGGCCGATGCCCATCTCGTCCGGCTCGCAGCCGGCCACCGCGAGGCCTCGGAACGCCCCCAGCGGCGTCGCGCCGGAGCGCGTGGCCTCCTTCGCCTCCATCAGCACGCAGGCCGAGGCGCCGTCGGACAGTTGCGATGAGTTGCCGGCGGTGATGAACTTGCCGGACCCCTTGACCGGCTCCAGCTTCGCAAGGGCCTCGTAGGTCGTGCCGGGCCGATTGCAGGTATCGGCATCGACGGTGACCTGGCGCCTGCTGATCGCGCCGGTCTCCTTGTCCTTGACCGCCATCGTGGTGGTCACCGGGACGATCTCCTCGCGATAGCGGCCCGCGAGCTGCGCAGCTGCGGTCCTGCGCTGGCTCTCCACCGAGAAGGCGTCCTGCGCCTCGCGGCTGATGCCGTAGCGCGCCGCGACGATGTCGGCGGTATCGATCATTTCCATGTAGAGCTCGGGCTTGTGCTCGACGATCCACGGGTCCATGCCGGAATTGCCGTCCTCGCGCGTGCGGATCTGCGAGATGCTCTCGACGCCGCCGGCGATCATCGCGGGAACGCCTTCGACGACGATGCGCCCGGCCGCCATCGCGATGGCCTGCAGGCCCGAAGCGCAGAAGCGGTTGACGGTGGTGCCCGCGATGCCGATCGGCAGCCCGGCGCGGACGACGGTCTGCCGCGCAACATTGCGTCCCGTCGCGCCTTCGGGGTAGCCGCAGCCGAGGATGACGTCTTCGATCAAGGCCGGGTCGATGCCTGCGCGGTCCACGGCCGCGCGCACCGCGAAGGACGCGAGCGTGGGTCCCGGGGTGATGTTGAACTCGCCCCGGTGCGCCTTGGTCAGCGGGGTGCGGGCGGTGGAAACGATGACGGCTTCACGCATGGTGGTACTCCTCAGGACTTGTTGAGACTGTCGAAATCGGCGCCGCGCCCGACCAGCTCGACGAGCAAGGGCGAGGGCTGCCAGAACAGGGGGTCTTCCTTCGCGAACTTGCGGATGTCGGCAAGCACCTCGGGCAGGCCCACCATGTCGGCGTACTTCATCGGGCCGCCGCGATGGCGCGGGAAGCCGTAGCCGGACAGGAACACCACGTCGACGTCGAGGGGGCGAAGGGCGATGCGCTGGTGCACGACATTGGCGCCCTCGTTGATCATCGCGGCCATGTAGCGGCGCACGATCTCCTCGTCGTCGAAGCTGCGCGGCGTGATGCCGGCGCGCCGGCGCTCGGCGTCGACGATCGCGAGCACCTGCGGATCCTCGCTGCCGGTGCGCGCGCCTGCCGGGTAGAGGTAGTAGCCGCGTCCGGTCTTCTGGCCGAACCAGCCGCGTTCGCAGAGGCGGTCGGCGATCTGCACGTAGCGTACACGCGGGTCGCGCGTCGCGGCGCGGCGCTTGCGCGTCGCCCAGCCGATGTCGCCGCCGGCCAGGTCGGACACCTGGAACGGCCCCATCGGAAAGCCGAACTCGCGCAGCGCGCGGTCGATCTGGTAGGGCGAGGCGCCGTCTTCCATCATGTGGTCGGCCGCCTGGCGATACACGGCCAGGATGCGGTTGCCGATGAAGCCGTCGCAGACGCCAGCGCGCACCGGCACCTTGGCGCATTTCTTCGCGAGCTCGAAGCCCGTGGCCACCACGTCGGCGCTGACCTGCGCAGGCACCACGATCTCGAGCAGCTTCATGATGTTGGCCGGCGAGAAGAAGTGCAGCCCCAGCACGTCGCCGGGCCGCGAGACGCTGGCCGCGATCTCGTCGATGTCGAGGTAGGAGGTGTTGGTCGCCAGCACGGCGCCGCGCTTGCAGACGCGGTCGAGCTCGGCGAACACCGCCTTCTTGACGGCCATGTCCTCGAACACCGCCTCGACCACGAGGTCCGTCTGCGCGAAGGCGGCGTAGTCGGTCGAGCCGCCGAAGCGCGACAGCACCTGCGCACGCGCATCCGCGCTCATGCGACCCTTGGCGACGAGGGCGTCGTAGACCTTCGCGACGTTGGCGCGGCCGCGTTCCAGGCTCGCCTCGTCGCGCTCGACCATCGTGACCTGCAGACCCGCATCGAGCATGGCCACGGCGATGCCGGCGCCCATCGTTCCGCCGCCGACGATGCCCGCCGACGCAATGGCGCGCGGCTTGGCGGCCCTTGTTTCGGGTGCCTTGAGCACTTCGCGCTCCGCGAAGAAGGCGTGGATCAGGCCGGCGCGCTGGGGGCTGTCGATGCATTGCAGGAACAGCTCGCGCTCGAGGCGCAGGCCCTTGTCGAAGGGCTGCTCGAGCGAGGCTTCGACCGCGTCCACGATCTTGCCCGGCGAGAACAGGCCGCGCTGCTTCGTTGTCACGTCCTTGCGCGCGGCATCCAGCGCGGCGCGTTGCGCGTCACGGTCGGCCAGCGCGGCGCGCGCGTCTCGCGTGCGGCGCGGCAAGGCGCCCTCGGCCAGCAGCGCAAGCGCATAGGCCAGGCCTTCGCCGAGCGCGTCCTCGCTCTGCCCGAGCCGGTCGATCAGGCCGAGCGCGAGAGCCTGGCTCGCATCGACGGGTCGGCCGCTCAGCATGAGGTCGAGGGCTGCAGCCACGCCGACAAGGCGCGGCGTGCGCTGGGTTCCTCCGGCGCCTGGGATCAGCCCCAGCGACACCTCGGGCAGGCCGAGCTTCGCGCTCGGAACAGCGATCCGGTAGTGGGCCGCCAGCGCGATCTCGAGCCCGCCACCGAGCGCGGTGCCGTGGATCGTCGCGACCACCGGCTTGGCGCTGGCCTCGATGCGGTTGCACACGTCGGGCAGTGAAGGCAGCTCGGGCGGCTTGCCGAACTCGCGGATGTCGGCGCCGGCAATGAAGGTGCGGCCCGCACCGACAAGGAGGACTGCGGCAACCGCGCTGTCGGCCTGCGCGGCCTCGATGGCGTCGGCCAGGCCTCGGCGCACGTCCGCGCTGAGCGCGTTGACGGGGGCGTTGTCGACGGTCACGACCAGCACGCTGCCGCGATGCTCACGCGTCACGGGGGACGTAGCGGGCGGGCGAAGTGTGGTGCTGGCCATCTCGAGAGCTCCTGGCTATGGCGGTTCATGCCTTGAGGCCCATTCTTCGGACGCTGGCGATGTTTGACAATCACAGAAGCCGTTGACAGACTGTCAAGGATTCTTTTCCTTGACGTCGGCCATGGATCCCGGATCGCTCACCCTCCTCGTCGAAATCATCGAGGCCGGCAATCTCAGCAAGGCGGCCCGCAAGCTCAAGATGACGCGCGCGAACGTGAGCTACCACCTGCAACAGTTCGAGCGCTCTGTCGGCCTGCAGTTGGTGCGCCGCACGACGCGCCGAATCGAACCCACCGAGGTCGGCCTGCGCCTGTACGAGCACGGCCTCAACATCCAGAACGAGTTGCTGGCCGCGAAGGAGTCGGTTACGGCGCTGGGCCGCAGCCTGCAGGGACGGGTGCGTCTGAGCGTGCCGAGCGGCTATGGCCAGATGGTGATGTCTTCTTGGCTGATCGACTTCAAGCGCACGTATCCGGACATCGTCCTCGACGTCACGTTCGAGAACCGGGTGGAGGACCTGCTGCGCGAGGAGATCGACATCGCGATCCGCGTGATGTCCGAGCCGCCGCAGAGCTTGGTCGCGCGCGAGCTCGGACCGGTGCGCTACGTGGCCTGTGCCTCACGCGAATTCGCGGACGCGCACGGCTTGGTCACGACGCTTGAGGAGTTGGCCACGGCGCCGCTCATCACATCCAACGTGGTGGGACGCCAGCTGCGCCTCGCGGCCTACCTCGACGGGCAGCGCCACGAGGTGACCCTCGAGCCGACGCTGATCTCCGAGAACTTCCTGTTCCTGCGCCAAGCCGTGCTTGCCGGACTTGGCGTGGGGATCGTTCCGGACTACGTGGTGCGTGAGGACGTGAGGCGCGGCGAGGTGGTGACGACGCTCGATGCCTGGCGGCTCAGCATCTTCGGCACGCATCTCTTCATGGTGTACATGCCCAACCGGCACCACACGCTCGCTGCATCGACCTTCATCGAATTCGTGCTTGAGCGTGCCCGGGGCTGAAGGAGTGCTACTCAGTCCGTTTACGGCCTGATGCCAAGGCCCGTCACCGGTCTTCAGACCTCGCGATCCGACCGTCGATGCTCGGCGTCCCGGTCCAACTGCGGGCGTCTGACGCCACACCCGTTTGGTGCTATCAGGTGCGTCGCCCATCAGGCACCATGCGGCAGGCGCAGCCCCAGGCGCGCAGCCGCCAGGACCGCCTGGGTGCGGCTGTTGACATTGAGACGGCGGAAGATAGCGAGCAGGTGGGTCTTGACCGTGGACTCCGACAGGTCGAGCGCGCGGCCGATCAGCTTGTTGCTCTTGCCTTGCAGCAGCATCTGCAGCACCTGCACCTGGCGCGGAGACAGGTCGTCGATCGTGGCCGCATCGGCGCCCGGCTCGTCGGCGACCAGCGCCTCGGCAGGCACGTAGACGCCGCCGTCGATCACCAAGCGCAGCGCGTCAGCGAACACTGACCCCTGCGCCGCCTTCGGAATGTAGCCGGCGGCGCCGGCGTCGATCGCCGCCACGATGGCGTCGCGCCGCGCGTCGAACTTTCAACGACTGGTCTCGGCAGCGGTCGCTCAGTCGTCGAATGCGAAGGACGCTGGTCCGTCTTGACCTGGCGGTCGAGATATCCCGGCAACGGCCCCGTGTTGCCGCTGATGGCCGATGGCTGTTTGACTCGCTCAGAAACATTGACGTCATTTGTGGGAAGCCGCGTCCGCCAAGGACGGATCCTCAAACACGATTTCGCCGTCCACCAGTGTCAGAAGGCTTCTCGTGGCGGGCAATGCCGGTAGTGGGACGGTCATGATGTCCTGCGACAGCAGCAATGCGCCGTGCAGTTGTCGTCACCGATCCCAGTCGGTCGACGGTGGACGACCCTTAGCTGTCCTCCATAGACTGGAACCGTTGGCCTTGAAGCGGCCATTGGCTCTAGACCAAGATCGCAGCGCTTGCCTGAACCGCCTCCGCGATCAGGTCGGCCATCAGCCTGACGCGCGCAGAGCGACGCACGTCAGGATGAATCACACTCCAGATCTCGCGCAACACCGGCAGGTCTGCACCGGGTACTTCGACAAGCGCACTGTCGGCGCGTGCCAGGAAGCTCGGCAGCATTGCAAATCCCAAGCCGGCTCTACACGCATGGTGTAGCGCTGCAAGATCGTTGCTTCGGAGGACGAAAGGTCGCGCACCGGCGATGTCCGCGAGCAACCGCTGATGAGGCACGTCACCCAGCGGCTCGCCATAGCCGAGGAAGCGCCAGTCCGCTTCGGAACGTGTCAGCCAAGCCGGTGCGGCATAGAGCCGAAAGCTCAGTTCACCAAGCCTGCGAGCGGCCAGCCCAGGTTCGTCCGGGCGCATGAAGCGAAGCGCGAGGTCGGCCTCCTGGCGGTGCAGATTGGCGGTGCGGACTTCTCCAACAACATCGAGCGTGATGCCCGGCCATCGGTCTGTCTGGCCGGCCAATTGGGGGATCAGAAAGTGGCTGGCGAACGCCGGCGGGGCAGACACGCGCACGGTTCCCTGCATGTTCATCGCGGCCTTCGCGGCGCGGCCGAAGGCCAGGGCCTCATGCTCCAGACGCTCGGCAGGCGCGAGCAGCGCCTCTCCCTCGCTCGTCAATGTCCAACTGCGCGGCATCCGGTCGAACAAGCGCACACCGATGCGCGCTTCAAGCGCGGCCACTCGGCGCGCCACCGTCGAGTGCTCGACGTTCAGCACCCGCGCCGCGCCCGACAGGCTGCCTTCGCGCGCTACGGCCACGAAGAAACGAACGTCATCCCAGGCGAGTGATGGCGACACGATGGCACTGGATGGATCCGGCGATTTATGCACAGTGGATGCGAAACGTTTGGGAATAGGCGCGCAGTCCGTGCGCCGCTATCGTGCGGTGCATTGTCACTTCAAGAGGTTCGATGTGAGCACCATTGCACAACCCATTCCTTATGGAGCTCCGGTGTCGCTCGACACGGCACGGCGGGTTGCCGCCGCCGCAGAAGCCGAAGCCGCGGCGAATGGATGGCCGATGGTGATCGCGGTGGTGGACAGCGGCGCGAACCTCGTCGTTCTGCTCAAAATGGACATGGCGCAGATCGGGAGCGTCGCAGTCGCTCAAGCGAAGGCTAAGAGTGCCGTGCGGTTCAAGCGCCCCACCAAGGTCTTCGAAGAAGCCTTGGCCGCAGGGGGGCTGGGACTCAGGCTGTTGGCGACGGAAGGTGTTTGCCCGCTCGAAGGCGGGCTTCCGCTGATGCACGCGGGGCAGTTGATTGGAGCGATCGGCGTGTCTGGCATGCAGTCCACACAGGACGCGTGCGTGGCAGCCGCCGGAGCCAGCGCCTTGACGGACGGTGCATGAACCTCTTGGGGTGCCGAGAACCAGTATGGAGAGCGGCGCCCTCTCGAGCCCGGATGCGGACGCTCGTGAGAGTCAGAAAATGGCCGGCAGCAGCCCGCCAGTGAACGAACCCGACCGTCAGGTCAGAGTCGCGCAGCAACTGCTGGGTCAGGCAATGACGGCTGTCAGATGCGAAGCTGCCGTGGCGGCTTGTGACCCAAGCCAACGCCCGGCGGCGTGCCGGTGGCGATCACGTCGCCGGCCTGCAGTGTCGACGATCGACGCATGGCAAGACCGCCACCGTCGTCTCGACACGCCTCAGGACCCCAGGCGGGCGTCGCGCCTGAGCGACTGAGGCGGCTTGCCCAAGCCCCGCATGAACGCCTCGCGAAGATGGCGTCGGTCGCGAAAGCCGGTTTCGCGTGCAACCACCTCCAGCGGGTGGCGGCTGCGCTCGATCATCAAGCGCGCCGCCTCCACGCGTAAACGCTCTACCGCCTTGGCTGGCGACTGGCCGGTCTCGGCCGTGAACACACGGCTGAACTGGCGCGGGCTGAGGTTCGCGGCGGCAGCGAGTTCTTCCACGCCCAGCGGCTGCGCCAGGTGGCGGCGTGCATGCTCCAGCGCCCGCGCGATGCGGTCCGAGCGCGGCGCGAGATTCAGGATCTCCGAATGCTGCGACTGGCCGCCCGAACGGCGCTGATGCATGACCAGCCGGTGCGCCACCGATCGCGCCACGTCGTCGCCGAGGTCCTTGCCGACGAGGGCGAGCGCCAGGTCCAGTTCCGCCGTCATGCCGGCGGAGGTCCAGATCGGGTCATCGGCGATGAAGATGCGGTCCGGCTCGACCTGGACATCGGGATGCCGCCGTTGCAGTGCGTGCGCATAAGCCCAGTGCGTGGTGGCACGTCGCCCTGCCAGCAGGCCGGCCTCGGCCAGTACGAAGGCTCCGGTGCACAGCCCCACGGTCCGACGCGCACGAGCGCTGCACTTTCGCAGCGCATGCAGCAGTTCGGATGGTGAGGGGGTGGCCAACGGGTCGATCACGCCCACCACCATCCAGGTGTCGGCCGTGCTGCGTGCGGTGAACGGCCTCGTCTGCAGGGCCGTGCCCAGCGAAGCGTTCACGCTGCCGCCGGGCATCGAGTGGCAAGTCACCTCGTAGAAGGGCTCGCCGGCCACGAGGTTGGCGAACTCGAAGACCGCCTGCGTGGCCAGCGCCATCACCTGAAAGCCGGCCGGCAGGACGTAGCTGATTCTGTGCATGTGCGGTCTCGGGAGCCGATGGCAGAAAACACGACTATACGCGTCATTTACGCCAAACGCCCGACGGCACAACATGCGCACCATCGAAACCCCAAGACGGAGCATCACCATGACGCAGACAAGCCTGGGCACCGCCCTCATCACCGGAGCCTCCTCCGGCATCGGGGCTCTCTACGCCGACCGCCTGGCGCGGCGCGGTTACGACCTCATCCTGGTCGCCCGCAGCCGCGAGCGTTTGAATCCGTTGGCCGCGGACATCAGCAGCCGCCACGGCCGCGCGGTGGAGGTCTTTCCCGCCGACCTGAACAACCCGGTGGCGCTGCACAGCGTGGAAAACAAGCTCAAGCAGGATGCGAGCATCACCCTGCTGGTCAACAACGCCGGCATGGGCACGCACACGTCGCTGCTGGAGAGCGACGTGGACCAGATGGTGCGCATGATCGACCTCAACGTGACGGCGCTCACCCGGCTGAGCTACGCCGCGGTGCCCGGCTTCGTGGCACGCGGCAGAGGTGCGTTGATCAACATCGCCTCCATCGTGGCCGTCTCGCCAGAGACGCTGAACGGCGTGTATGGCGGCAGCAAGGCCTTCGTGCTGGCTTTCAGTCAATCGCTGCAGCACGAACTGGCCGGCAAGGGCGTGCAGGTGCAAGCCGTGCTGCCGGGTGCGACGGCCACCGAATTCTGGGCACGCGGCGGCCTTCCCGTGGAGCACCTGCCGGCGCAGATCGTGATGCGTGCCGAAGACCTGGTGGATGCCGCCTTGCTGGGCTTCGAGCGCGGCGAGTCGGTGACGCTTCCGTCGCTGCACGACGTGGCCCTCTGGGACGCCTACGAAGGCGCGCGCAAGGCGATGGCGCCCCACCTGTCGAGCAACGAAGCGGCATCGCGCTACCAGCCCTTGCGCTGAGGGGCCGCATCGCATTCGAAGAATCGAGGGCGGCATCGCGCGGTCCAGCCTGCTGGCCCGGTTCGTCGTGACCGGCGCGCTGGCGCCCGGTGTCGGCCCGACCGTCGCCGGAATCGAACCCAAGCCGATCGTGCGCGCGGTGCTCCGCGGGGGTCTCGGCAACACCGCCGCCCTGCACGATGACTACGTCGATGAATTGCTGAAGGTCGGACGTCGGCCCGGGTATCCGGTCGTTGCCCGCGCGGTGTACGGGAACCTGCCGAGCCTCATTGCGGCACGCGCCCGTTACCCCGAGGTCAGCGCACCCGTGCACCTCATCTACGGAGAGAAGGATTGGTCAAGACCCTCGGACCGACAAGCCAACAAGCTACTTCTCCCCGCGGCCGAGTTTGTCCAGGTGCCTGGCGCCGGTCACTTCATCGTCGCGATGCGGATCGCGAGCGTTCCGAAAGCCGCGGCCTGATGCCGCTGAAGGAAAGGCAACGACGTGCCTGACCTTTCCACTCACCGCAACAACCCGAGGTGCTCACATGCCCACCCCTGACATCGTTCTCTGCGCGCCGGTCCGAACACCGATCGGAAGCTATGGCGGCTCGCTCAAGGAAACGCCCGCGTCCGCACTGGGTGCCGCGGTGATTCGCGAGACCCTTCATCGCTCAGGTCTGGCCGCGCAAGCCGTCGACACCGTTGTGATGGGACACGTGATCCAGGCCGGCACCCGGATGAATCCGGCACGACAAGCTGCCATCGGCGGCGGACTGCCTGTGCAGGTGCCCGCCCTGACGGTGAATCGGGTGTGCGGATCGGGTGCACAAGCGATCGCAACGGCGGCACTCGAGATCGCGGCGGGTTATGCCGCGGCTGCGGTTGCCGGCGGCATGGAGAACATGGACCAGGCGCCCTATCTGGCGCCCGGCGCGCGCTGGGGACAGCGCATGGGGGACGCTCAGATGCTGGACAGCATGCTGCGAGACGGTCTCCATGATGCCTTCAGCGGTCAACACTCAGGCTGGCATACCGAGGATCTCGTCGGTCGGTACGGCATGACGCGCGAGGACCAGGATCGCTGGGCCGCGCGTTCACAGCAACGGTTCAGTGGGGCTCAGGCTGCCGGCAAGTTCGCGGAAGAGATCGTCGCCATCGAACTCTCCGGCCGCAAGGGACCGGTGACCCTTCTCCCGAGACGAAGCCAATCGGCCTGACACCACGGTCGAGTCACTGGCCAAGCTCGAGCCGGCGTTTCGAAAGGACGGAACGATCACTGCCGGGAACGCGCCAGGGCTGAACAGCGGCGCAGCGGCGGTGATCGTCGCGGAGCGAAGTTTTGCCGAGAAGCACGGGCTACGGCCATGGGCGCGCCTGGTCTCGCACGGCGTCGCGGCGGTTGAGCCGGGCATGTTCGGTATCGGGCCGGTGCCGGCGGTCAAACTGGCCCTGGAACGCGCCAACTGGAAGCGCACGGACATCCAGCGCATCGAGATCAACGAGGCATTCGCGGCGATCACGCTGGCCTGCCTGCGTGAGCTGGACCTGCCGGAAGACACCGTCAACGTCGAGGGTGGCGCCATCGCCCACGGTCACGCCATCGGCGCAACGGGCGCCGTGCTGACCACGCGCTTGCTGCATTCGATGCGACGCGACGGCTTGAGGCGGGGCATCGTGACCTTGTGCATCGGCGGCGGTCAGGGCATCGCGCTGGCGCTCGAAACGCTGTGATGGACAGGATGGACACGGGCCTGTACTGCCTGGACCTGAAGCAGCCTGTCGCCATCGCCGATTCGGCTGCTCAAAAGCAGCCGCCCGCGACGCCGCGGTCCCGATCAGGGCGTGGACGTGTCGGTGCCGCGCGCACTGTCCCGCGCGCCGCGGCCGGCGTCGATGCGCACCTTGAGGTCCGCCGCCAGGTCGTGGTCGGGATCCTGATCGAGGACCACGTCGAGGAGATGCAGCGCGGCGCTCCAGCGGTGTTCTTCGGCGGCGCGCGACGCGAGGTCTAGCAGCTGCGTCATCCAGGTGCCCTCGTCCGCGACATGCGCACGCGCCTCCGTGGTGTCGGCATGCATCCGCAGCAGCTTGGCGGCCAGCCGCCGGCCGAGTGCCGCCGGCGACCGGTCGTGCATGCTGCCTCCGGTCCGGGCCACGGGCGACACCAACACGTACTCCAGCGCCAAGGTTTCGTTGCGGCGCGCCAGCCGAGCGAACAGGACATGCGTGCCGGGGCAGCGGGCGCCGATCGCGGCCGCGATCGCTTCCGGCGTCGCAGCGGGGGCGGCATCGACGCCCGCCTGCACCTCGGCGGCGGACATGCGCTTCAGCCGCGAGTGCACGGCCAGCGTGTAGGCGAGGACTTCCAATGGGTACACGAGGTCACGACAGGCCGGGCCGGCGCCTGGCTTCTCGACTGGTAGCGGCACGAGGGCCAGTGGGCGCTCCTGCGTTGCGTGCAGGTCCGACAACAGGGCCGCGGCGGCATCGTCATCGGGCTCCACGAGCGCATCGGCCAGCAGACGGTAGCCCTTGCCGTAGACGGTCTGAACCCGCACCGTGTGCGTCTTGCTCCGTCGCATCGCCTGCCGGATTTTGGCGATCGCCTGCGCGACCACTTCGGGCGACCCCACCGCCTTGCGCCACACGGTGTCGAGAAGTTCGTCCTGCGTCACCACGCGATGACGATTGCGGTACAGGTGCACGAGCACGTCGAACGGCGTTGGCGCGAGCGCCTGGAGCCGCCCGTCGACCCACAGTTCCCGGCGCTCCGCGTCGAGCACACAGTGGGCGAACCGGTACTGCCGGCGCATCACGCCGTTGGGCGGTGCCATCGGCATCGGGGACTCGCGCTGCGGGTCGCTGGGCGTCGCCGACAGCTCCTGCCCCAGTCGCCGGAACAGGGGCAGCGCGGCTGGCGCGGTTGCGAGCCGCGCGAGCAGCGCCTGGGCCTCCGGTTCCTGCTGGTGCCGGCGTGCCAGCAAGGCGCGCGGGTACAACAGGTTTGCGGTGGTGGTCTCGTCCTGCAGATGGGCTTGGGCGTCCGCGCGGTCGAGTTCCGCGTGTGCCGCGGGCAGGCGCCCGCTGAGCACGAGGGCCTCCACGAGCCAGGGCAGCAGGGGCGCCTCGGCCGCGCGGTTACCGTGGCGGCGGCACTCGGTCGCGGACCGCAAGAAACAGTCGGCCGCCTCGTCGACGCGGCCGGCGGCCATGGCCGCATGTCCGTGGGCCTGCCACAGGAAGCCGTCGTCCTCCACACGGGCCGGCTGCGGCAGCAGCGACAGCAGCTCCGCGGCGGCCTCCGGGCGGCCTTGCTGACGATGGAGCAGGCAGTGGATGTTGGCCACTGTGCTCAAAAGGCTCACATTGGCCTCGATCGCCAGCGCGGTGGCGGTCGCCTCCTCGGCACACTCCCGCGCCTCGTCCAGCCGATCGGCGTAGACCAGTTCGCCCGCGAGATTGACGCACACGCTCGCGAGGGCAGTGTTGGCATTGAGCCTGCGTGCCACTCTCGCGAGCTTTCTGTTCCACCGGATGGACTGCTCGGCATGGCCGGACAACGAGCTCATGATCGCCCGCAGCCAAAACACGTTCAGCAACCCCCAGTGGCTGCCGATGCGCGTGAAGATCGTCTGGGCCTCGTTCAGACGTGTGGGAACGGAATGCAGCTCGCCGAGCCGGCACTCGACGGATGCGAGCAGCGTCAAGGTGTATCCCTGCCAGTGCGGCGGCATGCAGCTGCGGCCCAGCACGAGGGCATGCTCGAAACTCTGCGCCGCCTCGCGCAATCGGCCTTTCACGTGGTGCAGCGTCCCGAGGCACTGCCGCGCTTGCGCTTCGAGCCCCCGGTCCTGGTCGCGTCTGGCGGCCTCCAGCAGCCGTGCCGCGGTGTCCGGCCCATCGTCGCTGCCGCAGAGGGCCTGGGCGCGCAGAAGCTCCAGGCCGAGGCGAGGAAAGCCCGGGTCCAGGTGTTGCAGCAGCCCCAGGGCCCGCAGCGCGGCAGCATGGCGGTTTGTCGCAGCCGAGTGCTTGGCCCGTGCGAACAACTCGATCGACAGCAGCGAGCAGCCGCGCATCTCGTGGGCCAAGGCGTCGCGCTCGCCGACGCCCACCAGCGTCTGCCGCAAGGCCTCGATGGCGGGAACCACGAGCCCTGCAGCAGCAGGGGCGCGGATTGGAATGACGGTCTTGCGGTCGTGGCCGTCGATCTGCAGATCGAGCGTGAGCTGGCTGCCTTCGATTCTCAATGAACCGACCACGGCATAGCGCGCGCCGGCGGCGTGAAGCATCTGCAGCATCCGGCGGTGCTCCCGGGGCCAGGATGCCTCGAGCGACTGTGCGTCCTGAACCTGGAGGCGTCCGTCGATCGACAGGCCGTGCGCGATGCAGGCGGCCAGGCCGTGCGCCGCCCACTGCAGCCCCGGCTGCCCGGTCTGATTGCGCAACGGGCCGATGATCAACGAGGGGATACCGTCGCTGACCACCCTCGCCGCGGCCGGCGCTGCCAGTGCGAGTGCCGGTGCGATGGGCACGTCCAGGATGTAGCCGACGCGCGGGATCGACCGGATGATGGGCTGCGGCCCGTCGTCGCCGATGGCCAGTCGTGCCGCACGCACCGCCTGCCGCAGCGCGTCTTCGGATACCGCGCCCTCGGGACGCAGCGCTGTCAGCAGCTCTTCCTTCGTCACCACTCGATGGCGCAGACGAGCCAGCTTCTCCAGCACGCGCCACGCCCGCGGCTCGACCTTGACCGGATTCCCGTGGCGAAGCACGTGGCCTCGAAGCAGGTCGAGTGCCCCGCCGGGCAGTTGAATGACGAGCTCGCTCATGGCGCCGTCGCGTGCCCGCCACGGCATGGCGCTGCGGTGATCCGCTGCGCCGCATATCGGGACGTGCTGAGGGACAGGGGTGGCATCGTGGGCGTCCAGTCTTGGGCTTCCCGGCATGCGCACGCTTGGTGCACGCGCCGCAAGGCCGCGGCGTCGACCGAGTTATCGGCAGAAGGCCGACAAGATTGAATTGTCGCGCAGGCATATCTGTGGACTTTGCCTTGCGCGCGGGCCTGCGGTCCGGTCCGTCACAACTCGATCATGAAAGCGCGCCGACGCTTTTCCACACTGCAGCGCCATGGACTTCGCCCCATTCGCGTCGCGCCGGCAGGGCGGCCCACCCCGACCCGAGTTGTCACGCATCGTCACCCAGGTCCTGCGGTCCGGTCTTGCGGACCTGGCGCCCGCCCGGCTGCCGGGCGCCGACGAGACGCTGCGCTGCGCATGCCGCAGCGCCCTCGAACGCCTCTGGAACCGCCGGGACGCACTCGCGCGCTCGCTGCAGGCGCTGCCCACGGCGGACGCCGCCGAGGGCTGCCGGACGCCGCCCCGCACGGCCCGGGTGCAGACCGGGCAGGAACGCAGCGTCGTCGAACTCGATGCCGCGGCGTCGCTGGTCGCGCTGGTGCTTCGCAGCGGCCGGCTGTCGGCGCAACCGGCGAACACCCCTGCTGCGGACGACGCCCACTGGGAACATTGCCCGCGGTGCTGGGCCATGGCGTTGTGCCGGGTTGTCCAGATCGCGTCGCCGGAGCACGCGGTGCGCATCGAGCTGATGCGGATCGCGGCACGTCTGCTGTGCCCGCACTTCGTCGATGCAGGTCGCCGCCCCAGGTTCGACGGCGACACACGCCGGCGTGATGGCGACGTCCAGGACAAGCAAGACACGGCGAAGAACACCAGGGTGCCGCTACATCGGGTGCCGTCCGTGCAAGGTGAAGGGGCACGACAACGGCCCGCGGGTCGCCGCATCTGGGGCGTCGCCTGCCTGTGCCTGTCCGCATGCCTGTTGGCGCTGCTGCTGGGCTGCGGCGGTCACGGTGGCACCAGTTCCCCGGCCACTCCCGCGGCACCGGCCGAGCCTTCAGCGTTCACTTCGATCAGCACACACACCCCATGTCGACTTTGATTCGTACCCGCACGAGGCGCCTTGCCACGACGCTGTTTGCCGCCGTCCTTGCCGCATGCGGTGGTGGATCGAACGGTTCGGGCGACGCTGCTGTGGCACCCGCGCCCGCACCACCGTCGGATCCGGCGCCTGGCGGCGGATCGAACCCTCCACCGGCACCTGGTCCGTCGATCAACGTGGCGCTCGGCATGCCGAATCGGCTTCTCGGCGGCTTGGGTGCCGGCAACTCGATCTCGGACATCACGAGCCAGCAGATCCACCCCGACATCATCGACACGTACCTGGTCGGGGTGGGTAGCGGTTCGTGGCCCACGTGGAACAGCCCCGACGGCGCGTACATCACCTATGTCTCCGCGAACGTCAAGGCCATCGGCGCGGTGCCCATGTTCACGCTCTACCAGATGGCGGCCAAAGGCGAAGGCAATCTCGCCGCCGTCAACGATGCGACCTTCATGGCCAGCTACTGGGCGCAGGTCAAGTTGATGTACCAGAAGATCGGCGCGACGGACCTGCCCACGCTGGTCAACCTGGAACCGGACTTCTGGGGCTTCGCCCTGGCAGGCGCTCCTGGCGGCGATCCGACGAAGCTGCCGGCGCGTGTGAGCATCATGAGCGAGTGCGCAGGCCAACCCGACAACGTCGCAGGCCTGGCGCAATGCCTGTTGACGCTCGGGCGGTCGTATGCGCCCAAGGCGAAGCTCGGGTTTCCGCCGTCGTTCTGGGGCCGCGATGCCACCACCGTCGGCAACTTCATGCTGAAGCTCGGGGCAGACAAGGCCGACTTCATCGTGGCGCAGACGAGCGACCGCGATGCCGGATGCATGGAGGTCGCATCGCCCCCGGCCGAGTGCGCGGGGCGCGGCAACGGACCGTTCTACTGGGACGAAGCCAACGTCGCCACACCCAACTTCCGTCAGGACCTCGACCAGTGGGCCGCTGCGCGAAGCCTGCTCGCCAACCTCCCCATCCTGTACTGGCAGACGCCGATGGGCGTGCCCTCGGCGACCCCCGGCGGCACGCCGGGACACTACCGGGACAACCATGTCCACTACATGCTCACGCACCCGACCGAGTACGCCGCCCGCGGTGTGTTCGCGATCGTGTTCAGCGGAGGCGGAAGCACGTCGGCCAGCATCACGACCGATGGTGGACAGTTCGCGCGCCTCTTCCAGGCTTACTTGGCAAACCCGGCTCCATATCCCCACTGAGCACGTACCGTCGGGCCGGCCTCCGCCGCCTCAGCCGTGACCGGATTTCTTCAACGGAGAACGAGAAAGTAAACATGAGGAAGACCACCGCGCCAGGGACTGACTTCGACGAACTGCCCGACCCGACCCGGCGTGCGTTCTCCTTGGGCCTGGGTCTGTTCCCGATGCTCCCGCTGCTGCCGGGCTGTGGCGCGGGCGCCGAGGACGATGGCCAGTCGGCGCAGGAGCGGTCTGCCCCTGCCTCGGTGAGCGGTGTGTTCCGCCACCCGGGGCTGCTGGTCACCGAAGACGACTTCACCCGCATCCGCGCGCACATCAAGGCCGGCGAGGAGCCGTGGACGGGCTGGTGGAACAAGCTGCGCGCCGAGCGCTTCGCCACCCTGGACACCAGGCCCTACCCACTGCCCGCGGTCTACCGGGCCGACGGCAGCAAGAACGCGCTGTACGTCGACATCTGGCGCGCCTGGACCCTGACGTTGCGCTGGAAGCTGTCCGACCCTCAGGACAACCGCTATGCGGACAAGGCAGTGGAGTTCCTGGACGCCTGGGCGAACACCCTGAAGGAGATCGGGACGGTTCCTCCAGGATCGACCGCCCATGACGACCACACCTTCATCCTGATGGCCGGCATGCAGGGCCACCAGTTGGCGCAGATCGGCGAGATCCTGCGCACCTACCCCGGCTGGGCGCCGGAGAGCATGAAGCGCTTCCAGGAGATGCTGCTCAAGGTCTTCGGCTCGATCTCGTCCTCGTTCCTCAGCGAAGGGCGCATCGGGTCCCATGCCAACTGGGACATGGCCTCCCTCGTCGGCGCAATGGCCATCGGCATCTTCTGCGACCAGCCCGACCTGTACCGCCTGGCCTGCGACTGCTACGCCGGCAACAACCGCGGCAAGCTCAGGACCTTCGGCAACGGCTCCATCGTGCACGGCGTGTACTTCATGCACCCGGGCCACTTCGGGCAGTGGGAGGAGAGCGGCCGCGACCAGGGCCACGCGACGCTGGGCATGTCGCTGGGCGGCGACTTGCTGGAGATGGCCTGGAACCAGGGCGACGATCTCTACGGGCTGTACAACAACCGCTTCCTGGCGGGGGCGGAGTACGTGGCGCGCTCCAACCTGCTGGACGAGAACGGCAAGACCTACCCGATGCCGTTTGCGCGCGAACACAATCCGTCGCAGCCCCACACGTCCCTTTGGACCGAGGTGAACCAGTCGTTCCAGCACGGCCGCAACGCCTGGGAGCCGATCTACAACCACTATGTCAACCGCATGGGGCTCACGGCGCCGAACGTCGCGCGCATGGTGAAGTTGTGCGAGCCGAAGTACGGAGGCAGCAGCGACGACGTCTGGTGGCCGACGCTGATCCATCGCCGCGCGGACTATGCCGCGCCGATGAAGCCGGCGTCGGGCCTCACGGCCCATCTGCGCGCCGACCGCGTCGTGCTGTCGTGGTGGGGCAGCGTCGGTGCAACGTCCTATGCGGTCGAGCGCAGCAACCGGGCCAACGGCCCCTTCACCGTGCTGGGCACGGTCTCGGCGAGCGAACTGCTCACCTACAGCGATGTCCCGTCCAACGGCGTCTGGTTCTACCAGGTCAACATCCAGGGCGCCGGTGCCCCCGCCGGCTCCAACGTGGTTCGAATCGCCGTTCCCGGCGAGCCCCGCTTGGCGATGCCGCTGGACGGCGTGAACAACACCGGCACGGTCGGCACGCTGTTCACCGCCGGCACCTCGGCCTCGGTGGAGGGCACGCTGCTGGACGGTGCCACCTGGGGCGACGGGCGCCGCAACGACAAGGCCATCGTCTTCGACGGCAAGAAGTCGGGCCTGCAGCTGCCGGCGGGGCTATTCAGCGACCTGGACGACTTCAGCGTGTCCCTGTGGGCCTACGCGAATTCGCTGCGCTGGGACACCTCCCTGTTCTTCGCGGGGCAGGACGCGTACTCCTGCATGTTCATCGCACCCAAGGCCGGCCCGGGGGTGCTGCGTTTCGGGATCTTCGGCGCGACGCACAATGACGCGCAGCTCGTCGAAGCCCCCTGGTCCATGCCGATTCGCCGCTGGGTCCATCTGGCGGTCACCTTGCAGGGCAACACCGGGCGGCTCCACGTCGACGGCAGCGAGGTGGCGAAGTCCGACGACATCCTGCTCTCTCCGCGCCAGGTCGGCGACCAGGTGACCTTCCTGGGGCGCAACTGGGCGCATCCATCGTTCGACGGTCGAATCCAGGACTTCCGTGTCCACGCGGGCGCGCTGAGTGCCGCAGAGATCGCAGGGTGGTCGCAGTGACGTTCACGTGTACGGACGGGCACTGAGCGAGCCGCAGCATCGCTTTGTACTGCTGGTCGATCGGTACACGACTCTGCGCGCGGTCGCGGAGCTATGTTTGGCCCGACGGCTGGCAGATGCAAAGCTGCCCGCCGGTGCTGTCCACTCCACTGGTCGTAGTCGGTAGAGTCGAGATGTGGCGCGGTGACGGTAGGTCGGAACATCGCTGTTGCCGCCCCTTTCGGTTGGCGGTGCCCTATGAGCCAGACCATGGCTCCGTTTCCACATCCCGCTCATCGAACCGGACGTGCAGATCTCCCGCATCCGGCTCTCGGACAAGACTTCACGCCTTCGCCCACGTGCGGTTGCGTCCCCGCCAAGTCAGGCGCACGAGCCCGAGTCGGTCGTAGAGGATCGAGGGTGGATAGCCCCCGCCCCGCTTGCGCCGCTGCTTGAACTTGGTCCGCAACCACCGGCGCAACCGCGCGACGGTGTAGCTGTCGATCGCCCGGTATGCGCGGCTGACCGTGCCCACTTGGAAGTAGTTGGCCCAGCCGCGCAGCGTGCGGTTCAGCTTGCCCACCATCTGCGTGGTCTCTTGCCACGTCATCGACGTCGCCGTCATCGCATGGAGCTTTTCCACCATGCGCCGGATGCTCTTCTTGGACGGCCACATGCCCAGTCGGGCCTTGCCAGTCGTCTGCGAGTACACCCGCCCGAACGTGTAGCCCAGGAAGTCGAACGTCCCTTCCGGTACCTTGCAGATCCGTGTCTTCTCCTCGCTGACCGTCAGCTTCAGCTTGCCCATGAGCTCGCGCATTCGTTGCAATGCTTCTTCAGCCTTGCCCTTCCTGCACAGGATCACGAGATCGTCGGCGTAGGTCACGATGCGAGTGCCAAGGCTTTGCTCCAGCCCGAGCTTCTTCCACCCCAGTACGAAGCGGCGCATGTACAGATTCGCCAGCAACGGTGAGATGGGTGAGCCCTGCGGGATGCCGCGCCCGTTGTCCTTGGCCTCGGTCGTGCGTGTCTTGCGGCCTCGGTCGTCGGTCTCCTCCACGGAGCATTCCAGCCACATCTTGATCAGATGCAGCACACGCGCATCCACGATGCGCCGCGCGAGCGACAGCATCAATTCGGCGTGCGGGATGCTCCCGAAGTAGTCCGCGAGATCCGCGTCCACGACTTCCGGGTGGCCCCAGAACAGCGTCTCTTCCACATCGATCACCGCTTGCTGGGCATTGCGGCCCGGCCTGTAGGCGTACTGCTCGGGTGGAAGATCAGCTTCGAAGATCGGTTCGAGCACCAGCATCGCTGCTGTCATGCACACCCGATCGCGCAGGGTCGAGATGCCCAGCGGCCTGAGTTTGCCGTTGGCCTTCGGGATGAACACTCGTCTGATGGGGTCCGGTCGGTAGCTCTCTTCCTTGAGCGCAAGCGCCAGTTCGCCCAACCACCGCTGCACGCCGTACGCCTCGACATCCGCGAAGTCCTGACCGTCCACGCCCGATGTGCCCTTGTTGGAGCGGCACTGGGCCCAGGCATGAGCCAGAACATCGTCGCGGCTGATCTTGTCGTACAGCGCGTAGAAGCGGAAGCCAGGCTCGGCCTTCGCTTTCGCGTGCAACGCCATCTGCAGCTTCTGAACACTTTTCGGAGTTGATAGGTTGCCCAATCTCCAGGTCCCTCGCCACTTGCTGCGTTCGTCTTGAACTGAGGCCCCTTCCCTCCACCGGCATTACCCGGCTTCGGCAGTACTACGAGCCTCTCCGCCACCCCAAGGCGCCCGGCCTGTCCGTCACCGGCTGCCGGTTGGTCGTCCCCAACCACGCCGAGGGGCTTCCCGTGTTGCGCGCGCTTTCCTTGTGTACGTGCTGTCGCCACTACCCCGGCGCAGCCACTGGCGGCACTGCATCGCTCATCCGGCCAGTGATCTCAGCCTTCCCCGAAAGGGTTGTCGGGTCGGCCTGCGCATCGTCCTTTTCGAGGCTTGCTCAGCGTTCACTCGCGTTACGGCCCGCACACTCGCGCTGCCACCTATTCGTGGCACGCTTACCCGAAGGCTTCAGCCATTTCGTTGCCTCCATGACTGCTCCGGTTGCTTCCGGCTGGAGCGGTTGCCGGGTGGGATTTGCACCCACTGGAAAGCGCCGCCTTTTCACGGCGCACACCCGAAGCGGACACTCGCACAGGGCGAGCAGTGCTTCGGCACGGCCGGCAGCGGCACAAACATCCCCCGTGGCTTGAACGCTTCCGCCGATCCTTGCGGTCACTTGGCGATCGAACGGAAGAAGCCGTTGGCGCGGTCGGCATTGGAGGATTGCGGGAAGAAGGCCAAGTACGCATCGCGAGTTGCCGCAAGACCGAGATAGTCGCCGAGGAAGAGACCGCGGGCCACTGGCGCTTGCGCGAAGTCGAACGATGTGTCCGTGAGCCGGATTTCTCCGCCCCAGTGCGAAGGCTCGTCACACTTGGACTTGCAAAAGACCATCCAGTGGTCCGCGAGCTCACCGATGTCAGCGTCGTTGCGGAAGTCGTAGTGGGTCACGACCACTGTGCCGTTGCCGCTCACGGCGACCGACGGCAGAAACGCTTGTTGGGTCAGCGGTCTGAGGGAGTCGCGCGGCGTCTGATTGACCCTGATCGGGCTGGACCAGGTACGGCCACGGTCCGTAGACTGGCTAAAGGCAACCTCATCGACATCGCTGAAGCGCGAATCCTGCCAGACCGCGTACAGGTGCCCGTTCCTTGGGTCGACCGCGACGTCGAACAGGGCGGATCCGCTTCGGACAGGGAGCTGAAGATCTGGCGTGTAGATGTCGAAGGTGCGAATGACCGCGATCTCTGTCCCGCCCCCGGTCGTGTCCCAGGTCAGGCCCTTGTCATCCGATCGAATCACGGTCAGGCGCAACGGGTCCGAGTTGAAGGTACCGTCGGGATTGACACTGACAATCTTGTCGAAGAAGTTGAGCAACATGCCATTCGGCGGGACAACGATCTGGCTACCGATGACCTGATTGTTCAGCCCAGGATCGAAGATTTCGCGCGCCGGCTCCCAGCTCACGCCTCCGTCGGTAGTCCGCGCGAAATAGGCCGGTCCTTTGAAGATAAACCCGACGGCCGGGTCAATCTCCAGACGATCCCATACCGCATAGACGAGGTCCGAATTCTTGGGATCCGCAGTGATCGAATTCTTGTCATTGAGAAATCGCGGATCGGTGTCCGACTGGATCAGGATCGGACTGCTCCAGGTGCGCCCGCCGTCGAGCGACCGGCTTACCGCCATCGCGCTCGGCCCAAAACCTCCGGGGGCCGAGGGCGGGGGATCGATGTCGAACAGCAGGCTCATCTGATGGAGCACGCCGTTGGGGCTGAATGAGAGCCAGGGATCGGATGCTCGCTCGTACGGGCCGCCCGAGCACTGCGACAAGCCGGGAACGATGACGGTCTCCCAAGTGGCTCCGCCGTCCCAGCTCGACGCAGCGACGTTTGCCCTGGATCCACCATTGGACCATCGGTCCTGCTGGTAGAAGGCGACGATGTTCTTCGAGTTGGTGGGGTTCACCTCTAGCCAGGGCTCCACCTCGGCGTGGAGGTAGTTGATGCCGCCGCCGAATACGCTGCCCGCGAAGTTCCCGCATGCCGAAAACGGCGGAAGAGGGCTTGCCCCGGAGACCTGCACCAGCGGCCCAAGCCTGACCTTGCTATCCGCCCACGCGATGCCGGTGGCAATTCCAACCAGCGCAATCGAGCCAATCCCGCACAGCTTCGCAAAACTCGTCCGCGACATGGCGACGTCTCCTTCTGCCTGGTTCAACGAATCGTGTAAGGGGCCGGCATTCCGGCCTTGATTTCGCTGGCATCCAGGACACCATCCCGATTCGAATCGAGCCGCTCCCAGAAATGCGCGGTCGCCGGCTCCGTGGCCCCCGCAGGAGCGGACCTGGAGCCAACGGAGATGCGGCTTTGCGCCATCGCGGTCTCGAACTCTGACCACGAGACGACCCCGTCGCCGTTGCGATCCATGGCGCGCGCTATTTGGCGAGCTCGCTCGTCCGTGATTCGGGGCGTCGAGCGTTCTTGAGCCGCGACGGTGACGCAAGTCGAGCTGAGAACCACGGTAACGATCAGGTCGAGACGGAATCTGCGCATGTCGAACTCCGGTGTTGGCAATCCGCGCGATTCGGTAGGTACAGGCAAGTCCGTCCGACTCTTTAGCCATGCGCGCGATGGCCAGGATCCATGGGCGCTGCAGAGGACATTGTGCGCGCAGAATTGCCGCGTCGAAAGGGGCGTTGTCTTGTGGCAGCCGGGTCAGGCCGCGAGTAACGACGCTCGCGGAAGTGCGAGCGAGCCGCCTGCCGCACGCGCCGCTTGGCCTCACCAGCGAGCGGCCGGGACGGCGTGCGAATGACCGCTCCTGGCCCGGCAGGAGCCCGCCAGTGGATGAATCCGACCGTCAGCTCAGAGTCGCGCAGCAGCCGCTGGGTGAGGCCATGACGGCTGTCGGATGCGAAGCTGCCCGCCAGTCCTGCAACCGCACCGGTGGTAGTCGACCCATGCCGGTCGGTCACGCGGCGGCCGCGTATGACGGCAAAGCTGTGCCAAGCGGACAAAGCGGTCCGAGGTTGAGGTGACACCACGCAGGTGGCATCCGCGGCCGGAACAAGACCCCTCGCGACCTTCCATTCAGGCCGACGGCTCGGTCAGCTGATGCCCCCACGACTCCACCAATTGCTCCAGCATGCTCGCCACCACTCTGCACGCCGGGGAGAGCTTGCCTTGCTTGGGCAGCGCGAGCGCGATGTAGCGTGAAAGGGCGGGCCTGACCAGCTTGCTGGCCTGCAACCGTCCACTGCGCAATTCGGCCGACACGGAGTACGGTCCGAGGATCGAGTAGAGCCCCCGTCCTCGCGCAACGAGCTCCTTCTGCACCGTCAGCGAATCTGCCTCGACCGCGGGCTCGAGCTTGAAGCCCAGGCTGCGCGCCGTTTCATCGAGTGCATGGCGCCAATGGCTCGGACGGCGCGGCAGCACGAGCCGCAGTCCTTCGAGCCGCGAGAAGCTCAGCGTCGCGTCCTGGGTCAGCGGATCGCCCGCGGCCGAGACGAGGTAGGTGTGCGCCACACAAAGCTGCACCTCCTCGCCCCCGCTCGGCTTGTGGAACCGGAACAGAACCGCCATGTCGACGCTGCCGCTGTCCAGCATCGCGTCGAGATCAGCGCCCTGCGCTTCGGCAATGTCCAGCCGGATTCCCGGATGTTCGACCTGCAGTCGTTCGAACAGGCGCGTCGTGAGTGGATGAGCGGCTGACGGAATGATGCCCAGGCGCACCTCACCGAGCAGCAGGCCCGACTCCGAGCGCAACTCCTGTGTGAGTCGTTCCGTTTCCTGCAGCCACGGGCGCAGCCGCACCACTGCACGAGTCCCCAGTTCGGTCAACGCAACGCCGCGTCCAGTACGCCGGAACAGCGTGCCGCCGCATTCCGCTTCGAAGTCTGTGATCTGCCGGCTGATGTGCGACTGCACGGTCTGGCGGCGCGCCGCCACCTTGCTGAGACTGCCGGCCTCTGCCACCTCGAGGAACAGCCTGACGCTCGATACGTTCATCGCTTCGCCTCGGATGACTTGCCAAAAAAGGCAAGTCTGAAAGCTCTGAATTCTATCTAGGCGGTGAGCCGACCACTTCCTAAAGTGCGGACACCGCAACGACACGCGGCCCCACCTACCCCCTGAAAGGAGACGACATGACCACCCCTCTCGACCTGCGCGGCCTCATTCCCGCCCCTGTCACCCCCTTCACCCGCGACGGCGCCGTCGACTACGCCGCGATCCAGCGCCTGGGCTCATGGCTCGGCAGCGTCCCCGGCGTCACCGGGCTGACCGTGCTGGGCCACGCCGGCGAAGGCACCTTCCTCGAGCGTGACGAGCAATCCAAGGTCATCGAGGCCTTCAAGGAGTCGGTCGGCGGTCGCGTGCCGATCATCGCGGGCATCACGCTCGAAGGCACGCAGGTCGCGGCCGACGAGGCCAAGCGTGCGGTCAAGGCCGGCGCGTCGGCGGGCCTCGTCTACCCGTCGCACGGCTGGCTGCGCTTCGGCTACCAGAAGGGTGCGCCGCAAGACCGCTACCGCGCCATCTTCGAGGAAAGCGGCCTGCCGCTGATCCTGTTCCAGTACCCCGACGCCACGAAGGCGACCTACAACCTCGAGACGCAA
Organism: Piscinibacter sp. XHJ-5; assembly: GCF_029855045.1. Lineage (GTDB taxonomy): Bacteria > Pseudomonadota > Gammaproteobacteria > Burkholderiales > Burkholderiaceae_C > Albitalea. The sequence goes on from NZ_CP123228.1 coordinate 4,949,658, forward strand.
CTCGAGATTGCCGCGCAGCCCGGCGTGTTCGCGATGAAGAACGGCGTGCGCAACATGAAGCGCTGGGACACCGAGATCCCCGTGATCCGCCGCGAGCGCCCCGACCTGCAGATCTTCACCTGCCACGACGAGTACCTGCTGCACACGATGTTCGACGTGGACGGCGCGCTGGTCGGCTATGGCGGCATCGCGCCGGAACCGCTGGTCGAGATGATCAAGGCCGGCAAGGCCAAGGACTACAAGAAGGCACGCGAGATCCATGACCGCCTGCTGCCGGTGACGTCGAACGTCTACCACCGCGGATCGCACATGGAAGGCTCGGTGGCGCTCAAGTGGGCACTGGTCGCCCGCGGAATCCTCGAGCACGCGACAGTCCGCCCTCCGCTGCTGCCGCTGGCCGACGGCGCCCAGAAGGAGATCGCCGACGCGATGCGCGCCGCAGGTCTGGGCCCCGTGCGCTGAAGTGCGAGTCGGTGCGCGACGGGGCGTGTGCGCCCCGCGCGCGCCCACCCATGTGAGACAGGAGACAAAGATGAAATCGCAACGGCGACGCGTGGCCACGGCCGCGGCGTTGATGATGATCCTGCCTGCGCTGGCGCAGGCAGGCGGCTTCCCCGAACGCGGCGAGACACTGCGCATCGTCGTGCCGTTCGCGGCCGGCGGCGGCGTCGACAACGCGGCGCGGCTGCTCGGAGAGCAGTTGCGCAAGCAACTCGGCCTGACGGTGATCGTGGACAACAAGGCCGGGGCGAGCGGCTCGATCGGCGGAAACGCGGTGAAGACCGCTCCTGCGGACGGCTACACGCTGCTCTTCTCTGCAGCGACGCACGTGCTCGCCAAGCAGGTGCTGACCAAGTCGCCGTACGACCCGCAGACCGACTTCGAGCCGGTGGCGCGCGTCGGAGAAGCACCGCTGATGCTGGTCATCCCGCCGGCGAAGCCGCAGAAGAACCTGGCTGATGTGCTGGCGGCGGCCCGACAGCAGCCCGAGAAGTGGACCGCGGCGATTCCGGCCGCGGGGGCGCCGAGCCACCTCGCCACGCTGCTGCTGGCCAAGCAGGGCGATGTGAAGTTCACCTTCGTGCCGTACAAGGGCACGCAACCGGCGCTCGTCGACGTGGGCGGCGGGCATGTGGACCTGCTGCTCGATTCGATGATCGCGCTTCAGCAGCTTGCCAAGTCAGGCAAGGTGAAGGCGATCGCCATCACGTCGGCCAAGCGCAGCGCGCTCGCACCGGACGTTCCCACCGTCAGTGAGAGCGGCATCGCGAACTTCTCCTATGTCAGTTGGTACGGCGTATGGGCGCCGAAGGGCACGCCGCCCGAGCGCATCGCGGTGCTCAACAAGGCCATCAATGCCGCCGTCGGCGAACTGGGGAAGTCCGGCGCTTACGCGAGCCTCGGCATCGAGCCCGTCAGCGAAACACCGGAACAGTTCAAGCGCTACGTCGCTGCCGACGTCACGCAAGGCGCCGGGTTGCTGAAGAACTCGGGCTTCAAGCCGGAGTAGCTCTCCCGCGCGGCGGCAAGCGACCGCACGGAGCTCCCACCATCGTTGCCTCTGGCGTTGTGGACGCCCATGGCGGCGCATTGCCCGATGGATCACGAACGGCGCGCCAGCGCCTTGCACACTCAACGGAGACAGGTATGGAGAAGATCAAGACGCTGTGCGCGGCGGGACTCGGTTTCGCTTGCGCATCGACGATGGCGCAGTCCACAGTCACGGTCTCGGGGACCATGGACCTTGCGCTGCGGCACGTGCGCAACGGCTCGCTCGGATCGGTTTCGTCCGAGGTGAGCGGCTCCAACGCGACGAGCAAGCTGATCATCCGCGGCACGGAAGACATGGGCGGCGGACTCAGCGCAGGCTTCTACCTCGATGGAACGATTCTCGGCGACACGGGCGGCGCCGGCGCCAGCGCTCCGTCACAGCAGTTCTGGGACCGTCGATCGACGGTGAGCCTGGCCCATTCGCGATACGGCGAGATTCGCCTCGGCCGCGATTGGGTGCCCACGCACCTCGTGTGGACCGGCTTCGATCCCTTCACGACGCTCGGCGTGGCAAGCGCGAACAGCTTCCGCTCCGTCGCCGCCTCGCGCGCGCTGGGCCAGGCGTTCGGCACGGCGCCCGAGGCGCAGGCCGCCAACCCGACGCTACGCGTCAGCAACGCGGCGGAGTTCTGGTTGCCTGGCGGCCTCGGTGGCGTGTATGGAAACCTCATCGTCACGGCGGGCGAAGGAGGCACAACGGCCGCGGGCTTCACGAAAGGAGACGGATTCCGACTCGGTTGGGCCCAGGGCGCCATCCACGTGGCTGTCGCGCAGTTCACGACGCGCAACGCGGCAGGACACCAGCGCTTCAAGGACCAGGTGATCGGCGCTTCGTATGACTTCGGCCCGGCCAAAGTCGATATCGCGCAGCGGCGTTGGACATTCGGTGCGGACCGGACGGTAAACACTCAGGTGGGCGCTGTGATCCCTGCCGGGCCCGGCAACATCAAGCTGACCTGGATGCGAGCCGACCAGACCGGCGCAACCGCGGCGCAGAGTGCCGACGATGCGTCTCTGTTGGGGGCCGGCTATGTCTACCCCTTGTCCAGGCGCACCGCGGTGTACGCACACGCTGCCCGCATCGACAACAAGGGGGCGGCCGCATTCGCCATCCCGGGTGGTCCCGCTGTGAGCGGGACGTCGACTGCAGCCAACTTCTTCGGTGGTCAGAAATCGACCGCGTACGAAGTGGGCATCCGGCACGACTTCTGAAACGCAACGACGCTTCCGAGAGGATTCAAGTGAAGCCCATTCTTCCCGTAGGACTCTGTCGCAGCCCAGGCATCTTCAACGCCCGTGGCAGGCGATTGATGATCGACTTTCTCAACCGATGGTTGATGGAACTGGGGCTGACGACTGTCTAGGACAACAGTCGGACGGAACGCGAAATCCCATGTGAAGCCGCCCGTCAGCGATCCGAACCGAATCTCCGGAAGCGGCCGCACCCTGCGACCGCTTGGAACGTCGCTGCGATCGATCGAACCGGACAAGGCAGAGGAAGCGCAGCTTTTCTTGAACGGGCCGCTAGAACTTTTCATTTGGCACGAGAGCCGGTCCTTCATAGACTTCGACGCACCACAGGTTGGCCAGCTTCTCGCATCACCCTTTCATGTCCGTTATCACCAGCATCGAAGACCTCCGCTTGCTCGCCAAGAAGCGCGTTCCGCGCATGTTCTACGACTACGCCGACGCTGGTTCGTGGACCGAGGGAACCTACCGGGCGAATGAGGCCGATTTCCAGAAGATCCTGCTGCGCCAGCGCGTGGCGGTGAACCTTGCCGACCGCAGCACGCGCACCCGCATGCTCGGCCAGGACGTGGCAATGCCCGTCGCCATCGCCCCCACCGGCCTCACCGGCATGCAGCACGCCGACGGCGAGATCCTCGCCGCGCGCGCCGCCAAGGCCTTCGGCATTCCCTTCACGCTGTCCACCGTAAGCATCTGCTCCCTCGAGGACGTCGCCGAAGGCACCGACGGCCATCCCTTCTGGTTCCAGCTCTACGTCATGCGCGACCGCGCCTTCGTCGAGCGCCTTATCGACCGGGCCAAGGCCGTCAACTGTTCGGCCCTCGTGCTCACGCTCGACCTGCAGATCAGCGGCCAGCGGCACAAGGACCTGAAGAACGGCCTGTCCGCGCCGCCCAAGCTCACCCTGCTGAACCTCCTCAACATGGCGGGCAAGCCACGCTGGTGCATGGGCATGCTGGGCACCAGGCGCCACACCTTCCGCAACATCGTCGGCCACGCCCAGGGCGTCGACAACCTGGCCTCGCTGGCGGAATGGACGGCCCGGCAGTTCGACCCGACGCTGAGCTGGGACGACGTGGCCTGGATCCGCAAGCGCTGGAGCGGCAAGCTGGTGCTCAAGGGCATCCAGGACGTCGAGGACGCGCGCCTCGCCTGCGCGACCGGGGCAGACGCGCTGATCGTCTCCAACCACGGCGGTCGCCAGCTCGACGGCGCGCCGTCCTCCATCACCGCACTCTCCCCCATTGTGGAGGCGGTGGGCGACAAGATCGAGGTCCACATGGACGGCGGCATCCGCTCGGGCCAGGACGTGCTCAAGGCCGTCGCCCTCGGCGCCAAGGGCACGTACATCGGCCGGTCGATGCTCTACGGGCTGGGCGCGATGGGCGAAGCTGGCGTCGCCAAGGCGCTGGAGATCATCCACAAGGAGCTCGACCTGACGATGGCGTTCTGTGGCCACACGGACATCAACTCAGTCGACCGCGGCATCCTGCTGCCCACCGCGCGCCACTAGTGGCCTCTAACGGTCGATTCGGGAGTGAAGGCCGCGCAGGCGGCGCGCAGGACAAGGCGCAAACCGCAGCGATGCCCGCAGGCATCGCGAGCATTTGCAACGCGGCCATGCGCGTCGCCTGCGCGGCAGGCACTTCCGAATCGGCCGTTACAGGCTACTAGTCCAAGTTGAGCAGGCGAGGTCCATGCGCCACCCGCAGCCGATGCGGGAAGATGGCTACTGCGCAGCGCTAGACTGACCCTTCCCATGGCGCGCCAGATCCCACCACTCAATCCTCTGCGAACGTTCGAGGTCGCGGCCAGGCACTTGAGCTTCACACGCGCCGCGGAAGAGCTCTTCGTCACCGCGGCCGCGGTGAGCCACCAGATCAAGACTCTCGAGGAAAGCCTCGGCGTATTGCTGTTCGTGCGACAGCCGAAGTCAATGGTGCTCACCGAAGCCGGCAAGGCCTACCTGCCCGCGATCCAGCAGGCGTTCAGGCAGATGGCCGAGGCCACGCACCAGCTCCACGTGCGCGGCAAGCCCGCCGTGCTGAAGGTCAACATGCCGCCGACCTTCGCCGTGAAGTGGCTGGTCCCGCGGATGGCTCACTTCATGAAGGAGCACCCGGAGATCGACCTGAAGGTCTCCACGTCGGCCAAGCTGGTGGACTTCGCGCGCGACGACGTCGACGTGGCGATTCGCTACGGACGCGGCATCTATCCCGGGCTGCACTCGCAGCTGTGCCTGCCGGTCGAGGTGTTCCCGGTGTGCAGCCCCGCGCTGCTCGATGGCGAGCATCCGCTGCGCACGCCCGACGACTTGCGCTACCACACGCTCCTGCACGACGACAGCAGCTATGCCGACGTGAGCAATCCCGACTGGGCGATGTGGCTGAGGCACGCCGGCGTGAACAGCGTCGACGCGACGCGCGGTCCCTCGTTCTGGCCGAGTCATCTCGTCATCAATGCGGCGATCGACGGGCTGGGCGTGGCGCTCGCCAAGAAGAACTGGGTCGTCGCCGACCTCGCCGCCGGCCGCCTGGTGCGGCCCTTCGACATCAGCCTGCCGGTCGAGTTCTCGTACTTCCTCATCTACCCGGAGTCGCGGGTGGGCGACCCGCTGATCACCACATTTGCGCGCTGGGTGCGCGATGAAGTGGCAGGCGACAGGCTGTCCGCGGGTTCGTGACTTCACGGTCCCTCCCGCTTGCGGGATAGGTGTCCCTATTCGCCGACGAACGCCGCCTTCGTCTTGTCCAGAAACGCCTGGTACCCGATGCCGAAGTCCTTCGAATCGAAGCAGGCATAGCACTCGTCGAGCTCCGACTCGCTGAGCGGCGCCGGATCAGCCAGGCGGCGAACGAACTTCTTGTGCCAGCGAGCGACCAGCGGTGCGCCTTCGCAGATGCGCGCGGCCGTGGCTTCGATCTCGCCTGCCACTGCGTCGTCGGCGACGACGCGGTTGACCAGTCCCTTGGCCAGCGCCTCGTCGGCGCAAAACACACGCCCCTCGAGAAGAATCTCCAGCGCCGCGGCTTTACCGGTCAGCGCAATCAGGGCATTGAGCTCGCTGTACGACACCACCAGCCCCAGCCGCTTGACCGGGATGCCGAAGCGGCTCGACGTGCCGCAGATCCGCATGTCGCACATCGACGCGATCTCCAGGCCGCCGCCGACGCAGGCGCCATGGATCTGCGCGATGACCGGGTGCGGGCAATTGGCGATCGCTTCCAGCGCCGCATGCGTGATGCGGGCATAGGCACGCGCCTGCTCGCGGTTGGAGCGAACGGTCGCGAATTCGGCCACGTCGGCACCGGCGGCGAAGGCCTTCTCGCCGGCGCCGCGCAGCACGACGCAACGCAGTGCCGCGTCGGCGGACAGCGCGACGAACGCGCGTTCCAGTTGGCGCCACATGGCGGTATCGAGCGCGTTCATGCGCTGCGGGCTGTCGAGCGTGACGGTGGCGATGCGGCGGGCTCGATCGATGGAGGTGGTGACGGTGCTCGTCATGCAATGGCGTCCTGTGCTGGAGGAAAGAAGCTCTTGGCGGGCGAGTCTACGGACGCTGCGTGAGCGGCTCAAACGATCATTTCTCGCGCGGGCCGCAAGAAAAATTTGTCCGCCCATGCCTTCCTAGTTTTTCTGGGCTATCGCTCAAGAATTTGTCGTTTGCCGGGCCCGCGCTCGATACCTATTCTTCCGACCTCACCTGCATCGACCCCGCAATGCACAGCCGCCTCACTCCCGACTCCGTCCTGCCGCACGATCACGCCGACGCCATGGTGGTCGGGCGCGTGTGGCTGCCGGCGCGCGGCGGGCCTCTGCCGGTGCTCGTGAAGGGCGGCGAGTTGCACGACCTGAGCCCGATCGCACGCACCGTCAGCCAACTGCTCGAAATCGAATCCCCGGTGGCGGCGATCCGCTCCGCTGCCCGCCTGCCGCAAGTCGCGAGCCTCGCCGACGTCCTCGCCAACACCGACCCTGCACAGCGCGACACCAAGCGCCCGTGGCTCCTCGCCCCCTGCGACCTGCAGGCGCTGAAGGCCAGCGGCGTCACCTTCGTCGCCAGCCTGCTCGAGCGCGTCATCGAGGAGCAGGCCCGCGGCGACGCGTCGCGCGCCGACGCCGTGCGACGCGCGGTGACAGAGGTCATCGGCACGGATCTCTCGAGCATCAAGCCCGGCTCGCCCGAGGCGATGCGCGTCAAGCAGGTGCTCGTCGACAAGGGCGCCTGGTCGCAGTACCTCGAAGTCGGTATCGGGCCGGACGCGGAGATCTTCACCAAGTCGCAGCCGCTGTCCGCGGTGGGCTGCGGTGTCGAAGCGGGCATCCATCCGCAATCGACCTGGAACAACCCGGAGCCGGAGATCGTGCTCGCGGTGAACAGCCGCGGTCGCGTGCAGGGCGCGACGCTCGGCAACGACGTGAACCTGCGCGACTTCGAAGGCCGCAGCGCGCTGCTACTCGGCAAGGCCAAGGACAACAACGCCTCGTGCGCGATCGGCCCGTTCATCCGGCTGCTCGACGAGACCTTCACGATCGACGACGTGCGCGCCTGCGAGCTCGCGCTGCAGGTCGACGGCCCGGACGGCTTCACGCTGGCCGGCAGCAGCTCGATGTCGCGCATCAGCCGCGACCCGCTCGATCTCGTCGCGCAGGCCATCGGCCCCCACCACCGCTACCCCGACGGGATGATGCTCTTCCTCGGCACGATGTTCGCGCCGACCGCCGACCGCTTCGAGCCCGGACATGGCTTCACCCATGTCGTCGGCGACATCGTCACCGTCCACACGCCGCGCCTCGGCGCGTTGATCAACCGCATCGCGCACACCGACAAGACCGAGCCGTGGACGTTCGGCATCGCCGCGCTGATCGCCCACCTGAATCACTGAACCGGATAAGCCCTCCATGACCCTTCCTTTGTCCCACCTCAAGGTCCTCGACGTCAGCCAGGTGATGGCCGGCCCCTTCTGCTGCATGCTGCTCGGCGACATGGGCGCAGACGTCATCAAGGTCGAGCCGCCCGGCGTCGGCGACCAGACGCGACGCGCGATGGGATTTCGCCTGAAGGGCGAGGACAGCGGCGGCTTCCTCGCGCTGAACCGCAACAAGCGCAGCATCGAGCTGAACCTGAAGAACGTGTCAGGCCGCGAGGCGTTCTACGAACTCGTGCGCAGCGCCGACGTGCTGGTCGAGAACAACCGTCCCGGCGTCGCCGCGCGCCTGCGCATCGACTACCCGACGCTGAAGGAGATCAACCCCAAGCTCGTCTACGCCAGCATCTCGGGCTTCGGACAGACCGGCCCGTGGTCGCAGCGGCCGGGCTTCGACCTGATCGCGCAGGCAATGACCGGCGTGATGAGCGTGATGGGCTACCCCGGCATGGCGCCGGTGAAGTCGAGCGTCCCGGTGGCCGACCTGGGCGCGGGCCTGTTCGCGGTGTACGCGATCCTGAGCGCGGTGACAGGCCGCGACCGCAGCGGCCAGGGCCAGTACATCGATGCCTCGCTGTTCGAAGCCGCGCTCGGCCTGTCGATCTGGGAGACCGCCGAGTACTGGGGCACGGGCGAAGTGCCGGCGCCGATCGCCAGCGCCAACCGCATGAGTGCGCCGTACCAGGCGGTGCGCGCGTCGGACCGCCACTTCGTCATCGGCGCGGCCAACCAGAAGCTGTGGGTCAGCCTGTGCAAGGTGATCGGCCGCGAGGACCTGATCGCCGATCCGCGCTTCACCGACAACGTCGCACGCCTGCGCAACCGCGCCCCGCTCATCGAGGAGATCGAGGCCAGCTTCGCCAAGCGCACCGCTGACGCATGGGTCGCGGCGCTGCTGGACGCGGGCGTGCCCGCCGCGCCGATCTACGACTACGCCGAGGCGCTGGTCAGCGAGCAGTCGCAGGCGCGCGAGATGGTGATGTCGATCGAGCACCCGGTGGAAGGCCGCGTCAACACGCTCGGCTTCCCGGTCAAGCTGGGCGGCACGCCGCAGCAGGTGCGCTACCCGGCGCCGCTGCTGGGCCAGCACACCGACGAGATCCTTCTCGAAGCGGGCTTCGGCAAGCAGGACATCGAGTCCTTCCGCTTGCGCGGTGCCTTCGCTTCCTGATGCGCCGACCGAATTCAAGCCTCATACCCACGGAGACACCATGAGCATTCAAGACACGAGCCGCCGGACCGTCATCAAGCAGATGGGCGCCACGGCGCTGGCGCTGGGCGGCGGCACGCTGCTCGGCGCGCGCAGCGCCTTCGCCGCCGACCCGGTGCAGCTCATCAGCCACCGCTACCCGGCGCTCGAGTTCTGGGCCGGCAAGATGAAGACCGCGCTGCCCGGCGTGGACGTCAACGCGCAACTCATCCCGTTCGAGAAGATGGGTGAGTTGGTCACGATCGCGATGTCGTCGAAGTCGGCGACCTTCGACATCGTCTACGTCATCGACTCGACCGTCGCCTCGTATGCGCGCAACGGATGGCTGCGTCCGCTGGACGACCTGTGGGCCAAGTACAAGAAGGAGTTCGCGCTGGACGACTTCTCCGACGCGGCGATGAAGATGTGCTCGTACAAGGGCCACATCTATGCCATCCCCGGCACCGTCAACACGATGATGTTCTATTACCGCAAGGACCTCTTCGACGCGGCCGGCAAGACGCCGCCGAAGACGATGGCCGAATACCAGGCGCTGGCCAAGAGCTTCCACACCCCCGCGCGCGCCGGCACCATCGACTGCTTGAAGCCCAGCGACGCCACGCTCAACGAGGCGCACTGGTACATGAACACCATCGGCGCCGGCTGGTTCGACGACAAGTGGAAGCCGATCTTCAACAACGCGCGCGGCGTGCGTGCCATCGAGGCGCTGAAGGACACCACCAAGTACGCGCAGCGCGGCTTCGCCACCGCCGCCAACGACGAATGCACGATCGCGCTGCAGCAGGACGCAGCGGTGATGGGCCAGCAATGGGCCACGCGCGCCCGCTCGGTGGACGACCCCAAGCAGTCGCGCGTCATCGGCAAGTTCGACTGGACGCCGATGCCCGAAGGCAAGGCGCGCGTGCTCACCGACGGCTACGCGATCTCGGCGTTCAGCAAGCAGGACCCCGACAAGCTGTTCCGCATCATGGCCACGGCCACCCGGGAAGCCAACATGCGCGAGGCGGCGGCGATGCTGGTGCCACCGCGCAAATCGCTGTTGCAGGACCCGGAGCTGCGCGCGAAGAACCGCTTCTATGCGGCGGCGGCGCAGGCCATCGAGACCGGGGTCCCGTTCCCGGCTCTGCCGGAGTTCTATGCAGTGGGCGAGTTCATCTCGCGCCGCATCCTGCAGGCGGTCACGGGCGAGATGCCGGTCAAGGAGGCGCTCGACAAGGCGGCGTCCGAGACCGAGGCGTACCTCGGCACGCGCGGCTACTACAAATAAGCGAAAGGCGTCCACACCATGTCAGCCGTTCACCTGAGCGCCATCGAGAAGTACTTCGGGGACACCCACGTCATCCGCGGCGTCGATATCCGTATCGCCGACGGCGAGTTCTGCGTGCTGGTCGGCCCGTCGGGCTGCGGCAAGTCCACGCTGCTGCGCATGATCGCCGGGCTCGAGGAAGTCGACGAAGGCAAGATCACCATCGGCAACACCGTCGTCAACGACAAACCACCGAAGCAACGCGACATCGCGATGGTGTTCCAGAACTACGCGCTGTACCCGCACATGACGGTGCGCGACAACATGTCGTTCGCGCTCAAGCTGGCGCGCCAGCCGCAGTCCGAGATCGACGTGCAGGTCAAGCGCGCGGCCGACATCCTGTCGCTCGCGCCCTATCTCGACCGCTTTCCGCGCCAGCTCTCGGGCGGCCAGCGGCAGCGCGTCGCGATGGGCCGCGCCATCGTGCGCAACCCGCTCGTGTTCCTCTTCGACGAGCCGCTGTCCAATCTCGACGCCAAGCTGCGCGTGCAGATGCGCACCGAGATCCGCGAGCTGCACCAGCGCCTGAAGACGACCTCGATCTACGTCACGCACGACCAGACCGAGGCGATGACGATGGCCGACAAGATCGTCGTCCTGAAAGACGGCGTGGTCGAGCAGACCGGCAGCCCGCTGGAGCTGTACGAGCGGCCGGCCAACAGCTTCGTCGCCGGCTTCATCGGCTCGCCGGCGATGAACCTGCTGCAGGGGGTCGCCCGCACGGCCGGCGGCGAGCCGCGCGTCGAGTTCGACGGCGGCGTGTCGCTGCCGTTCCCGATCGGCGCGCGTGCCGACGATGGCCAGCCGGTGATGTACGGCATCCGCCCCGAGCACTGCGCGCCGGGAAGCGGAGGCTTGCCGGTGGAAGTGGTGGTCGTCGAGCCGACCGGCGCGGACACGCAGCTGTACTGCCGCATGAACGGGCGCGACATCACCTCGACGATCCACGACCACGCGCATTGCCGAGTCGGCGAGAGCATCGGGCTCGTGCCGGACCTGAAGCGCGCGCATCTGTTCGACGCGGCAAACGGCCAGCGGCTGGCGGCTTGATCATGGCAACGACCAGCCTGGCCGGCACGGCAGTAGTTCAGTCGTCGAAGGCGGTAACGCGCATCACCGAGCGCACGACAAAGCGGCGCGCCAAGGGCGCGCGCCGCCGCACGCTGTGGCCTTTCCTTCTGCCGAGTGGCGTCATAGCGTTCTTCATCCTGTTGTATCCGCTCGGCTACGCGCTGTACCTGAGCCTGTTCGACGTCTACCTCGACACGGGGGTCAGCACCTTCGTCGGCCTCGGCAACTACGCCGATCTGCTCGGCGACATGCGCTTCTGGTCGTCGTTGCTGCGCACGGTGGGCATCGTCGCGTCGGCGGTCGGAGTCGAGTTCTGCCTCGGGCTTGCGGTGGCCTACGGGCTGTACCGGCTGAAGTTCGCCGTGAGGGGGCTGAACCTGCTGATGTTCCTGCCGCACATCATCACCCCCGTGGTGGCGGCGCTGTTCCTCAAATGGGTGTTCGCGGGCCGCTGGGGCCTGCTCGACTCGGTGCTCGCGGGCATGGGCATCTTCCCGCCCGACTGGCTGGGCGACCCGATGTGGGCACGCATCACGGTCGTCATCGCCGACACGTGGCAGTTCACGCCGTTCATGATCCTGGTGCTGTTCGCGGGCCTGAACACCGTCGACCAAAGCCAGATCGAGGCGGCGCAGATCGACGGTGCGGGCGGGCGGCAGGTCCTATTTCGCATCATGCTGCCGGCCATCCGGCCGCTGATCGTCTTCGTGCTGACGATGCGCATGATGGATGCGTTCCGCTACTTCGACACGATCTACGTGCTCACGTCCGGCGGCCCCGGGTCGGCCACCGAGACCATCACGATGCAGACCTACGCACTGGCGTTCCGTCTGTTCCAGGTCGGCAAGGCGTCGGCACTCGGCGTGATCACCCTGGTCATCGTCATGGCGCTGGCCGCGATTCTCATCGGCGTCGTCGGGCGCAGCAAGGAAAGAGCATGAAGAAGACACGGCGCCTCTCCGCCTCGCAGCTGCTGCTGTTCCTCGCACTGTGCCTGTTCACGGCCATTACGCTGACACCCGTGGCGTGGGCCTTCCTCACGTCGATCAAGCAGCCCATCGACGCCTTCGCGATCCCGCCCAAGCTGGTGTTCGAGCCCACGCTCGAGTTCCACCACATGGTCTGGTTCGAAAAGGGCTTCGGGCGCTTCTTCCTCAACAGCGCCATCATCTCGGTGTCCACCGTGCTCATCTCGGTGTCCATCGGCACGATGGCAGCCTACGGCTTGTCGCGCATGCGCGGCAAGGCGGCCAAGGGGATCCTCCTGGGACTCCTCTCGCTGCGCATGTTCCCGCACATGCTGCTGGCGATCCCGTTCTTCATCCTCGCCAAGCTGCTGAACCTGATCGACACCTACCCGGCGATGGTGCTGGCGCTGGTCGCGATCAACCAGCCGTTCACGATCTGGTTGATGCACAGCTTCTTCGTCGACGTCCCGGCCGAGGTCGACGAGGCGGCCGCGATCGACGGCGCCAGCGAATGGCAGACCTTCTTCAAGGTGGTGCTTCCGATCGTGCGGCCGGGGCTGTGGGTCACGGCGCTGTTCAGCCTGCTGCTCGCCTACAACGAGTTCCTGTTCGCGCTGGTGCTCACGGGCCCGAACACGAAGCCGCTGCCGGTGGCCATCGCCGAGTACGGCGGCGAGGACCTCAACTACTGGTCGCTCTCGGCGGCGGCGGCCATCGCGATCATGATCCCGATCGTCGTGTTCATGATGCTGCTGCAGAAGCACCTCGTGCGCGGTCTGGCGCTCGGGGCGGTGAAGTGACGACTGCCGGCCAGAAGATCGTCGATGCGCACCAGCATGTCTGGCGCATCGGCTGCCACGACTATCCGTGGCTTGGCCGGGAGTTGGCGATCCACCGCGACTACGAGCTGGCGGACCTGCGGCCGCTGCTCGGCGACATCGACGCCACGGTACTGGTGCAGGCGTCGCCCACCTCCGCCGAGACGCGCTGGCTGATCGACGTCGCGCTGTCCTCCGAAGGGCTGGTGCGCGGGGTGGTCGGCTGGGTCGACCTCGCCGCGCGCGATGCAGGCGAGGCCATCGCCGAACTCGCGACCCACACGATCGTCAAGGGCGTGCGGCCGATGATCGGCTTCATCGAGGAAACGGGCTGGATCTTGCGCCCGGAGCTCGCGCCGGCGCTCGAGGCACTCGCGCATCACGGCCTGCGCCTCGATGTCGCCGCGCGCCCGCGGCACCTGCCACTGCTGCGGGAGCTGGCGCAGCGCCATCCGTCGCTGGCCCTGGTGATCGATCACGGCGCGAAGCCGACCATTGCAGCCGGCGCATTCGAGCCGTGGGCGCGCGACATCGCGCGGGTCGCGCGCGAGACACGTTGCTTCTGCAAGCTGTCCGGCCTCACGACCGAAGCTCGCCCGGACTGGCGCGACGACGACCTGAAGCCCTGTCTCGAACACCTGCTCGACTGCTTCGGTCCCGACAGGCTGATGTGGGGCAGCGACTGGCCGGTTGTCGACCTAGCCGGTGGCATGACGCGCTGGCGTGAGGCTGCGCTGCGGCTCGTGCCCGCGCAAGCACGCGCCGCGGTCATGCACGACACGGCAGTGGCCTTCTACGACTTGTGAGCGATCCTGTGTTCCACGAACTGCGTCTTTATCATCCCGCTCCTGGGCGAATCGACGAACTGGTCGAGCGCATCGGCTCGGTGATGCATCCCTTCTTCGAGCGGCACGGCTTCCCGAAGCGACTCGGGCAATGGACCGTGGTGGCGGGCGGCACGACGCCGCTGTTCGCCTGGATGCTGCGCTGGACCGATCTCGCACAGCGCACCGCCGCCTTCGCCGCGCTGAACGCCGACGCTGAGTGGCAGGCCGTGCGCACGCGCACCAACGGCCCGGGCGAGATGGTGAAGCGCTACGACCTGCGCTTCCTCGCGCCGGCCGCGGCGTGGACCATGCATCGCGCCACGCACGAGCGGCCAGCTTCATGTCCGCTGTACGAGGTGCGTGTGCATCCGGTCGCGGTCGGACGCACTGGCCACGCTGACCAGGTACTCGCCGAGGTCGACCTTCCGGCGCTGGCCGATTGCGGCGCGGCGATCGCCGGCGTGTTCGACAACATCGTGGGCGGCGCCGCAACACCCGGCGTGACGCTGCTGCTCGGCTGGCAGGACCATGCGCAGCGCCGGCGCGCGCTCGCGGCATACGAGCAGCACGCGAGCGTCGTGGCGGCGCGCCGGCGCGAGCGTCAGCAGTGGGGCGGAGAGCACGTGCTCGGCGAGGGCAGTTCGTTGCTGCTCGAGCCCAGCCCCTTCGGCGCGATCGACCTGGAGGACCCGGCATGAACAAACCACGACTGGGCTTCGTCGGCATCGGCCTCATGGGCGAGGCCATGACCCGGCGGCTTCTCGACCGCGGTTGGCAAGTGACGGTGTGGAACCTGGAGCGCGAGCGGCTGGACCTCGTCACGCTGCACGGCGCGGTTGCCGCGGCATCGCCGGCCGACGTTGTCGCCGCCGCCGACATCGTGCTGATATGCGTGCTGGACGGCGAGGCGGTGCGGCACTGCGTGTTCGGTCCGCACGGGCTGGCCACGGCGCGCGAGACGCGCGGCAAGCTGCTGATTGACTTGTCTACGATCGATCCCGCGGCCACGCAAGAGATGGCGGCACGCGCGGCGCGCGACGCCGGCCTCGCCTGGCTCGACTGCCCTGTCTCCGGCGGCCCCGGCGCCGCACGCGAGGGCAGCATGGCCATCATGGCCGGCGGCGCACCGCATGACTTCGAACGCGCTCGCGCGGTGCTCGGCGACCTCGGCGCCAACGTCACCCACATGGGCCCGACCGGCGCCGGACAGACCACCAAGATCATCAACCAGGCCATTGTCGGCGCGGGCTACGTGCTGATGGTGGAAGCGGCGCTGCTGGCCGAAGCGGCCGGCATCGACGCGGCGCGGCTGCCGGAGTGCCTGGCAGGCGGCTTCGCCGACAGCGTGCTGCTGCGCAAGCTGTATCCGCGCATCCAGCGCCGCGACTTCGATCCCCCAGCGGCCTACGCACGTCAACTGCTGAAGGACCTCAAGGCCGTCGGCGAGTTTGCGCGCGAGCATGGCTGCGACCTTCCGCTGGTCGAGCAGGCCGGCGCGCGCTTCGACGCCTACGTCGCGAGCGGCCACGCGATGTCCGACCCGGCGTCGATCATCCGCCTGTACGAGGCGAGCCGGCGCAAGGCCGCCTAGCGCCTCTCGCATCCCCCACCCCAACCCATGGATAGCCACATGACCTCCGACAATGCCAAACCCAGCATCGATCCGTTCCGACTGAAGAAGCTCTACGACCCCCTGCGCGTGGCCGACGTGTGCGATGCGCTCGACGGGATCGGCTACTTCAACATCGGCCTCGTCTCGCCCGACATCAAGGCGCTGTCGAGCGGGACGCGCTTCTGGGGCGTCGCCTTCACCGTGCGCTGCGTCCCCGCGAATCGGCCGATGTGGACGCTGCCCACCACCGAGGAGATCGTCGACTCGCACGATATCTGGTTCCGCAAGGTCGGGCTCGGCGTGTGGCGCTTCTACGACCAGCTGCAGCCCGGGCACGTCGTCGTCACCGACACCGGCGGCGCTCCGCCGGTGGGCCTGTGGGGCTCGGAGAACTCGCTGCGCGCGATGCAGAAGGGCGCAGTTGGCATCGTCACCGACGGGCAATGCCGCGACAGCGCCGAGCTCGTCGACCAGAAGACACCGATCTGCTCCCGCGGCGTCGCGCGCACCATCATTCCGGGGCGCATCGAGATCATCGAGACGCAGACGCGCATCGGCATGGGCGGCGTGCAAGTCCGCCCCGGCGACATCGTCGGCTGCGACGACGACGGGCTCGTCGTGGTGCCGCTCGAAGTGGCCGAGACCGTGGCCAGGCATGCACGCGAGGTGCTGCTGGCCGACATGCGCAAGCGCGAGCGGCACTTCGCCCAGCTCGGCATGGAAAGCGACGACAGCGTCGACGTGGCCGGCATGGAGCAGTACTTCGCCGAGCTCGACCGCGAAGCGAAACGGGTGTTGGCGCCATGAGGTTCGACGAGCCGTTCATCGACGCGCACCAGCACTTCTGGGATCTCGGGAAGAACCCGTATCCCTGGCTGCAGGATCCCGAGCCGGTTCCGTTCCGCTACGGCGACTACTCGGCGCTGAAGCGCAACTACCTGCCGGCCGACCTCGCGCGCGATACCGCGGGATTCGCGCCGGTGAAGACGGTGCACATAGAGGCGGAGTGGAATCGCGCCGCGCCAGTGGACGAGACGAAGTGGCTGTCCGTGCTGGCGGGCGAGACCGGCCGGCCGTCGGCCTGCGTGGCACACGCAGCGCTGGATCATGTCGATGTCTGCGAGGTGCTGGCGGCGCACGCGGCTTATCCGCTGGTGCGCGGCATCCGCCACAAGCCGGTCACCGCCGCCTCGCCGGCGGACGCGAAGCGCGGTCTGCCGGGATCGATGGACGATCCGCGCTGGCGCGCCGGCTTCGCATTGCTGACCCAGCACGGGTTCTCGTTCGACCTGCAGGCGCCGTGGTGGAATCTGGACCAGGCCGCCGACCTGGCCGTCGACTTTCCCGGCACGACGATCGTCATCAACCACACCGGGCTGCCTGCGGACCGCAGCGCCGAAGGGCTGACCGGTTGGCGGCAAGCGATGGACAGGGCGGCCCACCGGTCGAATGTCGTCGTCAAGATTTCCGGCCTCGGGCAGCGCGATCGTCGGTGGACGCAGGACGCCAACGTCCCGATCATCCGAGACACGATCGCGATCTTCGGCGCCGATCGCTGCATGTTCGCGAGCAACTTTCCGGTCGACAGCCTCGTCGCGTCCTATGAGGTCCTGCTGGCCGGGTTCCTGGCGGCGATCGCCGGCCAGTCAGATGCGGATCGGCGCAAGCTGTTGCATGACAACGCGAAGCGCGTGTACCGGCTGTAGCAACCGGCTCACATCTGCCGCCTCGGCCGAGCGCACCACGAGCAAGAGTTGCACAGGCCACGAACAGAACAAGCTCGTGCCCTGGCAGCTCGCCGCCATCACATGAACCAGGACAACATGACGACTCAACTGACCGGCCATCTCCTGATCGGCCACCAAGAGGTGGCCGGCGCCGCGCACGCGTACCGCGGGTTCGACCCGTCGACCGGGCGCGAACTGGAGCCCACCTTCTCCGCCGCGACGCCCGAAGATGTCGGCCGCGCCGCCGTGCTGGCGCGCGACGCCTTCGACGCCTATCGCGCGACCTCGGCCGGCCAGCGTGCCGACTTTCTCGAAAGCATCGCGGCCGGCGTCGAGTCGCTGGGCGAGCCGTTGATCGCGCGCGCCATGGCCGAGAGCGGCCTGCCGCGCGCGCGCCTCGAGGGCGAACGCGGACGCACCGCGGGCCAGTTGCGGCTGTTCGCGCGCATGCTGCGCGACGGACTGTGGCAGCAGGTCACGATCGACAGCGCCCAACCCGAGCGCCAACCGGTGCCGCGGCCCGACCTGCGCCAGCGCCAGATCGCGCTCGGCCCCGTCGCGGTGTTCGGTGCCAGCAACTTCCCGCTCGCGTTCTCGGTCGCCGGCGGCGACACCGCCTCGGCGCTTGCCGCGGGTTGCCCGGTGATCGTCAAGGCGCATCCATCGCATCCCGGCACGTCGGAAATGGTCGCGCGCGTGATCCAGCAGACGGTCGTCGAGCATGGCTTGCCCGAGGGCACGTTCTCGATGGTAGGCGGCCCCTCGAACGAGGTCGGCGCGCTGCTCGTGTCGCACCCCGCGGTGCAGGCCGTGGGCTTCACCGGCTCGCGTGCTGGCGGGCTCGCGCTGTGCCGGCTCGCACGTGAACGCGCGCAGCCCATCCCGGTGTATGCCGAGATGAGCTCGATCAACCCCATCTTCCTGTTGCCCGCCGCGCTCTCCGCGCGCGCCGAGGCCATCGCGGCGGGATACGTCGAGTCGCTACTGCTCGGCGTCGGCCAGTTCTGCACCAACCCCGGCCTCGTGGTCGGCGTGGCGGGACCCGGATGGGACCGCTTCGTGGCGGCCGTGTCGGCGCTGCTGCCGCAGCGCGCGGCAGGCACCATGCTCAATGCCGGCATCCACGCCGCTTATGGCGAAAACATCGCGCGCTTGGCGCTCGCCAGCAGTGTGCAGGTCGTTGCGACGGGCAAGCCGGCCAACGCGCCGCACGCGGCCGTGGCCTGGGTGCACCAGGCCACGGCCAGCGACTTCATGGCGCAAGCCGCTCTACACGACGAGGTGTTCGGGCCGAGCGGCCTGCTGGTGTCTTGCCAGGACACGGCCGAACTGCGTGCCGTGGCCGAGCGGCTCGAGGGCCAGCTGACCGCAACACTGCAGATGGACGACGAGGACCTTGCTGTCGCCAGGCAGTTGCTGCCCACGCTCGAGCGCAAGGCCGGCCGCATCCTCGCCAACAGTTTTCCCACCGGCGTGGAAGTGTCGTACGCGATGGTGCACGGCGGCCCGTTCCCGGCGTCGTCCGATTCGCGCAGCACTTCCGTGGGCGCGCGCGCCATCGAGCGCTTTCTGCGGCCGGTGTGCTACCAGGGTCTGCCGGCCGCGCTGTTGCCCGAATCGCTGCATCCCCGGGCCGCGCCGGGCGCATGGCGCCTCGTCGACGGCGCATGGCGTTGCGGGCCCGCGTAGCGCATGGGCGATCATGCCTCGTCGCCCGCATTGACCTGCGCGGACGGTCGCAGCGCCAGGACCGACTTCATGCGCTGTGCCTCTTCAACCGGTGTGCGGCCGAACAGGCGCCTGAACTCGCGGCTGAACTGCGAGGCGCTTTCGTACCCCACCGCCACGCAGGCGGCGGCGGCCGTAACACCCTGGCGCACCATCAGCAGGCGCGCCTGGTGGAGACGCATGGCCTTGAGGTACTGCAATGGCGAAGTGCCCATCGTGGCCTTGAAGTTCGCATGGAACGCAGGCGCGCTCATTCCTGCTGTGTGGGCCAGTGTGGCGATGTCGAGCGCGTCCGCGTAGTTGTCATGCATTCGATACAGCGCACGGGCGATTCTTTGGAAGCGGCTGCCTTGCGCGAGTGCCGCCCGCATCGCAGCGCCCTGCTCTCCGGTGAGCACCCGGAAGTAGATCTCGCGCAAGATGCCCGGCCCGAGGATGCGCGCCTCCAACGGCGACGCCAGCACGCGCAGCAGCCGCAACAGAGCGTCCGACAGTTCCCCGTCGACCGGTGTTGACGCCATGGTGCAGGGCTGCGCTTCAGCCGCACCGCGGTCCTGCGCAACCGCCAGCGCGATCTCCGCCGCCTGCCCCGGTTCAATTCGCAGCGCCATGCCCAGCAGCGGCCTTTTCGCGCTCGCTTCGGTCTCGCTCTCGAAGGACATCGGCACCGACAGCACGAGGTAGTGCTGCGCGTCATAGGCATAGAGCCTGCCGCCGAGAAACCCACGCTTGCGCCCTTGCACCACGATGCAGATGCTCGGCTCGTAAAGCACGGGTGCTCGCATCACCGGCCCGTTGGCACGCATGAACCGCACACCGGGAATCGCTGACTCGGTATAGCCCTCTTGCGGCGCGAGCCGGTCGACCAGGACGGCCATTCTTTCGGTTGGTGACTGCATGGCTCGATGATAGAAACAGGCGCGGATCACCGCCTGACCTTCCCGGCACGTCGCGCAATATCAATAGGTTCAGGCAATGCTTGCAGAGCTTCAGGCCTTGGCCGGCAGGGCGGGACCCCGAAGAATCCTTCACGTCCATTCCACTGAAGGATTCAGCATGAGCAAGACCTGGTTCATCACGGGTGCCACCCGAGGCATCGGCTTCGAGATCGTCAAAGCGGCCCTCGCCCGGGGTGACAAGGTCGTCGCGACTGGCCGCGACTTTGCACGCACCGCTCAGGCGTTGGAGAGCCTGCCCGCCGCGCAAGCCGATCGACTGCTGGCCGCACCGCTCGACGTATCCATCGCCGTGCAGGCGCAGGCCGCCGCCGATGCTGCCGTGTCGCGCTTCGGCCGCATCGACGTGCTGGTCAACAACGCGGGGTTTGGCCAACTGGGTCTGTTCGAGGAACTGGAGGCCGCAGCGATCGAGCGTCAGTTCGCCACCAACGTGTTCGGGCTGATGCACGTGACCCGCACGGTGCTGCCGGTGATGCGTCGGCAGCGAGCCGGACACGTGTTCAACCTGTCCTCGATCGGCGGCGTGCAGGGCTTCAACGGCGCCTCGGTGTACTGCGCGAGCAAGTTCGCCGTAGAGGGCTACTCGGAATCGCTGGCGCTGGAGGTGGCGGCTTTCGGCATCGGCGTCACCCTCGTCGAACCGGGCTTCTTCCGCACCGATTTCCTCGACGATCGCTCGGTGCGCTACGGCAGCATGAAGCTCGAGGACTATGCGCCGGCTTCGGCCGAATTGCAGGACACCTACAGCGCCTACAGTCACCGCCAGGCGGGTGATCCCACAAGATTGGCCGCCGCACTGGTACGCCTGGCCCACGAGGCGCAGCCGCCGCTGCACTTTGCCGCCGGATCCGATGCCGTCTGCGGCATCCTCAGCGTCCTCGATGCACGGCGAGCCGAGATCGAGCAATGGCGCTCACTGTCGGAGTCCAC
The DNA here is from genome assembly GCF_029855045.1 of Piscinibacter sp. XHJ-5. GTDB lineage: Bacteria > Pseudomonadota > Gammaproteobacteria > Burkholderiales > Burkholderiaceae_C > Albitalea. Next base: position 4,970,541 of record NZ_CP123228.1, read on the forward strand.
CGATTTCCCGCCCCAGGCGGTAGGCACGACCTGACCGGCGCCGGTTCTGGGTGTGCGGCCGACGAAGGATCCGGTGACGACGACGACGCTCAGCAAGGAGAAGGCAGCTGCCGCCGCGGCCGCGCGGGAGTATCGCGGGCCGTGGCTGCAACGCCAGCGGCGTTCACGCGGCCATTGGCATTCGGCTGAGGGCCCTTCGCGATTCGAGTGGTCCACCATTCGAGCGTCGATCTTGCCGATTCAACCGGATTCCGCACGGGGAGCGTCCACCATTCAAGCTTGAAACTCGCTCGAGTTTGCGTGTCGTGAATGCGATCCTCACCGGGATTCGCCGTGGCCGCGCGTGCGGCGCGCGCCTCGGCATACATCAGTCCCATGATCTTGCTCATTTGATTTCATTCCTTGCAGGTTGCGTGCTCGCTCGATGGGTCGAGCACATCGGCAGCCCTGAGGCTGTCGACCAGCGATGACGCTGCGCTGTCAGCAGTCTGCGAACGTTGCGTATCGGCGCGACTTCACCGAACGGCCGCTTTGTACTCAACGTGTATTCGATGAGGAGCGGAACTGATACCCGGGGAGACGAAGATGGCGTCATGCATTTGCATACCATCGCTGCATGGACGCACGCGAGACCGCCCCCTCCCCCGAGCGCAACAAGCAGCCGATCCTCGAGGTGCTCGCGCGCGTGTTGCCGCCACGCGGCCTCGTGCTCGAGATCGGCAGCGGCACCGGGCAGCACGTGGCGCACTTCGCCAAGGCTTTGCCCGCCCTCACTTTCCAGCCAAGCGAGATGGACGTGGAGCGCCATGCTTCCATCGAGGCGTGGGCCGCCGCAGGCAACCTGTCGAACGTGAAGCCGCCCCTCGCCATCGACGTCACGAAGCGTCCCTGGCCCGTATCCGCGGCCGACGCGGTCGTGTGCATCAACGTGATCCATATCTCCCCGTGGGAGGCCACGCTCGCGTTGATGGCGGGCGCCGGCACGATCCTGCCCGCCGGCGGCGTGCTTGTGACCTACGGCCCGTACATGCGCGGCGGCGCGCACACGTCGCAGAGCAATGAAGCGTTCGACGCGAGCCTGCGCGCAAGGAATCCGCTCTGGGGCGTGCGCGACATCGACAAGGTGGCGGAAGTCGCGGGCAATGAAGGCCTTGCGCTGGAGGAGGCCGTACCGATGCCGGCAAACAACTTCACGCTGGTCTGGCGCAAATCCACCGGCGCATTCCCCGGCGCGCGGGGTTCTTGAGCACCTGAGCTGTCAGCCACGAATGGCAGGAACTGGCCGCTGGCGCGCAGTCAGGCTCTCGAGTCCCTCGAGCCCATGTTCGACATTCGTCGCGACCTGAAGGTTGGCGCTGGTCGTGGAGGCGCTTCTTCTAGCCGTTCAGTACGAGAGACCCCGCCGGATATTGCCCGCACATGAACTCGACGAACGCCCGAACCTTCGGCGCAGGAAGTCGTCGCGATGTATGCAAGACCCAGAGCGCGACCTCCACGCCCGAAACCGCGCCCCACTGAACCAGCTCTCCACGAGTCAATGGGTTCCACGCGATGGATTGCGGTATCAGGGCGGCGCCGGCGCCGGCAATTGCAGCGTCGCGAATCATCAGGAACGAGGAAAGTCTCAGCCTCGGGATCGGCTCCAGGATCAGGCGTCCCTCGTCGAGTGTCCAAGTCCCCGGCTGAAAGCTTGAGGACACGATACCGGGAACGGGTCTGACCTTGCCTGGGGTCGGCACTGGCACGGACGGTGCGGCCACGACCACCAGCCGGTCCTTGGCGAAACACCGGCCGACGAGGTTGCTGTCCGGGCCCGGATTGATCCGAATCGCGGCGTCGAACTGCTCCTCGACGAGGTCGACGAGGCGATCCTCCGCCACAACCTCGCAGCTGACCTCCGGGTACGCCGCGCAGAACTCGGCGGAGATGCGACCCATCGCAAGCTGAGAGAAGAGCACCGGCGCAGCGACACGCAAGCGCCCGCGCGGTGCCGACAAGCCCTCGCGGGCGGCAGTCATGGCGTCAATCACCTCGTGCATCGGCCCTTCGGTGCGGTCCATCAGCATCTGACCGGCTTCGGTCAGCTTGAGCCCGCGGGCGCTGCGCTCGATGAGTCGCACGCCGAGTTGCTCTTCCAGCTCCGCAATGCGCCGCGACAGGGTCGCCTTGGATCTCCCGCTCGCACGGCTCGCCTTTCCCAGTCCTCCATTCGTGGCGACGAGCGCGAAGTCGGTCAATGCATTGAGGTCCATGTGTTCCATATTTGAAACGATGTGTCCTCATTTTGGCGTCTTCGTTTTGCCGGCGCAACGACCTATCTTCCCGTCATCGCACTTCGATACGAGGAAACGGAAATGACCATCACTCAACGCGCTGTACTGCTACGCGCCTATGGCGGTGTTGCCGCCGCCCAGGTCGCCGAGATCGTCAGGCCCGCAGCCCGAGAGGGCCAGGTTCTGGTCCGGGTTCGCGCCGCCGGCGTCAACGGCATCGACTGGAAAGTTCGTGAAGGCTACGTCCGCGACGCCTTCCCACTTCAATTGCCCGCCGTGCTGGGTATCGAACTCGCAGGCACCGTCGAGGCGGTCGGCCCCGGCGCATCGCGCTTTCGCGTGGGCGATCGCGTCATGGGGCCGCTTGGCGGGCTGGGTGCCTACGCCGATTTCGTGACGGTCGCCGAGGCGAACCTGGTGCGCACGCCGCCAAGCCTGGCCGACGTCCACGCGGCTGGCGTTCCTGTGGCGGCCGTAGCGGCCTGGCACAGCTTGCACCATGCGGGTCCGATCGCCGCAGGCCAGCGAATTCTCATCCAGGGTGCAGCGGGCGGGCTGGGCGGCTATGCCGTGCAGTACGCCAAGCGGGCAGGCGCCGAAGTCTTCGCGACGGCGGCGACCGCGCATGTCGAGTACGTGCGCAGCCTGGGGGCGGACCACGTCATCGACTACCAGACCCAACGCTTCGAGTCGGTCGCGCGCGACATCGATCTGGTGCTCGACTACGTCGGCGGCGAAGTGCTCGATCGCTCGTGGCAGGTGCTGACGAAGGACGGCGCGATCGTCGGCACGTCCTCGCCTGACATCCTTGCACGCACGCCGCCAGGCCGCCGCGGACTGTGGTTCACGAACAAGCCGGACGCTGCTCTCCTGGAGCGGCTGGCGACGGAGATCGCCCAAGGCACGCTGGTCTCGAAGCTCGGCGAAGTCATCGGGTTCGCCGACATTCCCGCGGCCATCGAACGCAATCGCACGGACCCTCGCATCGGCAAGGTCGTCGCGGACTTCTCGCGCTGATCGATCCCCCACCGCACCCACCACCCCTGGAGTCTTCCATGAGCATTCTCGTCATCGGTGCCACCGGCACCATCGGTTCCCTCGTCGTCCAAGGCCTGGCTGCCGCCGGCGCCGAAGTCAGCGCCTTCGTTCGCACGCCCGGCAAGCAACGCTTCCCGGCGGACGTCAAGGAGGTCGTCGGCGACCTGACCGACGTGCCCTCGTTGCGCGCGGCGCTGTCGTCGGTGCGGACGTTGTTCCTGCTGAACGCCGTCACGCCCGACGAAGTGACGCAAGCCCTCGTCGCGCTGAACCTGGCGCGCGAGGCGGGCATCGAGCGGGTCGTCTACCTGTCGGTCATCCACGCGGACAAGTTCACCAACGTGCCGCACTTCACCGGCAAGCACACGGTCGAGCGAATGATCGAGAGCCTCGACATTCCGGCGACCATTCTTCGGCCTGCCTACTTCATGCAGAACGAGCGCATGGTCCAGCAGGTGATCCAGGGCCCCGGTGTCTACCCGATGCCGATCGGCTCGGCAGGCGTCGCGATGATCGATGCGCGAGACATCGCGGACATCGCGGTCGCCGAACTGCTGCGCCGCGACCGCGCGCCCGCGCCGTTGCCCCGCGCAACGCTGGAGTTGGTCGGGCCCGAGCCATTGACTGGAGAGTCGGCAGCCGACATCTGGAGTGCCGCGCTCGGTCGCGCAGTGACTTACGGCGGGGACGACCTGTCGGCGTTCGAAGGACAGATGGCTTCGTTCGGGCCCTCCTGGCTTGCCTACGACATGCGGCTGATGATGGCCGGCATCCAGAAGTTCGGCATGCGCGGTTCGGACGGTGCAGCGGATCGCCTGCAGGCCATCCTGGGTCGACCTCTGCGCAAGTACATCGACTTCGTCAAGGAGGCCATTGCCGCGTCGTAGCCGGCCGGTCTGAGCATGTCCACGACGCCGTGGGCGATGCGAAGGTCCAGGCGATCCAGCTTGGCATGCCCGTTCACGCGCGCTCACCCCATCGCCTGCGTGATCAGCGCCCAGCCGCCACACGCGGGGCCCCGCGGCGGCAGCCTGCCGCGCACCATGGCGGTCACCCTGCCGGCGTGCTGCAGCCCGAGACTTTCCAGCCACTCGGGCAAGCCGCTTTCCGCGTCGACGTCGATGCGCAGGAAATTGCCGGCGTACAGGTGGCACCAGTGAGCGATCAGGGCGCGCGCGGACGCCATGTCCGGAGCGACCACCGGCCCGATCGCATGCCCGCGTCCGAAACGGCGCAGCACCGAGAAGCCCACCGCCTCGCCGTCGCGATCGAACACGACGACCTCCTCCTCGTTCAGCAGCCGGCGTAGCAGCGAGGGACGCGGCAGCCCTGCGGCCTTCACGTCGAGCGTGGCGAGCACATCGGCGTCGTGCCGGTCCACCGGACGCAGGCGCTCTCCTTCCGCCAGCGCCGGCCGCGCGGTCTTCGCGGAGATTCCCTGATGCTGCCGAATCGATCCGATGCTGCGGAAGCCCAGCCGCTCGTACAGCGGCTCGCCTTCTGCCGTCGCGTGCAGCAGCACGTTGCGTCGCCCGCTGTCCTGCAGCAGCGCGGTCATCAAACGCCGACCGATGCCATGGCCCTGCAGGGCAGGCGAAACGATGACGAGACCGAGCGTGGCGCGGTCGGTGCCCCACAACCAGCGCAGCGCGGTGCCCACGACGCTGCCATCGCGTTCGGCCACAACCCCGGTCCCGTGGGCGAACGCGAACTGCCAGTCCTCCACGCGGTGCGGCCAATTGACTCCGGCCGACAACGCCTGTGCGGCTTCGAGATCGCTGGCGCAGAACGGACGCAGGCGGACGTTGGACGTCAGCGCGGTCAGGGTCGAGTCGTCGTTCGTTGCGGCGTGGAGTCGAAGTGCGGCCATGGTCTTGCGATCGTGAGGAACAAGGGATCGGTGGGGAGCCCGGCCGCTACAAGCCGACGTATCGTTTCGGCGCGCGCTTGGCATTGCACAACAGCTCGTAGGCGATCGTGCCGGCACGCTGCGCGACATCGTCGACCGACACGTCTCGTCCCCAGAGCTCGACCTCGCTGCCCACGCGCGCCGACGGGAGCTCCGTCAGATCCACCGTCAGCATGTCCATCGACACGCGCCCGACGAGCGGCACGCGATGCCCGTCGACGGCGAGCGGTGTGCCGTCGGGCGTGCTGCGCGGATAGCCGTCGGCGTAGCCGAATGCCACCAGGCCGACACGCGTCGGCCGCGTCGCGACGAACCGGCCGCCGTAGCCGACCGGCTCGCCGGCGGCGATCTCGCGCATCGCGACGATCTCGCTGGACACCCGCATGACCGGACGAAGGCCGGTCTGCGGCCCGGCGCCTGCGCCATACAGCGCAATGCCGCAACGCGCCCAATCACGGCGTGCGGCCGGCCAGGACAACACGCCGGCTGAGTTGGCCAAGCTGTACGGGCCGGGCAGGCCAGCGACTGCACTGTCGAAGCGGGAAATCTGCTCCGCGGTGAACGCGCTGTCGCATTCGTCGGCCCGCGCGAAATGGCTCATCAGCGTGATCGAGGACAGCTTGCCGGTCGCCATCAGGCGCGCATGAGCGGCACGGAACGCGTTTGGCGCGAAGCCGCAGCGATGCATGCCGCTGTCGAGCTTCAGCCACACGTGCAAGCTGCCGAGCGGCAGCGAGGAGGACTCGATCATCGCCAGCTGTTCTTCGTGGTGGACGACGATCCACCAGGACTCCAGCAACGCGGTGTGCAGCTCGGCGACGGAGAACACGCCCTCGAGCACGAGCACCGGCGCGCGCACGCCGGCGGCACGCAGCGCCGTCGCTTCGCCGCCGAAGGCAACGGCGAAACCATCCGCCTCCGCGAGAGCACGGGCGCACGCCACGGCACCGTGACCGTACGCGTTGGCTTTCAACACGGCAAGCAGTCGGCCGCCGTGCAGGCGGCGAAGCACGCGGTGGTTGTGCCGCAGTGCGTCCACGTCGACCGTGATGCGGGCTGGGCGGGTCATGTCGCGGGGCGGGCAATCCACCGCGCCGGCGCTGCCGGGCGATAGCGCTCGATGCCGAGCCCTTCCGGGTCGATGTCCGGCCGCCGGCCGAGCATCAGGTCGGCGATCAGGCGGCCGGAGCCGGCCGCCATCGTCCATCCGAGCGTGCCGTGTCCGGTATTGAGGAAGAGGCCGCGCACCGGCGTGGCGCCGACGATGGGCGTGCTGTCGGGCGTCATCGGGCGCAGGCCGGTCCAGAACTCGCCGGCACCGAGGTCGCCGGCGCCGGGGAACGGTCCTGCACCACCATCTCGAGCGTCGCGCGGCGCCGCGGCCGCAGCGCGAGGTCATGGCCCGCAAGCTCGGCCATGCCGCCGATGCGGATGCGGCGGTCGAAGCGGGTGACCGCCACCTTGTAGGTCTCGTCGAGCACCGTCGACACCGGCGCCGACGACTCGTCGCGCACCGGAATGGTCAGCGAATAGCCTTTCACGGGATAGACCGGCACGTCGATGCCGAGCGGCGCAAGCAGCGCGGGCGTGTGGCTGCCGAGTGCGACGACGCAGGCGTCGACGGCCACGCGTTGTTCGCCCAGGCGCACCGCGACGACACTGCCACCTTCGACCTCGAGCCCGCTCACGACCGAGCCGAACTGGAAGCGCACCCCGAGCGCGGCTGCGCGGTCGGCGAGCTGGCGCGTGAACAGATGGCAGTCGCCCGTCTCGTCGTTGGGCAGCCGCAGACCGCCGCTCAATCGGTGCGCCACGCGCGCGAGCGCCGGCTCCGCGCGCGCAAGCTCGTCGCGGCCGAGCAGCTCGAAGGGCACGCCGAAGCCGCGCAGCACCTCGACATCGCGGCCCGCCGCGTCGAGCTGGGCGGCGTTGCGGAAGAGCTGAAGCGTCCCGAGGCTGCGCTGCTCGTACGACAGCCGCGCTCCGGCGCGCAGCTCGCGCAGCACATCGCGGCTGTACTCGGCCAGGCGCATCATGCGGCGCTTGTTGGTCGCGTAGCGCTGCGCGGTGCACTGGCCCAGCATGCGCGCGAGCCACGCCCACTGGCCGAGCGAGCCGTCGGGGCGGATCGCCAGTGGCGCGTGGCGCTGGAACAGCCACTTCAAGGCCTTCAGCGGAACTCCGGGTGCGGCCCACGGCGTCGAATACCCGGGGGACACCTGCCCCGCATTCGCGAAGCTCGTTTCCAACCCGGGACCGTCCTGCCGCTCCAGGACGACGACGTCGGCGCCCGCTCGCGCGAGGTGCCAGGCGGTGGACACGCCGATCACGCCGGCCCCGAGAATCGCTACTCGCATCTGTCCTTCTCCAATGTCATTGCTGTCCCTCGTCATGAAGGCACAAAAGAATAGATGCAGGTACGCAGTGCATGTTGCCGTTGTGGGGCCGCCCATCGGCACGGTCTTGCGTAAGAGAGTCGAGGACCGGCATCTCGTCGTGCCGCCCTGACCTGCGCGGCCAGCCCGTGTTGGATGTTCGCCGGCCTGGTCAAATGACCGGCCCGGGTTCGCTCAGTGCAGCTTGACCAGCGGCCGCGTGCGCCGCGCCATGACGCGGGACAGCGTGGCGAGCTTGAGACCGCCGGCGCCGCCGCCGACGATGACAATCCGGTGCGGGGTCGGCGCGTTGTTCATGCGACTGATTGTCGGCCGCCGACCGTTGAACGATGTGCCGCATCGAAGACCTTCGGCATCAGTCCGTACCGTTGTTCGGCCCGTCGGTGGCACGTCGTGCGGTGCAGTCATGGCGTGTGGCGGAGGCCACGTGATTGCGCATGATCTGCCGCCGGGCGGCACACAACGGCACCAGGCGCTGCGACTGTTGACCTATCTTTCTCGCAGCACAGACAGTCGCGAGAAATGCCATGACGCACTGCATGTTCCCCCCTTCAGCCCACGGGCTGGCGAGCATCGAATTGCGTTTCGTCCACCGGAGGAACGAGCGCAGGTCGTTGGCCTTTCCTTGCGATGCAGCGGGGCGTGTCGACCTGGACGCGCTCGATGAGCACAAGCGCAACGAGTACCTGTTCGCTCGGGCGCTGATGGGGCGTGACTATGCGTTTCCGGTGATGGCCCCGTGCGATCGGTGAAGGCCCGGCGTTCGCGAAGGAACGCGCAGGCAAGCAGGACGTTCCCTCTCCCGCTTGCGGGAGAGGGTCAGGGTGAGGGTGAGCGCGCCGGCCCTCACCCCAGCCCTCTCCCGCAGGCGGGAGAGGGAGTCGCGATCGCTATCGTTCCTCGAGAGCATGTCCTGACCCACGACAGGTCCTAAAGCTGTCCTTGGCACAGGTACTTGAGGTGCATGTACTCGTCGAGGCCATGGATGGAGCCCTCGCGGCCGTAGCCCGATTCCTTGACCCCTCCGAAAGGCGCCGCCTCGGCCGCGAGCGCGCCTTCGTTGATGCCGACAAGGCCGGCTTCCAGCGCCTCGGCCACGCGCCAGATGCGCTTGACGTCACGCGAGTAGAAATACGCGGCCAACCCGTACGGCGTGGCATTGGCTGCCGCCACGACCTCGGCCTCGGTCTCGAAGCGCGTGACCGGCACCACGGGGCCGAAGGTTTCCTCGCAGGCGCAAGCCATCGTCGTGTCGGCTCCGATCAGGACCGTGGGCGCGAAGTAGTTGCGTCCCACTGCCGGGAGCCGCTGTCCTCCCACGAGGATGCGGGCACCGCGGTCGACGGCGTCGCGCACGTGGCGCTCGATCTTGTCGACCGCTCGGGCATTGATCATCGGGCCGATCTGCGAACCGGCGTCGCTGGCAGGCCCGACCTTCAGCGCCGCGACGCGTTCAGCCAGCTTGTCGGCGAAGGTGTCGTGCACGCCGGCCTGCACGTACACGCGGTTGGGGCTCACGCAGGTCTGGCCGCCGTTGCGGAACTTCGCCGCCATGAGTCCTTCGACCGCGGCATCGATGTCGGCATCGTCGAACACGATGAACGGCGCGTTGCCGCCGAGCTCCAGCGAGAGCTTCTTCAGCGTGTCGGCGCTGCGGCGCGCGAGGTGCTTGCCGACCGGCGTCGAGCCGGTGAAGCTGATCTTGCGCACCCGCGGGTCGTCGAGCCAGACGTCGACCACCTCGGCCGCCCGTTCGCGCGAGGCGGTCACGATGTTCAGCACGCCCGGCGGCACGCCGGCTTCTTCCGCGAGCTTGACCAGCGCGAGCGACGTCAGCGGCGTGTCCTCGGCGGGCTTGCACACCACCGTGCAGCCGGCGGCCAGCGCCGGCGCGATCTTGCGCGCGATCATCGCGGCCGGGAAGTTCCAGGGCGTGATCGCGGCGACCACGCCCACCGGCTCCTTCAGCGCAAACATGCGGCGTCCCACCACCGGCGCGGGGATCACGTCGCCGTTGGCGCGCGTCGCCTCTTCGGCGAACCACTCGACGTAGCTGGCGGCATAGGCCACCTCGCCGCGCCCTTCGGCGAGCGGCTTGCCCTGCTCGCGCGAGATCAGCCGGCCCAGGTCCTCCTGGTGCGCCACGATGAGGTCGTTCCAGCGCTTGAGAATCTGCGCGCGTTGCCTGGCAGGGACTGCACGCCATGCGGTGAAGGCGGCATGCGCCGCTTCGAGCGCGGCACGTGCATCGTCTTCACCGCTGTCGGGAACGCTGGCGAAGACGGTGTCGGTCGCCGGATCGGCCACGTCGAATCGGCGTCCCAGCTGTGCCTCGCACCAGCGGCCGATGAAGTTGCGTCCCGGCAGCAGGTCGTCGCGGCGGATGGAAAGCGGCATTTCAGAGTTCCTTCACAAGGTCGGCGATTGCACGGCCGATGTCTTCGGTATGGGCCTGGCCGCCCAGGTCGGGCGTGCGCGGCCCGCGGGCGATGACGGCTTCGATGGCCTTCACGATCGCGTCGTGCGCCGCCCGGCCCGCGCCCTGCCCCTGCGTCAGGAAGTCGAGCATCAGCGCGCCCGACCAGATCATCGCGATCGGGTTCGCGATGCGCTGGCCGAAGATGTCCGGCGCCGAGCCGTGCACCGGCTCGAACAGCGACGGGAACTTGCGCTCCGGGTTGAGGTTCGCGCTCGGCGCCAGCCCGATCGTGCCGGTGGTGGCCGGACCCAGGTCGCTCAGGATGTCGCCGAAGAGGTTGCTCGCGACCACCACGTCGAAGCGCTGCGGCTGCAGCACGAAGCGCGCGCTCAGGATGTCGATGTGCTGCTTGTCGATGGCGACCTCGGGATAGCGCTTGGCCATGTCATCGGCGCGCCCATCCCACCAGGGCATGCTGATCGCGATGCCGTTGCTCTTGGTCGCGACGGTCAGGTGCCTGCGCGGACGCGACTGCGCCAGCTCGAACGCGTACTTCAGCACGCGGTCGGCGCCGAAGCGCGAGAACACCGACTCCTGGATCACGATCTCGCGTTCCGTGCCGGCGTACATCACGCCGCCCAGGTTGGTGTACTCGCCCTCGGTGTTCTCGCGCACCACGAGGTAGTCGATGTCGCCCGGCTTGCGGCCGGCCAAGGGGCACGGCACGCCGTCGAACAGCCGCACCGGCCGCAGGTTGATGTACTGGTCGAACTCGCGGCGGAACTTGAGCAGCGAGCCCCACAGCGACACGTTGTCCGGCACGGCCGCGGGCCAGCCGACAGCGCCGAAGTAGATGGCGTCGACGCCGGCGAGTTCGTCTTTCCAGTCGTCCGGCATCATCTGGCCGTGCTTGGCGTACCAGTCGCAGCTGGCCCACTCGATCTGGCGCAGCTCGAGCGCGAAGCCGAAGCGTTCGGCCGCCACTTCGAGGACCCGCAGGCCCTCGGGCATCACTTCCTTGCCAATGCCGTCGCCGGGAATCGCGGCGATGCGAAAGGTCGGTGTCATGAGTTCGCTCCTTCAGGCCACCAGCGCGGGCCGTTGCTTGTCGAGATCGTCGAGCCAGCCGCGCCTGAGCTCGGGCACCGCGCGCGCGAGCTGCTCATAGTAGGGATGGTGCGGACCGCGGTCGTAGTCGGCACGCGCCACCTGGGCGAGCTTGTGGCCGTTCCGCATGACGACGATCTCGTCGCAGACCGAGCGCACCGTGTGCAGGTCGTGGCTGATGAACAGGTACGACACGCCGAGCTCGCGCCTGAGCTCGGCGATCAGGTCGAGCACCGCGGCGCCGACCACCGTGTCGAGCGCCGATGTCACCTCGTCGCAAAGGATCAGGTCGGGCTCGGCGGCCAGCGCGCGCGCCAGGTTCACGCGCTGCTTCTGCCCGCCCGAGAGCCCGCCGGGCAGCCGGTCGGCCAGGGTGCGGGGCAGCTTCACGATGTCGAGCAGCTCGTCGATGCGCCGGCGCAGCGCGACCCCCTTCAGGCCCTTGTAGAACTCCAGCGGCCGCGCCAGGATGCGCTCGATGGTGTGCGACGGGTTGAGCGCCGTGTCGGCCGACTGGAACACGATCTGGATGCGCCGCAGGTCCTCGCGCGTGCGCTGCGCGAGCGCGGGCGGCAGGGTGCGGCCGTTGAACTGCATCGTGCCGGCGCAGGGAGGCAACAGCCCGGCCACCGCGCGCGCCAGCGTCGTCTTGCCGGAGCCCGATTCGCCGATGACGCCGATCGCCTGGCCGCGCCTGAGCTCGAGGTCGATGTCCTCGATGATCATGATGGCCGGCTTGCCTTGGGCGTCGGGCTTGCCGTAGCCGGCCGACACGCCTTGCACGCGCAGCAGCACGTCGGCGTCCTTTGCGTTGGCGGCCGAAACGCGCGGCGCCGGGCGCGCCGCGGCCAGCAGGCTCTTCGTGTATTCGTTCTGCGGCGCCACGAGGAGTCGCTCGGTCGCGCCGACCTCTCGCATGCAACCGTCGCGCAGGACCAGGATGTGATCGGCCATCTGCGCGACGACCGCGAGGTCGTGGCTGACGTAGACCGCCGTCACCTGCCGCTCGCGCACGACGCGGCGGAAGGCGCGCAGCACCTCGACCTGCGTCGTGACGTCGAGTGCCGTCGTCGGCTCGTCGAGGATCACGACCTCGGGATCGGTGATCAGCGCCATGGCCGCCATCAGGCGCTGCAGCTGCCCGCCGGAAACCTGGTGCGGGTAGCGCTGGCCGATCGATTCGGGTTCGGGCAGCGCCAGCTCTCGGAACAACTGGATGGCCTTCAGCTCGGCCTCCCCGCGGCGCATCGTGCCGTGCAGGACGGCAGGCTCGACGACCTGGTCGAGGATCGTGCGCGCCGGATCGAACGAAGCCGCCGCGCTCTGGGCGATGTAGGTCACGGTGCGGCCGCGCAGCGCACGCAACTGCCGAGCATCGAGCGCGAGCACGTCGACGTCGCCGATGCGCACGCTGCCGCCGCTGATGCGGCAGCCGCGCCGTGCATAGCCCATCAGCGCCAGCGCGGTGGTGGTCTTGCCGGAACCGGATTCGCCGATCAGTGCGAGCACCTCGCCCGGCTGGATCGTGAAGCTCAAGGCATCGACGAGCGTCGCGCCGCCGGCGGTGATGGTGAGATCCTTGACAAGGACGGGACTTCCCATCACCTTGCTCCTCGTTCGCGGGCCCCGCGGCCCGGCAGGTTGTCGATCACCAGGTTGACCGCGATCGTCAGGCTCGCGATCGCGAGCGACGGTGCGATCACCGATGCGCCGCCTTCCGCGAGCGCGCCGATGTTCTCGCGCACCAGCGAACCCCAGTCGGCCGCCGGCGGCTGCACGCCGAGGCCGAGGAAGCTCAGGCTGGCAAGCAGCAGCACCACGTAGACGAAACGCAGGCCGAGGTCGGCGAGCATGGGTCCGGCGATGTTGGGCAGGATCTCGCGCAGCATCACGTAGCCCGTGCCCTCGCCGCGCGTGCGCGCGACGGTCACGTAGTCGAGCGCATTGATGTTCACCGCCAGCGAGCGCGCGATGCGGTAGGCACCCGGCACGTAGATGATCGCTGCGGCGACGACGAGCATCGGCATCGAGGAGCCGAAGCCGGCGACGATCAGCAGCGCGAACATCTTGCTGGGAATCGCCGTCAGCGTGTCCAGCCCGCGGCTCAGTGTCGCGTCGATCCAGCGGCCGCTTGCTGCAGCCAGCAGCGCGAGCAGGGTGCCGGTGCCGCTGGCCAGGAGCGTGGCGAGAAACGCCACGCCGACGGTGTAGCGCGAACCCTCGATCACGCGGGCCAGCATGTCGCGGCCCAGGTAGTCGGTGCCCAGCCAGTGAGCCGCGCTGATCGGTGCGAACACGGCGCCGCCGCCGGCCGCGCCGGTGCGCGACAGCAGCGTCGGGCCGAAGACCGCGGCCATCGCCCAGAACGCGACGACGCCCAAGCCGATCCAGCCGGAGATGCCGAAGTACGCGAGCCGCATGCGCCACGGCGACGGGACGCTGCCCACGTGAGCTTCGGTGGTGGTGATGGCCGACATGGTTGGGTCCTTCAATGCATCCGCTGCACGGATGAAGCACCGGCAGGCTCCTTCCTCCGCTGGCGGGGGAAGGCGGGTGATGAGGGTGAGCGCGATGCGTCGGCCCTCACCCCGGAGCAGCCGGGGGTCAGCGCTTGTTTCTCGGGTGAATCCATCTTGTGCCCTCTCAGCGATGGCGCAACCGCGGATTCGCCAAGATGCCGAAGACGTCGGCCGTCGTCACGAGTATCAGGTAGCCGGCGCAGAACAGCATTGCGCAGGCCTGCACCAGCGGCATGTCGCGCTGCGACACGCCATCGACCATCAGCTTCGCGATGCCGGGGTAGTTGAAGATCGTCTCGACGATGATGACGCCGCCGAGCAGGTACGACAGGCTCAGCGCGACGGCGTTCGCGATCGGGCCGACCGCGTTGGGCAGCGCGTGCGCCAGCACGATGCGCAGCGGCGATGCGCCCTTCAGGCGCACCATCTCGATGTACGGCGCCTCCAGCTGGTCGATCACCGCGGCGCGGCTCATGCGCATCATCTGCGCGACGATGACGCAGCACAGCGTCAGCACCGGCATCGCGAAGGCGCGCAGCAGCTGGCCGAGCGACTCGATGTCGCTGACGTACGAGAGCGCCGGCAGCCATTTCAACTGGACGGCGAACACCAGCACCGCGAGCGTGGCGACAAGGAACTCCGGTACCGAGACCACCGCCACCGCGCTGGTGGACGCGGCACGGTCGAACCACGAGCCGCGCCACACTGCCGACGCGACGCCGAGCGTGAGCGCGATCGGCACCGAGAACAGCGCCGTCACCGCGGCCAGAAGCAGCGAATTCGGCAGCCGGCTGCCAATGAGCTCGGCCACGGGCAGCTGCGTCGTCGACGATGTTCCCAGATCGCCGCGCACCATTGCGCCGAGCCAGCGCAGGTAGCGCCGCGGCGCGGGCACGTCCAGGCCCATCTGGGCGCGCAGCGCCGCGAGCGCCTCGGGCGTCGCATCCTGGCCGAGCTGCTCCTGCGCCGCGTCGCCCGGCAGCACCGCGGTGATCGCGAAGACGATCACCGAGACCGCCAGCAGGGAGAGCAGCGCCAGCGCGATGCGCTGGGCCAGCAGCTTGAGAACGAGGGCGTTCATCGCTGAGTCTTTCGCGTCAGGCCGCCGTCTCGAGCCACACGTTCTCGGCGAAGTTGTAGCCCATCAGGCCGCCCACCGGGATCGGCGACAGGCCTTTCAGCTTCGCGCTGTGGCCGTCCAGGCTGGCCAGGAACAGCGGGATGCCGATGCCGGCCTGCTCGTGGATCATGGTCTGCAGGTCGGCATACATCTGCTTGCGCTTGGCCAGGTCGGTCTCGGCGCGAGCGGCGACGAGCACCTGGTCGAACTTCTCGCTCTTCCAGCGCGACTCGTTCCACTGCGCGTCGGACTTGAAGAACTGCGTCAGCAGGATGTCGGCGCTCGGCCGCGGGTTGACGTTGCCGAAGCCCACCGGGCTGTTCAGCCAGTGGTTGCTCCAGTAGCCGTCGGCCGGCATGCGCTTGACGTCGAGGTCAAGGCCGACGCCCTTGGCCGTCTGCTGCATCACCAGCGCCATCTCGACCGAGTACAGCGCCGCCGGCGACGCGACGACCGGCACCGCGCCGCTCACGCCGGCCTTCTTCAGGTGGAACTTCGCCTTCTCCGGATCGAACGCTCGCTGCGGCAGGCCTGCGAAGTAGAAGCGGTTCGTCGGATCGACAGGCTGGTCGTTGGCCACCACTGCCTGGTCGAGCGCGATCGTCTTCTTCATCTGCTCGCGGTCGAACAGGTGCTTCATCGCCAGCACGAAGTCGGGGTTCGTGCCCGGCCCGACATCCTTGCGCATGATCAGGTCCGAGTACTGGCCCGATTGCGTCTTGAAGACCGCGAACCCCGGCGTGCCGGTGATGCGAGCCACCGAGCGTGGGTTCACCGAGCCGACCAGCTCCATGCCGCCGGACAGCAGCGCGTTGACGCGCGCGCTTTCGTCGCCGATGCCGACGAACTCGATCTCGTCGAGATAGGGCTTGCCGGGCTTCCAGTAGTTCTCGTTGCGCACCACCACCGAGCGCACGCCCGGCTTGAACTCCTTCAGCTTGTACGGCCCGGTGCCGATGCCGGCGGCGAAGTCGGTGGTGCCTTCCTTGACGATGTGGAAGTGGAAGGTGCCGACGATGACGGGCAGGTCCGCGTTCGGTGAAGTCAGCACGACCGTCACCTCGTTGGGGCCGGTGGCCTTCACGCTCTCGATCTGGTCGGCCAGCACCTTCGCCTTGGAGGCGGTTGCCGGGTCCTTGTGGCGCGAGATCGAGTACACGACGTCGGCCGGCGTGAGCGCCTTGCCGTCGTGGAAGGTCACGCCCTTGCGAAGCGTGAACACCCAGGTCTTGGCGTCCTTGGTCGTGAACGACTCGGCCAGCGCGGGCTGCGGCGTCAGGCTGCCGTCCAGCGAGGTTAGCCCGTTGTAGATCATGTTGCAGCGCGAGTAGTCGGTCTGGTTGGACTGCTTCGCCGGATCCAGCGTATCGGTGGCGGCCGCCGTGGCGCCGGCCACGCGGATCTTGCCGCCGCGCTTGGGCGTCTGCGCGTGCGCCGAAAGCGCCGTCGTCGCGAGGCCGCCGGCCAGGGTGGCCTGCATGCCGCCGGCCATCAGCATGGCGAGGATGTCGCGACGCGTCGCGCCGCGCTGCAGCGCACCAAACAGGCGCCGGCTTTCTTCCGGGCCGACGAAAGTGTCGAGAGGCTTGCGATCTGTCATGGTGCTCGCTCCTGAGTCCAAGGGTTGTCGTGTCATCGTGAAAAAAGAAGCCGCCCTCAGGCGAACCTGTCCTTCAAGCGGAAATACAGGCCCACCGCGGGCAGGAACCACGGCGGACCCAGGTGTCCGGGAATCGCAGGCCACTCGCGCCCGCGCCACGGATTGGCCGACACGTCGCCGGCCATCACCGCGGCCATGCGCTCGCCCATCAGCACCGACATCTGCGTGCCGTGGCCGCTGTAGCCGGTCGAATAGAACAGGCCGTCGTGCTCGCCGGCATGCGGCAGCCGGTCCTGCGTCATGTCCACCAAACCGCCCCAGCAGTAATCGATGCCGACGCCCGCGAGCGACGGGAAGGTCTCCACCATGCCTGCGCGCAGGATCTCGCCGCTCTTCGCGTCCGACACCGGGTTGCTGACCCCGAAGCGTGCGCGCCCGCCGAACACCAGCCGGTGTTCGGCCGTGAGGCGGAAGTAGTGGTGGATGTTGGCGACCGTCACGTAGGTGCGGCGCTCGCGCAGCAGCGCGCTCGCGCGCTCCGCTCCAAGCGGCTCGGTGACGACGATGAAGCTGCCGATCGGCACGATGCGCCGGCGCAGCCAGCCGAAGCTCGCGTAGCCGCCATGTCGTGCCGCGCCGTTGGCCAGCAGCACCTGCTGCGCCTGCAGGCTGCCGCGGCTGGTGTGCACACGGTGGGCCTGACCCGCGCCGAGCCTCTCCAGGCGCTGCACGCAGGTGCCGGTGCGGATCTGCGCACCGCGCCGCTCTGCCGCCTGCGCGAGCCCGTGGGCGAAGCGGCCCATGTGCATCTGGCCGCTGCGCTTGTAGAGCAGACCGCCGGCGAAGCGGTCGCTGTCGACCTCGGCGCGCACGCGCGCCGCATCGAGGATCTCCACGTCGCGGTCGACGCCTTCGCGCACCAGCCGCTCGGCACTGCGCGACAGCGCTTCCAGCTGCGCAGGCTTCGTCGCAAGCTTCAGCTTGCCGTGGCGAACGAAGTCGCAGTCGATCGCTTCGTCCCGCACGATGCGTTCGACCGCGTCGACCGCCGCGTCGTAGGCGTGATACCAGGCTCGCGCACGTTCTGCCCCGACCTTGGCGGCCACCTCGGCATAGTCGACCGCGAGCCCGTTGTTGACGTGGCCGCCGTTGCGCCCCGAGGCCTCCGCGGCGACACGCTCGCCCGCCTCCAGCACGACGACCGACGCGCCACGCCGTGCCAGCGCGAGCGCCGCCGACAGCCCGGTGAAGCCGCCGCCGACGATGGCGACGTCGCACTGCGAGGGCAGTTCCGCCGCGCGCGGCACGAAGGCCGGCGCGGAAGCGGTCCAGTACGACTCGAGCTTCATCCTTCGATACCTCAGGACGTACGGGTCATCAGAGGCCCACGACGCCCGGCAGGCCGCCGATGTCCTGGATCTCGACGTAGCGGTATGCCGGATTGCCGGGACCGTGGCCGCGGTTCACGAAGACCTTGTTGACGATGCCCAGGTCGTCGGCCGACATCAGGTCGTAGCGCAGGCTCGAAGAGACATGGAGCAGGTCTTCCGGATTGCAGCCGAGCGAATCGAGCATGAACTCGAAGGCCTTGAGGCGCGGCTTGTACGCCTGCGCCTGCTGCGCCGTGTAGACACGATGGAACGGCGCGCCGAGCTTTGCGACGTTCTGCTGGATCTGGTCGTCCGACGCGTTCGACAGGATCACGAGCGGGATCTCGTTCGCGATCTTGGAGAGCCCGGCGGGCACGTCGTCGTGCGGACCCCAGGTGGGCACGGCATCGTAGTACTGCTGCGCTTCGGCGTCGAGGTACTGCAGCTTCCACTTGCGGCACAAGCGGCGCAGCGAGTTCTTCAGCACCGTCTCGTAGGGCTGCCAGTCGCCGAGCACCTCGTCGAAACGGTAGGCGCTGAAGTCGGCGATGAACTGCTCCATGCGTTCGGCCGGAATGCGATCGGCGAACATCTTGCGCGCCATGTCGCCCATGCGAAAGCGCGTCAGCGTGCCGTAGCAGTCGAAGGTGATGTACTTGGGTCGCATCTTCATGGTCTCGCGGTGTCGTTGGGGAACTTGTGTGACGGCGTCATTGCATCACGGGGGCACCGTGCACATATCGTGAATTGCGGCCCGCGCCGCATCGAAGCTGCCGTTTGGCGGGCCTGGCACGGCATGCCGTGCCGTGCGCCCCGCTCGTGTGCGCGATGCACCTCATGCGGCCGAAATCGATCAGCACGCTCTTGCGGCGCAGGTTGGCCTCGACCGCGCGGCGGCCCGCGGGGCGGCCCCCGATGAAGTGGCCGCGGGGCACCTGGAATGAAGCGGGATCGGAGTGAGGCATCTCGCTGACGGCGTCGTGGATTTGGCCCAAATGCTAGGCGTGGGGCCGCGGCATTTGTGGCTGTTCAGGTCGCGCGTACAACGCCGTTATTGCAAAGCGCCCCCCCGCCGCAGCGCATGCTGTCGAATTGGCTGCAAGCCCTCGTTCGGACTGGCGTCGAGCCGCGATTGCGCCCAACATAAGCACACACGTCCATTGGGAGAACGACACGATGGGTGCAATCGAAGCACCGGTTTCCGACGGCGTCGCGCTGCGCGCGATGACTGCGGACGACCTCGGCGCCGCACATGCGCTGACCGACGAACTGCGCTGGCCGCACCGACCAGCCGACTGGGAACAGGCATTCCGGCATGGCGAAGGCTTCGTCGCCGTGCGCGACGGGCAGGTCGTCGGCACAGGACTGCGCTGGCGCTGGGGGCCGCGACACGCGACGGTCGGGCTCATCGTCGTCGCGCCGGCGTGCCAGGGGCGGCGCATCGGTCACCGCCTCATGACGGCGCTGCTTGAAGGGCTCGAACAGCACACCGTGCTGCTGCACGCCACGGCCGATGGGCGCGGCCTGTACGAGCGGCTCGGCTTCGTGCGCATCGGCGAGGTGCGGCAGCACCAGGGCATTGCGCAGCCCACCCCGCCGATCGCACTCGATGCCGGCTGGCGCATGCGCCCCGCGACCGAGGCCGATCTTGAAAAGCTGCGCGCGCTCGACGCCGACGCACGCGGCATGCCGCGCGACGCACTCATCGACGAGCTGTACCGCGACGCCGAGGCGACGGTCGTGCTCGACCACGACGACCATGCCTGCGGCTTCGCGATCCTGCGCCGCTTCGGTCGCGGCCACGCGATCGGTCCGGTGGTCGCGCCGAACGCCGAAGGTGCGAAGGCGCTGATCGCGCACCTGTCGGGTTTGAACGCCGGCCGCTTCACCCGCATCGACATTGATTTCGACAGCGGCCTGGCCGAGTGGGTCGAAACCCTCGGCCTGCTGCGCGTCGACGCACCGACCACCATGCTGCGCGGCGCGCCGCTGCCCACGCGCCAGGACGGGCCGCGCTTGTATGGCATCGTCACGCAGGCGCTCGGGTGATGCGGCCGGTGTTTGTCTACAAGGCGGACCCGCAGCGCGGTCGCCAATGGGCCGAGATCTTCCGCCGGGAGGCACCGGAGATCGACTTTCGCCTCTGGCCCGAAGTCGGTGATGCGGCCGACGTGCGCTTTCTCGCCGCCTGGGAGCCGCCGGCGGACCTCGCGACCCGATTTCCGAACCTGCAACTGTTGCTGTCCACCGGCGCCGGCGTCGACCAGTTCGACTTCGCCGTGCTGCCGCCCGACCTGCCGGTCGTGCGCATGGTCGAGCCGGGCATCGTGCAGGGCATGGTCGAGTACGTCACGCACGCGGTGCTCGACCTGCATCGCGACATGCCGGCGTACCGCCGCGCACAGCAGCAGCGGCAATGGCAAGTCATTCCCGTGCGGCCCGCGTCCGAGCGGCGCATCGGCGTGCTCGGCCTGGGCTCGCTCGGGCACGCCGTGCTGGACAGACTCGTCTCGTTCGGCTTCGACTGCGCGGGCTGGAGCCGCTCCCGCCACGACGTGGCCGGCGTGCGCTGCCATGCCGGCGCCGACGAGCTCGACGGCTTTCTCGCGCGCAGCGAGATCCTCGTGTGCCTGCTGCCGCTGACCGATGCGACGCGCGGCTTCCTGAATGCAGCGCTGTTCGCGAAGCTTCCGCGGGGCGCAAGCCTGGTGCATGTCGGGCGCGGGCCCCACCTCGTCACGCACGACCTGCTGCAAGCACTCGACGAAGGCCATCTCGCCGAAGCCGTGCTCGACGTCACCGACCCCGAGCCGCTGCCGCCCGATCACGCACTGTGGCCGCATCCGCGCGTGCGCCTCACGCCGCACATCGCGAGCATGACGCAGCCGCAAACCGCGGCGCGCGTGGCGATCGACAACCTGCGTCGGTTCGAACGCGGGGAAACGTTGATCGGGCTGGTCGACCGAACGCGCGGCTATTGATCTCGATCAGGCTTGCTCCCTCTCCCGCCCGGGGGATAGGGCTGGGGTGAGGGAGTCAAGCACTTGCACCGCGGACACCCGCGGCATCATCTGCCGAAGCGGACTCCACAACGACATCAAGCGCGGCGCCAGGCCCTCAAAGCAGCACCACGCTGCGCGGGCTCGCTCCTAAGCTTTGCGGCACTCCAGTCCTATCGAAACGAATGCCGATGAGCTCCTCCCGCCCCGACGTTGACACCCTCGCCGCGCTCGACCGCGCGCACCTCGTCCACCCGGTCTCCGCCTGGCGCCAGCACGAGGAGCGCGGGCCGATGGTGCTTTCCACCGGCCGCGGCGCATGGCTCACCGACGCGCGGGGCAACGAACTGCTCGACGCCTTTGCAGGCCTGTGGTGCGTGAACGTCGGCTACGGACAGGAGAGCGTCGTGCAGGCCGCGACGGCCCAGCTGCGCACCCTGCCCTACGCGACCGGCTATTTCGGCTTCGCCAGCGAGCCCGCGATCCGGCTGGCGGCCAAGCTCGTGGAGATCACGCCGCCCTCGCTGACACGGGCGTACCTGACCCTCGGCGGCTCCGAAGCCGTCGATGCCGCGGTGCGTTTCATCGTGCAGTACTGGAACGCGCGCGGCCGGTCCACGAAGAAGCACTTCATCTCGCTCGATCGCGGCTACCACGGCTCGTCGTCGACCGGCGCCGGCCTGACCGCGCTGCCGGCGTTCCATCGCGGCTTCGACCTGCCCCTGCCGACGCAGCACTACATCCCCTCGCCCAATCCCTACCGCCACCCGCAGGGCAGCGATGCGCCGTCGCTGATCGCCGCTTCGGTGGCCGCGCTGCGCGCGAAGGTCGCCGAGCTCGGCGCGCACAACGTCGCGGCGTTCTTCTGCGAGCCCATCCAGGGCTCGGGCGGCGTGATCGTGCCGCCGGTCGGCTGGCTCAAGGCAATGCGCGAGGCCGCGCGCGAGCTCGACATCCTGTTCGTCGTCGACGAGGTCATCACCGGCTTCGGGCGCACCGGCCCGATGTTCGCGAGCGAAGCCGAAGGCGTGGACCCCGACCTGATGACCCTCGCGAAGGGGCTGACCGCCGGATACGTGCCCATGGGCGCGACGATGCTGTCCGAAGAGGTCTACGCGGCCATCGCCGATGCCGCACCGGCCGGCGCGCCGATCGGCCACGGCGCGACCTACTCGGCGCACCCGGTGGGCGCCGCGGTCGCGCTCGAGGTGCTGCGGCTGTACGACGAGGGCGGCATCCTCGCCAACGGCCAGCGCGTGGCGCGTCACTTCGCGGCCGGGCTCGACGCCTTGCGCGCCCACCCGCTGGTCGGCGACGCACGCCACCGCGGCCTGCTCGGCGCGCTGGAGCTGGTGAGCGACAAGGCGAGCGGGCGCGGCTTCGATGCAGCGCTCGGGTTGCCCGACCGCCTGTTCGCCGCGGCGTACCGCAATGGCGTCATCTTCCGCTGCTTCGGCGACTCGATCCTCGGGTTCGCACCCGCGCTCACGTACACGCAGGCCGAGTTCGAGCAGCTGTTCCTGCGCCTGCGTCGAACGCTCGACGACGTGCTGGCGGTCCCCGAGGTGCGCGCGGCTCTGGCGTGAGTCGCAGAATTCACGTTCCACCGTGACTTCCCATCACCGCCATGCCTGAAGCCTTCAAGGTCGACCGACTCGACCTGCGCATCCTCGCGCAACTGCAGAAGAACGGCCGCATGACCAACGTCGACCTCGCCGACGCGGTCGGACTCTCGCCGAGCCCGTGCCTGATCCGCGTCAAGCGGCTGGAGCAGGCCGGCTACATCTGCGGCTACGGCGCGCACCTGCGGCTGGAGAAGCTCGGCGACACGCTGACGGTGTTCACCGAAGTGACCCTCACCGACCATCATCGCGAGGACTTCATCCGTTTCGAGGCGGCGATCCGCGAGGTCGACGAGATCATGGAATGCCACCTCGTCAGCGGCGGCTACGACTACCTGCTGCGCTTCCTCACGCGCGGCGTGAACCACTACCAGCAGGTCATCGAAGGACTGCTCGAGCGCAACATCGGCATCGAGAAGTACTTCAGCTACATCGTCATCAAGTCGCCGTTCATCAAGACCCACTGCGCGATCGAGCGGCTGTTTCCGGAGCGTGCGGAATGAGCGCCGCACGGCCGCGGGAGAGGGCGTCTCGGTTCGAACCTCGGCCCGCTGCCATCAAGGCGCAGCGGGTTTGATGAACGCCGGAGCCAGCGCGCGCTCCGCAACGGCGCAGAACCAGCGCACGCCATGCCCAAGGGCTTCATCGTTGAAGTCATAACAGGGATGGTGCAGCGGCAGTTCACCACCCTCGCCCGGCGCCGCACGGCCCTGGCCGAGCCAGAGGTAGGCGCCCGGCCGTTCGCGCAGCAGGAACGCGAAATCCTCCGACGTGAAGGCGGGCCGCGGGGCGACGCCGGCCTGCAGCCCGGCGGCCGAGGCCGCCTGCAGTGCGAGCTGCGCCTCGGCCGCGCTGTTCACCGTCGCGGGGTAGTAGCGGTGGTAGGTGACGTCGGCTGCGACGCCGCATGCGAGCGCCACACCGGCCGCGGCATCGCGCAGCGCGGCCTCGATCCGGTCCTGCACCTGCGCGTCGAAGCTGCGAACCGTGCCGGTCACCGTCGCCTCGGCGGGGAGCACGTTGTGGCTGCTGCCGCCCGCGACGCGCGTGACGGACAGCACCGCCGACTCGGCCGGGTCGATGCGGCGCGAGACGATGGTGTTCAGCTGCACCACGAGCTGGCTCGCGGCCAGCAACACGTCGGGCGTTCGGTGCGGCTGCGCCGCGTGGCCGCCGCGGCCGCGCAGCACGATGTCGAAGCGGTCGGCCGCCGCCATGATGGGTCCCTCGCGGGTCTGCGCATGGCCGAGCGGAAGATCGGGCCAGTTGTGAAGCGCGTAGACCGCATCGCAGGCGAAGCGCTCGAACAAGCCCTGCTCGACCATCACGCGCGCGCCGCCGC
Source organism: Piscinibacter sp. XHJ-5 (assembly GCF_029855045.1). Taxonomy (GTDB): domain Bacteria; phylum Pseudomonadota; class Gammaproteobacteria; order Burkholderiales; family Burkholderiaceae_C; genus Albitalea. Next base: position 4,994,255 of record NZ_CP123228.1, read on the forward strand.
GCCCCTCCTCGGCCGGCTGGAAGATGAAGTGCACCGTACCGTCGAAGCGTCGAGTGCGAGCGAGCTGGTGCGCGGCGCCCAGCAGCATGGCGGTGTGACCGTCGTGCCCGCAGCCGTGATGGACGCCGGCATGCCGGCTCGCATGCCCCAATCGCGATTGCTCGGCCATCGGCAAGGCGTCCATGTCGGCTCGCAGGCCGACGCTGCGCGTGCTGCTGCCGTGGCGCAGCGTGCCGACGACGCCGGTGCCGGCCAGCCCTTCGTGCACGTCGAGCCCGAGCAGGCGCAGTGCGGCGGCGACGATGCCGGCCGTACGCCGCTCCTCGAACGCGAGCTCGGGGTGCGCATGCAGGTCACGACGCAGCGTGACCAGCTCCGGCAGCAGGTCGTCGATCGTGGCGGCAGCCATCAGCGACCGGCGTCCACCGCATCGGCGAGCTCGGCCAGCGTGCGGAAGTGATAGTCGGGCTGCGTGTGCTCGGACTCCAGCGTGCCGCCCGGGCCCTTCATGCCTTGGCGGCGCTCGATCCAGGCGGTGGCGAGGCCGAGCCGCTTCGCGATGCCGATGTCGTGGTACTGGCTCTGCGCGACGTGAAGGGTGTCGGGCTGCCGCCAGCCCCACGCGCCTTCGATGCGGCCGCGCGCATAGGCGAAGTAGCGCGCATCGGGCTTTTCGCACAGCGCGTCGTCGCAGCTCAGCTCGAGGTCGAACGGCCGGCCGAGCGTGCGCGAGAAGTGCTTGAGCGCCCAGTCCTGGGCGTTCGTCATGGTGACGAGGCGAAAACGCCGGCGCAAGCGCTGCAGCGCCTCGACCGAGTCGGCAAAGGCGGGCCATTCGCGCACCGAGTCGCGCAGGCCGCGCGCGATGGCCGGGCTGTCCGGCAGTCCGAGTCCCGGCGCCACGGCATGCCAGCAGCGCTCGAGGTCGTCGGGGTACCAGTTCGCGTCCGGCGACTTGCGCGCCTTGCGGTACGCGGCCAGAAAGTCCTCGTCGGACACGGCCTGCGCCGGCGCGACCGCGCGCAGGTAGTCGAGCATGCCGCGCTCGAAGTCGATCAGCGTGCCCACGACATCGAACGTGAGGACCTTGAAGTGCTGCAGCGCCATGGGTTCTCCAACGGAAGGGAATGCTGCATGCAGCTTAGGGATTTCGGACGGCGCATGTGCGTCGATCGAGCGACCCGCGCGGCAGCAGTTGCCGTTCACGGGCGATAAACAGAACAATCTTCGGCGTGACTCTCGGGACAGCCGTGGGGATCGCAGGTTCGTCGGTGCAGCGGCCGTTCCCACCATACCGGCCTCGATCGTGCCGATCTGGCGATCAAGGCGCAATTGGTGCGCGGCGCTGACGGTGATCGCGGCGAGCACGTCGTCGGCCGAGCCCGATCACCTGCGTGCCGGCACCGATCCGCCTGGCCGCGGATGGACGGCGGGCTTAGAAATCAGCGACCTTGCCCCACGCCGAGCTGCTGAATCGGCTCGGCCGATACGGCACGGGATCGACGATCGGCTCGGCGCCGGTGGCAAGGTCCGCGATCAGGTGACCTGCGCCGGGACCGATGCCAAAGCCGTGCCCGGAAAAGCCCGCAGCCAGGATGAAGCCGGGGACGGACTCCACTTCGCCGATGCCCGGCACGCCGTCTGGCGTGCTGTCGACGAAGCCGGCCCAGGCGTGCGTGATCTTTGCGTCGCGAAGTGGAGGCAGCAAATCGACGGCGCGGCGGTAGGTCTCCCTGACCGTGGGCAAGTCGGGCTTCGGGTCGAGGATGCGCACCCGCTCCATCGGCGTCGGCGCATCGAGCCGCCACCGCTTCAGCGTTTCATGGCCCCCGCGAATGCCTTCCAGGCCGCCTGGCAGAAGGTTGCGCCAGCGCTTGGCGAACATGGGCACGAATTGCGGGGCGAACCGCATGAACTGTGGCGTCACGTCCACGCGCGCGCGGCCGCTGATGGCCAGTGCATAGCGTCCGTCGTTGCGGCGCGTGGCGGACACGCCCGCGGTAAACAGGGCATCCGGCAAGCGATGCTCCACAGGCGACACGCTCAGGATGGATTGGCGGATCGAGGCCTGGGGAAAACGGATGCCCAGCTGGCGGCAGAACGAGGAAGCCCAGGCGCCGCCGGCGAGCACGGCTGTTCTGGTCTTGATGACCCCGGCTTCCGTGATGACGCCGCTGACCCGCCCGCCCTCCAGCTCGATGCCGCGGGCCGCGCAGTTCTGGTGGACGCTGCCGCCGAGCTTCATCAGCGCCGCTGCCACGGCCGGCGCTGCCTTGCCGGGATCGGCGGTGCCATCGCTGGGCGAGAAGACCCCGCCCTTCCAGACGCGCCCGGTCGCCTGCCCGCGCTGGGCCGCTTCTCGGCTGCTCAGCATGTGGGTGGTCACGCCGGCGGTCTTGGCAAAGTCACGCCAGCTGGCCCAGCGGGACAGCTCGGCTTCGTCGTTGCTGAGGTACAGCAGCCCGCAGCGGTGAAAACCAGGGTCTTCACCGCTCTCGGCGGCAAAGCGTTCCCAGAGATCGAGGCTCTTGCTCGCCATGGGCAGTTCGCGAGCGTCCCGGTTCTGCTGGCGGCACCAGCCCCAGTTGCGGCTCGACTGCTCGGCGCCGATCCTTCCCTTTTCGACCACGACGACCGACACGCCGCGCTGTGCCAGGTAATAGGCGGCGAAGACACCGATGATGCCGCCACCGATCACGACGACGTCAGCGCTCGCCGGCGGCCTGGGTGAGGTATTGATTTGATGCAGCGGGGGCGACATGGCGCGTCTCGCTCGTCGGTTCATGTCTGGATGCTCTGGACCACGTAGAACTTCGCGACACGCTCGCTGCTCTGCCACCCGATCGGCGCGCCCTGGGGCACGAACAGCGCATCGCCGGCACTCGCCGACAGCACGCTGCCATCGGGGGCTGCGAATCGCACGCTGCCGGCCAGCAGATGCATGAATTCGTTGAGGCGATGCGGGCGGACGATCCGGTGGTACGGTGTCGAATCCCAGGTGCCCGCGATGTACTGCGCACCGTCGTCGGTGAAGACATTGTCGCTGCGGCATTCCGGAGCCGGGCCCAGCAGCGTCTCCGCCGGCGGTGGATTGGACGGCTTGAAGTCGGCGTTGGCGCGCAACGGAACGAGGCCGCGCTTCGTCGGCTTGTCGCAAGCGGCCGCGCAAAAGGCGAACTGCACGCGGAATCCGGCCTGGATGCGAAGCGCGGTGCCGCATCCGATGACGGCGCCCGCTTGCGGACCGAGCACCAGCGGGGCCGCTCCGGCGGCGGTCAGCGTCAGCTCTCCTTCCACCACGACGATGGTTTCAATGTGAGGAAAGCGCGCGACATCGAGCTCGCCGATGAAGCTGGCCCGACCCGCGATCATGGAGTCGGGTCCTTCCCACGCGATCTCGCGCTGTCGCGCAAAAGGATCGTCCTTGCCGAAGGCCGCCCTGCGGAATTCGGTTGCAACGGGTGCGCCGTCGGCGCGATGCAGCACTACGGCCACGGTCATGATTGCTCCTGCGCATTGCCCGATGACGAGGCATCCTGGACGCCGCCGAGAATGGCTTTCGTTTCCAGGTACTCCTCGAGACCTTCGATTCCGTATTCGCGGCCATTTCCCGACCGCTTGTATCCGCCAAAGGGCGCCTGGGGGTTCCAGGGCGGATAGTTGATGTGCACCTGCCCGGACCGGATCCGCGCGGCGACGGCGCGCGCCGCGCCGAGGTCCTTCCCTTGCACGTGGGCACCCAGGCCGTAGACGGTGCCATTGGCGATCTCCACCGCCTCGTCCACGCTGTCGTAGGGAATCAACGCGAGCACCGGCCCGAAGATCTCCTCCTGCGCGATCTGCATTCGAGGATGCACCGCGGTGAAGATGGTCGGACGGCAGTAGAAGCCGCGGCTCAACGCCTGCGGCCGTCCGAGGCCGCCACAAATGAGCCGCGCGCCTTCGGCGATTCCGATGCCGATCATTTCCTGCACGCGATTGAACTGCGCGCGATTGGCCACCGGGCCGTGCGTGGTCTGCTGCGAGCGCGGATCGCCCACGACGATGCTGGATGCCGCTTCGAGCGCGATCCGTTCGACCTCCTGGAGGCGCGCGCGGGGCACGATCATGCGAGTCGGAGCGCTGCAGGATTGGCCGACGTTGCGGAAGGCAGCCGCCACGCCTGCCGGCACGGCGCACAGCAGGTCCGCATCCGGCAGGATCAGGTTGGGAGACTTCCCGCCGAGTTCCTGGGCCACCCGCTTCACCGTGGGCGCGGCCGCCTGGGCCACCAACACACCGGCCCTTGTCGAGCCAGTGATCGAGATCATGTCCACGTCGGGATGTTCCGCCAGCGCGGCGCCGACCTCCGGCCCGTTGCCGTTCACGAGATTGAACACACCCGGCGGGATGCCAGCATCGTGGACCACTTCGGCAAAGAGCAAGGCGCTCAGGGGCGACAGCTCGCTGGGCTTCAAGACGACCGTGCATCCCGCTGCCAGGGCGGGTCCGACCTTGGCGGTGATCTGGTAGAGCGGCCAGTTCCATGGGGTGATGAGGCCGCACACGCCGATGGCCTCGCGCATGAGGGTGATGTCCCCTCGATGGGTGACAAACGCATAGCTGCGCGCGTTGTCGCGGGCCACGCGGATGTGCTCTGCCGCAGACGGCACCTGTGTGCTGCGCGCCATGTTGATGGCAGCGCCCATCTCCAGCGAGATCGCCTGAGCGAACATTTCTGCGCGCTCGAGGATCAGGGAGTGGACACGATCGAGAAGCAGGGTCCTGCTCTGGATGGAACTCACGGACCAGGTGGCGAATGCGCGCCGCGCCGCAGCCACGGCTGCAGCGACTTCCGCTGCACTGCCCAGCGCGATCTCCGCGACAGGCTCCTCGGTCGATGGGTCGACGACGGAGTGGCGAGCTTGCGTTTGCGGCATCAGCCACTCGCCATCGACAAACATGCGATCCAGGCGGCCCCTGCTCCTCAGGTGCTCGATGATCGACGAGGTCATGACGTCGGACTTTCGGAAACGACGTCAGGGTTGTTCACTGCGATCCACAAGAGCGTGGCCGCGGATGCTCGGCAATGCGGTGGGGGCGTCATGATGCGCGGGGGGCTTTGGATGTCCAAAAGCTTAGGCCGCGTGCCCCTCGCGCCAGTGCTGAAATGAGGGGCTTGCACAAAGCAGGCTTGCGATTGTGCGAGTCGCTACAGCAGATCCTGCCGTCGTGAACACGGCTGAGGCCTCACATCGAACGCACTCGACCGGTTGCGGCCGCATCGAGCAGCAAGGCCGATACGCCCATCAACACCCGCCCCGGCATTTGACCTGCAGGCGTCTTCGCTGACCGGGCGGACGGGCCCAAGCGCGGCTGGGCGCGAGTCACGGGAACCGAAGCGCCCTGCACGGGCGTCGCCGGCGCCAGCGCTGCGTCACAGCAGTTCTGGCACCGTCAATCGACGCGTGGCGGTTGCAGCCCTGGAGCTGGACTATGGGCGGCGACGCTGCGTGGCGCCCCATGCCACCCATGCCAGGCAGCCCCCCGCGACGAGCAGCGCGGCCCAGGCCTGGGTCGACAGGCTGCTGCGGGCCGCGACCCAAGGGTTGGGCAGCGGCAGGGTCACGCTGATGAGGCCGGCAGGCTTGCCATCTTCGTAGCCGAAGCCGCCACCGCCGTTGAACTGGGCGTTGCGGCGCAGGTATTCGGGAGCCTTCTGCGGCGAGTCGTGGCACTTCAGGCAGCTGGTCTTGGCGACGACGGCGCGGGCGTAGAACAGCTCGCCGCCGCGGACTTGCCAGTACTCCTTGAGCACGCCGGTCTTGAGCACGTTGAGCGCCTCCTGCTCCATCGGGTTGGGCGCGTTGGACGGGTTGAGCACGGTGGCCGCGGTGAGGCGATACCGGGCGCGACTGCCCGACTCAGCGATGGCGTCGGCCACCTCGCGTTGGATGAGCGCGGGATTCTTCCAGTGGTAGGCCTCGACGCGCGCCAGCGCGGTGCGCTCGCCGCCGCCGGCATCGATGCGGCTGCCCTGCAACACGTCGGCATCGCTGCCGTTGACGGCATAGGTGGCGCGGGTCAAGAAGGAGCCCGGCATGCGCGCCTGGACCCCTTCCGTGCGCACGTGAATGCCGCCGTACTGCGAGGCCCAGCGGCCCACGCTCTCGGCGAAGTCCGCGACCGTGCGCCCTTCGTTCAGCCCCTGGCTGAGCACCAAGTCCCGGGCGGTCCACCAGCCGGCGGCACCCAGGCTCATCGCCGAGGCCACCACGCCCACCCATAGGGGAATGCGGGTGCGCGTCTTCGTCATTCGTTCCATGTCGTCGAGCTCCCTCACGTCGCGTCTTCTTCGGCAGCGACTCTGAGGGGAATTTGCCATCGCGCATAGACGGTCGCCACACGCTGTCGGCCGCCTCGTGCCTTGGTTCACGACGAGGGGAGGCGCCGTCCGGCCGAGTGTCTCGCGCGCGTCACGGGGCTGTGCAATCCGACCGCCTGAGGACCATGGACCCCCTTCGCCGGGCCAGCCGAAGCAGCGCACGTGCGGCATCACGCCGAGCGCGCACGTCAGGGGCGTGACGGCGGATGCCTGTCATGGGCGTCGGCGCGGCGAAGAATGCGCTGCCCAGTTCAGGTGCGCTCGAAGATCGCGGCGATGCCCTGGCCGCCACCGATGCACATCGTCACCAACGCGTGCCGACCACCGGTGCGGTGCAGCTCATGGATCGCTTTCGTCGTGATGATCACACCCGTAGCCCCTACTGGGTGACCGAGGGACACGCCGGAGCCGTTCGGGTTGACCTTCGCCGGGTCGAGGTCCAGCAGCTTGGTGACCGCGCAGGCTTGTGCGGCGAACGCCTCGTTGCTCTCGACGACGTCGAGGTCGCGCACCGACAGACCCGCCTTCTTCAGCGCCAGCTTGGTCGCCGGCACCGGGCCGATCCCCATCAGCTGCGGATCGACGCCCGCATGGGCGTAGCTCACCAGCCGGGCGAGCGGCGTCAAGCCGTGCGCCTTCACCGCATCGGCAGTGGCCAGGACGACTGCGCCGGCGCCGTCATTGATGCCGGAGGCGTTGCCTGCAGTGACCGTGCCGCCTTCCTTCTTGAACGCCGGCTTCATCTTCGCCAGCGTTTCGACGCTGGTGTCCGGCTTCACGTGCTCGTCGGTGTCGAACATCACCGTGCCCTTGCGGGTGGTGATGGGCACCGGCACGATCTGCGACTTGAAGTGGCCCGCGGCAGTCGCCGCGGCAGCGCGGCGGTGGCTCTCTGCGGCCAACTCGTCCATCTGCAGGCGGGTGATGCCGTGCGCCTCGGCGACGTTTTCGGCCGTGATGCCCATGTGGATCTTGTGGAACGGGTCGTGCAGGATTTGCAGCATGTAGTCGAGCATCTGCGCGTCGCCCATGCGCGCGCCCCAGCGCATCGCCGGCACGAGGTACGGGCTGCGAGACATGCTTTCGGCACCGGCGCCCACTGCCACCTCACAGTCGCCGAGCATCAAGGCCTGGGCGGCCGAGACGATGGCCTGCAGGCCAGAGCCGCACAGCCGGTTCACGTTGAACGCCGGCACCTCCTGCGGCAGGCCGGCTTGCATCGCAGCCACGCGGCCGAGGTAGGCATCGCGTGGGTCGGTGGGGATCACATTGCCCATCGCCAGGTGACCGATGGCGTCCAGTGGTGCGCCGCTGCGTTCCAGCGCGGCCTTGACAGCAAGGGTGGCCAGATCAGCCAGAGGCACGTCCTTGAGGGTGCCGCCGAAGGTGCCGATTGCGGTGCGCGCGGCGGAGACGACGAAGGTGTCGCGGGAGGTCATGGTTTGTGGCTCCTGAAGAAGTTGCATGATGCGCCGTCAGCGCCGGCCGTCGTCGAATGGCGCGTTGGTGATGACGCTGCAGCTTGTCATCCGCCATCGCCAGCGCCGCCTCGGACACAAGCGCCACGATGCTCGCAAGTCCGCTGACCCGCGACAGAACCGCGCCGTGAGAATCCTGGTCCGCAGGAAAGCCGTGCCATCGTCGCCTTGTCCCAACAGCCGGCTGGCAGCGAGCGCCGAGCGGCCCATCTGCCAGCCTCCGGCGACGATCCCGAACAGTTCGAGGAACGGGCATCTCGCGCAGGGGGGCGATGTATTCACTCATGGTCGGTGTCCGTTGGGTTCATCGCAGCTCGTCACTTCGCCAACGCGGCTTGGACCGCCCGCGCCGCCGGGCTTGGCACGTCCAGTGTTTCGAGCAGCTTGGCCTGACGGATTCGCGCCGCCGCCAGGTTCTCGTCCTTCACGTGGCCGAATCCGCGGATGGTCTGCGGCAGGCGTGCAAGTTCCAGCGCCGTGGCAGCGCTTTCGGCGGTGATCCTGCCGACGACCTGCCGCATCAATTGCATGTACTCGCCGATCAGCGCGCGCTCGGCGCGCCGCTCCTGCGTGTAGCCGAAGACATCGAGCGCCGTGCCCCGCAAGCCCTTGGCCTTCGCGAGCCACTTGAATGCCGTCACCACCCACGGGCCATACTGCCGCTTGATCAAGTGCCCGCTCGCGTCCTTCCTGGACAGCAGCGGCGGCGCGAGATGGAACCTCAAGTGGTAGTCGCCCTCGAACTGGCGGCCGACCTTCTCGAAAAAGCCTGAGTCGACGTACAGGCGTGCGACCTCGTACTCGTCCTTGTAGGCCATCAGCTTGTACAGGCTCACACCCACCTCGCGCGCCAGCCGGTCGGTGCCCACCGCGGCCATTTCGGCCTGTGCGACGTCACGCACGAACGACCCGTAGCGCTCGGCATACGCCGCGTCCTGGTAGGCGGCAAGGCGCTGCATGCGATCCGCCAGCAGCGCCTCGAGCGTCGGCGTGCGGGGCGGCATCATGACGATCGTGGCGCTCTTGTCGAGACCGGCTGCGGAACGCGCCGTGGCCATGTCGAGCGCCGCTTGCCGGCCCCATGCGAACGCGGCCTTGTTCATGTCGGCGGCCGTGCCATTGAGCTCGATCGCCTTCAGCAGCGATGCCTCCTGCAGCGGGATCAGGCCCTTCTGCCAGGCGAAGCCGAGCATGAAGACGTTGGTCGCGACGGCGTCGCCCATCAACGCCGTCGCGATGCGCGACGCATCGACAGTGTCCGTGCGTTTGACGGCGTCCTGCACCTTCTTCAGCAGCGCCTCGGGCCGGGCTTGCCAATCCGGGTTCTGCGCGAAGCTGCCGGTCGGCGCGACATCGGTGTTCACGACCGCCACGGTGCGTGCCTTGTCGATGGCGGCCAGCGTGTCCTTGCTGGCGGCCACCATCAGGTCGCAGCCGAGCACCAGGTCGGCCTGACCGATGGCAACGCGGGCGCTGTGAATGGCTTGCGGGTGCGCGGCCAACCGCACGTGCGACATCACCGCTCCGCCCTTTTGCGCCAGACCCGCCATGTCGAGGATCACAACGCCCTTGCTCTCGATGTGCGCGGCCATGCCCATCAACGCGCCGATCGTCACCACGCCGGTCCCGCCGACGCCCGTGATCAGCACGTTGTAGGGCCGGCTCAGCGTGGGCAGCACCGGCGCAGGCAGCTCGGCGGGGGCGCCGGCCGCGCGCTTCGACGGTTTGCGCAACTGGCCGCCCTCGACCGTGACGAAACTCGGGCAGAAGCCCTTCACGCAGGAGTAGTCCTTGTTGCATGAGCTCTGGTCGATCGTGCGCTTGCGTCCGAGCTCGGTCTCCAAGGGCATCACCGACACGCAGTTGGACTGCACGCCGCAGTCCCCGCAGCCCTCGCAGACCTCCTCGTTGATCACCACGCGTTTCGGCGGATCGACCAGCTCCTTCTTCTTCCGGCGCCGGCGCTTCTCTGCCGCGCACACCTGCGCATAGACGATGACCGACACGCCTTTCTTCTCCCGCAGCTCACGCTGAACCTCGTCCAGCCGATCACGGTGACTGACCACGGTGTGCTTCGGAATGCCGCCCATGGCCTGCCAGGCTGCCGGATCGTCGGATACCAGATGGAGGTGCGCCACACCCTCGGCGGCCACCTGCTGCAGGATGTCGATGGCGCTGAGCCCGCCTTCGATCGGCTGGCCGCCCGTCATCGAGACGGCGTCGTTGGCCAGGATCTTGTAGGTCACGTTCACCTTCGCCGCCACGGCAGCGCGCAACGCGAGCGAGCCCGAGTGGTTGTAGGTGCCGTCGCCGAGATTCACGAACAGATGCTCGCTGGCGGTGAACGGCGCCTGGCCGATCCAGGCCGCGCCTTCGCCGCCCATCTGCGTGATCAGCGATGTGCTGCGATCCATCCACGTGGCCATGGCATGGCAACCGATGCCGGCCATCGCCTTGGAGCCCTCCGGCACCTTGGTGGAGGTGTTGTGCGGGCAGCCCGAGCAGAAGAACGGCAGCCGCACGGGCAAGGTCGGGTCGACGCCCGCGGTCGCCGCAGCGCTGCTGGCCAGGAACGCGCGGCCACCCTCGCCCAACGCCGATTCGCCGAACACCTTGACGATGCGGTCGGCGATCGCATGCGCGATCGCCACCGGCGTCAACTCGCCGCTGGGCGCCAGCACGAAGCCGGCCCCTTGCATGCCCGCCCACTCGCCCGCGCCTTCGAATTTGCCCACCACCTTCGGACGCGAGGGTGCGTTGTACAGCTGATCCTTGATCTGCGACTCGATGATCGGACGCTTCTCCTCGACGACCAGGATCTGGTCCAGGCCCTGCGCGAACTCCCGAATGCAATCGGGCTCCAGCGGCCACGGAACCCCGATCTTCAGCAGCCGCAGGCCGAGCTGGCGCGCTGCCTGCTCGTCGATGCCGAGCAGGTCCAACGCCTCTCGCGTATCGAGGTAGCTCTTGCCGGTGGTGGCGATGCCGAGCCTGGCTTGAGGGGCATGCCACAGCTGCCGGTTGAGCCGGTTGATCCGCACGTAGGCCAGCGCCGCGTAGATGCGCTCATGCATCAGCCGCCGCTCTTGCTCCATCGGCGGGTCGGGCCAGCGGATCGAGAAGCCCTGCGGCGGCACCAGGAACGTGTCGGGGATGCGGATCTCGACCGCCATCGGGTCGATCTCGAAGGATGAGGAGGTCTCGATCGTGTCGGCGATCGACTTGAAGCCGACCCAGCAGCCCGAGTAGCGCGACATCGCCCAGCCGTGCAGGCCGAATTCGATGAACTCGCGCACGCCGGACGGGTTGAGCACCGGCATCATCGCTGCGATGAACGCCTGCTCGCTCTGGTGTGGCAGGGTCGAGGACTTGCAGGTGTGGTCATCGCCGGCGATCGCGAGCACGCCGCCGTGCTTCGATGTGCCCGCGATGTTGGCGTGCTTGAAGACATCACCGCTTCGGTCGACGCCGGGGCCTTTGCCGTACCACATCGCGAACACGCCTTCGACCTTGGCCTTCGGGTCCAGGCTCACCATCTGAGTGCCCCAGGCGGCGGTCGCCGCGAGCTCCTCGTTCAGCCCCGGCGTGAAGACGACGTTGTTCCTTTCGAGATGCGCTTTCGCCTTCCACATCTCCTGGTCCACCGAGCCCAGCGGCGAGCCGCGATAACCGGAGACGAAACCGCTTGTGTTCAGGCCAGCCGCCTCGTCACGCGCTTTCTGCGCAAGCATCAGGCGCACCAAAGCCTGAGTGCCGGTCATGAAGACGCGGCCCTTGGGGAGTTCGTACTTGTCGGCAAGCGAAACGGGGGAAGACGGGGTCATGCGCAGATCTCCTAGGCGGGACGATTGCCGCGTCAATTCGCCGTTGCGCCAGACCGCTTGACGAGGCGGCCGTGCTTCTCGAGTTCACTGACGAGCAGCGGGCCGAACTGCGCGGGCGTGTTGCCGACGATCTCCATGCCTTGCAGATGGATCGCCTCCTGCACTTCCCTCGTCGCCAGCACGGCCTTGAGCTTGCTGTAGGTCTCGTTCACGACGTTGCTCGGCATGCCGGCCGGTCCGATGACGGCGATCCAGGCATCGAAGCTGAAGCCGGGAAGACCGCTCTCGGCCAGTGTGGGTACATCTGGCAGCGCTGAGCTGCGGCTCGTGCTCGAGACCCCGATCGCCCGCAACTTGCCTGCCTTGACATGCGGCAACGCGGTCGAGAGCGGCAGCATGGCGTACTGCACCTGCCCACCGATGAGATCGGCCGTCAGCGCACCCGTCCCCTTGTAGGGAACGTGGGTGACGTCGATCTTGGCTTCGCTGTTGAGATACTCCGCGGCCAGGTGCAGCACGGTGCCGTTGCCGGCCGAGCCGTAGCTGAACTCCTTGGCCTTCGCCCTCAACTCGGCGATGAACTCCTGGGTCGTCTTGGCCTTCACCTGGTCCGGATTGACGACAAGAACAACCGGGCCTGAGGCAATCACGGTGATCGGCGTGATGTCCTTGATCGAATCGAAGGGCATCTTCTTGTAGATGAAGGGATTGATCACGTGATTGGACGAGACGATGCCGATCGCCGAGCCGTCCTTTGGCGCATTGACGATCTGGACCGTGCCGGTCATCCCGCCCGATCCCGGCAGGTTTTCGATCACCACCGATCGGCCGAACGTAGAGGCCATGGCGTTGCTCATGGCACGTGCAATGGTGTCGACTCCCGAGCCGGCCTGATTGGGCACGATGACGCGCAGAGGCCTGGTGTCTTGCGCGTACGAGGCGGGGGCACAGGCGAACGAGGCCAGACAGGCTGAAATAACGGCCCACCGGCCGGATAGGAAGAAGCGCATCGATGTCTCCTGACTGGTTTTTGCGTGCAGAGGTACGGCGGAATCAGGCCGCGTGGCGGCCGCGAAGCTCTTCGAACGAAACGATCTCGCCCACAATCGCGCTTGCGACCACCGTGGGCGGGCTGGCGAGCCAGACCTTGCCCGGGCCGGAACGGCCGGGGAAGTTGCGATTGATCGCGCTGATGGTCACCTGCTCGCTGTCGCTGGAGGCGCCGGGCCCGAAGTTGGCGCAGGCACCGCAAGACGGCTGCAGGATCTCGGCGCCGACCGCCTCGAAGGTCTGGAGGTATCCCTGTTGGATGCAGTAGTCGCGAACCGCCGTGGTCCCGAATTGCAGATACAGCTTGACGCCGGGTTTCACACGCAGGTCGTGCGCCACGGCCCACGCCAGTACCTCGTGATAGCGGTCGAAGTCCTCGCGCTTGCCGGCAGTGCACGAACCGCCGTAGGCGATGTTGATCTCGGGGCGGGTGTCGAGTGAGCTGAGTGCCACGCCATTGCCTGGATCGCCCGGGCTGGCGACGATGGGGCTCAGGTTCGAGCAGTCGACGCGGATGGTCTCGGCGTAGTCTGCACCGGGGTCGCTGCACATCCACGGCTCGAGGGTGACTTCGATGCCGCGTCGCTCGCGCAAGAAGCGCACGGTTTCCGCGTCGGGCGCCACGATGCCGGTGAAGCCGCCGAGTTCGGCCGTCATGTTGGTGAGCGTCGCCCGCTCATCGGTGGACATCAGTGCGACCACGTCGCCGGCGAACTCGAACACCTTGCCCACGCCGGCACCCGCCTTGATGCGAGGGGTTGCCAGCAAGTGCAACACGATGTCCTTGGCGGTGACGCCGGCGGGCACGCGACCGGTGAGCTCGATGCGCAGGGAACGAGGAATGGTGATGCGCACAGCACCTGTGACCAGCGAATTGGCGAGTTCCGTGCTGCCCACCCCGAAGGCGATGCAGCCCAGCGCACCGCTGTGCGTCGTGTGCGAGTCCGTGCCGACGACCACTTGCCCGGGGAGCGCGTGCAACTCGGTCAGGATCGGGTGCGAGATGCCTTCGCTGCCTTCCCCGCCCGGAAGCGCACCATGGCCGCGCAGCCCGTAGTCGGCCACGAATCGTCGGTGCTCGGCGACGAAGTGGTTCATGGCCGGAATCAGCCCCCGGCTGATGTGCGCGGGACTGCGATGGATATAGGACATGTGGTCCTCGAACGCGAGAATCCCCTGCGGCTCATGCAGCGTCAGGGGGCGGCCGAAGGCGCTGTGCAGCATGTGGGCGCACATGCCGGTGTAAGCCTCATGCATGAAGCGCCAGTCGGCGCGCACGAAGGCACCCGCACCAGGGTGTAGTTGGGTGGCGTCGGCGTCCAGCGTAGCGACCAGATGCCGCGCCAGGATCTTGTCGGCGAGCGTGCGGGGATACGAGTCCTTCGAGCTACTGGGCATGATGTGCCGCATGCGCTCGCGGCCATACCGCAGCAACCCGCCATGGCGCAGGATCGCGGCGGCAAGCGCGTCGCGCGAGGCGACCAGTTCCTCCAGGTCGATGGCATCGCCGCTCTGCAGCCGCTCGACGAGGCTGAAGTCCGTGGAGGTGAACAGGCCGATGTTGTCGGCGTTCTGGCGGTAGATGCGCTCGAAGCTTTCCGCAATGACCAGCCGGATGCCCGCGGACCGCTCCGCGAGCGGGCTGTGCTCGCGTGACGAGCCCTTGCCATAGCGCTTGCCTGCGACGGTGACCGAGAAGCCCCCGTTCTTCACCGCGTCGATGCCGATCGGATTGCGGCCGCCTGCAGCGAAGCCCAGGTAGGGAACACGTCCGAGCCGGTCGTCCCACACCGTCAGCACATGTACCGGCGTGATCTCGTCAGTGGAGACGTCATCCCTCAGCGCGCCGGCGTCCACGAGCGCGAAGTCCTCCCCTGCCAACTGCCGCTCGATGATCTGCGGGTTGTTGCTGAGAAAGAGAATGCGGCCCGAGAAGTCGATGAGTGCCATGAGGGGGTCTCCTTGACAGGCACTCTAGGTGGGCCGGGCCGCAATCGGCAGTGCTGATGCGGCAATCGGGCTATCGCCGCCGGCGATATTGCGGCCAGGGCCTGTTAACGCTTGGGAGGCCTCGCGTGACTCAGCAAAGCGCCGCCCGCAAGGCGCGAAGCGCAGCCGTAGCGGTGTCTACGGGGAGCATTCGCAACGCGGCGGGCGCCGCTTTGCTGAGATCACCCGCAAGGCCGGTGCCGGCGCGAGGCCTCCCATAGCGTTAACAGGCCCTAATCAGGCCCCGGCATTCCCAATGTGGCCAGAAGCGCTTCGACTGCGCGAAGGCGTGACGACTTGCGCAACGCATAGACGCGCAGCGATCGATCCCTCCACGGCTCGTCGAGCGGCCGTCGAACGAAGCGCTTGGTGCCCGCGTAGGCCGACACTGCGCTGGACGGCATGATCGCGATCCCCAGGCCGACTTCGATCATGCGACAGCCAGCGTCGTAGCTCGCGACGCCCACCGGTTGGTAGATCGTCAGGTGCAGGCCCTCGGCCTTCTCCTGCAGGAAAGTGTCGAGCGCGCCGCCCACCGACATGCCGATCAGCGGGAACTTCACCACGTCGGTGAAGCGAAGCTTCCGCTGCTGTGCCAGCGGATGCTTGGGTGGCAAGACGACAATCAGCGGGTCATCGGCGAAATGCCAGGACTCGATGCCGCGCGGGGTTTCCGCGACGGCCGCACCAACGCCGACGTCCGCCCGGTCGTCGAGGCAGGCCCTCAGAATCTCGCTCGTCGAACGTTCTTGAAGTGCGATCTCCACTTCTGGGTAAGCGGCTCGAAACGCTTGCAGCTTCTCCGGCAGGAAGCCGACCACCGAGGACGGATTGGCAAACAATCGGACCGTACCCGCCACGACGCCGCTCAGCGAGCGGACTTCCCGAACGAAGGCCTCGATGTCCGCGTTAAGACGCTGGCCCAAGGCATGGGCTCTCGCGCCAGCCTCGGTCAACTGCACTCCCATTGGCGATCGCGACAGCAGTGGCACGCCCAACGAATGCTCGAGATCGGCCATGCGACGGCTGAGTGCCGACTGAGCAATGTGCTCCGTTTCCGCAGCTCGCTTGATCGAACCCTCACGAACGACCGCGAGGAAGAGTTGCAGACTGACCGGGTCGATGCGATGCACGGGGCTCCTCTCGGGCCGAGTTGGCTCCGCATAGTCTAGGGCGCCGAAGTGCTATCGCGGCCAGGCATGCGGCGCCGCCATCGCGGCATGGCATGCGGGCTATGCAGCGATGGGTGATCCACGAACCTCGCCGGGCATCTACCATCGCGCGATGAGCTTCAAGACCACCGATCTTTGCGACGCCTCTGCAGAGGTGCATGTATGCGAACTGCCATTCGTCGGCTTCGGTCGGCGCAGGGCTTTTGCGGGCAGCATCCGCACCGCTCGTTATCGTGATGGCATCAGTGTGTTGCGGGACATGATCAACCAGCCGGGCCACGGCCAGGTGCTCGTCATCGATGGCGCCGGTCTGGAATGGCGCGCGCTGTTCGGAGATGTGATGGCGAGGCTCGCAGTCCGCAACGGCTGGGCCGGCGTTGTTGTGCATGGCCAGATACGGGACCGCGCAGAGCTCGACACGATGGACATCGGCGTGAAGGCACTGGGCACCGCACCCCGCCGCGCGGACATCGGCGGCCTGGGGGAAGCCGACGTTACGGTGGCGTTCGGAGGCGTCACGTTCATGCCTGGGCAACGCCTTGTGGCGGATGAGGACGGGGTTGTCGTGCTTCCGATCGGCGTCGTCGAAAGTGACATCGACATCGCGAACAGCTTGGCCGCGACCGCAGCGTATGTTTCTGCGAAGGCTTCGACCTCGGCTGGTCCAACACCATCGCCAGACGCCTCGGCCTGACTCGGCCTATCTCCGTTGATCGCGAGGTGGCTGACGCCATGATCCAGCTCTATCACTGCGTGAGTGCCCGCTCGTTTCGGGGCCTTTGGGCCCTCGAGGAACTGGGCCTGCCCTACGAGTTGGTCATGCTTGCTTTCCCGCCTCGGCAACACGCCCGGCACTTTCTCGCGCTGAACCCGTTGGGCACCATCCCGCTCCTGGTTCACGGCGATACCCGGATGACCGAATCGGCGGCGATCTGCCAGTATCTCTGCTCGTTGAAGCGACCCACCCCGATGCAGGTCGAGCCCGCCGAGCCGGAGTACGGCAGCTACCTCAACATGCTGCATTTCGGAGAAGCCACGCTGACCTTTCCCCAAACGCTGGTGCTGCGTTACTCGCGTTTCGAACCGGAAGAGCGACGTCAGCCTGTCGTGGCAGAGGACTATGCCAAGTGGTTCCTGGCGCGTCTGCGGACATTGGAAGTGCGGCTGGCGGAAGAGGACTACCTGTGCGCTGGGCGCTTCACTGCAGCGGATGTATCCGTCGGCTACGCGCTCATGCTCGCGAATTATCTTGACCTCTCCTCGCGCTTTACACCGGCGGTAGCGGCCTACTGGGAGCGGCTCCAAGAGCGGCAAGCCTTCAAGCGGGCGCTCGATGCGCAGAGGAATGCGGCGCTCAAGCAAGGGGTCTCGATCCTGCCTGCGCCGCAGGCCGTACCCGGCTGATTTGGCAAGGCGATTCTCATTGACCG
The DNA here is from genome assembly GCF_029855045.1 of Piscinibacter sp. XHJ-5. GTDB lineage: Bacteria > Pseudomonadota > Gammaproteobacteria > Burkholderiales > Burkholderiaceae_C > Albitalea. The sequence goes on from NZ_CP123228.1 coordinate 5,011,562, forward strand.
TTCAGCCCGCGCTTCTCCTGCGCGGCGCGGCCTTCGTGGCCTGTTTCGGCCGCAGCGACTCGAGGATCGCGGCGCGGCCGGCGGCGAGGAATTCATCGGCGAGTGCCGAATCGTCCGGGCAGGCCCGCGACAGGACGAGCGCACCCACTGCGTGCGCCAGCGTGTCGAGAATCCAGGATCGCGCCTGGGCAGCGTCAGCGGCAGCTGACGCGCCGTTCTTGCGAATCAGCGTTGCCACCAGATTCTCGACACCGTCCGCAAACGCGACCCGGACCAACTCCGACTGCCGTGCGGCGTCGGCCCCGAGTGCGGCCATCGTGCAGCCGGTGGAGCGCGCGTCCCGGTGCTCGCGTGACAGATAGTGTTCGACGAACTCCGAGGCACCCACCCCTTCGGACAGCGCGGTGGTCTGCGCGATGCCGCAGGCCATCGCTTCCGCCATCAGATCGGCCTTGGAGCCGAAGTGCTTGTAGAAGCCGCCGTGGGTGAAGCCCGCTGCAGCCATCAGATCGGCAACGCCGATCCCGTCGAAGCCGCGCTCGCGAAACAGCTCGGACGCCGTCTCGACGACATGGGCCCGATTGGCCTGCGCCTGTGCCTTGGTGACTTTCATGTCTGTCTGCGCTACCGGGGTGCTCGTCCTGTTGGTCGGACTATACATTGATGTCGAACATCATCAAAGCTTGACTTTTAAGATGATGCTCGTCATCATTGTGCCCATCGCACTCGCCGCAGCCGCACGGACCCCCATGAAAGCACTCACCTTCAAACGTTATGGCAAGTCACCCGAGATCGGCTTTGCCGAGGTGCCACGCCCCACCCTGAAGGCCGACGAACTGCTGGTCCGGGTTCACGCGGCGAGCGTGAACCCGATCGACAACATGATTCCGACCGGCATCTTCAAGGCCGTCGTGAAGTTCGAGCTGCCGGCCACGATGGGCAGCGATCTGGCCGGTGTGGTGACGGAAGTCGGCAGTCAGGTGACCCGGTTCAAGGTCGGCGACGCGGTCTTCGCCAGCATCTTCGACCAGGGCACGGGTTCGATCGCCGAGTTCGCGGTGGTCCGCGAAAGCGCCGCCGCGTTGAAACCGGCGAACCTGGACTTCGTCCAGGCGGCATCGATCCCGATGGTCGGGTTGACCTCGTGGCAGGCGCTGAAGGAGCGCATCGGTCTGCGCTCGGGGCAGAAGGTGTTCATCCCGGCGGGCTCCGGCGGTATCGGCACGTTCGCCATCCAGTTGGCCAAGGTCCTGGGCGCCAGGGTCGGCACGACCACCAGCACGGGCAATGTCGACCTGGTGCGCAGCCTGGGCGCCGACGAGGTCGTCGACTACAAGAAGCAGGAATTCGAGGCGGTGCTGCGCGGCTACGACGCGGTGCTGGGCACCGTCAGGGGTGACACGATCGAGAAGTCCATCGGCATCCTCAATGCGCGTGGCCGGATCGTCTCGCTGGTCGGGCCGCTGGACGTCGCATTCGCTCGCGCTCGCCGGCTCAACGTCGTGCTGAGGTTCGTGTTCGCGCTGATGAGCCGCAAGATCATGCGCCTGACGAAAAAGAGCGACGTCGACTACTCCTTCCTGTTTGCCCGCCCCGACGGCGATCAGCTCGCCCAGATCGGCAAGCTCCTCGAGACGCAGCGCATCCGGCCGGTGATCGACAAGGTGTTTCCCTTCGAGCAGGCCAAGGAGGCACTGGAGTACCTCGCCCTGGGGCGCTCCAAGGGCAAGGTCGTCGTGCAGATGCGATAGCTGACGAACCGACCTGGCCGGTCGAGCACGTGATCGTGTTCGACAACCGGGGTGTCGGTGCGTCCACGGGAGCGCCGGCCAACTCGATCGAGCAGATGGCGGACGACGCCATCACCTTCATCACGGCGAGGGGCTTCGCGCAGGTCGACCTGTTCGGCTTCTCGATGGGCGGAATGATCGCGCAGGAGATCGCGCTGAAGGAACCGCGGCTCGTCCGCAAGATGATCCTGGCCGGAACCGGCCCGGCCGGGGGCGAAGGCATCAGCGCGGTGGCCGGCGTCGCGAACTTCGACCTGATGCGGGGGCCTCGTCACCGGCCAGGACCCGAAGCAGTACCTGTTCTTCACCCGCACGCCGGCCGGCATCGAAGCCGGCAAGGCGTTCCTGGCGCGGCTCAACGAGCGTTCTGGAGGCCGCGACAAGGACATCGCCGTGCGTGCCTACGTGGCGCAGCTTCAGGCGCTCGGCGCGTGGGGCCGGAAGAGGCCCGTCGACTCTCGGTGATCAGGCAGCAGGTGCTCGTGGTCAATGGCGACGACGACCGGATGGTCCCGACACCCAACTCGCGCGATCTTGCGCTGCGGCTGCCGAACAGCAGCCTGGTCATCTATCCCGATGCGGGCCACGGCGGCGTTTTCCAGTACCACGCCGATTTCGTACCCAGGGCGCTGCGGTTCCTCGCGCGCTGATGCCTGCAACTCACTGACGGCCGGAATGCCTGCGGACGTTGTTGCTCTTCGAGCAGCGCTCCGACTCGGACCGCGACAAGCCCGCGAAGCATTCCAGCGTCTCCTGGGCCACTTCGCCCTGGAGGCGCGCGACGATGTCGCCCAGGGCTGCGAGCTGGGACCCACGAGCCGATCCAGTTCAGAGTTGCTGCACCAGCCGCTCGAACTCCTGGTCCCCGAGCAATGCGCCCTCGGCGAGCCAGGCGTCGATCTGCGCGCGCGTGGCGGTCGCTTCGAGCAGGGCCATCGCGTGCGCGCACGCGCGCCGCTCCGGGAGCATCCGCTTGCCGCCGTTGCGTGCCAGGTCGGCGTCGCCGGCGCCGATCATGCGGGCCGCGGCCGCGGCGTTTCCGCGGCACACCGCGACGAGCGCGATGGCCGGCGCATAGTCGCTGCGGGTGCCGGTGTGCTGCAGCAGGGGCAGCAGTTCGAGCGCCTTCTGGCGCGCCGCGTCGAGGCTGCCGATCTCGGCCAGCGCCATCACGCACGGACCCAGCACCCAGCACATGCGGAAGGCGTCGCGGCGCTGGCGGCGGCCCTGCTCGGCGAGCGCGGCGAAGCGCTCGGCCGCCTCGTGGTGGCGTTCCCGCAGAAGGCTGTCCAACGCCAGGTGCATGCGCAGCACGAAGGCGGTGCGACCATCGGGGTCGCCGCCGGCGCACACGCGGTCCAGCAGCGCCTGCACCTCGGCACGGCGGTCCGGCACCTCGTCGGCGAGGTGGTCGGCACGGATCACGACGTGCAGCCGCATCGCAGCGATCCACGTGGGGATGCGCGCCGGGTCGAGGGTGTCGTACTCGGCCAGCGCCGCACGCACCGCGGTCACGTCGCCGCGGAATGAGGCAGGCATCGCGGCCACGACCGCGGCATACGCCTGGCGGGCCGGATCGTCGAGCGGGCGCAGCGCCGCCGGGACCGCCAGCGGCGGCATGCTGTCGCCGACCCTGGCCAGGCGCATGCTGCGCAGGCTCCACATCAACTGCGCATAGTCCTGCAGGGCGTGCTCCTTCGGCGACAGCGATGCACCGCGTGCCCGCCGCGCCAGCGCCTGCCGCCAGCGCTCGCACTCGTACACCGACGGCAGCAGGTAGTAGTGCGGCGCCGTGTGCGCGAGCAGCGCCACCGCGGTGGCGGCGTCGCCTGCATCGCCCAGCGCCCACGACAGTGCCGCACGCAGGTTGTCGAGCTCGGCGCCACGCGTTGCCAGCAGCGCGTCCTCGCTGGCGGTGCCGGCAAACAGGGCGTCGGCGGTGCGTCGGAAGTGGGCCGCGTAGTACTCGGCGTGGCGACGCGTCAGGGACTCGGTCTCGCCGGCTGCAGCGAGCTTTTCCAGAGCGAAGGCGCGCGCGCTTTCGAGCAGCCGGTAGCGCGGGGGGTCGGCACCGTCGGCGACCACCAGCGACTTGTCGACGAGTGCCGACAGGCAGTCGAGCACAGCCCATTCGTCGAGCCGCTCGTCGGCGGCGACCCGCTGCACAGCCTCGAAGGTGCAGCCGCCCGAGAACAAGCCGAGCCGGCGGAACACCGCGCGCTCGTCATCGTCGAGCAGCTGGTGGCTCCAGTCGAGCGCGGCACGAAGCGTCTGGTGGCGGCGCAGCGCGAAACGCGAGCCGGCGGTGAGCATGCGCAGCCTCGCCTCCAGGCGCTCGCGCACGCCCTGGACGCCGAGCGCCGGCACCCGGGCGGCCGCCAGCTCGATGGCCAGTGCCAGTCCGTCGAGCTGGCGGCAGATGTCGGCCACCGCCGCGGCCTGCTGCGACTCGAGCATGAAACGCGGGTCGAGCGCGCGCACACGCTCGACGAACAGCCTCACCCCGCCGAACGCCAGGGCGCCCGCCGCGTCGAGGGGCTCGCCCTCGGCCGGCACGCCGAGCGGCCCGAGCCGGTACTGCTGCTCGCCGGGCACGTGCAGCGGTTCCTGGCTGGTGACGAGCAGGTGAACCTGGGGTGTGCGTGTGAGCAGCGCCTGCGCGAGCAGGCTGACCCCTTCCAGCAGGTGCTCGCAGTTGTCGAGCAGCAGCAACAGGCGCCGCGCCTGCAGCTGGGCGACCAGCTCCTCGAGCGGCGCACGCTGGCCGCGCAGCCCCAGCCCGAGCGCCTGCGCCACCGCCGAAGGCAGCAGCGTCGGGTCGGCGAGCGCCGCCAGCTCGACCAGCCACACGCCTTCGAGATGGTCGTCGGAGAGCCGCCGCGCCGCGGCCTGGGCGAGGCGCGTCTTGCCGATGCCGCCGGCGCCGACCACGGTGACGAGGCGATGGGCCCGCGCCAACTCGCACACCAGCGCAAGGTCGTCGTCGCGGCCGTACAGCGGCTCGTGCTCGACCCCCAGGTTGGTGGGACTGCATGGCTCGGGCAGCGCCGCGGCGGCACCGTCCACGCGCGCAGCGAAGCGGTAGCCGCGCCCGGGCACGGTCGCGATCACGTCGGCACCCAGCAACTTGCGCAGGTTGGCGATCTGCACCTGCAGGTTGGCCTCCTCGACCACGAGGCCCGGCCAGACGCGGTCGAGCAGCTCGTTCTTCGTCAACAGGTGGTCGGGCTGCGCCGCGAGTGCGATCAGCAGGTCGAGCGCGCGGGCCCCGAGCACCGCCGGCTTGCCATCGACGAGCAACCGGCGCTCGGCCGGCTGAAGCTCGAACCGGCCGCCAGGGCCAAACCGCAGCGGCATCGCTGAGGGCGGGTGGGGTGTCGGCGCGGGGGAGTGCACGGCCGGACTTCTTCTTGGTCACCGCGACAGCCGCGGCGGGCCCGCGCAGGTTAGCACCTCTGCCGCGGCGTGGCACCCCGGGTGCTGCGCCGGGCGAGCCTGTCGACACTTGCGCGGTTCCTTGCGCTGGCCGGGAAGATGCACGCCGTCGGCGCGCAAATCTGCCCTCGTTGGGGACTCATGGAACGCTGCCGCAAGCCGCTCATGCGCCGAACATGCGTTGGCGCGCCTCGCGACGCTCCTGAGCCTCGACGGTGCAGCTGGCGGTGGGCCTCGCGAGCAGTCGGGCGATGCCGATGGGGTCGCCGGTTTCCTCGCACCAGCCATAGTCACCGGCGTCGATGCGAGAGATGGCCTGTGCCACCGACGTGAGAAGCTTTCGCTCGCGTTCGCGCGTGCACTGCTCGAGATTGTGCTCTTCCTCGATCGTTGCCCGATCGGCCGGGTCGGCGAAGACGGTGACTTCGTCGCGCAGTTCGTCTGTCGCCTGCTGGGCATGCGCGAGGATCTCGGCGCGCATCGACTCAAGCTTCGCGCGGAAGAACGCCAGCTGCGCGTCGGACATGTAGTCGCTCTCCGGCATGGCGAGGAGCTGCTGCTCCGTCAGCTTGCTGAGGGACTTCGGCGAATCGTTCGGCTTGGCACGATCCAGGAGTGCGGCGCTCATGGGATCCTCGAGGTGTTCCACCTGTTTCTCCCGAGCGTACTCCTCCACCATCACGCGCGCTCACCATGCGATCACAAGGCCAGCACTTGATCACGGTCCGCAGCACTTCGTTCGCCGTGGCAAAAACGAGTCAGCGGTGTCGCGTGTGGAGCATGCCACCCGGCGGTGACGCGCGGCGCAGGGGCGCGCGTTCGGGGCTCTCGGCGAACGGACTACGACGCCATGAAGAGCCGGGTCGCCATGCGCTCGATCTCATCATGAGTCAAGCCTGTGCGCGCGAGGAACTTGGTCTTTCTTCCATCGGGCTCGCGCCAGACGACCACCCTGTACGACTCCCTGCAGGAGCCGCCAGGAAGGATGGCCCTTGGCGCCCCGCCCGGCGCGCCGCCTGCCGGCAGGTGGTCCACTTCGACCCCGCGGCGGCCCGTTGCGTGGATGACGACCCGCAGAGCGATCGGCACGTCTTGGCCATGGTGAGTGCCACCGACGAACTTCATGGATCCGATCTCTGGCACGGCAATGCCATGCATGGAGACTTGGCGCCTGGGTGAATGAGGTTCTCCAACTGCGGAACCGGCGAGGATCATCCGGCTGCAACGAGTCTCCGTCTACCCAGGCGTGATGGAAAGCACCCGAACACAGGGCGACGATTTCCCTTCCCAAGAACTACAAGACTCCGGCGAACCTCATCTCAGCATCCCGGCAGCAACCGATGCCCATGGATGCTCACTCCCTCATCGGCCAAGCTCGAGCTGCAGGCGAGCTTCGTCCTCAGCACGCAATTGGCGGCACTGCTCGTGTTGTTGCAACAGCGGCTCGCCGCAGGCGCGTCGAACACACACGGCCTTCATGACGAAGTTCTTGGTGGCACACGAATCCAGTGTGCTTGCCTTGGCCACCGATATCGGTCTCGGCGCCACCTCCTGTGGTCGTTCCTTTGGCTGCCGCACGGACACAGTCGCTCGCGGCGTCGACGTGGGAACGGTGGCCCTGGCGGTCACCGCCTGGATCGGGGAGGGGCCGCCGCTGGTGGCGGCGGGCGTGCGAACGATCTCCTCCTCGCTGGCCACGGATGCCGGCTTGCCGAAGTGCCCCATCAAGAGAACGGCCGGTGCCAAGGCAAGCGCTGCGATCGCGATCACCTTGCCGAAAACCGCCTTGCGCTCGACGAGCACCCGCGCGCCTCGGGCAGGTGGCGCGCCGGCCCCCTGCAGCGCATCGGCGTGCGTGTCTGACGTCACGGGCTGTGGCTGCGTCGATGGGAAGCGTCCCGGGCTGGTGGCTTGCGGGAGCGGCACTGACAGTTCTCCGTTCAGTGCGCGGCGCAGCGCCATCACGCTCTGCGGACGATCCTGCGGGTTGACGGCGAGTGCCCAATCGATGACCCGCAAGAACGAAGGCGTCACGGCTTGGTATGCGGCTGCCATGTCAGGCGCCGAGAGCAGCGGAGTCGCGCCATGCATGGCACGCACCACCGAAGGCAATGGGGCTTCGCCCTTCAGCATGAAGTAGACGACTGCCCCGAGCGCATAGAGATCCGTCCAGGGACCTTGTGGCATTCCAGCCGTGTCGGCGTATTGCTCGACGGGTGCGAAGTTCGGCTTGATGATGGCGGTGAGGCCGAGCGCCGCATCGCCGGCGACACGCCGGGCAGATCCGAAGTCGAGCAGAATCGGTCGCCCGTCGGGAAGGATCAAGATGTTGTCGGGCGAGATGTCGCGGTGGTAGATGCGCTGCGCGTGCAGTACCTCCAGCGCACCCAGCAGCGAATGGATGAGCTTCTGCAGCCAGACCTCGTCCGGCGCGCGGCCCATCTCTGCCCGCAACTCCTTCAAGGTTCTGCCGTCGTAGTAGGGCATCGCCATGTAGGCGGTGCCGTTTTCCTTCCAGAATCGGTGGACCTTCACCAGCGAGGGATGGTCCAGGCTCGCGAGCAGCCGCGCTTCGTTGAGGAACGAGCGCAGGCCGACGTCGAAGGATGCCGTGTCCGTTGTGGCACGTAGCCGCAACATCAACCCGTCATCGCGGGTGACGAGGGCATGTGGTGCGTACTCCTTGATGGCCACCTTCCGCATCAGCGAGTGGTCCAGTGCCAGGTACACGATGCCGAAGCCGCCAGTCCCGAGCACTTGCTGGAGCTCGAATTCGCCCACCCGCGTGCCGGGGGGCATGGCGCATGAGGCCATCGCCGACGCGGGGCCAAGCGGACCGACCGTATTTACAACTGCTGACACTCGGCGAGGTTATCGCGAGCGGCCATGGGCCGGGCCCCCTTCTGTGGACCGCGCTGTGACGTGTTCACGAAATGTCGCCCGGCCGCGAGCGTGACGATCAGCTCGCAGCAGGCGCGTCGCCAGTTGCTACGTCCGGCTTGGCGTGAGCGGCAACCCTCCGCGGCCACTCAATGCGGTCGTTGCGCTGTCCGCGTCTGCGTTTTCGTCCACCCACTTCATGCCGACATCCTTGGCACGGGCTGCCGCTTCGCTCTCGCTTTCGAAACACTCCAGGTCAACGAACCGCTGGGCGCGCGTCTTGTCACTGGCCAGCGCCGTGATGATGAGGCGGGCCTGAAACTGGGCTTCATTGATCTGCAGAGGCCTGCAGGACAGGAGATACCCTTTGTACAGGTGACGATCCATCACGTTTCGCACCTCATGCGCTCCCGAGACCCACATCAGCCGCGTCGCCTGGTCTCGACAGCGATGCGGCGCGGCCACGGTCGCACCATGGTAGGTGCGTCCTTCGTGCGGCAGAACGACTGTGTTCCATCGAGTGCGGACAATGTCACGCCGGGTCGTGATTCCCCACTGGCATCAACCCGTCGTTCCAGCGTCGAGCGGGGAAGCCAACTATGCGGTGGGCCGCACCTTCCCCAGCGACGCGGAGATGTCGCCGACCTCCCGAACCAGCAGCCGCCCTAACTCCTGCACCCGCACCTCAGGCAACCGAACGGAGGGACCGAAGACAGCCAGCGACCCGACGACTTGTTCGGCGCCATCGAGGATCGGGGCCGCGATGGCAACGGCGCCTTGAATGAGTTCGTCGCGACTCACCGCGAACCCGCGGCTTCGGATCCTGCGCAGCTCGGTGCGGTATTTCTCGACATCGATGTCGAGGCCTTCCGCATACGTCGCAAGGTCGATTCGATCTTCGATGTGGGCGAGGATGGAGCGCCCGCTTGCGCCCACCACCAAGCGCTCGCGATAGCCCACCCCGCGCTTGAAGCTCAGGGCTTGAGGGCTCGGCATTTCGGCCACGCACAGGCGCATCAGTCCGTCCGGAACGAACAGGGCGACCGTTTCTTCCGTGGCGTTCCACACGCGACGCATGGCGGGCTCGGCCACGTCCGACAGCTTCAGGCTCGTCGACCAGGAGTGAGCGAGGCGCGCCACCGACGGGCCAAGGCGGAAACGTTGCGGATCGCCGGACGACGTCACGAAGCCCTTGAGCTCCAGCGTGTTGAGAAGCCGGTACAGCGTCGGGCGGCTCAGATCGACACGCTTGATGAGATCGGCCACGGTCAGACCGCCTTCTTCGCCGTTGAATGCAAGCAGGATGTCCAGCGCCCGGTCGACTGCCCGAACGCTGTCCCCCGCCTTGACCTGATCCACCAACTCGGAATCCTTCACCCGTGTCCTTTCAGTCGCCGGCTGAAGTTTGCCATCCGTGAGGCATGCGCGACTACAGATCGAGGACGAGCATGGGCGACTTCGACCTTGAACAGCATGGCGTGAACTGCTCGTTGGCCGCCTGCTCATCGGGTGACAGGTACAGGTCCTTGTGATCCGGCTCCCCCTCGAGCACTCGGGTCAGGCAGGTCCCGCAAACGCCCTGCTCGCACGAGGTGGGAATCTCGACGCCGGCTTCTCGCAATGCGTCGGTCACGCTCTTGTCCTTGGCGATGACGACGATGCGGCCCGAACTGGCCAGCTTGACCTGGAAACTTTCATCGTCGACGGACTTCACCGGCGCTGCCGCGAAGAACTCGTAATGCAGCTGCGACTCCGGCCATCCCTTGGCGCGAGCGGTGCCGAGCACAGCATCCATGAAGCCCTTGGGCCCGCAGACGTAGAGGTGCACTCCCTCCTCAGGCGTGGCGAGCAGTTCATCAAGGCGCAGCTTCTGCTCCGCGGGGCCATCGTCGAAGTGCAAGTGAACCTTCGACGCGAACGCCGATGTCAGGATGCGATCGTGGAACGCCATGCGATCGCGCGAGCGGCTGGCGTAGTGCATTTCGAAGTCGGAGTTCGCGATGGCGAGCCGTTCCGCCATGCACAGGATCGGCGTGATCCCGATGCCGCCGGCCAGCAGCAGGCTGCGCGTCGCATGGTGCGCGAGCGCGAAGTGGTTCTTCGGTACGCTGATCTCCAGCACGTCGCCTTCGTTCACCCGCTCGTGCATGGCTTTCGAGCCGCCGCGCGTGGCAGCATCCTTCAGGACTCCGATCAGGTAGCGGTGGTTTTCGCAAGGGTCGTTGCAAAGGGAGTACTGCCGCGTGATACCGCCCGGCAGCGTCACGTCGACGTGCGATCCGGCGGAAAACGGCGGGAGCGGCTTGCCCGACGGATCGACCAGCTCGAAGCTGCAGATGTCGGTGGCTTCGACGGTCTTGCGGGCAACCCGCACGCTGATGGTGGATGCGCTCATTTCCAACCGCCTACATCACATGCAGGCCGCCATCGACCAGCAAGGTCGTGCCGGTGATGAACGAAGCCTCGTCGGAAGCGAGCCACAGGATCGGCCACGCGATCTCTTCCGGCCTTGCCCATCGGGCGAGCAAGGATGTGTCCTGTCGCTCGCTCGACAGTGCGTCGACGCTCTTGCCCGCTGCCTTCGCTTTGGCAACATGGAAGTCCGTCAGCGTGGAACCCGGGCAGATGGCGTTTGCGCGGACCCCGGCAGCCGCTTCCTCGAAGGCGAGCGTGCGGGTCAATGCCAGCATGCCCGCCTTGGTCGCGTCGTAGATGCCCATGCCCTTGCGGCCCGTGACGGCGTAGCAGGACGAGACGTTCACGATGCTGCCCTTGCCGGAACGCCGGAGCGCCGGCAAAGCGGCCTTGCAGTAGTTGGCAGTCCCGATCAGATTCACGCCGACCATGGCCTGCCATTCCGAGGGCAGCGCGTCGGCTACGGCCGAGTAGTTGCGCATCGCCGCGTTGTTGACCAGGATGTCCAGCCGGCCGTTCGCCTGCAGCGCATGCTGCACGGCCTCGACGGCCTGGTCGGCGTTCGAGACATCGGCCACGAAGGTGGCGACCCTGGCACGGGGAAACGCCGCACCAAGCGCCTCGGCGACTCGGGAGAGCGCCTCGGCGCTCGCGTCGATCAGCGTCACCGCGGCGCCCTCCGCGCAGAAGATGCGCGCGCAAGCCGCACCGATCCCGCCGCCGCCGCCCGTGATGAGCGCCGACTTGTCGGCAAGCCTTGTCATGTCGTACCCCTATTCAGGCTTGATGCCGTTGGCCTTGATGACCTTGCCCCAACGCGAGATCTCGGCGTTGATCCAGGACGCGAACTGCTCCGGAGAACCGCCAACCACTTCGAACTCCATCTTCTCGAGCTGTTGCTTGACCGAAGGCGAGTTGAGGATCGCGACGATCTCCTTGTGGTAGCGGTCGATGATCGGCTTGGGCGTGTTGCCCGGTGCAAGGAAGCCGATCCAGGAAACGGCTTCGAAGCCCGGAAATCCCTGCTCGATCATCGTGGGCACGTCGGGCGCCGACGGAAACCGCTTGGTCCCCGTGGAGGCAATCAGCCTGGCCCTGCCTTCCTTCGCGAACTGGGTGATGTTGCCCGGTACCAGGAATGCCGCGTTGACCTGTCCGCCGACCAGGTCGGTGACGGCAGGGCCCGCACCCTTGTACGGGACATGCGTGATGTCCACCGACGCGGCCGATTTGAGCATCTCCATCGTCAGGTGCGACGCGCTGCCGGTGGACACGGACGCGTACGAGAGGCCGCCCTTCTTCGCCAGCGCGACGAACTCCTTCACGTTCTTCGCCGGCACGCTGGGGTGCACGGCCAGGAACTGCGGAGACATCACCGCCAGCGTGATCGGCGACAGGTCCTTCTGCGCGTCGTATGGCATCTTGGGGAACAGCGTCGGGTTGATCGCGATGGGCCCGTTGAAGCCGACGAGCAGCGTATGGCCGTCGGGCGGTGACTTCGCCACCTCGTTCGCACCGATGGTGCCCCCTGCCCCACCCTTGTTCTCGACGATCACCGTCTGGCCCAGCGCCTTCTGCAGCTCGGGCGCGACGAGACGTGCCAGAACGTCGTTGGTGCTTCCGACGATGGGGACCACGATGCGCACCGTCTTCGTCGGCGCCCAGTCGGCCGCCGATGCAGGTGCGATCAATCCGGCGGCAATCGCGAACGCCAGCACCGTGCGGTGCGGCAACTTGATGGACATGAATCTCTCCTTTGGATGTGCCGCGCAGGGTCAGACCGAGTACACGGGCTGGTTCTTGGCGTCCACGAGATGGACCTTCGCCCACTCCTGCGGCTTCTGGTCGCGCGGCAAGAGCACGCCGGCCGCTCTCGCACGCTGTTGATCGGCATTGATGGCCGGCGGCTCGCTGTCCGGCTGGAGCGCCGTGGCGGCCTCGTACAGCATGCGGCGGGCCATCACGATCGCGCGGTCGGTGGGCAGGAGCTTTTCCTTGGTGTGGTCCTGGATCGGCCCCATGCTTTCCTGCAGCGAGGAATCCTGCACCGCGAAGCCGAACACGCCGCTGTAAGAACGCTTCTCCTTCTGTGCCCTGCGATCGATCAGGTAGTCGTTGTCCTTGTTGGCCTTGGTCCGGTAGCTGCCGGGCTCGTACTCGCAGTGAATGCCCTTGCCCGCTTCCATGCTGGCGCGTTCTTCATCCGACAACGGCTTGTCCGGATGAAAGTTGATGCTCCAGGCCCAGCAGTTGTGATCGTCGATGGGCACCCACACGTGGCCGGCCAGCGAGTGCGGACCGAATGGCGGAATCAGCGTGAACCACGGGAACAGCCACTGAGTGACCCGCCAGTAGTACGAATCCGGCTCGCCCATGCGCCGGCCATACAGCGTCATGCCGTAGTCGGTCTTCTCGATCTCGAACACGACGTTGCCGTCGGCCTTGATGTACTCGTTGGCCTTGGTGCCCTGGTGCATCGGGTCGTCGTCGACCTCGAAGCTGTGCACGTAGGAGACATGGCTCGTGTCGATACCGCCTTCCATCGCCTGCAGGTAGTTCGACTCCTGCAGCCGCTTGGAGACGAAGACATGGCTGGCCGGCAGGTTGCACCACTCGACATCCGGGGGCGCAGGCTGCTTGTCCTTCGGACCCATGTATGCCCAGACGATTCCGGCGCGCTCGATGCACGGGTAGGCCTTGATGCCCATGTGCTTGCACGCCTGCGGCGCCGACGGAACGTCCACGCACTCGCCGCTGCGGTGGAACTTCAGCCCGTGATAGGCGCAGCGGATGCCGTTCTCCTCGTTGCGTCCGAAGTACAGCGACACGCCACGGTGCGAGCAGAACTCGTCGATGAGGCCGGGCTGGCCCTCGGTGTCCCGAAATGCCAGCAGCTTCTCGCCGAGGATCTGCACGCGAACCTGCGGGCCGTCAGGCTCCGCGATCTCGCTGGACATCAGGACGGGCACCCAGTAGCGGCGCATCAGGTTGCCCATGGCCGTTCCCGGCCCGGTGCGAGTCAGTGTCTGGGACATCTCGGGGTTCATGAAAGCGCTCCTGGAGGATGACGGCTGGATGTCCGTCTAGTGAGAATTATGTCCATTGTATGGACTAGTTTGATCCAAATCAAACTCCGACCAGTCCTTCGTGGTGGTCTTTCACCGAAGCGGCACGAGCTTTCAGCGTCGTGACCGGCGTTGTTGGTGAAAGGCGACCGAAGCCGACGCTTCGCGGTGAGATCGGGCCGGGCACGACGGCTGGTGCGTCACGCGATCGCGGGCGCGGCAGTCGCTGACTCGACGAGCCCCGTGGAAGCGCGCGGCCACAGGCAGTGGTCGCTCAGGAGTTCATCGCCGTTGCGGGCAGGCCGTCGAAGTGAACCCAGGTCGACGAGCACGCCATCGAGGTCGAACCGGGCTGGCGGCCTCGAATCGGGCTGGACGGAGGCATGAGGAGTTGGGGCGATCGCGGACTTCTTTGCCCGTGGCGCGGCCAACGATGGGAGTCGTCGGTGACCGACACCGACCGTCACGGCGACGCCAAAGTGGCGCGCCGATGCCCGTCAGGAGTCATGTCGCACACATCCTGAACGGGCCGCGGCGGCGTGATGTCGCGATCACGCCGCCGCATTGCAGCGGGGAATGGGCCAGGGTCAGGCCGCCACCGTTTCCGTGTTGACCAGCCGCAGCGCCGCGTCGCGGATCGCATCCGCCTGTGGCACGCCCGCCTGCTCGAGCACCCACGACGATGCCGAAGGCGCATCAGGACCGGTCAGCCGCATCACCGGCGCCGTGAGCGCGCCAAAGGCCTTCTCGCTGACGATGGCCGCCACCTCCGCCCCCACGCCGCACAAGCGGCTCGCCTCGTGTACGACGATCAGCCGGCCGGTCTTGCGAACCGAGGCCAGCACCGTCGCTTCGTCGATGGGCTTGAGCGTGCGCAGGTCGATGACTTCGGCGCTCACGCCCTGCTCCTGCAGCGCTTGCGCTGCCTGCAGGCAGTGGCCGACGGTCTTCGCGTAGGACACCAGCGTCACGTCGCGGCCTTCGCGCAGCACCGCCGCGCGGCCGATGGACACGAGATGTTCACCCTCGGGCACCGGCCCCGGCACATGGGCGAGCGCCAGGTCCATGAAGAACAGCACCGGGTTGTCGTCGCGGATCGCCGCCTTCATCAGGCCCTTGAAGTCGGCGGCGCTGGACGGCATCACCACCTTCAACCCCGGCGCGTGCACGAACATCGCTTCGAGGTTGTGGTTGTGCTGTGCGCCCACACCCCAGCCGGCGCCGGTCATCGTGAGCACGACCATCGGGAACTCGAACTGCCCTCCGGACAAGTAGCGCAGCTTGCCGGCGCTGTTGATGATCGCGTCCATCGACAAGGTCAGGAAGGGCGCGAACAGCAGGTCCACGACAGGGCGCAAGCCCATGGCGGCGGCGCCGGCCGCGGTGCCGGCGATGATGCCTTCGGCCAGCGGCGTGTTGCGCACGCGCTGCGTGCCGAACTCGGCCACGAGGTCGTGGCGCTTGGTGGCCACGCCCTCGCCGAACATCAACACACGCGGGTCGCGGCGCATTTCTTCGGCCAGGGCCTGGCCGACGGCATCGGAGACGGTGATCGTTTGCATGATGGAAGCTCCAGGTTCAGGCGTAGACATCGGTCGTCAGTTCGCGCGGGTCAGGCCACGGCGAGTTCTGGGCGAAAGCGAGCGCGGCGTCGACGGTCGCGTTCACCCGCTGCCGCAGGTGCGCCAGTTCGCCTTGCGCGATCACGCCCGCCTGGGTCAGCCGCTCGGTGAGCAGCGCGATCGGGTCGTGTGCTTTCCACGACGCGAGCTCCGCCTTGTCGACATAGGCCTGGTCGTCCGGCTCGAAGTGACCGCGCTGGCGGTAGGTGGTGAGCTCGAGAAAGTAAGGCTTGCCGTTGGAGCGGATGGCCGCCACCGCCTCGACGGCCGCGGCATGCACCGCCTCGACATCGTTGCCGTCCACCGTGCGCGAGGCGATGCCGTGACCGCGCACCCAGTCCGCGACGTGCTCGATGGGCATGGTCTCGTCGCGGCGCACGTAGGCTTGCCACTGGTTGTTCTCGCAGACGTAGAGGACGGGCAGCTGCCAGGTCACCGACAGATTGACCGACTCGTGGAAGATGCCCTCGCAGGCCGCGCCATCACCGAAGAACACCGTGGTGATGCCCCCCGATTCCTGTTGCCCCATCTTCTGAGCCAGCGCGACGCCCGGCGCCAGCGAAAGCTCGCCGCCGACGATGGTGGAGGTGAGCACGACGCCCAGCTCTCTGGCCGACACGTGCAGCGAGCCGCTCTTGCCCTTGCAGTAGCCGTCGCTTCGGCCCATGACCTCGGCCATCACCCGGCCGGGATCGGCGCCGCGCGCGATCAGGTGGCCCGCGCTGCGGTGGTTGGTGAGGATGCGATCGCGCGTCTGCAGCGCACGCACGACGCCGGCGGCCGCAGCTTCCTGGCCCACAGCGGTACAGGTGCCGGGCGACGTGGGCGTCGCCAGCGATGCCAGCCGCTCCTCGTGGGCGCGAATCAGCATCATGGTTTCCAGCAAGGAGATGCGGAAAGTGGGGTCGAGAGACAAGGACATGGTGGGCTCGCTCCGTGAATCGGCCTCGATGGGCCCGTTGATCGGTGCGAGCACTTTAGGAAGCGCCAGGGTGTGCGGCATCGGCCAAAGGAGCCATGCGCGACCCGCCTGGCGGGCCATCCCCGATGAGGAAAGCGGAGGGTGGACTCGGCGACGCGCCTGCCAGTCCTTGGGGTTGGCCGCGCGGCGACGCCCCAGCTTGTCCAAGATGACGGCAAGAGCCGCTTCAAAACCGCGGCAGGTCGGCAAGGCGCTCGCCGTCGCGCGACGGCTCAACGTCGCTGATGGACTCGACGCCATCCCTGCTGATGACTTGAAGCGCCGGCCCGACCTTTTCTTCCAGCTTGATATGCACGGTGTGGAACCCGAGGATTGCGTCGGCAACGTCGCTGACATCGGCCTCGACCCACAGGGCGTAGCCGATACGGTCGCCCCATGTCCACGTTCGGCTCCAGCGCACGCGGCTGATTCGTCCGTCTTCGCCGTAG
The DNA here is from genome assembly GCF_029855045.1 of Piscinibacter sp. XHJ-5. Lineage (GTDB taxonomy): Bacteria > Pseudomonadota > Gammaproteobacteria > Burkholderiales > Burkholderiaceae_C > Albitalea. The sequence goes on from NZ_CP123228.1 coordinate 5,028,179, forward strand.
CGCACTGCTTGGATTGCGAACCGCACCCTGAGCCCCTTCGCCGGGAAGGCCTGAGTATCGCGCTTCAGGTGCACAAGTGGTCATCGCACCGGAACTCCCGGTTGGCGACGAGTCGACGCCGAGACGCCGCAGTCGATGATCGATGCGGGCGACGCGATGCGAGGGTGGGGCTGGGTCTGCCGCGCCTGTTCAGACGCAGAATCGAATGTCTTCGATCCAACCGGCGCACTGCACATGACTCCCTCTCGACCGAGCGTCGCCGACAAGCGGCGCGTCTTCCGACAACTCCATGAGGCCGGGTGCTTCGCCATTCCCAATCCGTGGGACATCGGCAGCGCTCGCTTTCTTCAAAGCCTCGGCTTCAAGGCGCTGGCGACCACGAGCTCCGGCTTCGCGTGGTCTCAGGGCCGTCCCGATGCCTCCGGCTCACGCGACGTGGCGCTTGCGCACCTGCACGAGATGGTCGCCGGCACCGACCTGCCGATCAATGCCGATTTCGAGAATGGCTACGCGCTCGACGCCGCGGGCGTGGCGGAAAGCGTGCGCCTGGCAATCGAGACGGGCGTGGCCGGCCTGTCGATCGAGGATTCGACGGGCGATGCGGCGAGTCCGCTCTATTCGATCGACACCGCCGTCGAGAGGATGCGTGCGGCGCGCAACGCCATCGACAAGGCGGGCGGCGACACGCTGCTGGTCGGACGCGCCGAATGCTTTCTCGTCGGCAGGCCCGATCTCGACGAGACCATCGCGCGGCTCAGGGCCTACGCACAGGCGGGCGCGGATTGCCTGTATGCGCCGGGCGTCCGTACGCGCGAGCAGATCGCTGCCGTGGTCGCCGGCGCGGCACCGAAGCCGGTGAATGTGCTCGTCTGGTCGGCTGGCGAACTGACGATGGCAGACATGGCCCTGCTGGGCGTGCGCCGGGTGAGCGTCGGCGGTGCGCTCGCGCGGACCGCCTGGGGGGCGTTCATGCGGGCCGCGAGGTTGATCGCGGAGCAGGGAGAATTCGATGGGCTTGCAGATGCAGCTTCGGGGGCCGAGCTCGATGCGTTCTTCCGGGATGATCTGGAGAAGCGAAATGTGATGAGCGCGGTTTGACGTCAATGCCGATCGGACGTTGAACGAGACGTCGTCGAGCGCGACCACGCCGCCGAAGCGCACCGTCACGCCGCGAACTTCCAGCAGTGCCGCGGGAGGCGCGCGTCCGCCCGTTCCATCGAATTTCATCGTGTCTCCTTGGCTCGGCACTGCCGGTCCTGCGCGCCGGGTTTGACGGGCAGTCTAGGCAGCGCATGCAGGGCCGCAAACCCATTGGCAGGAACTTCGCCTGCGCGCGAGGACCTGCATGCGATGACGCGCCTGGTCGATCGTGCAGACGCAGCGTGGCGTGGGCGATCAGCGCGACGGCCGCCAAGCCTTGAGAAGATCGCGCGACGCTGCGCAGGCCTTCGCGGCGCGTTCCGACGGCGCGAGCTCGGGATAGGTGCCGCCGGTGGGTACCTCCACCGCCACAGGGATGTCGCGCGGCACAGCGTCCATGAGCGTTCTCAGCGGCAATTCGCCGTCACCCGGGAACAGTCGTCTCTGGCGCGCTTCGTCCGCGATGCCCGCGTCGGTCGGATCGGCAAGGGGCGCGTCGCAGAGTTGCACCGAGCCGAATGCACTCGAAGGGACCTCGCGCAACATTTCCGCCGTGCCCCCGGAGCGGAACAGATGCAGCAGGTCAATCAACAGCCTGCCGTTCGGGCGCCCGGCGCGGCCAATGATGTCGAGCGCCTGCCGCAGCGTGCCCACGATCCGGAAGCGCATGAATTCCAGATCGACTCCGATGCCGACATCGGCCGCGAGATCGCACAGCGAAGCGAAGCGCTCGGCCAGGCGATCGAAGTCCGGGTCGTCGCCGGACACGTTGAGCCGCTTGGCGCCGAGTTCGGCGGCCAACGCCAAGGTCGACGCGTAGGCGCTGACACGCACCTCCGGCGTCAGCGGTATGAACTCGATGTCGTGGACGCCGACGCCGGCATCGACCATGCGGCGGCGCCATTCGACCACCGCAGGAGAGCTCAGTGGATACGAGACCGCACCGGGCAGGGCGGGAAGGACGCGGATGCCGACCGTTTGAAAGCCGGCTTCGGCCGCGAGGTCGAACAACGCAGGCGGTGCCACATCGAGGACCGTCAGATGAGCCAGGGAAAGGGGAATCATGGTCCTACTTGTGAAGAATCTGGCCGAGAAAGTCGCGCAGCCGCTCATGCTTCGGGCTGGTGAAGAACTCATCGGGTGGCGCCTGCTCGACGATCTCGCCACGGTCCATGAACAGCACGCGATCGGCAACGCTGCGTGCGAAGCCCATCTCGTGCGTGACGCACAGCATCGTCATGCCCTCCTCGGCCAGGCCGATCATCGTGTCCAGCACCTCCTTGACCATTTCCGGGTCGAGCGCGGAAGTCGGCTCGTCGAACAGCATGATCTTCGGCGTCATGCACAGCGCCCTTGCGATCGCCACGCGCTGCTGCTGCCCACCCGACAGTTGTGCCGGGTACTTCCTCGCATGTTCGGGAATGCGCACTCGCGTCAGGTATTTCATCGCGGTGGCCTCGGCCTCGTCCTTGCGGATGCGGCGCGCCTTCATCGGCGCGAGCATGCAGTTCTCCAGCACCGTGAGGTGGGGGAACAGGTTGAACTGCTGAAACACCATGCCGACCTCGGCACGCACCGCATTGACGTTCTTCGCGTCGGCACCGAGGTCGATGCCATCGACCACGATCCTGCCCTTCTGATACGGCTCCAGCCGGTTGATGCAGCGGATCGTCGTCGACTTTCCCGACCCGGACGGCCCGCAGATGACGATGCGCTCGCCCTTGCCCACCTTCAGGTTGATGTCGGTCAGCACGCGTATCGGGCCGAACCACTTGCTGACGCTGTCCATCGTGATGATGGTTTCGCTGCCGAGCGCGTGCGGCACGGCGTGGTCCGGCACGATGCCGGAGTCCTTCGGGATCATCGTCGTCGCCCCTGTTTGTGCGGCTACTTCGCCACGACGACAGGCAAGGCGGCTTCGGTCTCGCCGGAGACCGGCAGTTCCCTGCTCATGTCCTGGCCGATCCACTTCTTGTAGAGCGCAGCCAGCTCGCCGCTGGCAATCTTGCGGCCGATGAAGTCGTTGATGTAGGTCCCCCATTCGCGCTCGCCCGGACGCACGGCGGCGCCCTGGAAGCCGCGAGCCAGGACGAGCTTGATGTCGTATTTGCCGGGCCCCGCGATCTGCGCGATCGAGCCGAGCTGCGTGTGCGCTGCGCCGGCCAGGTCCACCTGACCCGACAGCAGTGCCTGCACCGCCGCCGCGTCGTCGTCGAATCGTTGGATGGTCGCGCCGGTGTTCGCCTGCGTCACGGCCGAGTCCTGCACGCTGCCGCGCGGCACGCCGATGCGCAAGCCCTTGAGGTCGGTGTAGCCCTTCACCGCCGGAAGCGATGTCTTGCCGATCAACACGGTTTCGAGATACGAATAGGGGCGCGAGAACAGAACGACCTTCTGCCGGTCGGGGAGGATCGTGACGACCGCAGCCAGCACGTCGACCTGGCCAGTGAGCAGCGCCGCCGTGCGATTGGCCACCGTCACCGGCGTGAACTCGGGCTTGACGCCGAGATCCTTCGCGAGCATCTCCGCGAATTCGATGTCATAGCCGGTCAGCTTGTTGTTCTTGTCGCTGAAGCCCCATGGCACCTGGGCGACCTGCGCGCCGACCTTCAGGACGCCGGACTTCTTGATGTCGGCCACCTTCTGCGCTTGCACGGGGCCCGTCAGCGCTAATGCCATCGACATCGCGATCACGGCACGGCGGGTGAATTCTGGAAGCATGGTTTGTCTCCTTGCGTGGATGCGGAAGTCCGCGGTTCTTGTGGGAATGGGTCAGTTCGCGAAGGCGAAGCGCTTCTCCAGGCGAGCGCTGTAGCGCGACAGCGGAAAGCAGATCGCGAAGTAGCACGCCGCGACCAGCCCGAAAGCGAGCAGCGGCTTGTAGGTGATGCTGGAGACGAGCTGGCCCGATCGCGAGAGCTCGACGAAGCCGATGATGGCCGCGAGCGACGTGCCCTTGATCAACTGCACCAGAAAGCCGACGGTCGGCGCGAACGACATGCGCAGCGCCTGGGGCAGCAGGACGTAGCGCATGCGCGTCCAGTAGTTCAGCCCCAGCGCTTCGGCCGCCTCCGACTGCCCGCGCGGCACCGCCTGGATGCCGCCGCGCCAGATCTCGCCGAGAAAGGCGCCGGCGTGCAGCGTCAGCCCCACCGCGGCGGCGACCCAGACATTGACCTTCAGCCCGAACACCGGCAATCCGTAGAACACCAGGAAGAGCTGCAGCAGCATCGGCGTTCCCTGGAAGAAGTCGATGAACACCCCGGCCGCCACGCGCAGCGCCCGCATCGGCGCCGTCCGTGCGAGCGCCACGCCCAGCCCGGCCAGCCCTCCGCCGACGAAGGCGATGGCGGACAGCAGCAGCGTCGCCCACAGGCCGCTCGCGATGACCCAGAACTCCGTCAGCGTGAAGTCGCGAATCATGGTCGCCGCTCACTTGGTGGGATAGGAGAAGTACACGCGATCGATCGCCTTGAAGATCGTCGCGAAGATCGTCGACATCGCCAGATAGAGCAGCGCCGCGACGATGTAGACCTCGAAGCTGCGGAACGTCGCCGAATCGATGTTCTGCGCCACCGAGGTCAACTCCTCGGCGGAGATCGACGAGACGATGCTGGTGGTGAGCAGCAGCATCACGAACTGCCCCGCCAGCGAGGGGTAGATCGTCCGCAGCGCCGGCTTGATGACGATGTGGCGGAAGGTCTGGAAGGGGCTCAGACCGAGCGCAGCGCCGGCCTCGAACTGGCCGCGCGGGACCGACTCGATGCCGGTGCGAATGATCTCCGCGGAGAAGGCACCCAGGTTCAGGCTCAGCGCCAGCACGGCCGCCGTGTTCGGCGAGAGACTGACGCCGAGCGACGGCAGTCCGAAGAAGATGAACAGCACCTGCACCAGGAACGGCGTGTTCCTGATGATCTCGATGTAGCCCTCGGCGAACCAACGCACCGGCGCGATCGAGGTGCGCTTGCCCAGCACGGTCAGGAGGCCGATGGCCAGGCCGATCATGACCGCGATCGCCGACAGCCTCAGCGTGAGCCAGCAGCCTTGAGCAAACAGCTCCCAGTGCGGCAGCAGCACGGCGAAGTTGAATGTGTAGTTCATGGCATCTGCTCTTGTCTCGTTGAGCGGTTTTTTCTTCGAACGACACGGACGCGCCGGCGCTGCCTAGGTGGGAAGCAGGACCTGGCTGCCGGTCACCGCCGCCTGCGTCACCGCCAAGGTCGCCTCCAGCGTGCGGAAGCCGTCCAACGCCGAGCAGACCGGTTCTTCCTGGCCCTCGACCACTGCGGCGAAGTGCCGCAGCTGCTCGCTGTACGGGCAGGCGATGTGCAGGGCTGTCCGTTCCGTGGTCAATGGATCGTGCCAACCCTGGGCGGGCCCCTGGTCCTGCCGATAGCGCCACAGTTCGAGGCGCGGCAACGTCAGGGAACCTTCCGTGCCTGAATAGAAATGCGCGTTGACGTCCTGCCGCGGGAAGCGCTCCGCTTCGCCTGCGCTCAAGTCCCAGTTCCACGGCGCTGCCGTCGTGTCCGACACGGTGACCGTGCCGAGCGCGCCGTTGCGGAACCGCAGCACGACGGCGGCGGTGTCCTCGACGTCGAAGCCGCGCACCGCATTCGAGGCCGCAGCCTGCACGCCTTCGATCTCGCCGTACAAGTGGCGCATCAGGTCGATGTCGTGGATCAGGTTGATCAGGATGGGTCCTCCACCCTGTTGACGGCGCCACGCCACGTCGAAGTAGTCGCGCGGCTTGAGCCATGTGCAGAGCACCGTGGCGCTGACCGGCCGGCCCAATGTGCCGGCACCGACGATCGCCTTGGCCTTGCGCATGATCGGGTTGTGGCGACGCTGGTGTCCGACCAGGACCGGCAGGCCGCTGGCACGCGAGGCTTCGCAGATGCGTCGCCCGTCCTCGAGCGTGTCGGCGATCGGTTTCTCGACGAGAACGGCCGCGCCGTGCTCGAGGCAGTCGATCGTGATCTGCGCGTGTGTCACGTTCGGCGTCGCCACCACCACCCCGCGCGGCTTGGCCTTGGCAAGCAGGCTGCGGTGATCGGGGAAGCAGGGAAGTCCTGCCGAACGTGCCAGCTCGGCGGCCTCCGGCGTCGGATCGACGATGCCGATCAGTTGGACGCTCGAGCTCTTCAGTGCGCGATCGATGTGGGTCCTGCCAATCAGACCGGCGCCGACAACGGCGATGGGTAGTTTGCTCATGGGTCCTTTGCTGGATGGCTATGGCTGGGGTGATTGATGGGCAGTCTAGTAACAACAGCTGGAACTACAATCGGCTTCCAGTTGAGTCGGAATCAACGAATCGTTGATAAACGCCATGGACCTCAAGGACCTGCAGGTGTTCTGCGAAGTGGCTCGACGCTCCGGGTTCGCGGCGGCTTCGCTCGAGATCGGCACGACGCCCGCACACATCAGCAAACGCATCGCGATCCTGGAATCACAGCTGGGCGTGCGCCTGTTCCACCGCACGACGCGGCGGGTGGTGATCACCGAGGACGGCGAACGCGCGTATCAATGGGCACAGCGCATCCTCGATGACGCGAACGCCATGTCGGAGGCGTTCAGCAGCGCGAAGAGAGAGCCTTCAGGAAGCCTGCGGATCGCGACGAGCCAGCGCCTGGGCCGTGAGCACGTCGCGCCCATCCTGTCTGCGCTCGGCAGGCGCTACCCCCGCATCGAGGTCTGGCTGGAGCTGCTGGACCGACGCGTGGACTTGATCACCGAGAACTTCGATCTCGACATCCGCGTGGGTGATCCGACCCAGCCACAGCTCATCGCCCACCGCATGGTGGAGAGCCGGCGCATTCTCTGCGCGTCACCCGAATACCTGGCGAAACGCGGACATCCCAAGTCGTTGGCCGAACTGTCGGAACACGAGTGCCTGCTGTACCGGGAGCGCGACCAGCCGTTCGGCATCTGGCGATTGACGGGACCGAAAGGCATCGAGTCCGTCAAGGTCACGAGCCGGTTCAGCTCGAACCACAGCGACGTGGTGAAGGGATGGAGCCTTGACGGAAAGGGAATCTGTCTCCTGTCGGTGTGGGACATCGCGCAGCCGTTGCTCGATGGCCGGGCGGTCAGGGTGCTGCCCTCCCATCACGAGCCAGCGGACATCTGGGCCATGACGAGCACCCGGTCAGCCGGCTCGGCGAAAGTCAGAGTGTGCGTCGAGTTCCTGAAGAAGCAACTCCTGCATGGGCCCCACGCGTTGAGGACGGGCACCAGCAGGTAGCGGGTACGTCGACCACCGGGGCCGGCGAGTCGTCACCACCGACGGTCGGCTCAGCGCCAGAGCGCCGAAGCGCGAGGAGATACCAACGTTCGCAACCGGCGGTGAACTTGTCGAGCGCATGCGCGGGGTCGACCTGGGCATGCCGGAGGTTGAAGACGATGTCAAAGGCGCAGATTTTGCCCATCGCACGATCGTCACGCGAGGTTCTCGTTGCCAGTTACTCACTCGAGGCTGCGCAAGAGCATCAGCAGTCCCTCTTCCAGATCATGCTGAAAGCGGTAGCGCAAGGCCGCTAGTTCGGGAAGCTCGATCACTTCGGCTGCGAGCTTGGCCGGGTGGCTGAGCGGCCAGAGCCCGATGAGCACCGGCAGGGCAACGTGGATGCAGCGTTCGAAACTTGCTGCCGAGATCGACGGCACACAGGCGTGAAAGTCAAGCGCCGTTTCCTTGCGCACGACCAGCAGACCATGCTTGAACTCGACCATTCGCTCGGCCGAAATGTTGTGCTCGAGGATCGAGGGGAAGATGCTGGTGAGTCGGCACAAAAGCGGGCGCGCCGCCACGGTGGCCGCGAACGCTCGCGCAATGTGCTCGATGGTTCCACTGCGCTTGCGGTCCCGGCTCAGGGTCTTGCGCAGCTCGGTGCGCCACAGGACGAACTCCTCGACCAGGACGTCCAGCAGGACCGCTTCGCTGCTCTCGAAGTACCGGTAGACGTTCGACTTGGTCATCTGCGCGCGCCGCGCCAGTTCGTTGATGCCCAGGTCGTGCACGTCCGGGATGTCCAGCAGCAGCGACTTCGCGGTGTCGAGTAGGTGGCGACGACGCTCCTCCTTCTGTTCGGGGGAGCGCGCGCGCAGATACGGTGCTGGATGGCTCATCGCGCAGGTCTCGGTAGGGACTTGGACAAGAGACCGTTGGTCTGCTATATTGGAGACCATCAGTCTTTTAATACGCCCAGCATAGCAAGGAAACATCATGAACATGAATGGCAAGACGGCGCTCGTGACGGGCGCCTCCTCGGGCATCGGCAAAGCCACCGCCGAGCGGCTGTCACTGGCCGGCTTCAAGGTCTACGGCACCAGCCGGCACGGAGCCCGCGCGGACCGGCGATCGTTCGAGATGCTGCCCCTGGACGTGACCAGTGACGAGTCCGTCGCGGCTGCTGTCGCGGAGATGCTGCGCCGGGAGGGCCGCATCGACCTGCTCGTGAACAACGCAGGGTTCAGCACGGCGCCTGCCGGAGCGGAAGAGAGCTCGATGGAACAGGTCCGCTCGATCTTCGACACGAACTTCTTCGGAATCGCCCGGATGACCCGCGCCGTGGTGCCTCACATGCGACGCCAAGGGAGCGGTCGCATCATCAACATCGGCTCGATCTTCGGTTTCCTGCCGATGCCGTACATGGCGTTCTATGCCGCGACCAAGCACGCGGTCGAAGGCTATTCGGAATCGCTCGACCATGAGTTGCGTACGATGGGGATCCGGGTCTCGGTGATCGAGCCCGCCAATACCAAGACGCAGTTCGACGCGAACTTACTCCAACCCGACGCCAAGCTCGACGAATACCGCGACGTTCGTGCGGCAGTCGGCAAGCGGCTGACCGAGTTGATCGATGAGGCCGACGAACCGGCCATCGTGGCCGAGACCGTGCTGAAAGCCTCGATCGCAGCCCACCCGAAGCTCCGATACACGGCCGGCGGCCGCGCCACCCGCCTGCAGCTGCTTCGCACCTTCGCGCCGGCAGGCATGGTGGACGCCGGGATTCGCAAGAACCTGCGTCTTTCCGCAGCCTGATCGCGAGACGCTGGAGAGCGGACATGGTGAACAAGGACGCGATGAGCGTGCTGAGCGGCAGGATGGAGAAGCTGCTCGACCCATCGCGGCAGGACGCGAAGTGCGACAAGTGCACCGACGAGCGCAAGAACCAACCGATGCTCGGGATGACGATCATGCGCAACGTCAAGGCCGCCGATGATGGGTTTGGGAGGGCGGCGAGATCCTCGATCCCGACAACGGCAAGGTCTATCGGGTAAGGCTGAAGCCGCTCGACGGCGGCAAGGTGCTCGGGGTGCGCGGATACCTGGGACCGTTCTTCCGCAATCAGCACTGGCTGCGAGTCGAATGAGACGCGTCGGATACGAAGCGCAGCCGGCTGTTGGGCGTCCGCTCGATGGAAGGGTTGGGCTGCACTACTCCAACGGCCGCTGCCATGGCTTGCGCTCCAAGTAGCCCGCCTTGCGAAAGGCACGAATCATGGGTTCGTTCTTTGAAGATGTGTCGCAGAAGATGCGCCAGCAGTTCGCGTCAATGAACATGCGCGTTGCGTGCTCCAGCAGCGCCCAGCCGAAGCCGCGCCCCCGATGATCCGGCAAGACACCCATGTAGAAGATCGTCCCTTGCGGTCTCCCTTTCTGGAATCGGGAAGGATCCTTGAACAGGACCGGCAAAGTAAACCCGACCCTGTCGCCGGTCGAGCTAACGGCGCATTGCCACCAGCCAGAAGGCCTCTCGAAGTACTGCGGACAGACAGCCAGGAGATCTAGCGCGGCCCCGTTGGCACCGTGCTTTGCAACGGCGTACGCGTCTGACTCATCCACCGAATGCGACCTGACCTCCGAAAGTGCCCATTCAAGCCAGCACTGCTCGATGGGTTCAAAGTCGAGCGACGGGATCTCTTCGGGTTGACGACAGCCCGCTTCCCAGATGAATGGCACCTTCCAGAAGTAGCCGGGCTGCGGAGCGTCCATGTGCTGCCCAATGTTTGAGGACCTAAGCGGCCTGCCGTAGGCCGGTCCGGTTGAAGGAAGGGTTATGCCTCACTACGTGCCAATTCATGGGGTCGAGTCGGGCGGCAACTGCGTTGCCTGAGACCACACTGCCCTCCATGAGCCGGACTGCAGTGCGTAGATGTCGGTATGCCAACAGTCAACGACCTTGCCGGAGGGAAAGGTGATCTTCGCCTGATACCTGACGGCAGCCATGCCCTCCGACAGTTGAACTCTCATGGGGCCATGTTCCCACTTGGCGTAGAACACATCGATGGCCATGAGAGACAAGTACCGCTCGAGACTCATGACGCGACCGGGCACACTGATGAGCTCGTAGTCCGGCGCATGCAAGCGACGTATTGTCGAGACGTCGCGAGCGACGAGGGCTTGGGTCCGTTCGACTTCCAAGGCTCGGAAGAAGTCTGCGTCGGGCCGCGCGGCCTGTACCGGAACCGGTGTATTCATGGTGGGGCAGAACGCAGTGCAGAGATCGCGAGGCCTGACGTTAGGCGCCATTCTCACAGCTCGGCGACTTGCTTGCCCTCTTGGGGCGAGCGCCCGTGATCCTTGCCTGTTCTATGGTGCGTCGCGAAGCCACATGCTGGCCATGAATACGCCTGGCGTAACGACCGCCCCCCACGATGAGAAGTCCCTAGGCGCCTGCGGCAATCACGCCAGTACGCTCGCCGCCACGATCAAGCAGCGGCGGTGCCGACACCAGCGAAGTCAGCGCGGGTTCAACGGGCCTCAGTGCCTCGAGCACCGGTAGCGGCCGGCGCAAGGTGTCGGATCCCGCGAACGCGTGTTCCAGGGCCGCCGCCACGCCCAGCAGTCGATGGTCCTCACGAAATCGCCCGACGATCTGCAGTCCGAACGGCATTCCGGCGTGATCCACTCCGCAAGGCAGGCTGAGAGCGGGCAGCGTGGCCAGTGTGACGACATAGGTCAGCGCAAGCCACCGGTAGTAGTTGGCCTGAGGCTTGCCATCCACGTTGTCCGCGTGCAGCACCGTCCAGGGAAAAGGCGTGACGGGCGTGGTGGGCGCCAGGATCACGTCACAGCCGGCCATGGCGGCGTGGAAGCGGCTGAGGATGCGGGTCTGCTCGGCCTGCGCCCAGGCGCTGTCGATGAGGCTCATCGCGGCGCCGATCTCGTAGTTGGCGCGTGTGTTGGGTCCCAGGCTCTCGGGGTCGCGCACATAGGCGTCGCGGGTTGCTGCCACGAAGGCTTCGGCGCGCAACACATCAAAGCACCGGTGCACGTCGCCAAGATCGAACCGCACCTCTTCGCAGCTGCGGAACAGGTGCCGCATCGCGACGAGCTTGCGGCGGAAGGCCTGCCGGATGGCGGGGTCGACATCGCAGGCGCCGAAGTCCTCGGTCCATCCCACACGCAGCTCGCCGAGGTCCACCGCGCGAGGGTGCAGGAAGCTTCCCGGGTCCAACGGATAGCTGAGCGGGTCGCCTACGTCGGCGCCCGCCGACGCGGCCAGCTGCAGGCAACTGTCTGCCACGGTGCGGCCCATGGGGCCGACCACCGAGATCGGGGTCCAGCCCAGCGGTTTGCGCGAGCTGGGCACGATCCCGGGCGACGGCCGGAAGCCGACCACGCCGCACAGCGCCGCAGGAATGCGCAGCGACCCGCCGGTGTCGGAGCCCGTGCAGAGGGGAAGCATGTTGCACGCCAATGCCGCCGCCGACCCTCCGGAGGATCCGCCGGCGTTGAGCCGCGGGTCGAAGGGATTGCCGGTGGCGCCCCAGACGGCGTTGCGCGTGTTCGCGCCCGCGCCGAGTTCGGGGACGTTCGTCTTGCCGACGACGATCGCGCCGGCCTGGCGCAGGCGCGCGACCAGCACGTTGTCGGCCGCCGGCACATGGCCTCTATACATCGGCGAGCCGAGGGTCGTCAGCAGGCCCTCGGTGGCCTCCAGGTCCTTGACCCCAAGGGGCAACCCATGCAGCAGACCCAGCGGACGGCCATCGAGCACCGCGCGCTCGGCCGCCCTGGCCTCCGTGCGCGCACGCTCGAAGCAGGTGGCGGTGATCGCGTTGACGAAGGGGTTCAGCGCCTCGATCCGCGCGATGCAGGCTTCGAGCAATTCAACCGGCGAGAGCTGCCGGTCCCCGATCAGGCGCCGCAGTTCGACCGCGGACAGTGCAAGCAGGCCTGCGTCGGCGACCATGCTCAGTCGGCCCGGATGTTGGCGCGTTCTGCGATCGCGCGCATGCGCGGCAGCTCGTCCTCGATGCGCGCTGCGACTGCCGCGGCCGGTTCGTAGGCCACTTCGAGACCGTTCTCGACGAGCTTGTCGCGAACGCCCTTGTCGTTCATCGCCTCCGCGAGCGCCTGCTGCAGCTTGGTCCTGACATCCGCTGGCAGGCCCCGCGGCGCCGCAATGGCGAGCCAGGACTCGGACGCAAAGCCGGCCAGGCCGCTTTCCGCCACCGTCGGCACGTCGGGAAGCTGCGTCGCGCGTTTCGCACCGGTGACAGCGATGGCCTTGAGCTTGCCCGACTTCAGGTGCGGCAGCGCCGCCGTGACGGTGTCGATCGTGAAGGGGATCTGGCCGCCCAGCAGGTCGGTCATCGCGGGCGCGCTGCCCTTGTAGGCAATGTGCTGGAGCTTCACGCCCGCGGCGCTCCACAGCAATTCGCCCGTGAAGTGTGCCGTGGTGCCGTTGCCGAACGATCCGTAGACGTACTTGCCTGGTTCGCGCTGCACGGCCGCGATCAGCTGCTTCAGGTCCTTGATGGGGACGGCGGAGTTCGCCAGCACGATGAGGGGGACACGCGAAACCAGGCCGATCGGCTCGAAGCTCTTGACGGGGTCGTAAGGCAGCTTGGGGTGGATCGCCGGATTGACAGTGAAGGTGGATCCCGAACTTGCAAGCAGCGTGTACCCGTCCGCCGGCGCCTTGGCGACGAACGATGCGCCGATGACGGTGCCGGCGCCGGGGCGGTTCTCGATCACCACCGGCTGCCCGAGGCGCTCACCCAGCTTTGTGCCGACGAGCCGGCCGACGATGTCGGTGGCGCCGCCGGGCGGGAAGGGGATGACCAACTGGATGGGCCTGGACGGATACCCCTGCGCCTGCGCGCCTGCCCACGGGGCCAGCGAGGCAAGCACCAGGGCGAGGAAGAAACGGTACGTGCGGTTCGGTTTCGTCATGGTGCCTGCTCGTTTGCGAGGGTGCTTACCCGTTGCGGAAGATGAAGCTGTAGGCGTTGAGCGCCGGCACACCGCCCAGGTGCGCGTACAGCACGCGCGATCCTTCGGGGAATTCACCCCTTCGCACCATGTCGATCATCCCGTGCGCGGACTTGCCCTCGTACACCGGGTCGGTCAGCATCGCCTCCTGGCGCGCGCACAGGCGGATCGCCTCCAGCGTGCCTTCATTCGGAAGGCCGTACTCGGGGCCGGCGTAGCGCTCGTCGAGCACGATGTCCTTGTCGGTGATGGGCCGGCCCAGGTCCACGAGCTCAGCGGTGTGCCTGGCAATGCGCAGGATCTGTGCGCGCGTCTGCGCCGGCTTGGCCGACGCGTCGATGCCGATCACGCGGTCGGCCCGGCCGTCGGCAGCGAAGCCCACCACCATGCCCGCCTGTGTGCTGCCCGTCACCGAGCAGACGACGATGTAGTCGAACTTGAACCCGATCTCGGCTTCCTGCTGCCGCACTTCCTCCGCGAAGCCGACGAAGCCCAGGCCGCCCAGCGGATGCTCCGAGCAGCCCGCCGGAATGGGGAAGGGCTTGCCGCCCGCACGGCGAACATCTTCCATCGCCTGCTCCCAGCTGGGCCGGATGCCGATGTCGAAGCCGGCGGCATCGAGCCGCACGTCGGCGCCCATGATGCGCGACATCTCGATGTTGCCCACGCGGTCGTACACCGCGTCGGAGTAGTTGACCCAGTTCTCCTGCACCAGTACGCACTTCATGCCGAGGTGCGCAGCGACTGCAGCGACCTGGCGCGTCTGGTTGGACTGGATGCCGCCGATGGAGACCAGCGTGTCGTAGCCGCCCTCCAGCGCCTCCGGGATCAGGTACTCCAGCTTGCGCGTCTTGTTGCCGCCAAAGGCCAGTGGGCTGTTGCAGTCCTCGCGCTTGGCATACAGCTCGACCTTGCCGCCGAGGTGAGCGCTGAGCCGCTTCAGGTGCTGGATGGGCGTCGGCCCGAACGTGAGGGGGTGGCGGGGATGCTTGGCAAGGTTCATGTCGGTCATGCGTTGGAAGACATGGCACTGATGCTATTGCGGTGACGACGCAATGAGGTTGCAAAATGGATGCAATCCACCGGCTGGAACCGAATCGACATGCTCCAGAAGACCACCACGATTGCGCAAACTCCATGAATCGCAGGATAAAAGTGCGTCCACCGAAGGAGGCTGCCATCTCGCTGCCGGACCTGGACCGCATCGACCGCGCCATCCTGCGTTTCCTGCAGCGTGATGCGTCCGTCTCCAACGTGGCCCTGGCGCAGAAGGTGCATCTCAGCCCGGCGGCCTGCCTGCGCCGGGTCGAGCGGCTCAAGGGCATGGGCCTCGTGCGGCGCGTGGTCGCGCTGCTGGACCCGGTGCCGCTGGGCCTGGGCATGCTGGTCGTCATCGGCGTGGTGCTGGACCGGTCCACGCCGGAGTCCTTCGCCAACTTCGAAAAGGCCGTGCAAAAGGTGCCGGGCTGCCTGGACTGCGTGGTGGTGACGGGCGAGTTCGATTACTTCGTCACGGTCCGCACGAAGGACAACGAATCGTTCAACCGTTTGCACGCGGCGGAATTGCTCTATCTGCCGGGGGTCAGGCAGATCCGCACCTTCGTGGTCCTGAAGCAGGTGATGTCGACCACCGAGCTGCCGATCGCGTAGGAACGAGCCCGCGCCGGCTTCCAGGCATCGCCTGCTGTATGCCTATGGGACGGCGTACTACGCCCTCGTGGAGCGCGCCCAGCTGCGTCGCGGCGAATCGCTGTTCGTGACCGGGGCCGGGGCGGCGTGGGACTGGCCGCGGTGGACCTCGACCAGCATCTCGGCGCGCGCGTGATGCGGTGAGGGGCGCGTGTCGACGATCGTCATTCCGAGCCGCTGCTGTGGGCCGCCGCGGTCGGGGAATGGCGAGATGCATGCACGTGCCGTGCACCCGGTCGTGGTTCCGAAGGCGTCGAGGGCGGCGCAAAATGACGGCTCCCATGTTCAGCCCGTGCCCCGATGCAAGCTGCCAAGGCGTCTGATTTCAAGATCGACATCGCTGCCGACCTCCACAAGTGGCGCGCCTTCGTGGCCATCGGGGAACTTGGCAGCCTGACTCGCGCCGCCCTCTTTCTGGACAGCAACCAGTCGCTCCTGAGCCGGCAGCTGAACGCACTCGAGCGCGAGTGCGGTGCGAGGTTGTTCAACCGGACCGGCCGCGGCGTCGAACTGTCGGAAACCGGCACGCGCCTGTTTCCACAGGTGAAGGCCCTCCTGGCCGACGCAGAACGACTCGAAAGTGAAATCCGCGGCGAGGCACGCGAGCCCAGCGGACGGGTCACGCTCGGTCTGCTGCCGTCCATTTCCTTGCCGTTGGTCGGACGGCTGTACGTCGAGACAAGCAAGCGCTATCCGGCCGTCAGCCTCAAGGTGCTCGAGGGGTCGAGCGGCCAGGTCGAGGAGTGGCTTGCGGATGCGCGGGTGGACATCGCGATCCTGTATCGGTACGGCCCGTTGCCCGAGATGGAGCAGTCGCTGGCGGTCGTCGACAGCTACCTCATCGGTCCACCCGGCGACAAGCCCACGGCCGTCGCCGAGGTCGCCTTCGACAGGCTCAACGAGTTGCCGTTCATCCTGCCGAGCGCTCCGAACGGCTTGCGTACCGCGCTCGATGCGATCGCACGGCAACGTCGCATCACCCTCGCGCCGGTGATCGAGGCCGACTCGCTGCCCCTGCAGAAGGGGCTCGTCGCGACGGAGCGGCTCTACACCGTGCTCCCGATTCACGCCGTCTGGAGCGAGGTGGCGGACAAGCGCCTGCAAGCCGCAAGGATCTTCGACCCTCCGTTCCAACGGACGATCTCGATGGCGACGTCCAAGTCCAAGGGACCTGCACGCGCCGTCTCTGCTGTCGGAGCGCTGATCGTCGAGATCGTCGAGGACATGGCTGGCGCCGGGATGTGGCGACCTTCCGACGCGCCCTGACTCGATTCTGCATAGCAGGGATGCGTTCGGCGCCGTAGGCTCTCGCCCCCTTCGCCGCTAAGCTGGGCTCTCACACAGGAGACCTCGATGGCGCGCATCACCCTTCCATCGCCCGACAGCATGACCCCGGACCAGCGCCGGGTGTACGACAAGATCGTGTCCGGTCGCCGCGGCAGGATCCAGGGTCCGCTGCGGGCGGTGTTGCACAACGCCGAACTGGCCGACCGCTGGCAGGCACTCGGCGAACTGCTGCGCTACAACACCTCGCTGACGCCGCGCCAGTCCGAGCTCGCCATCCTCGTCACCGGCCGCGCCTGTCGCGCGCCATTCGAGTGGTACGCGCATCGGCTGGAGGCCGAGAAGGTGGGCATCGAGCCGCAGGTCATCGAGGCGCTCCTCGCCGAGACGTGGCCCGAGGGACTGTCCGAGGACGACGCCGCGATCGTGCGATACGCCGCCGAGCTCAACCGCGTCAAGTCCGTGTCCGATGCGACGTACGCCGATGCGCTGGCGCGCTTCGGCGAGCGCACCGTCGTCGAGCTCACCGCGCTCGTCGGCTACTACACGATGGTGGCGATGACGCTGAACGCGCACGAGATTCCGCTGCCCGAAGGCGTCGAGCCGGCGTTCCCGCTGCCGCAGAGGACCATGTCATGACCGAGGGCTGGGACTGCCACGCGCACTTGTTCGGTCCATACGATCGATTCCCGCTGGCCGCCGACCGCAGCTACACGCCGCCGGAAGCATCGCTGTCGCAGTATCTCGATCTGTTGTCCCGCCTCGGCCTGTCGAACGGCGTGCTGGTGCACCCGAGCGCCTACGGCGATGACCACAGCTTGCTGTTGCATGCGCTGTCCACGCACGAGAAGCTGCGTGGCGTGATGGTGCTCCGCCCGGGAGCTTTGCCCACCCTGAACGGCTTGCACGACCACGGCGTGCGCGCCGCGCGTTTCAGCCACCGCAGCGGCGCCGGGTCCAACTTCGCCGGGAGCGCCTCGTTCGACGACCTGCTGGCCTTGGCGCCAAGGCTGGCCGACGCCGGCCTGCATGCCGAGCTGTGGACCGATTGCAAGGCCTTGCCGGACATCGCACCGCGCTTGCGCGAGCTGCCCGTTCGGGTGGTGATCGATCACATGGGTGGATTCGACGCTGCGGCCGGCATCGATGACCCCGGCTTTCGCTGCCTGCTCTCGCTGCTGGAAGACGGCTGCGCATGGGTCAAGCTCTGTGCGTACCGCAATCTGCTCGGCGTGCCCGACTTCGAGTGCGGGCGCCCGTTCCACGAGGCCATGGTCGGCGCCAACCCGAACAGCCTCGTCTGGGGCAGCGACTGGCCTCATCTGCGCGTCAACCCGGCGCCCGACGCGGCGCAGTTGCTCGAGGTCTTCAAGCGCTGGACCGCAGACGACGCGCTGGTGGCGCAGATCCTGGTGGCCAATCCGGCCGCGCTGTACGGCTGAGGTGCTGCAGCACCATGGTGCCTGCACCAATGACGACCACGGCCTTGTCGATGGGGAGTGCGCCGTCAGCCATCGATCGGCTCCGTGTTCCGGAAGGAGGGGCGCGCAAGCGTCTCGGCAAACCAGTCGGCGAGGCGAGGCGCGATGCTGCGCCAGCCGAGGTCCGCGAAGCGGTAGTCCAGATAGCCCAGAGCACACCCGATCGTGATGTGGCCGATGGAGAGCGGCATTTCGGTGAGCGCCTGAGCCTCGTCGTCGAGCTGCTTCAGCGACGTGCGCATCTTGAGTTCGAAGGCATCGGTCAACGCCGGCAGCGGCATTTCACGCTCGCGTTCGTTGCGCCACAGGATGGCCGCGTCGAGCATGCCGTCGCCGAACGCATGCCAGCGCAGCGCCTGCCACTTGTCGGTCCCCTGCTTCGGAAACAGCGAACCGTGGCCGAGGTCGTCCAGGTATTCGCAGATCACGGCCGAGTCGAACAGCACGAAGCCGTCATCGAGCACCAGGGTCGGGATCTTGGACAGCGGGTTGTCCTGCATCAAGCGCTCGTTGGGCTTGAGCATTGCCGCGACCGATCGCACGAGCTCCAGCCGATCGACCAGGTTCAGCTCATGGGCGCAGACCATCACCTTGCGGACATAGGGTGACTTGGGAGACCAGTGCAGCTTCATCATCAGATCGCTCCAGCCGCGCGCAATGCGGCAATGTCAGCGGCACCGTAGCCGAGCTCGCCGAGGATGTCGTCGCTGTGCTGCCCGAGCAGCGGCGGCGCGGCCTGGGTCTGCAGCTGCGCGTCGGCGAAGCGCATCGGGCTGCCCACCTGCGGCACGTCGACGCCGCTCGGATGGGGCACGTGCTTCAGCATGCCGCGCGCCTTCACCTGCGGGTCCTTGAAGACATCCGCGACCGTGTTGATCGCACCGCACGGCACCCCCACCGCATCGAGCGCTGCGATCAGGCGCTCGCGCTCCCATTCGCCGAACACGTCGCGCAGCAGGCCCGACAGCTCGCCGATGTTGCGCACGCGCTGCGCGTTGGTGGCGAAGCGCTCGTCGGTCGCCCACTCCGGGCGGCCGAACACCTCGCACAGCTTCACGTACTGCCCGTCGTTGCCGACAACCAGGATCACGTCGCCATCGGCGCACGCATAGACGTCCTGCGGCTGGATGTTGGGGTGGGCATTGCCGTTGCGCTTGGGCACCTTGCCTGAGACCAGGTAGTTCATCGCCTGGTTGGACAGCGTCGCGACCTGGACATCGAGCATGCCGATGTCGATGGCGTCGCCCTTGCCGGTCTCGTTGCGACGGGCCAGCGCCGCCAGCACCGAGACCGCGGTGTACATGCCGGTC
This sequence comes from Piscinibacter sp. XHJ-5, assembly GCF_029855045.1. Classification (GTDB taxonomy): domain Bacteria; phylum Pseudomonadota; class Gammaproteobacteria; order Burkholderiales; family Burkholderiaceae_C; genus Albitalea. The sequence continues at coordinate 5,047,305 of NZ_CP123228.1, forward strand.
ATCAGGTCGACGATCGGAACGCCGACCTTCTGCGGTCCACCGCCGGGCTTGCCGTCCTTCTCGCCGGTCACGCTCATCAAGCCGCCCATCGCCTGGATGAGGAAATCGTAGGCCGGCTGGTCGCGCCGCGGGCCGGTCTGGCCGAAGCCGGTGACCGAGCAGTAGATGAGCCGCGGGTTGATCTTTCGCAGCGAGGCCTCGTCGAGCCCGTATCGCTCCAGCGTGCCGGCCTTGTAGTTCTCCAGCACGATATCGGCCTTGAGCGCCAGCTCGCGCACGATGCGCTGCCCTTCGGGCTTGTCGAGGCTGACGGTGATCGAGCGCTTGCCGCGGTTGACGGCCAGGTAGTACCCGGCCTCCTTGGTGTCCTTGCCGTGCGCATCTTTCAGGAATGGAGGCCCCCAGGAGCGCGTGTCGTCGCCCGCGCCCGGACGCTCGACCTTGATCACTTCCGCACCCAGGTCGGCCAGGATCTGGCCGGCCCATGGCGCGGCCAGGATGCGGCTCAGGTCGAGCACCTTCACGTGGGAGAGCGGGCCGGCGTTGGGATTCATCGGTAGACCTTTCGAAGCGATGCGTTTGCAGTCACTTTAGGCACCGGGCCGCGCGCTGCCTACCGTCCCGACGACAAGGCTGGCATGCCGCACCGCGCATACCGCCTCCGCGCCATGCGGCGGGCTGCATAGCTGCGTTGCCGCCGGCGGCCTTGCTGCATGCCGCCCCGCCGACGAGACTCATCCCAGGCCCATGAACACCATCGACTCCAACCGGAGACACCCATGCTCAAGAGACTGATCTGCATCACCGCCGCCCTGGGCGCGACCTCCCTGGCCGCGCAGGCACAAGCCTGGCCCGCCAAGCCCATCCGCCTGGTCGTGCCGTATGCGGCCGGCGGCCCGACCGACGTGGTCGCACGGCTCGTGGCAAAGAAGGTCGAAGGCGCGATCAACGGCACCATCATCGTGGACAACAAGGCCGGCGCCGGCGGCACGATCGGCGTCGATGCCGCGCTGAAGGCTGCGCCCGACGGCTACACCTTCGCGCTCGCGGCGCCGGGACCCCTGGCGGGCATGCCCAACCTGATGAAGGTGCCGTATTCGCTGAACGACGTGCAGTACCTGACGCTCGTCGCGCGCATTCCCGCCGTCATCGTCGTTCGCGCGGACTCCGGCATCGCGAGTCTGGGCGACCTGGTCAAGAAGGCCAAGGCCGAGCCCGGCAAGCTCAACTACAGCTCCGCCGGGGCGGGAACGACGCCGCACATCGGCGCCGAGCTGCTCAAGCAGGAGGCGGGCATAGACCTCGCCCACGTGCCGTACAAGGGCGCCGCGCCGGCCGTGACGGCGCTGCTCGGCGGCGAGGTGCAGCTCGCGATGGTCGACCTGCTGCCCGTGATGCAGCACGTTGCGGCCGGCAAGCTGAAGATCCTGGCCGTCGCCAGCGCGACCCGTGCGCCCCAGGCGCCGGAGGTGCCGACGACGAAGGAAGCGGGACTGCCCGGCGTGCTGATGGACACGACCTACGGGGTCATCGGGCCTGCCGGCGTGCCGGCCGACGTGCAGAAGAAGTTCCGCGACGCCGTCGTCGCTGCGGTGCAGTCGCCGGACCTGAAGGAGCAGCTTCTCAAGCAAGGCGCGGTGCCCGTCACGTCGACGCCGCAGGAGTACCGCAGCCTGATGCAGAGCGAATTCGAGAAGTGGCGCACGGTGGTGACGAAGGGCAAGATCACCCTCGAGTAGGCCGCGAGATGCAGATCGTCACCGCCACCGTCGAGCCTTGCACGCAGCGGCTGCGCGACCCGAGCTGGAAGTTCGCGCGGGCCACCGTGCCGCAGCTCGAAGGCCATGTGCTGGTGCTGACCGACGAGCTCGGCACACGCGGCCTCGGCTACGTGCATGCCATCCCCGCCATCACGACCCATGGCGCCGGCGCTCAGGCAGCGCTCGCGCTGCTGGCGCCGATGCTCGTCGGCCGCCGCGTCGACGACCTGGCGGCGCTGATGGAAGAAATCGATGCCGTGCTTGCCTTCAATCCGAGCGTGAAGGCCGGCATCGACATGGCGCTGCACGACCTGCTCGCGCGGCGGCTGGGCGTGCCGGTGCATGTGCTGCTCGGCGGCCGCCTGCGCGACAGCGTCGCCCAATCGCGCATCCTGCCGATCAAGACCCCCACCGAGATGGCCGCCAAGGCCGCCGATCTGGCCGAGGAAGGCTACCGGCAGCTCAAGCTGAAGCTCTCGGGCGACACCTCGCTCGACGTCGCGCGCATCGCTGCGGTGCGCGACGCCGCCGGGCCCGGCGTGAAGCTGACGCTGGATCCGAACCAGTCATACGACGCCAAGCAGATGATGGGCGCCTTCGCCCGCATGGAGCGCTACGACATCGCGCTGATCGAGCAGCCCGTTCCCGCCGCCGACTGGAACGGACTGGCGCTGCTCACCCGCACGCTTCCGGTGGCAATCGAGGCCGACGAAAGCGCGCAGACCGTGCAGGACGTGTTCCGCCTCGTCGCTGAACGCGCCTGTGATGTCATCAACCTGAAGATCACGAAGCTCGGCGGGCTGCGCCGCTTCATGCAGGCGGTTCGCATCTGCGAAGCCGGCAACGTCGGCTGCCGCGTCGGCGCCGCCTTCGGACCGTCGCTGCTGCAAGCGATGGGCATGCAGGCGGCGAGCGTCGTGAGGGCCTTGCCGTTCGCCTGCGAGCTGTCGGAGCACCTGCATCTGCTCGACGACCCGTTCACGACGCTCGCCGTCGACAAAGGCAGCATCGATGTGCCACGGCTCGCCGGCTGCGGCGTCGATTTCGCATGAACCCGAGGACCCGACGATGAAAGCACTGAAAACTGCCCTGGCCGCAACCCTGCTGGCGGCCTGCGGCCTTGCCGTTGCGGCGTTCCCCGACAAGCCCATCCGCCTCATCGTCCCCTTCCCCGCCGGCGGTGCGGCCGACGTGATGGCCCGCGGCATGGCGCAGCGCCTCGGCAGCGAGCTGGGCCAGCAGATCATCGTCGACAACCGCGGCGGCGCGGGTGGCGCACCTGCCGCGGAAGCCGCGGCCAAGTCGCCGGCCGACGGCTACACGCTGTTCTTCGGGACGATGGGCACGCAGGCGATCAACCCCGCGCTTTATCCGAAGCTGCGCTACGACCCGCTGAAGGACTTCGCGCCGATCAGCCTCACGCACATCACGCCGCGGGTGCTCGTCGTCGGCCCATCGGTCTCCGCGAAGAGCGTCGCGGAGTTGATGGCCCTGGCCAAGGCCAAGCCGGGCACCCTGACCTACGGATCGGCTGGCAACGGCAGCTCCAGCCACTTGTCCGGGGCGCTCTTCGAAACCCTCGCCGGCGTGAGCCTGGTGCACGTGCCGTACAAGGGCAGCGCGCCGCTGCTCGTGGACGTGCTGGCCGGCCGCATCGACATGACCTTCGATTCCTACACCGTCTACGAAGAGCACATCAAAAGCGGCAAGGTGCGCGCACTCGGCGTCACCTCGAAGGCCCGCATGGGTGCGCTGCCGCAGGTGCCCACCATCGCCGAAGCCGGCCTCAAGGGCTACGACGTGTCGAACTGGCTCGGCCTGCTGGCGCCGGCCGGAACGCCCAGGGACGTGCTCGCCGTGCTGCATGGCGCGCTCGGCCGGGCCATGGCCACCCCCGCGCTGAAGCAGCAGCTCGTCGCGCTCGGCATCGAGCCGGCCTTCGGCACGCCGGAGGAGTTCGCCGCGCTGATCCGCGCCGAGCTGCCGAAGTGGGCCGACATCGTCAAGCGGTCCGGTGCGACAGCGGATTGAGCCGATGGTCTCGCAGATCCTGGACGGCGGCGACGGCACCCGGATCGAGGTGCTGATCGAAGGCGGCGGTGGACCGGCGATCGTGCTGCTGCCCTCGTCGCAAAGGGATTCTCGAGACTTCGATGACCTCGCGCGGCGGCTTGCCGCGGAAGGGTTTCGCGTCTTGCGGCCGCAGCCGCGGGGAATGGGACGCAGCAGTGCGCCGACCGCCGGGATGACGCTGCACACCCTGGCAGCCGATGTCGCACGGACCATCGAAGCGTGCGGCGGTGGGCGGGCGATCGTGGCGGGCCACGCCTTCGGCCACTACATCGCGCGCGTCACCGACCTCGACCATCCGCACCTCGTGCGGGGCGTCGTCGTCGTGGCCGGCGCAGCGCGGAGGTTTCCGGCAGGGCTGGCATCCGCGCTGGACATCGCCGCCGACTCGTCGCAGCCGCGTTCCGAACGGCTCGCATGCCTGCGGCACGCCTTCTTCGCGCCCGGCAACGACGCATCGGCCTGGCTCGACGGGTGGCATCCCGAGTTGCGCGATGCGTACCGGCGGGCCGGCGCGACCCCGGCCAAGGACGTCTGGTGGCCGGTGAGCCACGCGCCGATCCTCGACCTTCAGGGCGCGCTCGATCCCTGGCGTCCGCCCGCCACCCGAAACGAGTTGAAGGACAGCCTCGGCGACAAGGTCACCGTGCGCTCGATCGCCGACGCCAGCCATGCTCTCATTCCCGAGCAACCTGCGGCAGTGGCAGAGGCCATTGCCGGCTGGGCGCGAGGGCTGCCGTGAGGTCTTTCGTTGCTCTCATGAGAAACAAGACTCCTGCGCTCCCAAACCCGGTCCTGCGCTCCCAAACCCGATCCTGCGCTCCCAAACCCGATCCTGCGCTCCCAAACCCGGTCCTGCGCTCCCAAACCCGGTCCTGCGCTCCCAAACCCGGTCCTGCGCTCCCAAACCCGGTCCTGCGCTCCCAAACCCGGTCCTGCGCTCCCAAACCCGTTCGCCCTGAGCTTGTCGAAGGGCCGCTCCGCACTGCTCGACCTTTCCGGCTGAGCTTGTCGAAGCTGCATGCCGATGGTGTGCAGCTTCGACAGGCCTGTCCTGAGCCTGTCGAAGGGCTCAGCCCGAACGGCCTTCTGACTGCGACGCCCCGGTGTTTCTCCGGAACCGCTCTTCAGAAGGCGCGATGGCTGCGAGGCACAGTGTCGCAGCGAGAAATGCAAAACGGAGCGCCATGTCATCGGCCCTTGAAGACAGGCGAACGCTTTTCCTTGAAGGCCAGCTGGGCCTCCTTGGCGTCCTCGGTCTTGCCGATGATCGCCGTCATGTCCTGTTCGTAGCGGTACCCGTCGCGCAGGCTCAGGTCCTCGATGACATTGAGGGTGTGCTTGCCCATGCGGGTGGACACGGGGCTCTTCGAGGCGATCGCCGCGGCGATCTCCAACGCGGCTGGCATCAATCCTTCCGGGGTCGTGCAGGCCTCCACGACGCCGAGCCGATGGAGTTCGGGCCCGCCGACGCGATACCCGGTCAATGCCATGCGGCGCAGCCGCGAATGGCTGAACAGGCGCATCGCATGCCTGCACCCGCCCAGCAGTCCCACGTCGACCTCGGGCAAGCCGAGCGACGCCTTCTCCGACGCCACGAGGATGTCGGAAGAAGCCACCATCGCGACCCCCGATCCCAGCGCCGCGCCATTGATCGCCGCGACGACGGGCTTGGCGCATTCGCGGATCGCATGAAAGCACTCGCGCGTTCGACGCGAATGCGCCAGCAGGTCACCGGGTCCTTTGATCATCTCGGCGCGACCCTTGAGATCGGCGCCTGCGCAGAAGACCTTGCCTTCGCCGGTGAGGATGACGGCGCGCACCTCGTCCATCTCGGAAATGCGGTCCAGCGCCAGCGTCAGCTCGTCATTGAGCACGCGGGTGAGCGCATTGACCGGCGGCGCGTTCATCGTCAGCGTTGCGATGTGGTCGGCGATGACCACCTTGAGTTGGGTGAGATCGTCCACGTTGTCTCCTGCAGGTTCATGCCAGATGGGTCCAGGCCAGTCTATGGCCCGGGCGTCGCAATCGCCAGCCGCCTCGGCGGCAGAGCAGCTATGCGCCCGGCGACATGGCAACCGCAGACAGGTCTTCAGTTCTCCACGCAGCGACAGGCGTCTTCAGCGGATCGAACAGCGCGTCGCAACGCAGGTAGTTGCCGAAGACCGCACTCCTAGCGCCTGTACGGACCCTTGACTTCGCCCCAGCCCCACTTGGGCATGGGCGCGTGCGGATCGACGCTGGCACCGGGCTGCGAGTTGATGACCGCCAGGCGCGAACCCCACTCCAGATACCCGACAAGTGCTGAACGGAACTCCGGATCCTCGGGCATGTGCAGTTCGTCGGCCGTCCGGAGAAGCAAGCTCACCCATTGACGCCGGTGCTCCTGGGTGAGGTGGCGGTTCAGGTGCTGCTGAATCATGTGCGGATGACCGCCATGTTCTCGAGAGTAGGCGTCGGGCCCGCCAAGAACCTCTGCAAGGAACGCTGCAACGTGAGCAGGATGGTCGCCGCCCATGTGAGCGAAGACCGGTGCGAGGAGAGAATCGCCTTTGACGTGCTCGTAGAAGCGAGCGGTCAGCCGGTTCAGCGCGTCCATGCCACCAAGCCACTCGTAGAGCGAAGGAACGGCTTTGTCTGGCATGGCTGGTTGGGATGGTGTTTGTGCGGTCTAACGTTTGACATGAGCGGCGGCGGGACGCAGGCGAAGCTTTCTGGAAGACGTCCGCTCGATGGAAAGGTTAGGCGGCCCTTGGCATACGCCGCCGGAAATGGAACGATGCAGGCTCATTTTGGCGTGCTCTGCATCTTCACCGCGCGGAAAGCGCCGCGGGCAAAAGGTAAGGCTGCACAGGACTCCGACACGAAAGGCAACCCAGTACACAACGCCCGGAATACCGCAGCCTTGCAGCAGCGACTCGCTTGCGAGCATGAGTAGGACTGGACCGGGAAGTGCCATCTGCTTCATTGCACGCACCGCAGTGTCCTGGTTCGGTTCGATGCTCATCGTGCGAGGTGCTGCGCAGACCCCTAACGTTTGAGCTGAGCGGCGCGCGCCGGCAAGGCGCCTTGGCAGCGAGCGCCTCGCGGTCAAGGCGCCTTGCCGGTGCGTGTCCGCTCGAGCGAAGGGTCAGGCCGCATTCTTTGGTCGAAGCTCCTTGCGTACGACGAGTTTGAGCCCTGACCATACCTCGCTGACTGCGCAGACTTTGATGTCGACGAAGCCAAGCGGCAGCGCTACTTGACGGATGACGTCTTCGGTGATGTTGGTAGCGACCTTGGCCGATTTCTTCGGCCACGACACCCAGACTGCGGCTTCGGGCTTGAGCTTCTGGCGCAGAGCGCTCAACTCTTTGGCGAGCACTGCTCGCTCGGTGACGAAGACATGAGCGAGATCTGTTCCGGAAGTGGCGGTGCGCTCGAAGATCACTTCTTCCGGGAGAGGCTCGACCATGGCCAAGTAGTCGTCCGGCGCGCCGATGAGCACGACTCGATTCGACGCCTTGTAGCCAAGCTTCTTGGCAAGGGGCGTTCCAGAATAGCCGGGCGAAGCGGAGGTTGGCATGGGGCCTAACGTTCGACATGAGCGGCCGCAAGCAGGCGAAGCCTGCTTGTTGACGTCCGCTCGATGGAAGGGTTAGGCCTCAGCTTTCGCAGCAGAATGGCCATGCAATGGCTAGTGGCGAGCCGCCACAGATGGCTCCCGCACGTTGTGAGTGAATGCGTGGCAGTCAGCTAGTCTGTAGACGCGCACGTCCTGTGCGGAGGTGATTCGGAGGCTGTCGTCGGCAACCGACGCGACATGCAGAGCAGCCGCAGCTGCTGCCTTCAGGTACCAGTCGAACAGAGGATCGGTTGCCTGCCCGCGGAAGTGAATGGCGAAGAACTTGGTGCCGTCGGGAAGACGAACTTCGTTGTTGGTCCATCCGAACGAGCCGCTTAGCCCATGGAGATCTTCTGGCGGAGGCTTCGCGTCGAGAAAGTCGTCGAGTGCCTGTACATCTGTTAGGCCGCCAACGATGAGCATCTTGCCCGAGCCATAGCTCGCCAGTTCCTCAATCAGTTTGTCTGCGTCGATGGGAATAGTGACGAGTCCCTTCTTTCGTCGTGGCGCACGCCGCGGGGGAGCAAGAAGCAGTGGTTGCTCAGTCTCGGAGTCGAACACGATCCAGTGTCTGTCGGTTGCGAGCCTTCGCAGGCGTGGCGACAGCTTGAGTACCGCTTCATTCACCGTCGCGTCCAGCAGACGTAGCTCGAAGTCAACGAATCTAGGGCGCTCTGCTTGCTCCGGACGGGCAACGAGTATGAGCTTGGGACCGGACCACACAATAGTTTCCGCATCCAGGTTTGCGCCAGGGAACGTATTCAGCAACACCATGCGAACGTGCGCCATGCAACCCAGATCAGAAGCGAGTTGAACGCATTGCTGCAGGGTTGAACCTTCTGCACCACGGCGAGCTTGCCAACGAACGACGCTTGTCATGAGCTCAACGTTTGACATGAGCGGCGGCGCCGAAGCGGCGAAGCCGCTTTGGTGACGTCCGCTCGATGGAAGGGTTGGGCGTCTGCATGAGCTACTGATTCGCCTGCAGCATGGCAGCCATCTTCTGATGGATCAGGTTGACTGCCTTGAGAGGCCGAATCAGTACCTTGAACTCGACAATCTTGCCTTCGTCGTCCCACTTGATCATGTCGACGCCGTTGACGCTGATGCCATCAATCTCAACCTGGAACTCCAGCACTGCGTCTCGAGGGCCTGTGAGTTCTCGGACGTATTGGAAAGACTCGTTGAAGAACACGTGGAAGGCAGCGGAGAGGTACTGGAGAGTAATCGTCTTGCCGACTTGCGGTGTGTGAACCACCGGCGAGTGGAAGACGACTTCGTCTGCGAGAAGTGAGCTGAGGCCTTTCGTGCTTCGGGTGCGCACGAGATCGTGCCAGGTATTGAGCGTGGCGTGAGTCATCGATGGCCTCCAAAAGCTGGCGCGTTCATAGACGCCTAACGTTTGACATGAGCGGCATGTGGAACCGGGCGAAGCCCGCTGGAACATGTCCGCTCGATGGAAGGGTTAGGCCGCTGCTTCACTGTGCGGCTCTATTCCCTCGGACCTGAGCGCGGCGAGGATAGCTTGCTCAAGTTTCGAACCGATATCTGGCCGGGCGGCACCTTTGAAGCGCTGCTTCAGTGATAGCTGCTGCTTGACGAAGATGAGCCACGCGATGGCTTTGCCCTTGTAGCCCTCGCCTTCCTCGGCTTGCGAGCCGCATCCGATCATGAACTCAGCATCACCGTCGATGTACTCGATAAACCAGCCCCAGTCCTCTCCGAGCGGATAGCTCGTTGGAACGCCCTGGCGCATGAGAGATTGAGACAACCAAACGGACAACTCGAAGCCATATGCCCCCGGATTGCCCTGACAGTCCTCAGGCAGGTACGGAAGGAACTTCGCGGACTCGAACTCGAAGCGCTGCATAAGAGGCCTAACGTTGACATGAGCGGCATGTGAAAGCGGGCGAAGCCCGCTGGAACATGTCCGCTCGATGGAAGGGTTAGGCGTCATTCTGCACGCATGGTAAGCACCTCAGCTCCCTCTTCCGAGGAGATACGCATCTCGTTGAAGGCGCTCGCGTAGCTTGACACGATGCTACGCAGAGCCCGCACGGCATTCTCAGAGAAGCGGAACCCGCCGAACACGACGATGGTGGGCCAGCGAGTCGAGAAGGAGTCCTCGTTCACCCAATAGTCGCCTTCGCCGAAGGCGTCCGCGCGACCTTGCCCAACCAGCGCAGTACACACCTCCGCGTATGCCTCAGACTGAAGGCCTTCGAACGGATTGGTTAGCGCGCGAACCCGAGCGTTGTACACATGGAGAAATCGAGCGACCTGCCCGCGAGACAGATTTGCCACGGTAGCTTGCTCAGCGAGCAAGTCAGGCCCGAAGCTCTCGTTGACCTCCGCGGCACCGTCGAGCCATGGGCACTCAGCCTGCAGCGCTGCAGCGAACTCGAAATGCAAGCCCGCATCTTGGACCGCAGCCAGAATGAGTTGGTCGCGATGAACGCTCATGACGCCTAACGTTTGACATAAGCGGCGCTTTCGAGGCGGCGAAGCCGGCTCGAAGACATCCGCTCGATGGAAGGGTTAGGCGCCATTCTCACAGCTCAGCGACTTGCTTTGCCCTTCTGAGGCGGACGTCCGTGATCCTGCCCGTTCCATGCTGCGTCGCGAAGCCACATGCTGGCCATCAATACGCCTAGGGTAACGACCGCCCCGCACCCAAGCAGCCGATACCAGTAGCCGAGTTCAGAGGCGGGGCCCCGCACGACACCATAGCCCAGACCCCGCATCATCTGGTAATAGGGTTCCGGTACTTCCGGGTAGATTGAGATCAGGTAGATCGGCACCACGAAGAATGTGAGTGCAAAGCAGAGAAGAAGCCAGCCTCGAAAGAGGAGTAGAAGCGTCTTCATGGCGCCTAACGTTTGACATGAGCGGCGACTGGAAGCGTGCGAAGCACGCAGGAAGGCGTCCGCTCGATGGAAGAGTTAGGCCGCAATCTCACTCCGCCCGCGGCCGTCGAATTGATACCGATACTCGCCCCACGTTCGGCTCGATATAGAGCCCATCTTCGCCGCGCTGCAGGGTGATGACGTCGCCCAGTGACTCGGGACGTTGATACCAGCCCGATGCCATGAACCTCTTTGTGAGTTCGGCGGTCGCGTTGGTCTTGCCGTGACATGTGACGAGCAGCGCCTTCTTGGTGATTGCATTACAGGCAATGTCGCCACGCTGAAGACCGATGGCCTCAAAGGCATCCGAAAGCTCCTGCTTGAAGGACTCGCCAATTGGCCCAAGCGTCGGGGGTGGCGGCTCTCGCAGCCAGATTGGCATGAAGATCAAGACGAGCGCTCCGGACAGGAACGCAAAGAGCAGCTTCCACTCCCTTGGATATGCTCCCATGCTCACCTTGCGGCCTAACGTTTGACATGAGCGGCGGCTGGAAGCAAGCGAAGCTTGCTGGAAGACGTCCGCTCGATGGAAGGGTTAGGCGGTGATGGCGCCATGGATGATGCGACCGCGACCAAGCTCTTCCCTTCCTCCATTTGCATGCCCGCAAGTGTGCGTGAGCCGCAGGCCACCAGACAAGCACAGATGTCGTTGCCGACACGCACCGGGCGTGGCAGGCAAACCCTACCCGCACTCAGCGGCACGAACAGCGATGGCGATTCAGCGCTACGCATACGGCGCTCGGATGCTACTGGCACTCACCACCGCATGAGCCCCGGCGAAGCAAGCCCAAGCGTGCGCTGGCTGCCGAAGGACAGACAGCCCACGCAGACGCTGAACGGACGGCCCCTCGCAACGCTCAACGCCACGCTGAACTGGCGCCTAACGTTTGACATGAGCGGCAGCTGGAAGCGGGCGAAGCCCGCTGGAAGACTGTCCGCTCGATGGAAAGGTTGGGCATCGCCTATCTCGTCTTCGTCTGATCAGCACGAGAGATGAGTTGTTTCGCAAGGTCCACGGCGTACTCCGTGGGAGGTCTCTCCAGCTTGGAAAAATCCAGCTCATCAGAGAAGGTGATCCTTGCTAGCTGCTCAAAGGTGAGTGCGGACGTGTCTGAGATCAACAGCAGCACATCGGCGCGGCTGTCATGGAACGCGGCCATCTTCATGTTGTAGCGATAGAGGGAAACAAACAGTTGAACCAAGAAAAGTAACAACACGATCACGCCAATCCGGGTACTGAGAACTGACAAAAGTATTTCGTTCGACACGGCTGGTCGAACTGTCGCTATCAGGCGATCACTTTCCTCGCGAAGCCAGGATCTATATTCGACGAGCAGAGCCTTAGTGCTTTCGGGTGTCTTTGAAGCACGGATTGCGTCGGCAAGCGCTCGTTCGACGTCGTAGCTACCTCGAGTCATGTATGCATCGGATGCGCTTTCCCTCGCAACTGAGTCGGCGTGAACGAATACAGCGACACCGGCAATTAGAGTTGCCACGATCGCGACTAGAACGAGGCGTCCCGCCAACCGTAGCTTTTGGGCGCGTTTGCGGTTGGAGGCAATCAGTTCGGAACGTACGTCGTCCCACGCGCGATGTTCGGGTTGAATCGGATTCTCCATGGGCAGTCGCGACGCCTAACGTTTGACATGAGCGGCGCTTTCCAGGCGGCGAAGCCGGCTGGAAAGCGTCCGCTCGATGGAAGGGTTAGGCGTCGCCTTTCGCGAGATGCGCATTCAGTTCCTTCAGTAGCTTCTGTTCGGACCCCAGCGGTGCCTCTTTCTCGGTGAGCTCCGCACTTGCACGGCGGGCTACCTCTAGAAGGCGTGCGTGGGACTCAGGGTGCTGGAGCCGATACTTCTTTGGCACGTCGAACAGTGCAAGCAGTAGGTCTCCTGGATAGTAGTCGCCTTCGATGAGTGGTTTCGCCTCCAAGAAGGCGAGTGCAAGTGGAACAAGATGATTGGTGCCAATGTCTTGACCGATGAGGAGCCTGCAGTCTCCGGCTGACAGGTTTGCCAGCGGCTTTTTGCGCAGTGCGTGACACCGCAAGACCATGGGAGAACTGCCTGAGGGTGCGGGAGGCCAGGGATGGGCCTCAAGCTGTTCCAGCGTGCGCGAGGTATTCATCGACGCCTAGCCTTTGACATGAGCGGCGGCTGGAGGCAAGCTTGCCGGAAGACGTCCGCTCGATGGAAGGGTTAGAGCGCACCGTGGCCCCGCGCGGCTGTGTATGCCGCAGAAACGCTCTGGCCGACACGACCCAGCAGCGCGACCTTCACCGTTGACCCGCGAACGCGAACTACCGTGCGACGACCAAGCAACTGTGCACTCTCTTCCACTGACTCCACTTGCGACCAAGGAATGTGTACCTCGGAGCTGAGAAAGCGAAAGGGAAAGAAGACGGACATAGACAGACCCGTACGGCCCACGGTGAAGAACAAGCAGCTTGCGTAGTTGACAGGGAACCACGACAAGGCGCCAATGCTTGCCGATGCAAAGCGAAACCGCTCCCCTTCAACCACGCCCGATGCAGGGAAGCGCTGGGCAAGAGAACGCCAACCCGACACGTGAGCGAGCAGGCCGCACACGAAGAACCAGCCCCCGACAAATAGCGGGACGAACCAATGGGGCTGCATGTACGCGGGCATGTCGGCATGCTGCATTTCGTGCGCTCTAACGTTTGACATGAGCGGCGACCGGAAGCAAGCGAAGCTTGCTGGAGGGCGTCCGCTCGATGGAAGGGTTAGGCCGCACTGCCGGAACTCGCGGCTGACGGGGCAGACTTGACAGCGACTGCTTCAACCTCGAGCAGGAAGTCTGGACTGACCAACTGCGGCACGAAGACCGCAGTGGAAGCCGGACGATGTTCGCCGAAGTGTCGCTGGCGAATCTCGCGCATGATTCGAACGTCTGTCCCCGGCATCAGGAACGAGGTGAGCTTGACCACCGCCTCCATGCCGAGGCCATGGGCTGCAAGGCAAGAGCGAATGTTCTCAAAGACAACCTCCGCTTGCTCCGCGAATGAAGTCGGCAGTGACCCGTCCGGGCGCATGCCAACCTGCCCCGAGATGAATAAGAGCTCCGTTCCTGACGGAACGGTGACCGTGTGCGAATAGGAGCCCACCGGTGCGTGGACATTGCTGGGGTTCACAAACTTGGCCATGGGGCAACCTCACTGTCCGTTCGAACCGCGTCATGCGCCAGACGGGATCTTGTGCGGCCTAACGTTTGACATGAGCGGCGGCTTCCAGGCGGCGAAGCGGCTGGAAGACGTCCGCTCGATGGAAAGGTTGGGCGTCGAGCGGCGCCAAATGGGATTGCAGGACATGCAAGTCTTTCCCGTTGGAGGTTTCAAGGTGGTAAAGAGGCTCGGGCATAACTGCGACCAACGAGATGAGTTCACCGATCTCGCCTTCATGAGGGCCAGCGATCACGCGAACTGACTGGCACATGCGAAATGCCGTACCCTGGACTCCCTCACCAAGGACCCAGCGGTTCTGCGTATCGATGTCGATGCTCATAAGGACGCCTAACGTTTGACATGAGCGGCGACCAACAGATGGCGAAGCCAGCTGTTGGTTGTCCGCTCGATGGAAGGGTTAGGCGCCATTCTTCTTGGCCGACCGTTCAATGGCAACCGGTTTCGCCCGGACGCCAAGCGCGTGTGGCCGGATCTCAACCTCTGCCCCGACCTTTGATGCCGCGAGCTTGAGGCCGGCGAGGTTCTGCATCTCCCCGCTCGTGGCGTCTTTGGGCGCCAACACGACAACGACCGGACGCAGCGTCTTGCTGGCATTGGGTGCAGCCGCGAGCGCCTGCCCTGACTCAATGAAGTCTTGGTAGTTGTTGAACTTCTTGTAGAGCGCCTTGACCGCCTGGCGGGTGTTGACGCGATCCTCTTCGAGCAAAACCAACAGTTGAAGCTGCGACGTGTTGGGGTTGAGCTCAACAAGGTCGACTTGATCAAGCCGGTCCAAACTGCCGGCGCACGCGATGCGACCCCATAAGAGGATGCAGACAAGGACAAGTGTTCGCATACTCAACCTCGGCCATGGGGCCTAACGTTTGACATGAGCGGCGGCTGGAAGCAAGCGAAGCTTGCTGGAAGACGTCCGCTCGATGGAAGGGTTAGGCGCGTCGTTGGATAACACAACCCCACCCATCGTATTCGAGTGAGAACAACTCCGCCAGGCAAGCCATCAGGGCGGACACCGAGCACAGCACTCCCTGGGTGATGGGCATATGTACCGATACAACTACCCGAAATGCGTCGCCGCCTTCTTCAACTCTCGGACTGCCGTATCTGTTATCCGTCACGAACGATGCCACTGCTTCGGCCGTCGTTTTCTCCTTGGCAATCACGACGAAGTCAACGTCTCTGGGAACAGCGAAGTCATCGCCAAGCTCATCGTTCTTGATGAGAAGCTGCGTATCCTCGTACGCAGTAGACAGGAGCGTCTCAACGATGTGCATGAACGCCTACCGTTTAACATGAGCGGCGGCTGGAGGCAAGCGAAGCTTGCCGGAAGACGTCCGCTCGATGGAAGGGTTAGGCCGCAGGGCGTCGTTGCTCATAGGGTCTCATAGCCTTCCGGCCATGAGTCTTGGTCAATTTCGAGTTCGTTGAGGTAAAAACCCTCTGCCACTCCCGGTGCAGAAGGGTCCGCCATTTGGACCAAGTCGCGGAAGCCTGGCAGGTTCCGGAAACGCTCCACCGCAGCCAACGCGCCCTCACGGGTCGAGTACACCCCGAGCATCTTTACGTCCACCTCGTCGCCGTTGACGAGGTGGAGGTGCTGGAGCACAAAGATGTGGCTCATCTGCGGACTAACGTTTGACATGAGCGGCGTCTTCCAGACGGCGAAGCCGGCTGGAAGACGTCCGCTCGATGGAAGGGTTAGGCGTCATTGTGCAAACCATAGCCGAACGAGAGCAAGCGCCAACGCGAACAAGTACCCGTACGCGAATCGATCGATGCGAAAGAGCGCTTGCCCGCGCCGTGCGCGCCACGCACCAATGAAACACATGAGTAGGCCGACACCTATCGGCGTGACAAGCATGTTCACGATGCGCCAAGGCTTAGCAGCGACAAGATGCGCCGGGAAGACAAGCAAGCTTATCCCGCCAACGATTGCCCCAAGCAATGCGTAGCCCATGGCTGCAAGCCACGGATTCGGCTCCCTGCGGAACGGTTCCGCGAGTGAGTGAAGTCCGATCTCGAATAGAAGCTCAGCGACCGCTTGAAGGAAGAACTCCCCGAGGATTTCGAACAGCGCCTCAAGCATCAGGCTTGGTCTTGACGCCTAACGTTTGACATGAGCGGCGGCTGGAAGCAAGCGAAGCTTGCTGGAAGACGTCCGCTCGATGGAAGGGTTAGGCCTCATTCGCCGAAGGCCTTGCAACGACAAAGTGCGGACTCGCCTCAAACTCCTTGACTCGATCTGACAAGTGCACGTGATCGTACGTTGCGCCCATACGCTCCATCTCCGCTGCACATGACTCAAGGAATGCAGCCACTTTGCGCAGCTCCTCGGGCGTGGCACAGAGCGTGATCTCTGCAAGTGCGGCAGGGACCACCTTCTCTGGTGGAAGGCCTTCGTCTTGATAGCCGTATAGCTTCATCTGTACTCGCCTCGTTTTGGCTGACGCATGCACTGCTCAGTCGGTCATCTTCACTGGTCCCTACTTGCGCCGCCAACGCTCTTCGTTTGCCATGAGGCCTAACGTTTGACATGAGCGGCGACCAACAGATGGCGAAGCCAGCTGTTGGTTGTCCGCTCGATGGAAGGGTTAGGCGTCGCAGCGCTACGCAGCAAAGGACTCAGCATGAGACTCACAGTTTCCCTTGACCTTTGGATGACCGGGCCAGCGATATCAGAAGACCTCCCACAAACCCAAGTGCGATTAGGCCAGCTTCCACCAGAAGCGGCTCCGGTTCGGGCGCCATCCAATGGACTAGAGCCGCCAAGCACAGCCCTACTAAGACGCCTACAAATGCCTCAGGGACTAGCATAAGTTCAAGAAGGTCCACCGCCGGTTCCCGACGCCTAACGTTTGACATGAGCGGCGTTCCACAGGCGGCGAAGCCGGCTGTGGAACGTCCGCTCGATGGAAGGGTTAGGCCGCACTTGCTGCACCTCGCCAGGCTACCTTGACGTACCGGAAATTGCGTCTGCGAGACGCTCCGCGTCTCCAAGACTCTCACCGGGCAAACACATGCTCAGTTTGCCTCCGAGCACTCCTGCCACCTTGGCGAACGTTACGACTTCACCGTCCACAGCAACTGCCAACATGGAGCCCATGTTCCTTTCGCTCCAGTCCTTCAATTTGCGCGCTCCGTAGTCGTTAAAGTGAACCATGACAGATGCATCTTCCGGCCCCAAGCCAGCTTCACAGTCCCAGCTGGCGCGTGCACCGACTATCTCAGCCTCAGTTAATAGGGGAGTTGTCGAAACCCAAACGCTGGAGTTGCGCTCCCCTCGGCGCCTCATCTGTTGCATTTCAGGACCAGCCGAGTCGCTTGCCGGAGCCACGAGCAAGCGGACCTGAGACCTTCGATGGGTTGGTATGTAGTTCGGTCTGGCTTCCTTGAACACCTTGGCGAGTTGGTCAAGCCGTGCCCAGGCTTCAACGGGAACATCCAATCTCCAGCACCCAGACGACCTTCCAGCAGAAAACGTGCGCTGTTGGACCGATTCGCCAGCCGATGTTTTGGCCAGGTAGCGAAGGGTGACTTCCGTACCCAAGTGCGGGTCAGTCCGGGTGCTCACCACCGAGATGTCGGCGACCGACACCTTAGCGCCCTGCCGCTGTCCCGCCGCGAGATACTGACCAACAAACTCTGTGTCGGTAAGCGTCCGCACCCGCGGGAGGTTTGACTCGGGCGAAAACAGCCGATCACGGAAAGCGGCAGACATAGGCGAGTATCTGTCGTCCAGCAGCTGCTCCAACCGTGTCCTGAAGCGACTGAGTGACTTCGGGTCGAGTACGCTGACCGAACTTCGAGGCTCGTTCACGGCCAACTGCACAAAGGTACGCGCTGCGTCTTCCGGACTTGCAAAGCACGACGCTGCAGGCGTGACCTCAGCCGCTACGAGGCTGATGATCGTCGCTGCGGTCCGGATCAGGATTGTTGTTGGATAACGCGACATGACTGTTCCCGTGCGGCCTAACGTTTGACATGAGCGGCGGCTTGACCGACGCGAAGCGGCGGGCAAGACGTCCGCTCGATGGAAGGGTTAGGCGCCGGCCGCGCGTACGACTTTGCCAAGAACGCCGACGCCACTCGTTGTGTACTCATTTGAACCCGCACGCGAGCACTTGAGCGCCTCCGTTATAGCGGTACTCCGCTTTCCAGTAGTGCGAGTCGTTGATCTCCGCGAACTCGACGCCCGCCGCAGCAGTGTGCTTGCTGTTGAACGGATGTCGCAGTATCACCAAGAGGCTGCATTTCGGCGGCCAGGACGATACCTCGGCAACTTCGTTTCCCGCCGCGAGTTCCGCTTCGAGGATGGCCTGCAGTGGACTCGGCATTGCTGGAGCGCTGTTGCTCATAGGCGCCTAACGTTTGACATGAGCGGCGACCAACAGATGGCGAAGCCAGCTGTTGGTTGTCCGCTCGATGGAAGGGTTAGGCGTCATCGCGCGCTCCAACGGGGTGCGAGTGTGTGAGCTGGTTCCAGCGCAAGCCCGACGACCACCACCACTCCGACAAGCACAAGAGCTGCGATGCGGTTGCTCTTCGGACCGCGAATAGCCAAGACAACGCCGGCAAGTACGGACGAGCCGAGCACGCCCAACAGCACGAAGCCAAGCAGTGCTTCGATGACATCCGAGATACCAAATGGCTCGTTCGGGGCGATGTAGAGATGCGTATAAACGAATGCTCTGAAGCAAATAGCCACGACAAACATGGCTGCGCACAGAACGGCCAAGATGCGCGTGAATCGGATACCAGACATGCCTTGTGACGCCTAACGTTTGACATGAGCGGCGACCAACAGATGGCGAAGCCAGCTGTTGGTTGTCCGCTCGATGGAAGGGTTAGGCCTCATTTTCGCGAGCGAGGCCCAGTATTGCCGTGACCTCGCACTCGGCAACCTTCCTTGCACCCTCCATGAAGAAGCCGCGCGTACCAACCGCAATGCGCTGCTTATGGAACGTCTTTCGCTCCGGGTTGACGATGAACATTAGCGCCTGACCCTCAGCTGGGACCTCGCCTTCTGGATGTACCAAGCCACATGCATCGATGAACTCAGGCCAAACCATACTGATTCCATCGCGCTGCGGGTCATCGCCCTCGTACATGAAGTCCCATCGAACATGCTGTCGAGGTGGCATCGCACGCCCGCCTTCCGACAGCGCGAGAAATCGGTAGCGAACCTCGAACGCTGGGTTGCCGCCCGCACGGCTATACGGTTCCATGAGGCCTAACGTTTGACATGAGCGGCGGCAAAACAGCGCAGCTGTTTTGACGTCCGCTCGATGGAAGGGTTAGGCAGTGATGGCGCCACAGACGATGCGACCGCGACCAAGCTCTTCCCTTCCTCCATTTGCATGCCCGCAAGTGTGCGTGAGCCGCAGGCCACCAGGCAAGCACAGATGTCGCTGCCGACACGCACCGGCCGTGGCAGGCAAACCCTACCCGCACTCAGCGGCATGAACAGCGATGGCGATTCAGCGCTACGCATGCAGCGCTCGGATGCTACTGGCACTCACCACCGCATGAGCCCCGGCAAAGCAAGCCCAAGCGTGCGCTGGCTGCCGAAGGACAGACAGCCCACGCAGACGCTGAACGGACGGCCCCTCGCAACGCTCAACGCCACGCTGAACTGGCGCCTAACGTTTGACATGAGCGGCGTTCCACAGACGGCGAAGCCGGCTGTGGAACGTCCGCTCGATGGAAGGGTTAGGCGTCATCGCTCAACACTCGTTCGGACGCCAGCAAGGACTTCCTCGATCTTTGACGCGAGGTGCTCCAGGCGCGGATGCACCCAAGCTTTATCAGTAGCGAGGCCGCCGCCCATGCCCCCCGGTACGCTGGAACCGTGGGGCTGGCGTTCGAAGTACACCCGAGCACCCTCAGGTTCCTCCCATTCCATCGCATCCAGCTCAGCCAGAAGGCTCGAAAGGCCTGACTCTCCACACTGCACAAGACTTGCCGGCACAACGACATAGATTTGGCCGCCATAGTCGCCCTCGAGCACAACTACACCATCGGAATGCAACTGAGCCTCAGCCAGGGATTTGAGAGCGGCGTACCCGCTACCACTCGCTTCCGCGATGAGACTGCGCAGCGCACTTTCGCTCTCGGTGAGGAGCTCTCGCGATTCTGGTTTGTTCTTGTGGCTCATAGGGTTGCTGACGCCTAACGTTTGACATGAGCGGCGGCTTGACAGCCGCGAAGCGGCTGGCAAGACGTCCGCTCGATGGAAGGGTTAGGCGTCTGCATGAGCTACTGATTCGCCTGCAGCATGGCAGCCATCTTCTGATGGATTAGGTTGACTGCCTTGAGAGGCCGAATCAGTACCTTGAACTCGACAATCTTGCCTTCGTCGTCCCACTTGATCATGTCGACGCCGTTGACGCTGATGCCATCAATCTCAACCTGGAACTCCAGCACTGCGTCTCGAGGACCTGTGAGTTCTCGGACGTATTGGAAAGACTCGTTGAAGAACACGTGGAAGGCAGCGGAGAGGTACTGGAGAGTAATCGTCTTGCCGACTTGCGGTGTGTGAACCACCGGCGAGTGGAAGACGACTTCGTCTGCGAGCAGTGAGCTGAGGCCTTTTGTGCTTCGGGTGCGCACGAGATCGTGCCAGGTATTGACCGTGGCGTGAGTCATTGATGGCCTCCAAAAGCTGGCGCGTTCATAGACGCCTAACGTTTGACATGAGCGGCATGTGGAACCGGGCGAAGCCCGCTGGAACATGTCCGCTCGATGGAAGGGTTAGGCCGCTGCTTCACTGTGCGGCTCTATTCCCTCGGACCTGAGCGCGGCGAGGATAGCTTGCTCAAGTTTCGAACCGATATCTGGCCGGGCGGCACCTTTGAAGCGCTGCTTCAGTGATAGCTGCTGCTTGACGAAGATGTGCCACGCGATGGCTTTGCCCTTGTAGCCCTCGCCTTCCTCGGCTTGCGAGCCGCATCCGATCATGAACTCAGCATCACCTTCGATGTACTCGATAAACCAGCCCCAGTCCTCTCCGAGCGGATAGCTCGTTGGAACGCCCTGGCGCATGAGAGATTGAGACAACCAAACGGACAACTCGAAGCCATATGCCCCCGGATTGCCCTGACAGTCCTCAGGCAGGTACGGAAGGAACTTCGCGGACTCGAACTCGAAGCGCTGCATAAGACGCCTAACGTTTGACATGAGCGGCATGTGAAAGCGGGCGAAGCCCGCTGGAACATGTCCGCTCGATGGAAGGGTTAGGCAGCATTAGAGGCTCCCTGCCTGGATACACCCAGGACACGATTGAACTCTTCCGCCTTCGGCAACTGGTAAAGGGTATGGGCCTTGTGGTCGAGCTTCACGACCCAGCCATCCGTGGAGTAAAGCCATCTACCTCCACCAACCTTGGCCTCCACATCGATCAAATACCGAAACTGCTCGATCGGAATATCGGCGCTTGCCTTGCCTGTATCACGCTTGGCGAGCCACTGAGAATTGAAGGTTGCAAGTTCAGCGGCTCCTATGACGATCTGGACTTGTCGGTGCTCGAGGTCGGATACCACAGCGCGAGCGGCTCGACGGTCTGCAACATCAGCGGGAGCCTTCTCACACCCCAGGAGCAACGCGATACACGCCAAGAGCAACGCGGCAACGGCTTTCATGCGGCCTAACGTTTGACTTGAGCGGCGCCCAACAGCGCAGCTGTTGGGCGTCCGCTCGAAGGAAGGGTTAGGCGGGTGAACGAAGGCAAGGCCTTAGCACGCGACGCCCGCCCCGACGGCACCCACCTCCAAACAGCTTCGACCCTCACGGCTCGACCGTGGCAGGCCTTGTTCACCGATGCTACGGTGCCAGTGCAAACCCGGGTCAGCTGCACGGCGCAGTGCGCCGAGGCCAACGCGCTGCTCCCCGACCAAGCCACACCGCACTTCCCTCGACCGGCCACCGACGTGCGACCGCACCTGCTGATACGACTCAAGCCATGGGCACGGAACTCAGATGATCGATTGCAGGCAGCCAACATATCCGGTGAGGGGCCTAACGTTTGACATGAGCGGCGGCAAAACAGCGCAGCTGTTTTGACGTCCGCTCGATGGAAGGGTTAGGCCGTGCGGCGAAGTAGACGACCGCTGCCAGAGCACCACCGTGAACCCGCAAAAACTCATGCATGACGCAAGTGTGCTCGACTTGGAACTCCGTAGGCAATGCCGGCAGCGACGATCTCGGTCGCGCAGCACGCAGCCAAGCTTGTAGTGGCCGCCAACCGTTGCCAGAACCTGCTTGCTCAGCGATAGCCGTGCGCTGGCCGCCGAAGGACGGACAGCCCACGCCAACGGCGGATGGGAACCTCTTCATTGCGTGCACACCGTGCGCCGGCTGCCGAAGGACAGACGGCCCGTGCCAACCGTGAACAGCAAGCCGTTCCGCTCAGCGCCAACGCTTCGTCTCACGCGGCGAGGCCTAACGTTTGACATGAGCGGCGGCTTGACCGACGCGAAGCGGCGGCTTGACCGACGCGAAGCGGCGGGCAAGACGTCCGCTCGATGGAAGGGTTAGGCAGCATACGGAGGCTCAACGCTTGCCGCCAGTGCCGATGTACAAGCACCAGCTGATGAACGCCATAGGGACGGCGAACAACGCCCAGGCGAGAGATTCGCCGTCCAGCTTCACGAGCGCAAGCACAACCGCGGCCGCAGCAACGATGGCTGATACGGCTCGATAGAGGATGGCGTCGAGCAATGACAGGCCTGGGCGCGCGGCCTCTGCTCTGCCGATGGCAGCAGGCTCCCTGGTTTCCTTGCGCGAGGGCTGGCGTTCGAAGCCGTTCTCGTTCATGTGCCTTGCTGCCTAACGTTTGACATGAGCGGCGGCTTGACCGACGCGAAGCGGCGGGCAAGACGTCCGCTCGATGGAACGGTTAGGCATTTCCGTCGCGCCGGTTGACGCGCTTTGGAAGACGTGCCGCAACGTTCTTGTTGGCATCTTCGGCAAGCGCTTGAAGCTCCCGCTCGCTCGGGAGGTGAAGATGATCGTAGATCAGATCGAGCAAGGCGACCATCGTCTTGCGAGCGAGATCAACCTCGCCGTCTGAGTACTGTCGGAACGCAAGTTCCACCTTCTCGTTAAGCAACTCTATGTAGTCGAAGGCATTGCGCCTTCGTGCGATGACAGGCAGGTATCGTCTAAGCGAAAGGTCGAAATGTTCGGACAACGACATGTCAAAGCCGAGCCCCTTGAAATCAGGAGCACCTAGCCAAACGGAAATTGCACCCTGAAAGAAGCGTCGTGAACCTTCTGCGGGTGTCATGGTGCGCCTAACGTTTGACTTGAGCGGCGGCTGGAAGCAGGCGAAGCCTGCTGGAAGACGTCCGCTCGAAGGAAGGGTTAGGCACGTAGTTCCTCAGCACGCGCGTTGACTGCCTCTTGATCTACGTACCTGCTGACTATGGGCCACTGGATCGCAAAGGACGAGAACCAGACTCCCAACGCAATGCAGACTCCCCCGACCAATGCAAGCAGGAGCAGTTCTCTGCGAACCAACGGGCCATCGAAGTACTTGAAGACCGTGAAGAACAGTAGCGCCCAGCCCAGTATGCCGAGCAGCCGTCCGGCCATTCGCCATTTCTCCAACGCGCGCCCTTCGCTTGCGAAGAACTTCGCGAGAGCCAGCACAACTTTGCGTTCTAGAGCATTCGAACTGGCCATAAGTGCCTAACGTTTGGCATGAGCGGCGACCAACAGATGGCGAAGCCAGCTGTTGGTTGTCCGCTCGATGGAAGCGTTATGCACCTGCGCCACCCAGGACTTTGCCAAGCGTATGGGAGCGCACCGTGTACCCCAGCTCTTCATACATTCGCAGCGCGGGTTCGTTGAACGCCCAAACGACAAGGCGAATCTCACTTGCCCTTTGCGCACCGGCCCATGCCTCGGCCTCCTGCATTAGAGCGCGGCCGATTCCCTTGCCTCGCGCCCATGTGGCGACACATACCGAATTGACCCTGGCGAATCTGACTGGCTGAAACAATGAATGTGTTTCGGTGATGCAGGCCAGCGTGACGAATCCAGCATTGCGGCCGTCAAGCTCGGCAACAAACGTGACGCGACCATCGCCTGTGATGCTCTCTTGCCAATGGGCGTCATCTCTGGAGGAACCCGACGCAGGCGCGAACACGGTCGGCCAAGCTTGATGGTGAAGCGCCGCCAGGTCCTCCGCCAGCTCACTTACCGCCGGGAGATCAGCGAGCGTTGCAACACGCAAGGTCGGACTAAGGTGCATAACGTTTGACATGAGCGGCGTGCTCTAGCGGGCGAAGCCCGCTGGAGCACGTCCGCTCGATGGAAGGGTTAGGCGCCGGGCGCTGCCAGTTCAGGCTTGTACCCGTGCGCCAACCACCACTGGAGATCAACAAAGGTCTCCTCATCCGAATCGTCGAAGCATATCCAACCTTCGCACGCCTTCGCCAAACGCTTGAGCTTCGCAACATGTTCAGCATTGAGGTCAAGTCGGCCAAACCTGAACGGCCCTTGGACAACGGCCTGCCAGAGTGAATGCTCGAGATTTTCAATCCATCCGGCGCGGTACGCAGCCTCGGAAAGCTCAGACATGTACTCCGCTAGCGCGAGCTGCGGCCCGTGGAGATCTCTCAGCATCGCTTTGAGGCGCCTAACGTTTGACATGAGCGGCGACCAACAGATGGCGAAGCCAGCTGTTGGTTGTCCGCTCGATGGAAGGGTTAGGCGCACCTGACCCTCGGAAAGTGCTGGAGCTACGCCTACGCGTCATCTTCTAGCTCCGGCGGAGCAAGCTTGCGCACCCACGCAGCACCGCCGTGGCTACGGGTTGCAATCCACCCTGGCTCAAGATCGGCAACTTCGATCACGGAAGGATCCAGCGCCACTATGTGAGACAAGCAGACAATCGCCGCTTGCTCTGCCTCGACTGTTTCGTTGTCGAGGAATTGCCAGCCGTGATCGTCTTCATCGTGAGATACCTGGAGGATTGAAGCCCTGCCCTCCAGCACTGTGCGGGAGACGATCGTTGCACAGTTCTCGGGTTGATCGAACGGCCAGTTCTCCATGGGGACTCGCGGTGTGTTGGGGGCGCCTAACTTGTAGTACGCATCATTTTGCGGCGTAACACCGACGCTTGATGAATAACACCGATCCCCTGTTTGAGGGAAAACGTCACGGTACAGCCCCTTCCGCTCGATACTGGATGGGTGCACAGTGATAACAGATCGGCCAAACCGTGCAGACCGCCTTTGGCGGGCACGCGCCTGCTCGACCAGGTCCGCGAGCGAATCCGCTACTTGCACTACAGCCTCCGGACGGAGCAGGCGTATGTTCGCTGGATCCGCCAATTCATTCGGGCCACTGGCTTGAGGCATCCGAGGGACTGCGGAGTACACGAGGTCGAAGCCTTCCTCAGCTCGCTGGCCAATGACCGGAAGGTCTCCGCCTCGACGCACCGGCAAGCCCTGCACGCGCTTCTGTTCCTTTACAAAGAAGTCCTCGACGTCGACTTGCCATGGCTGCAGGAGATCGGACGACCTCAAGCACGCAAGCGCATCCCCGTCGTGCCGTCGACTGACGAGGTGGCCCGCCTGCTGTCTCAACTTACCGGAGAGCTCGGTTTGCTGGGCCGCCTGTTGTATGGGACAGGCCTGCGCCTTTCCGAAGGACTCAGTCTTCGGGTCAAGGACCTGGACTTCGAGCGCCGCCTGATCGTCGTGCGGGAGGGCAAAGGCGGCAAGGATCGCGTCGTCATGATGCCCGGCTCGTTGCTGGTTGCCTTGCAAGCGCAACTGGATCGCGCGCGCGAGCTGTGGGACCGCGATAGAGCGGCCAATACCGCGGGCGTCTGGATGCCGGATTCGCTGGGACGCAAATATCCGCGTGCCGCCTACAGCTGGAACTGGTTCTGGGTGTTTCCTGCGCCGAAGGTGTCCACCGACCCGCGCACCGGTGTAATTCAGAGGCATCACTTGTTCGAGCAGCGGCTCCAGCGTGAGCTGAAGCGCGCCGTTTCAGCAAGTGGCATCGTCAAGCCTGTGACGGTGCACACGTTGCGGCACTCCTTCGCGACCCACCTGCTCCAACGCGGCACTGACATACGAACCGTCCAGAAGCTGCTCGGCCACAGCGATGTGAGCACGACGATGCTCTATACCCATGTGCTCGAGTTTGCCGGGGGCGGCGTCGCCAGTCCCTTGGACGACTTGGTCGTTGCATCCGCCGGTCCCCAGAGCAGACGCCCGTGACCGTCTGCTCATCGCCGCCCGGCGCCGGCGAGCCGTCACTCCCGACGGTCAGGCTCACCATCACATCGCTGACGTTTGCGTGGACAGTTCCGGAATGGGACTTGCGCCAGACTACCCGCGCATCTGCAAAAGATGGTGCTGTTCGCGGTCAACACGCGCTTGCGCGACAGCAATGTCTGCAGCCCATCTTGCTGTCCCAGCTGGACCGTCAGTTCCCGCCCAGCGAGCGCGGGACTCAACTTCGGTGGACGACCCGCTGCAATTCGTACGACTCATGAACCGCGTCGCGCAAAGCTGCGAATAAGCGTTCCAAGTCGGCATTCAGGCTGATTGAACCCAAGTGCGTTCCGGTGGATTCGCAAGAGCGTCCCTCCCCTCCACCAGCCGGACACTCTTTGGATCTCGAACGGTCGCCGGCTTCATCGCGCGCAGCTGTGCCACCAGGCGCAGGCTCAAGGCACGCACGTCGTCCTCGCAGCCCAGGATGAAACTCGACTGGCGCCGCCGCATGAACGGCAGGCCCAGCACGAACAGGCGGCTTGCGGCCACGACGCCCCGATCGTGGCGCAGCCCGCCGCGCTCGTCGAACACGGGTGCGTGCAGCCACGACAGCTCCGGACGGTAGCCGGTCGCCCACACCACGCTGCGGACATCGCCGCCCAGATCCAGCGCCAACCGCGGCGCCCGCGACGGCAATGTCGGTGCGAAGCGCTCGACCGGGCCGACGATCGGATCGAGCCCGCGAGACCGAGCGCGCGCGTCGATGCCATCGAGCAGGCGGTTCATCTTCAGATCGGCCAGGGCGCACACATTGCGCAGCGAGCCGGAGAACTGTGCCTTGCCATCTCGCACGCCGACCAGTCGGCCGACCACCTCGACACCTTGTGCCCGCAGCGTGTTCAGGTCGAGGGTCGATCGCTGCGGCGTGCCCATCAGCTGCGGTGAAGGCAGCCGACGTGCGCGATCCGGCTCGGCTTCGTCCTCGATGCGCTGCTCCAGCAGGCCGGTGACGTGCATCCACCAGTGGATGTCGCGACCTCGGTAGAGGCGCGGCAGCCGCACATGCTCGCCGACCGCGAGCGTCACCGGCCGGCCGCTGGCGTGGATCTCGCGAGCCAGCTGCAGCCCGGTGGCCGAAGCGCCGACGACGAGCACGCCGCCGTGGGGCAGTTCCTCCGGGCG
Source organism: Piscinibacter sp. XHJ-5 (assembly GCF_029855045.1). Taxonomy (GTDB): domain Bacteria; phylum Pseudomonadota; class Gammaproteobacteria; order Burkholderiales; family Burkholderiaceae_C; genus Albitalea. The sequence goes on from NZ_CP123228.1 coordinate 5,074,262, forward strand.
GCGGTAGCGGGCCGCGCTGACGCCGTGCAACCCCGGCGGCATCTGCGCGGCCACGCGGGGCAGCACCGGCTCGCCGAACGCGCCGCTGGCGATGACGAGGGCCCGGCACTGCCACGTGCCGTCGTCGGTCTGGACGCGGTAGCCGTCGCCGTGCGGCCACGCCGCGTGCACCGGCGTATGGGCACGCACCGGCGCCGCCAGGTGGGCCGCGTAGCCGGCGATGAAGTCGGCCATCTGCGCGGCCGTCATGAAGCCGTCCGGGTCGGCGCCGGCGTAGTGCCAGCCCGGCAGGCGCGTCATCCAGTTCGGCGTCAGCAGCCGCATCGAATCCCAGCGCTGCGTGAGCCAACGGTCGGCCACGGCGCCGCGTTCGAGCACGACGTGGTCGACGCCGTGTGCGGACAGCGCGGCGCTCATCGCCAGGCCGTTGTGGCCGGCACCGACCACGACCACGTCGATGGCGCGCGCCGGCGTCATGACGCCTTGCTCGCAGTGACCGCGACGTCGGTCGGGTTGGTCACGATGTCGAACACCGCCGAGCGCTTCTGCGACTGGGCGACGAGCGCCTCGATCTGCGCCGGCGTCGCGTCGGCGTCGATGTCGTAGTGCACGCGGATCGCTTCGAAGCCGTTGCGCACGTCGCCGACGCCGAGGATGCCGCGCAGGTCCATGTCGGCTTCGAGCGTGGCGCGCACCGAGCGCAGCGCAATGTTGCGGTTCTGCGCGACCGCGGCGATGCCGGCGCTCAGGCAGCCCGCCAGGCCGACGAGCACCATCTCGACCGGCGTCGCGCCGTGGTCGGCGGCGGCGAAGATCTCCGGATGGTCGGTGTCGAAGCTGAATGCGCGACGGTGCTTCTGCTCGGCGCCCAGGCCGTGGAAGCCTTCGACGGTGGCGCGGCTGTGCGTGCCGCGTTGCCATTCGCTGGTCGCACGCCATTGGAAGCGTGCGGCCGCCGGCTGTGCCGTCAGCGCCTCGCGGGCGCCGAGCAGCGCGGCGACGTTGACGCCGTTGTCGATCGCAGGGGTCATGGTGGAGGTCGTGGTCATGTCAAGGTCCTCGGTTCAAGGTGGAAGGAAAGTGCCCGCCGTGGACGCCCGGCGGGCGAGGCGTTGCGCGCGGCCCACCGGCCTTGGCGCGCGAGATGGCGGAGGGCCGACGCTCAGGCCAGCGCTTCGGCCGCCTGCGCCCCGGCCGGCACGCCGACGCCCAGGAAGCGCAGCAGCCGTTCGTTGACGCGCGCCGGGTCGGTCAGTGGGCCCATGTGGCCGATCCCCGGGATGGCCTCGTGGGCCGCTTGCGGCAGCAGCTCGCGCATCAGCAGCGCCAGCACGTGTGCCGTCGCGATCGTCCGCGTGCCGTGCAGCACGAGCACCGGCATCGACAGGCGTCGGCCGGCGGTGCCGGGCAGGGGCTCGCCGATGAGCGTGTCGAAGTGCGCCAGCGTGGTCGCGATGCGGGCCGCGATCGCGCGCTGCTGCTCCGGGCCCATGCGCCGCCAGCTGCCGGCGCCTGACCAGTAGTCGACGAAGCCCTCGCTCGCCTCGGCCAGGTCGCCGGCGGCGATGAGCCGCCGAAGTTGCTGCGCCACCGCGACGATCTCGCGCGCCGCCGCCGACCCCGGTGCCCGCTCGGCCAGCAGGCTGAACACGGCCGGCTCGTACAGCGCGAGGCTGTGGACGCGGCTCGGATGCGTCGCCGCGAGGTGCAGCGCGACCGCGCCGCCGTAGGAATGGCCGACCACGTGGCCGCCGCCGGCGCGTTCGAGCACCTCCAGCGCCAGGCGTGCGTCGTCGTGCAGGGACAGCGGACGCGAACCCGACCATGCCGGGCGGCGGCCGTGGCCGTGCAGGTCGAGGGCATGCACCTCGTGAGTGGCCTGCAGCGCGCGGGACAGCAGGTCCCATTGGCGCGAGGACGACCCGCTGGCGTGCAGCAGCACCAGGGTCGGGCGCGTCGAGACGGAAGTCGGGGCCGGGTGCGTGACCGGCGTCGGGTGGGGCATCGGTGCGTTCATGGCAGCGTCCTGTGGGTCGAGGGCTGCACTGTGCAAACCGACCCGTTCCGCACCCGTTCCTCCATCCGGCGGTGGATCACGTCGAGGTGTCGTCGCAGCGGGGGAACGCGGGCGGAACGCCCTCCCGCGCATGGTGCAGGGACCTCGGGCTCCCGGCCCGGGCCCACCCCACCCAAGGAGATCACATGGCTCGCTACGCCAACATCCTCGAGACGATCGGCCGCACGCCGCTCGTGCGCCTCAACAAGCTCGCGCCCGCGGGCGTCCACGTCCACGTCAAGGTGGAATCGTTCAATCCGCTCGGCTCGGTGAAGGACCGCCTGGCCCTGGCCGTCATCGAGGACGCCGAGCGGCGCGGCACGCTGCGCCCCGGCCAGACGGTGGTCGAGGCCACCAGCGGCAACACCGGCATCGGCCTGGCGATGGTCTGCGCGCAGAAGGGCTACCCGCTGGTGCTGACGATGGCCGAGAACTTCAGCATCGAGCGGCGCCGGCTGCTGCGCTTCCTCGGCGCGAAGGTCGTGCTGACGCCGGCCGCGGACAAGGGCACCGGCATGCTCGACAAGGCCGTCGCACTGGCCCGTGCGCACGGCTGGTTCCTGTGCCGGCAGTTCGAGAACGAGGCCAATGCCGACATGCACACGCGCACCACGGGGCGCGAGATCCTCGACGACCTCGCGGGCGAACGCATCCACGCGTTCGTGTCCGGCTTCGGCACCGGCGGCACGCTGCTCGGCGTCGCACGTGCGCTCAAGGCGCGCGACGCCGCCGTGCGCGTCGTCGCCGCCGAGCCCGACAACGCGCCGGTCCTGGCCAGCGGCATCGCGCAGCCGCGGGGTGCCGACGGCGCGCCCAGCGCCAGCCACCCGCAGTTCCGCCCGCACCTGATGCAAGGCTGGGCGCCGGACTTCATCGCGCCGCTGACCGGCACGGCCGTGCACGAAGGCCTCGTTGACGAGATCGTGCCGGTCAGCGGACGCGAGGCGATCCGCCTGGCCCGCGCGCTGGCCACGCAGGAAGGCATCTTCGTCGGCACTTCCAGCGGCGCCACGCTGGCTGCGGCGCTCGACGTCGCGCGCCGGGCCCCCGCGGGAAGCCACATCGTCTGCATGCTGCCCGACACCGGCGAGCGCTACCTGTCGACACCGCTGTTCGACGGCATCGGCGTGGACATGGACGACGAGGAACTGCAGCTGTCGCGTTCGACGCCGGGCCAGCGCTTCGACCAGGTCGCTGTACGCGCGCCCTCGGCCCCCACCGCGCCGGCACGCGCGGAGCCCCCCGCGATGCCCGCCGCGCCGCTCGACGTCGAGGCCGACACGTTCGCCGCACGCGCGATCGAACGCAACCCGGTCGTGATGTTCGCGCTGGAGTGGTGCGAGTTCTGCTGGGCGGTGCGCAAGCTGTTCGCCCACCTGGGAATCGCCTACCGCGGCGTGGACCTGGACAGCGTCGCGCTGCAGCAGCAGGACCTCGGCACGCGGCTGCGGCCCGTGCTGCGGCAGCGCACCGGCGCGGCGACGATCCCGCAGATCTGGATCGGCGGCACGCACGTCGGCGGCGCGACCGACCTGTTCGACGCCCTGCGCGACGGGCGGGCGCAGCGGCTGCTCGCCGAGGCCGGCGTGACCTTCGACGCCGGTGCCCGCGTCGATCCGTATGAGTTCCTGCCGCGCTGGCTGCATCCGCGCGCAGCGGCCTGATCGACGGAGGCACCCGATGAGCTTCATCAAGACCATCCCGCCCGATGCCGCGCGCGACGGCACCGCCGCGATGTACCGCCGCCAGCAGCAGCACTGGGGCTACGTGCCCAACTATGCGAAGGTGTTCTGCCACCGCCCCGAGCTGATGGCCCGCTGGGCCGCGCTGCTCGCCGAAGTCAAGCGGCCGCTGGACCGGCGCCGCCTCGAGCTCGTGACCTTCGTGGCAGCGCACGAACTCGGCCATTCGGCCTGTTCGCTCGCGCACGGCTGCGCACTGCGCGAGCACTTCAGCGACGAGGAGATCGTCGCGATCGCGCAGCAGCGCGTTCAGGCGCAGCTGTCGCCGGCGGAGCAGGCGATGCTGCGCTTCGCACGGCGCGTCGCGCGCGACGCGGCGTCCGTCACCGCGGACGACGTGGACGAGTTGCGGGCGCACGGGTTCGACGATGCCGCGATCTTCGACATCGCCGCCGCGGTGGCCGCGCGCGCCTTCTTCACGAAGCTGCTCGACGCGATGGGCGTGCAGCCCGACGCACCGTTCGCCGGCTTGCCGCCGGCGCTGCGCGATGCCCTGGCGGTCGGGCGGCCGATCGATGCCAGGCCGCCGGTCAGGATGCCGGTCGACGGCGTACCGGCTCTCGGCTGACACCGCGCCCGGCATCGCCGCGGCACAAGCAAAAAGAACGGCGCCACACGTGGCGCCGTTCTTCGCGCGCGGCCGATTCAGCGTGCGGTCGTCGGGTCGATCACCGCGGCCACCGCCGTGATGCGGTTGGCCGGCAGGCCCGCGCGCTTGGCGTGCTCGCGGATCAGCGCTTCGCTGGGCGCGTTGTAGATGCAGTAGATCTTGTCGCCGGCGACGTAGCTGTGCACCCACTGGATGTCCGGTCCGAGGTCGTGCAGCACCTTGTTCGAGTTGCGCGAGGCGTCGCGCAGCTGTTCGGGCGTGAGCGTGGAGACGCCGGGCATGTCGCGCTCGATGACGAAGCGCTGCTGGGCCAGGGTGGGCAGCGTGGCGCCGAAGGCGAGCGCGCACAGAACGATGAGCTTGTGGTTCATGGTGAAGATGACGTGTTGACGTGGGAAGTTGATGAAGGCAATGGCAGGACGGGCCCTCTCAGGAGATTGGCGGGTACGGATCGAGCCGGTCCACCTCGGTGATGCGGTCCACCGGCAGTCCGTTGCGATCGGCGACCTGGCAGATGGCGTCCCGCGACGGGGCCTCGTAGAGACAGAAGGTCCGGCGTCCGTCCAGGCTCACGTAGGAACGGATCCACGTGACCTGGAACGGCGTGTTGACGGCGATGACGCTCGCGCAGGTCTTGCGGCCGTCGCGGTCCAAGGGGATCGCGAGCCCGTGCGGGAAGGTCCGCTCGACCAGGAAGCGAGGCATCGCCGTCTTTGTCGTGAGGCCCGGCCGCCGGTCACTCGGCCATGTAGAAGTACGGATCGAGCACGCTGACCTTCGTGATCGAGTCGACCGGCAGGCCGTTGCGCTCGGCCACCTTGCGGATCGCCTCGGGCGACGGACCGTCGTAGACGCAGAAGGTGTTCTTGCGATCCGGGGTGACATAGGAGTGCACCCAGGTCACGCCGTCGGCGGCGTTGACCTCGACCACCCCGGCGCAGGCCTTGCGGCCCTCCGCGGTCATGGGGATCGACAGGCCGTTCGGGAAGGTGCGTTGGATCATGTAGCGGTTCATGGTTCGGATGTCCTAAGAAAAGGATTGATTGAAAAGGAGCTGGGATCGGGATCGTTGGAGTGGGTGGTGGGCTCGCGGTCGGGCGTTCTCCTTGGGTGGGGTGATGAGGGGAGCGGCGCTCAGATCACCTGGGTCACGCGCCGCAGCGTCGCGGCACGCAGACCATGGACTTCGGCGCTCACGGCACCGACCTCGCAACGATGGAAGCCAAGGTCGTGCAGCGTGCGGTCGTCCAGGTCGGCCAGCGCGCGCGCCGTGCGGCGCGCCTGCTCGCGGGCTCGCCAGCCGCGCACGGCCTCGGCGATCCGGATCCGCAGCAGCGCCAGGCGAACCGCCGGCGTGGCGAAGGAGAAGGAGAAGAGGAAGGAAGGGAAGGTGTGCATGGTTCGTCCTTTCGTGAGGACGAACTGTGCAAACGGGGCCGTTCCGCGGGCGTTCCGCGGCGCTCAGCGGTCGGGGAAAGCGACCAGGTCCTCGTGCTTGTCGGGGAGATCGATCGCCACGCGCTGCAGCAGCGCGTCCAGCGTCAAGCCGCCGGGCGCGGCCAGCGGCTCGGAGTGCCACTCGCGCGACTGGCGCCGCAGGTCGTCCCGGTCGGCCGGGCTCAAGCCCGGCTCGGCGATCGCCAGCGTGAGCACCTTGCCCGCCGCCGCGGCATGGCCCGTGCCGTGCAGCAGCCGGGCCAGCGCCAGCACGGCGACCTTCTTGAACGTCGGCGCCTCGAGCGCGAGGGCGATACCGCAGGCCAGGGCGATCGACTCGCGCGCTGTCACAACGTCGCCGCGCTGCAGCGCCACGCTGCCCAGGCTGGCGTGGACCCAGCACAGCAGCATGCGCTGACCGCTGGCCTCGCCCATCTCGCGGGCCCGCCGGCCGTGGCGCAGCGCCGCGTCCAGGTCGCCGCGCGCGTGCGCGAGATCACACAGGTTCGCCAGCACGAGCGCCTGCGTGGCCGTCAGTCCGGCCCGCTCGCACAGCGCAAGGGCCTCGGCCAGCACTGGATTGGCCGCGTCGAACTCGCCGCGGGCCAGGTGGAGCGAGGCCAGGTTGTTCAGGCCGAGGGCCAGCACGGCGACGTCGCCGAGCCGACGCTGCAGCACGATCGATTCCTGCGACAGCCGCAGCGCCTCGTCGGTGTGCCCGAGCCGCTTCTCGACCAGCGCGAGGTGATCGAGGGTGACCGCGCGGTCGCGGGTCGGCGCGTGGTCGCCACCGAGCTCCAGCATCGCGCGGTAGTGCCCGGCGGCTTCGGCCAGGCGACCCAGCCGCATGGCCGCCGAACCGAGCACGTTCAATGCGAGGCGGCTCATCTGGTGGTCTTCGTCGTCGGCCTCGGCGGCGCCGGCGAGCGCTTCGCGCGCCAACGCCTCGGCCTGCGCGTAGCGGTCGACGCGGTAGTGCTGCTGCGCGGCGTGCACCAGCAGGCGCGCCCGCACCGCCGGCTGCGCCGCCACCGCCGGCGCCTCGAGCGCCGCCTGCAGCAGCGTCAGGCCGCGCTGCGGTTGGGCACGGTGCTCGGAGTGGTCGGCCAGGGCCCAGGCCGCGGTCGCCAGCCCGGCCGTCGGGCCGTGGTGCGAGAGCCACTCGACGGCCAGCCGGCAGTTCTCGAACTCCGCGTCGACGCAGCGCAGCGCCTGCGGATCCCCGCCGCGCAAGGCCGTCTGCCGATCGCTGAGCAGGTCGCGGAAGAAGCGTGCGTGCGCAGCGCGCGCCTGCGTGAACGCCTCGCCGTCGCCGAGTCTGAGCGCGGCGAACTGCTGCACCAGCGGGTGCAGCGACATGCGCGGGCCGTCCTTGCGCAGCAGGGACTTGTCGACCAGCGCGCCGAGCACCGGCAACGCAGCCGAGGCCACGGCCTTCGCCGCTTCCACCGTGAAGCCGCCACGCGGCACCGACAGGCGCGCCAGCGCCTGCCGCTCGCGCTCACCCAGCAGGCGCCACGACTGCTCGAACACCGCCTCGAGGCTGGCCTGGCGCGCCGGGAAGGCCGGGTTGGCGGCACGGAAGAGGTCCGTGCCCTCGCGCAGCTCGCGGGCGATCGCATCGCAGCGCATCACGCGCGTCCAGGCGGCGGCGAGTTCAAGGGCCAGCGGCAGGCCGTCGACCTGCCGGCAGATGTCGACGATGGCCGCGCACTCGGCCGCGGCATCCAAGCCGGGCTCGGCGCGCCGCGCCGCGGCGATGAACAGGCGCGAGGCGTCGAAGTCCTCCAGCCGGTCCATGTCCTCCGGCTCGGGGCACGGCAGCCCGTCCAGCGGCAGCGCCCACTGGGCAGGCAGCGCGAGGCGCTCGCGCGTGGTGACGATCAGCTTGAGCCCGGGCGCGGCGTCCAGCAGCTGCTGCAACAGCGGCGTGGCGGCGCCGGCGATCGGCTCGAAGTTGTCGAGCACCAGCAGCACCGAGCGCACCCGCAGGTGCTCCTCGAGCGACTCGGTCTCGTCGCGCATGCGCTGCCGCGGCACGTCGAGCTCGCGCACCAGCTTTGCCACCAGGGCGGCCGGCCCGTCCACGTCCTCCGCCGAGACGAAGAACGCGCCGTCGGCAAAGAGCGTGGCGACGTCGTCCAGCGTGTGACGCACCAGGCGCGTCTTGCCGATGCCGCCGGGCCCGACAACGGCGAGCAGGCGGCAGTCCGGCCGCCGCATCAGCTCGACGAGGCGACGCTGCTCGAACACGCGCCCGACATAGCCGTCGTCCGCAGCCGGCGCCGGCGCGGCGGGCAACGACGCCTGCGCGTGGAGGCTGTCGTGCACGCTGCGCAACGCGCTGCCCGGCTGCACGCCAAGTTCCTCCTGGAGCTGCCGCGCGAACATGCGGTAGGTTTCGCGTGCGCGCGCCGTCTGCCCCGCGGCGGCCAGGTGCCGCAGGTGCGCCTGCAACGCCGCCTCGTCGAGCGGATCCGCCTCCAGCATCGCCGCGGACAGCGCGATGCCTTCGTCCGCCGCGAGCGGCTGCTCGAGACGCTGCAGCGCCGCGGCACGCCAGCGCTGGCGCCAGCGCTCGCGCTGGGTGCGCAACCATTCGCTCCAGGCTTCGTTGCCATCATCGTCGAAGCCGAGCAGCAATTCGCCGCGATGAGCCGCGAGCGCCTCGCCGAGGTGCTGGTCCTGCACCTGGCGGTCGAAGGCATCGACGTCGGTCGGGGCGGCCACGCGAAGGAGCGTTCCGTCGGTCTCCACGACACCGGAGCCGGGCGTGTCGCGCAGCCGGAACAGCGCCTTGCGCAGGTTGGTCGAAGCCAGGTCGCGCGCCAGTTCGGGCCACAGCAGGGTGGCGAGCTCGCTGCGCTGCATCCAGTCGCGGCGCAGCGCCAGCATCGCGACGATCTGCCAGCGGCGCTCGAGCGGCAGCGGCACGAGCTCGGCGCCGCGGCGCAGCGCCGGCGTGCCGATCAGGCGGAGGTGCCAGGTCATGCGCCGGCCAGGGCGGACAGGCAGTCGACCTGCCAGGCGAACTCGGGCTGGAAGGATTCCGGATCGGCCACGGCCCCGTACCCGCCCTGCGCGTAGACCGACGCATACGCGGCATACGCCGCGGCGACCAGCGGCTTGCCCGCCAGCGCCTGGGCGACGGCGCACGTGGCGGAGACCGCGGCGTGCCCGCACCCGTCGATGGACCGGGATCCCTCGTGCCGACGGGCCAGCCCTGCGGCCTCGGCGGCCAGCCGCTCCACCGACGACCGGTTCGCGCCTGTGTCGAGGTACCGGCCCAGGCCGTCCAGGCAGTCGATGACGGCCTGTTGCTCCAGCAGGTGGCGTACGCGCAGCGCGCAGGCGTGGCCGAACGCGAGGCGCAGCCGATCGTGGACCGCAGCGTCGAGCTGGAGGTGGTCTGCAAGGCGCTGGAGGGCGTGGTTCACGGGGATCTCCTGCAGGACGACCATCGGCCGCGTGCGGCGGCCGGCCGCCGCTAACGTCGGACCGAGGCGATCAGGTCGAGCTCGACGCTCGCATTCTTCGGAAGCTGAAAGACGCCGACCGATGTACGGGTATGCGTGCCGGCGCGATCGAGCACGCGGTGCAGCAGTTCGGACGCCGCATCGGCCACTTCGCTGTGCTGCGTGAACTGCGCGGCCGACCGCACGTAGACCGTCACGCGCAGGACCTGGCGCACTTCGTCGAGCGAGCCCAGCGCGCGCTGCAGCAGGACGAGTGCGCGCATGGCACATACGCGCGCCGCATGCTGCGCCTGGTCCAGGCTCACGTCGTCGCCGACGCGGCCGGTCACGACGACGGTATCGCCGACCCGCGGCACCTGCCCGCTGACGTAGACGACGTGGTCGTCCCGCACGAGCGGCACGTAGTTGCCACCCACGCGCAGCTCCGCGTCGAAGGAGTAGCCGAGGTCGGCGGCGGCCTGGGTCAATCGGGCGTCGGCATCCATGGGTCGGTCCTCGTCGTCAGGAAGGAGGGGCTCAGCCGCGGAGCCTGCGCTGCGGATGGCTGTGCGTGTTGTCGAGTGTGCAACGTTCCATGGCTGGCTCACCACGGCATTGCACCGCCGATGCCGGCCTCGAGGGCCCGGCGGTACGCGAGGTTCGCCGCGACCATGTCTCCCATCGCGAGGCCCATCGCCTTGTAGACCGTAACCCATCTTCGCCGGCGTCATCCTCGCTGAGGGTGAGCAGGGTCCGGCGCCCCTTGCGGATCTCGAAGGCCGCCAGCGCGGTCCACGTGTGAATCGTGTTCATGATGCGTCAGGCGTCGTGGGTGGACATGCGGTCATGTTCGTCGTCGCCCGGGCATTCCTCAAATGCGTTGTTCGCTCTTCACTTGAGCGGTGCTCATCCGAAGATGAACTGACTGTCGACGATGCCGCGCACACGCTCACGGTCAGCGTGGCGCCGTACTTCTCGGCGCGCTGGTTGACGCTTAGGCTGGGTCGCTGGTGGGCGCGGCATCCGAACAGCGACCTGCAGCTGCGTCATGCCCCTCCAGCCTCATCCGGCGTTGCGCGCCTCCCGACCCTGCGCAGCGGACGAAAGCCATCGATTGCCGACCTTCTGACCTTCTGGCAAGCGGGAAGATGAGAACTGCTTCTCGCATTGATGGGAAGAAGCTTGGCGAACGCGAACTGGAGAACCCCTGCCACCTACACTTCGTGGCCTGTGGCGCAGCACGACAAGCTGCTGCGAGTTTCCGCCCTCGCAACAAGGAAGAAGACATGATCGTGTGGGGTAAGAAGAGCAAGATGGCCCTTCTCGGGTCAGAAGGCAGCAAGCCCTGCCCCGTCTGCGAAAAGGAACGGCCCTTCAACCTGATGCTGCAGTACACCGTCCACCACATCTGGTACGTCTTCAAGTGGGTGAGCGGCAAGCAGTACGGGACGGCGTGCGAGGTGTGCCAGCGTGGCGACAAGCTGGACGCCAAGGCGGTGGAGTCGAAGCTCCAGAAATCGCCCATTCCCTTCGGTGACCGGTGGGGCTGGGCATTCCTCGCCGGATTGATCGCCATCGCAGCCGTGTTCGGCGCGTTGGACGATTCGAGCCGGAGCACGAGTCGCGAGACCTATCTGGCCGCCCCCAGGGCGGGCGACCGCTACATCGTGAACCTGGCGAGCCTGTTGCAGGCGCCTCAGTCCAAGTACATGTACGGCGTGTTGCGCGTGCGCGCGGTCCATCCCGATTCGGTCGAGTTCGATGCGCCAACGTTCTTCTACAGCAGCGCGTCGGGTCCCAGCAAGGACATGCGCGCCGGGAAGCTGGACGAGCCGGGCTACTTCTCCGAGAAGCCGATCGTTCTTTCCCGCGACCAGATCGCACGCATCCACCAGGAGCATGCCATCCACTCGATCGATCGCTTCTGAACTCGCTGCTGCAGGCGGGACAACGCACGCATGGACTTATGGCGGTTGGTGGTGGCCCAACCGTACTTGAGGGGGGTGAGCATGCTGATCAAGGCTTTGACCGCTCTGGCCACGGCAGCCATCGTTCCGGCGCAGGCGGCCCCGTCGGGACAAACGGCGATGGATCTTCACGTTGCAGCCGCATCCGATGATGCGCCCCGGGTGGCGACGCTCGTCAAGCACGGTGTGCCTGTCGATGCGATCGTCCACGAGGGCGTGACACCCCTGATGACGGCGGCCAGCAACAATGCGGCAGTCTCAGCCCGGAAACTCGTCGAGTTGAAGGCGGACGTGAACCGAAGAACCGCTGCCGGCTGGACTGCATTGCTCTACGCGGCCGAGACCGGCAGCGTCTCAGCGCTCGACGTGCTGCTCGACGCAAAGGCAGACGTGCATGCAGTGCTTGCCGGAGGTGAGAGCGCCCTCGTGCAGTCCTGCTTCAGGAGGCACCCGCGCGCAGCCCATCGACTCATCGATACTGACATCGACGTGGACCGTTCGTCGGCTATCGGTCTGACGGCCTTGCTGGTCTGCGCAGACGCCGGCTTCGAGGACGTGGTTCGCCGTTTGATCGAGAAGAAGGCCAACGTCAATGCCGCCAACCAGTACGGTGAGACGGCCCTCATGCGCGCCGCCCTTCGCGGGCACCTGGGCGTCGTGAAGCAGTTGGTCGCTGCAGGCGCAGACAAGGACGCGCGCGACCGACAAGGCAGGACTGCCCAGGACTGGGCACGAGCCAATGGCCATGTGGAGGTGAGCCGTGTGCTGAGCGGACGGCTGTAGTCCAGCCATCCGATCGCGGAGATCACGGCGTGATCGCCTTGCTGTTCGAGCCGCAAGCAGACCTTGCCAAGCGTCTGCTCCTGGCGGGGTCCCGCCGACGAGTTGTCCTTGTCGACGGTCGGCTCAGCGCCGCATCGCTGACGTATGCAGGGAGCCGCTGCGCCCCGCGGCTACCTGAACATCGAAGGCAGCCACAGCGAGAACGCGGGCACGTAGGTGACGAGCAGCAGGCAGGCGGTCAGGGCGCCGTAGAACGGCAGGATGGAGCGCATCACCTGCCCCACCGACACCCCGCCGATCGCGCACCCGACGAACTGCGTGACGCCGACCGGCGGCGTGTTCAGGCCCAGCGCGCAGTTGATCAGCATGACGATGCCGAACTGCACCGGGTCCATGCCGAATTGCGCGGCGATGGGCAGGAAGATCGGCGTGCAGATCAGGATGGTGGCCGCCATGTCGAGGAAGGTACCCAGGATGAACAGCAGCACGTTGATCATCAGGAAGATCACCCAGGGCTGGTCGGACACCGAAGTCATCAACGCGCCGGTCTTCTGCGGCACCTCATACATCGCCATGAAGTAGCCGAAGGCCGACGAGATGCCGATCAGCAGCAGCACGACGCCGGTGGTCTTGCAGGCCTTCGCGCAGGCCTTGAGGAAGTCGTGCCAGCTGAGCGAGCGGTAGACCAGCGCCGTCACCAGCATCGCCCACAGCACCGCGGTGGCCGCCGACTCGGTGGCGGTGAAGATGCCCGAGAGGATGCCGCCCAGGATGATGAACACGATCAGCAGCCCCGGCAGCGCGCCCAGCAGCGCGAGCAGCACCTCGCGCCAGCCGGGAAAGGCGCCGCGCGTCGGGTAGCCGCGCTTGACGGCGACGTAGTAGGCCGCCGCCAGGTTGCACACCGTCAGCAGCAGCGCCGGGATCAGGCCCGCGAGGATGAGGCTCAGCACGCTCACCGAGGCGATGCCGGTGGTGGCGAGCGCGAAGATGATGAGGTTGTGCGAGGTCGGCATCAGCGCCCCGACCAGCGCCGCATGCGTCGTCACGTTGACGGCGTAGTCGGCGTCGTAGCCCTCCTTCTTCATCAACGGGATCATCACCGAACCCATCGCCGACACGTCGGCCAGCGGCGAGCCGGCAACGCCGCCGAACAGCGTGCAGCCGATCACGTTGCTCATGCCCAGTCCGCCGCGCACATGGCCGACCAGGCTGTTGGCCAAGCGCACGATGCGGTCGGCGATGCCGCCGTACAGCATCAGCTCGCCGGCGAAGACGAAGAACGGGATCGCGAGGAAGGAGAACACCTGCATCCCGCCGACCATCTTCTGGAAGACGATGGCCACCGGCAGGCCGGCGTAGAGCACGGTGACGATCGACGCGAGGCCGATCGAGAAGGCCACCGGCACGCCGACGACCAGCAGGATGGTGAAGCTGACAGAGAGGACGAGGAGTTCCATCGGGCGTGCGGCGCGTCGCGGTGATGCAGGGACGGTCGGGTCAGTGCCAGGCCGGCACGACTTCCTCGTCGCGCAGCAGCGCGACGATGTGTTCGATCGAGAAGAGCACGATCAGCACGCCGGCGATGACCAGCGCGAGATAGTCGACCCCGACCGGAATGCCGAGCATCGGCTTGATGTCGCTCCACTTCATCGCGGTCCACATCCAGCCGGACCAGGCCATGATGGCGCCGAACAGGCCCACCAGCGCATGGATCAGCACCTCGATCTTCAGGCGCAGCGATTCGGGCAGCAGCGACACCAGCGACTCCAGCCCGATGTGGCCGGCATCGCGCACGCCGACGGCGACGCCGAGCGCCGTGACGTACAGCACCAGCTGCAGCGCCAGGCCCTCGGCCCAGGTCGGGGTGTCGTTGAACAGGTAACGCCCGACGACCTGGTACTGCACGCAGAGGATGACGCCGAGCAGCATCACGATCCCCAGCCACAGGCTCGCCGCCGACAACGCGCGGCACAGCCGCGAGTAGGCGTGCCGCGACGGCGGCCGCCGGGCGTCGGGCTCCAGCGTTGGCGCGACGGGCGCGGCGGCGGCGGCCGCGGCCGCCGCGCCGGCGATGACGGGGCGCTCGTTCACTTGCTCTCTTGCGCGGCTTTCACCAGCCGCTGCAGGTCGGGCGTGGTGATGAATTTCGCGTAGACCGGCGCCATCGCGGCCTTGAACGAGGCCTTGTCGACGTCGGTCACGATCTGCGAGCCGGCCTTGACGACGATGTCGAGCGCCTTCGCCTCCTGCTCGTCCCAGCGCTTGCGCTGGAAGGTGACCGACTCCTTCGCCGCGGCGCGGAACATGTCCTGGTCGGCCTTCGGCAGCTTGTCGAACACGACCTTGGACATGACCAGCACCTCGGGCGCCATCGAGTGTTCGGTCCGCGAATAGACCTTCACCGCCTCGTAGTGCTTGAAGCCTTCGTACGACGGAATGTTGTTCTCGGCGGCGTCGATGACGCCGGTCTTCAGCGCCGTGTAGACCTCGCCAGTGGGCATCGGCGTGGCGTTGGCGCCCATCGCGCCGACCAGCGAGACCCACAGGTCCGACTGCTGCACGCGGATCTTCAGTCCCTTCGCGTCGGCCAGCGTGCGAACCGCCTTCTTCGCGTAGATCGAGCGGGCGCCGCTGTCGTAGAACGCGAGGCCCACCAGCCCCTCGTGCTCGCAACCCTTGAGGATCTCCTCGCCGACCGCGCCGTCGAGCGTCTTGCGCATGTGGGCGATCGAGTCGAACAGGAACGGCAGCGTCGGCACCAGGCTCTTCGGGCAGATCGAGTTGAGCGAGCTGATGTTGACGCGGTTCATCTCGAGCGCGCCGATCTTGACCTGGTCGAGCGTCTCCTTCTCGCTGCCGAGCGCGCCCTTGTTGAAGACCTTGATCTTGTACTTGCCGTTGCTGCGCTTGTCGAGCAGCTCGCTCATGTGCCTGACGGCGGCGACGGTGGGGTACTCGTCGCTGTTGTGGACGTCGGCCGAGCGCATCTCCACGCCGTGGGCGGCGAAGGCGGCGGCGAGCAGGACGGAAAGAAGGACGGGCTGGCGCATGGTGGCTTGTCTCCTGGATCGATGGACGGATGAGGGCGAGGAACGTGGCGGGCGGTCAGCCGTCGCCTTGCTCGAAAGGTCCCTTGGTAACGAACCCACCGCCCTGATAGACGACAGCGGGATCCCGCAGGTCGAGCCGGGGTTGGGCGGTTTCCGTGTCGGCGCGGAAGGGCTCGGAGCTGTCCTGCGGCACGTAGCCCAGGTGGCGGGCGCTGGTGTTGTCCCACCAGACCGTGCGGTTTGCGGACATGCCGAAGACGATGCTGTGGCCGACGACCGGCGCGGTCAGGCACGCGAGGACGAGGCGCTCCAGGTCGTCGAAGCTCAGCCAGGTGGCCAGCATGCGGCGGTCCTTCGGCACCGGGAACGACGAGCCGATGCGCAGGCAGGCCGTCTCGATGCCGTAGCGGTCGAAGTAGAAGCGCGACAGGTTCTCCCCGAAGGCCTTGCTGATGCCGTAGTAGCCGTCGGGGCGGACGGGGTCCTGCGGCGTGATGACCTCGTCCTGCCGATAGAAGCCGGTCACGTGATTGGAACTCGCGAAGACGATGCGCCGGACGCCATGGCGGCGCGCCGCCTCGTACAGGTGGTATACGCCGACGATGTTCGCCTGCAGGATCGGCTCGAACGGCCCTTCGACCGACACGCCGCCGAGGTGCACCACCGCATCGACGCCGTCGAGCAAGGCATCGACCGCCGCACCGTCCTCCAGTGCCGCGGGCCGCAGTTCCTCGCCCTCGCTCGCCGCGCCGAGGTCTGCCACGTCGGACAGCCGCAGCGTGTCGCACCAGGCCTTGAGTCGAGGCCGCAGCACGCGTCCGAGCCCGCCGGCCGCACCGGTCAGCAGCAGGCGCCCGAAGCGCAGTCCGGTGAAGGGATCGTGGAGATCGAGAGCCATCGTGAGTCGGGGGGTTGCGACGTTCACCGATTTGCCAGCACGCGTCGGTGATGTACGTCATCTGTTGTCGTACAACTGAGCCGCAATACTCTACCACCGACCCCCGACTGTCAAGCCGGTAGGCAGCTAGGGAAAACGCGAGTCACATGCAGGTTCCGCGTTCCACCACCCCTCCGCGACGGCCGTCGCAACCTGGCGCTCGGGGGGTCGAAGGGATGACCTCGCGCATCCGCGACGGCCACATGCGCGCCGGAGACCCCTTGCGGCGCACGCACGAATAGGCGGGCCGGAACAGGGTGGGCGGGGGCCGGGCGAGCTCCTTGGTGCATTGGAAAGCAGAGGCCGCCGCGCCTTGATCTGCGCCTTAGTTGTATGATGACTGACGTCTGGAACACCGGACGTCTCTCTGGGAGTTCCGGTACTCGGGGAGCCACTCGATGGCAAACCTGTCTCTTCGCTCGTCAGAAGCCTCTCAGGTCAGCGTTCCCACGAACATCTTCTCGACCTGCATGTCGCGGAACGTGTACGGGATGCCTCCGACCCCGAGCCCGGACTCGCGCAGCCCCGCGAACGGCATCCAGTCGACACGGAAGGCGGTGTGATCGTTGACCATCACCGCCGAGGCGTCGAGCCTTTCATAGGCGCGCATCGCGGTCGCAAGGTCGCGCGTGAACACGGCGGCCTGGAATGCAACCGGCAAGGCATTCGCGCGCGCGATGGCTTCGTCGAGCTCGTCGTAGGCATAGACGCAGACCACCGGGCCGAAGACCTCTTGCGTCGAGACCTTGCAGTCGGCCGGCGGCTCGAGCAGCACGGTGGGCTCGTAGCAGGAAGCGGAGATCGCCTTGCCGCCGCACAGCCGCGAGGCCCCGCCGTCGATCGCCTCTCGCACCCACGCGTCGACGCGCTCGACCTCCTGCGTGCGAATGAGCGGCCCGACATCCGTCGCGGGCAAGGTCGGGTCGCCGACCTTCAGGCGTCGTGCCTGCTCGGCAAGGCGCGCGCTGAGCGCCTGGACGACCGAGCGGTGGGCGAAGACGCGCTGCACCGACACGCAGACCTGGCCCGCGTGATAGAAGCCGCCCTTGACGAGCTTGGCCACGGCTGAATCGAGGTCGGCATCGGCCGCGACGATGGCCGGCGCCGCACCTCCGTGTTCGAGCGCGCAACGCGCTCCCGGTGCCAGCTTGGAGCGCAGCATCCAGCCCACCCGGGCACTGCCGATGAAGCTGAAGAAGCCGACCCGCCGGTCGGTCACCAGCTGCGTGGCCACGGTGTCGTCCGTCACGAGCGCCACGCACCAACCGGGCGGCAGACCCGCTTCGCGCAGGATGTCGACCAGCCGCAGGCACGACAGCGGCGTGTCGCCGGCCGGCTTGACGATGACCGGACAGCCCGCGGCGATGGCCGGCCCCGCCTGATGAACGATCAGGTTCAGCGGATGGTTGAACGCGCTTACCGCCACGACCACGCCGATGGGCTCGCGCTGCGTGAAGGCGACGCGCCGGGCGGACGCGGCATTGACATCCATCGGGATGACATGCCCGGCTTCGCAGCGCAGCACCTCGGCGCAGTTGAGCATGCCGTCGATCGCCCGCGCCACCTCGACACGGGAGTCGACCAGCGGCTTGCCGCCCTCGCGGGCGGCTTGCAGCGCCAGCGTCTCGGCGCGATCCTCCATCAGCCGTGCGGCCTTGCGCAGGATCTCGATCCTGCGCGATGCGGGCAGCCAGCCATCGCGGTCGCGGAACAGCGCGTAGGCCGTTGCGATCGCCTGCTCTGCCTGCTCGCTGCCGGCCATGTCGATGGTGGAGATCAACGCGCCATCGAACGGCGCACGGACTTCCTTCCGACGGTTCGTCATTGCGACCTCCTGCTTGCGTCACAGCGGCGACTTCATCTCCTTCAGCCGGGCCGTGAGCTTCATGTTCTCCGAATAGTCGACAGGGCAGTCGATGATGACGACGGTGTCGTCGGCGATCGCCTTCTCGAGCGTCGGCAGCAGGTCCTGCGCACGCTCGACCCGATAGCCCTTGGCACCGAAGCTCTCGGCGTACTTGACGAAGTCGGGGTTCTTGAACTCGATGTGGCTGGGGCGCCCGAAGTGGCGCAGCTGGTGCCAGGTGATGAGGCCGTACTCGGAGTCGTTCCAGATCAGCACGACCAGCGGCGTCTTGAAGCGCAGCGCGGTCTCGATCTCCTGCGAGTTCATCATGAAGCCGGCGTCCCCGGTGACGGCGACGACCTTGCGGTCCGGGTAGGCGAGCTTGGCGGCGATGGCGCCCGGCACCGCGATGCCCATTGCCGCGAAACCGTTGGAGATGATGCAGGTGTTGGGCCGCTCGGCGCGGTACATGCGCGACATCCACATCTTGTGCGCGCCGACGTCCGAGATGGCGATGTCGTCGGGCCCGAGCACCTCGCGCAGGTCCCAGACGATTTTCTGCGGCTTGACCGGGAATCCCGTGTCCTTCGCGTATTGCGATCGGTCGGCTTCGAGGGCCTTGCGCACGGCCTTGAAGGGCGGCTCCGGCTGCGGCTTGACCTGCAGCGCGAGTGCCTGCAGCGAGGAGGGAATGTCGCCCAGGACGCCCACCGCCACGATGTAGTGCTCGTCCACTTCGGCCGGCAGCGCGTCGATGTGGATGATGGTCTTGTCGCCGTCGGGGTTCCACATGTCGGGGTGGTACTCGACCATGTCGTAGCCGATGCAGATCACCACGTCGGCCTTCTCGAAGGCAAACCAGGGCAGGTCGCGCGCCTTCAGGCCGATGGTGCCGAGCGACAGTTCATTGGTGAACGGCATCACGCCCTTGGCCATGAACGTGTTGGCCACGGGAATCCGCAACGCCTGGGCAAAGGTCACGAGCGCGTCTGCCGCCCCCTGCCGGATGACGCCGTTTCCCGCCAGGATCACGGGTGCCTTCGCCTCGTTGATCAGCGTCGCCGCCCCGTTCACCTTGCGCGCGGGGGCCTGGGACGTGTAGGCCGTCTGCACCCTGATGGGCGCCTTGTCCACCTTCATCTCGGCAACGTTCTCCGGGAAGTCGATGAACGTGGCGCCGGGCTTCTCGGTCTGTGCCACCTTGAACGCCTTGCGCACGATCTCGGGAACGATCGCGGGGTCGAGGATCTGCGCCGAGTACTTGGTGATCGGCTGGAACATGCTCACCAGGTCGAGAATCTGGTGGCTTTCCTTGTGCAGCCGCGTCGTGGCGCCCTGGCCGGCGATCGCCACCACCGGCGCGCGGTCCATGTTGGCGTCGGCCACGCCGGTGATGAGATTGGTCGCCCCCGGTCCCAGCGTGGCCATGCACACCCCGGCGCGCCCGGTCAGGCGGCCGTAGACATCGGCCATGAAGGCGGCGCCCTGCTCGTGATGGGTGGTGACGAACTTGATCGTGCTGTCGAGCAGCGCGTCCATCACGTCGATATTTTCCTCGCCCGGGATGCCGAAGATGTACTCGACCCTCTCGTTCTCGAGGCACTTGACGAACAGCTCAGCGGCTTTCATTGAGTCTCTCCATCCTGGGCCGGCACTGCACGCCGTGCCGGCCCGTCGTAGGTCCATGTGAGGCGGCGCGGCAGCGGTCCCTTGATGCGCCCGCCCTGCTCGGTCTGCTCCCATGCATGCGCCAGGATGCCGACCGAGCGCGACAGGCAGAACAGCCCGCGCGCCAGTGGCGCCGCGAAGCCCAGCTCGGCGTAGATCACTGCAGTCGCACCGTCGATGTTCATCGGAATCGCCTTGCCCGTTTTCGCGGCAAGGTGACCTTCCACCCCGCGGCCGATGGCGGCAAAGCGCCCGCTGACCGCGCCCTGACGCGCCGCCTCGTCGACCAGGGCGAGCAGCGGCGCGCTGCGCGGGTCGACCGGATGGAAGCGGTGCCCGAAGCCCGGGATGACCTTGCCGTGCGCCGCGACGAAGTCGTCGAGGCCGGCGCGCACCGCATCGGCCTCGGATCCGCCGGCGTCGATGCGGGCGGCGATGTCCTGGTACAGCTCGACCGCCTGCTCGCCGGCGCCGCCGTGCACGTCGCCCAGCACGTTGACGGCCGATGCCATCGCGCTGTTGAGCCCGACGCCGCACGTGGCCGCCATGCGCGCGATGGCGATGCTCGGGGCCTGCGGACCGTGGTCCACTGCCGCCATCAGGGCGGCCTCGAGGAGCGCGCCCTGCCCCTTCGACGGCAGCTCGCCGCGCGTCATCAGCCAGATCATCTGCGCGAGGCTGACGCGCCGGGCGATCAGGTCCTCGATGGGGTAGCCGCGGTAGCGAATGACGCCCGGCGTCATTTCGATGATCGAGGTGCGCCACCAGTCCTCGCTTTCGCGGCGGTCGGCGCCAGGGGTCGTTGCGTTGTCGCTGTCAGTCATGGGTGTCTCCAATGGGGTCATACCGCCTTGTCGGCCTTCAGCGCATCGATCTCCTCGGCCGAGTAGTCCAGCTCGGCCAGGATCTCGTCGCTGTGCTGGCCGAGCATCGGAGGCGGCGTATCGACCGAGGGCGGCTGCCCGTTCAGCTTGAAGCCCGTTCGCACGACGCGGATGTCGCGGCCGACGCCCGGCGCGTTCTTGAACGTGGCGATCATCCCGCGCTGCTGGACCTGCGGATGCTCCAGCGCCTGTGGGACTGAATAGACGGGCCCGGCAGGAACGCCGGCCTCGTTGAGCAGGCGCCACCAGTCGCTGGCACTCTTCGCTCCCATGGCCTGCTCCATCAGCTGCCTCAGCGCGTCCCGATGCTGAAGACGGCTGTGGCGATCGACGAAGCGTGGGTCCTGCGCCCAGTCCGCGTGTCCAAGCACCTGGCACACGGCCTCGAACTGCTCTTGCTTGTTGGCAGCGATGTTGAGCAGTCCGTCGCCGGTGCGGAAGGTGCCCGATGGACTCGCCGTCACGTTGTCGTTGCCCAGCGGCATGGGATCGCGACCGGCGATCAGATGGTTCGACACCGCCCACCCCATCGTCGCCATCGCCGCCTCGAGCATCGACACGTCGATGAAGACGCCCTCGGTGCGCTGGTGGTCGGCCAGCGCGGCAGCGACGGCAAAAGCCGCCGTGATCCCGCCGATCGTGTCGGCCACCGGATAGCCGACACGGTACGGCGCGTTCTCCGGCGCGCCGGTGACGCTCATGATGCCGGACATGCCCTGGATGATCTGGTCGTAGGCCGGCAGGTCGCGCAGCGGCCCGTCCTGGCCAAAGCCCGAGATCGCGCAGTACACCAGCCTCGGGTTCTCCTTCATCAGTTCAGCATGCCCGACGCCGAGGCGGTCCATCACCCCGGGGCGAAAGTTCTCCATCACCACGTCGGCAGTGCGCACGAGGCGGCGAAAGACTTCCTTGCCTTTCGCATGCTTGAGATTGAGCGTGACCGAGCGCTTGCCCGGGTTCTGGGCCAGGAACGACACGCCCATGTTCGCCTTGTTCAGCTCGGTGTCGGCGCCGAGCTGACGAGCCAGGTCGCCGGTGCCGCGCGCCTCGACCTTGATGACGTCGGCGCCCATGTGCGCGAGCTGGTGGCAGGCGAAGGGTCCGGCCAGCACGTTGGTCAGGTCCAGGACGCGAATGCCGTGAAGAGGTTTGATCGCCATGGTTCGCTCCTGCTCAATCGGCCTTGATGCCGGCCGCCTTGACGACAGCACCCCAGCGCTGCATCTCGGCCGCCACCAGCTGCGACGCTTGCGTCGGCGAGTTGGGCACGGGCTCCAGGCCTTGTTCCGCCAGACGCTTGCGGCCATCTGCGGAGTTCAGCGCATCGGTGATGGCCTTGTTCAACTTGTCGATCACCGGCTGGGACGTTCCCGCCGGGGCCGAGAAGCCGACCCAGAAGTCCATCGCCACCCTGGGCAGGCCGGCCTCCTTGGCCGAAGGAACGTCGGGAAGCAGCGGCGAGCGCTTCTCGCTGGTGACCATCAACGCGCGCAGTTTGCCCGACTTGATGTGCGGCAAGGCTGTCGGCAGCGACGTGACGAGCGCCTGCACCTGCCCCCCCATGAGGTCTTGCAGCACTTGGCCCGCACCCTTGTACGGAACGTGCGTGAGGTCGATCGCCGCCTCGCGCTTGAACAGCTCGCCGCCCAGATGGGTGTTGGTGCCGTTTCCCCCCGATCCGTAGTTGAGCTTGCCCGGATGCGCCTTGGCCGCTGCGATGAATTCCTGCACCGTCTTGGCAGGCACCGAGGGATTCACGACCAGCACGTGTGGCGCCGCAGCGGCCGTGATGATGTGCGCGAAGTCCTTCTTCGGATCGAAGGGCTGCTTCGTCCCCAGCGCGGGCGCGATGGTGAACGACATCTCGGTCGTCAGCAGCGTGTAGCCGTCGGGCGCGGAACGCGCTACCGCGCCCCAGCCGATGTTGCCGCCGCCTCCCGCGCGGTTGTCGACCACCATGGGTTGCCCGAGGCCATTGCCGATCTGCGTCGTGACCAGGCGCGCGACGATGTCGGTGGTACCGCCGACCGCGTAGGGGACGATCACCGTCACGGGCTTGGTCGGATAGGCCTGCGCAAGGGCAGCACCAGTGCCTCCCAGAAGAAGGATGGCGGATGTCAGCCAGCGCGCGTTCAAGAGGACCATGTTCGTCTCCAATGGATTGTGGGTGAAACGAAGCTCAATCGAGCTTCACGTTGCTCTCGCGCACGACGGCGCTCCAGCGCTGCTGCTCCGCCTTCAAGTACTGCGCTGCCTGCTGTGCCGACCCGCTCAGCGGGATGCTTCCCTCGGCCAGCAGCTGAGCCGCCGTCTCCGGCTTGGACATCGCCTTCTCCACCTCGGCGTTCAACCGATTGACGATGTCGGCCGGTGTGCCGGCAGGCGCGACCAAGAGCTTCCAGTCGGTGGTGTCGAATCCCTTGAAGCCGGCCTCCGCGACCGTCGGAACCTCCGGCAGCACCGGCAGCCGCTTCGCTGAACTGACAGCCAGCGCACGCAGCTTTCCGGTCTTGACGAACGAGAGCACCGCCTGCGGGGTCGCGAAGTAGAAGTCGACGGTGCCGCCGAGCAGGTCGGTCGCGGCGGGGCCCGCGCCCTTGTATGGGATGTGGTTGACCTTGATGCCTGCCTGCTTGGAGAAGATCTCGCCGGTGAGGTGGCCGACGGTGCCGTTGCCTGCGGAGGCCATGGTCACGGTCGACGGCTTCGCTTTCGCCGCGGCCACCAGGTCGGCCACCGTCTTGAACGGGGACGATGGATTGACGACCAGCACGACCGGTTGTCCCGCCACCAGCGCCACGGGGACGAACGCCTTCGTTGCGTCGTAGGGCATCTTCGAATACAGCGACGGGTTGATCGCCAGGTTGGCAGTCTGGCCCATGCCGAGCGTGTGGCCGTCGGCCTTGCTCTTGGCCACTGCGTCCATGCCGATGTTTCCACCGGCGCCGGCCTTGTTGTCGACGATGAACGTCCAACCGGTGGCGGCACGAACCTTTTCCACTACCAGCCGCGCCACGACGTCGGTGCCGCCGGCCGGCGGGAACGGCACGATCACCTTGATGGGCTGGCTCGGATAGCCGCTTTGCGCGTGTGAAAGGCACGCGGCGCCGCTCAGCAGCGCCGCGCAGGCAAGACGAAGCGATGAGGACATGATGTCTCCTTTGATGTGTGAAAGTGAAAGGAAAAGGGTCGCGCGTCAGTCAAGGCGATAGACGCGGGTCGCGGTGCCTTCGAACAGGGCTTGGCGCTCGCCGGCGCTGCACCCCGCGGTCAGCCGCTTGAAGGCGTTCCATCCGATGGCGTAGCTGTACGAGCCCTTGTCGACGGGGAAATTGCTTTCGAACATGCACCGGTCGGCACCGAAGGCCTCCATGCAGGTCTCGATCCAGGGCTTCCAGGTCTGCGCGAGCACCTGCGACGAAGGCGGCGTCTCGCCCTTGTCGAATTCGAAGCCGTTGATGCGCATGCCGAGTCCGCCCAGCTTCACGTGGACGTTGGGCAGGCGAGCCAGCTCGCGCATCGAGGCGCTCCAGCGCTCGAACACCTCGTCGCGACGGTCCTCGTAGGCGCCGATGCGCACGATGCCTCCACAGTGGTCCACGACGATCGTCGTGTCCGGAAAAGCCCTGGCGGTATCGATGAGCTCGGGCAGCTGCGGAAAGAAGAGCCATGCGTCGTACGTGAGACCCAGCGGCGCGAGCTGCGCGAGACCGGCGCGGAACGAGTTGTCGAGCAGCAGACCCTGGGGTGCCGCGGTGAGCGGATTGGCGAGCGATGCGTCGGCGTCCCACGTCGTCAGGTGTCGCACGCCGCGAAAGCGACCGCGACCGGCTTCGAGGTGGGCTTCGAGGACATCCCGGGCCGCATCGCCGAGTCGCAGGTCCGCGAAGCCAACGATGCCGGCGGCAACCTGCGGAACAGCGGTTGCGGTGACTTCCGCGACGTACTCCGTTTCGCCGACCGGCTTCAGTTCCTCGGGACCCGACGCGCGGTAGCGCGTCAGCGCCTGCATGTACACCGAGGCGCGGACCGCGTGGCCAGACCGGGTGTCCGCCACGTACTCGTCCATCAGATACCGCCAGCCCGGTCGATCATAGAAATGATGGTGCGCATCGACGATCGGCAGAGCAGGCTCGAGAACATCCTCTCGATGGCGCTGGAGCCACTCTTCGCGGACAGGGAGGTAATTGTGGGTCGGCATGCATTCAGTATGGGCAACGCGACACCAAAAACATATGGATGTGATGTTTGATCACTTGATAATGCCGTTATCAAGTCCAGGAGTCACTGACATGGAGACGAGCTACCTCAGCACCTTCGTTCTCGTCGTCGAGTCAGGCTCCATGTCCGAGGCCGCTCGCCGCCTGGAGGTCACGCCGGCCGCCGTCGCGCACCAGCTCAAGTTGCTGGAGCGCGAGCTGGGAACGCGTTTGCTGACCCGTGCC
The DNA here is from genome assembly GCF_029855045.1 of Piscinibacter sp. XHJ-5. Classification (GTDB taxonomy): domain Bacteria; phylum Pseudomonadota; class Gammaproteobacteria; order Burkholderiales; family Burkholderiaceae_C; genus Albitalea. The sequence goes on from NZ_CP123228.1 coordinate 5,099,145, forward strand.
GGACGGACGGTGGTGCCCACCGAGGCGGGCCATCGGCTGGTGGACAGAGCCAGCACGATCCTGCGCGACCTGCGAAACATCAAGGCGGCCATCAACGACGACGCAGCCACCGGGGAACTGCGGCTCGGCGCCATCAACACGGCACTGCACAGCCTGATGCCCGAAATCCTCGCCGGGTTCGTCAAGGTCTATCCGGATGCACGGGTGGAGATCCGCTCCGCCTTGTCGGTGGAACTCTACGACGCCGTCTTGCGCGGCGAGCTGGACGCGGCGATCTGCCTGCACCCTCCGTTCGTGATGCCCAAGACGCTGAGCTGGGAACAGCTGTGCGAGGAACCGCTGGTGGTGATGGCGCCGGCCAGATGGGGGCAGCGCGATGCGCACGCCTTGCTGCGCGAAGAGCCCTTCATTCGGTACAACCGGATTCTCGGAGGCGGCAAGCAGGCCGACGCCTACCTGCGCAAGGCCGGGATCGTTCCTCACGAGCGCTTCGAGCTCAGTTCGCTGCCCGCGATCGCGATGCTCGTCGATCGCGGTCTCGGCGTCTCGCTCGCACCCGATGCATCGGTGCAGTGGTGGCGCGGTCTCCGTGTCGCGAGATTGCCGCTGGCCGATCAGCCGTATCGTCGCCGCTTCGGGATCATCTGGCCACGCGCATCGGTACGGACACGCTTGATCCTGGCGCTGGTTGAACAAGCGCGCAAGGCCGTGTCGCGATCGACCTAGTCAAGCAACAGCAGTCGAATCAAGCCGCGTGCGTGGCCCCCGAACCCGGTGAGGCCGACGACTGCGCAGGCGCCCCGTCCTCGACGACCTCGATCGCCCGCTCCAGCTCGGCAGGCGTTGGCGGATCGTGCAGCAGCACGGCATCGGCCAGGCCGCGCGGTCCGACCGGCAGCGTATATGCGCTTGGAGCCTTCGAGCGTGGCTCATGTCATTCGCGCAAGCTTGTTGGCGGCGGCGGCCACGCCAGGCTGCAGGGCTGCGCTTGGGCAACGCGATCGCTGGCTCGAGTTCAGACACGCGGTGAAGTCGCAACAAGTATGTCGGACCTTCGACGGATCTCCGTCATAGCGTGCTTGGCACTCTGCAGGCAGCATCGTACGTTTTGCTGCCGGAGGAGAGTCAATGTTCCGCTATCGCGTCTTCACCCTCGTTACGCTCAGCGTCGCAATCGGTTGCGCAGCCAGCGCCGGCCCACTGGCTGCGCAAGAGCGTCGGCCCCAGACGATCGCCACGGTCGTCAAGATCACCGGCATCCCTTGGTTCGATCGCATGAAGGAGGGGGTCGACGAGTTCGCTCGCAGCTCCAAGGTCGTCACTCGCCTGGCCGGACCGACTGAGGCGGTCGCCGACGAGCAACTGCGGGTCATCGAAGAGCTGATTGCCGAGAAGGACATCGACGCGCTCGTCATCGTCCCGACCGACCCCGGTGCCATTGAAGCCGTGTCGCGGCGGGCACTGCAGCGCGGCATGGTCGTCGTCACACACGAGGCCGACAACCAGGTCCACACCATGGCCGACCTCGAGGCCGTCGACAACGTCGCATTCGGCACCGCCCTCAACGAACGCATGGCCGCGTGCATGGGCTACCGCGGCAAGTGGGCGTCCTTCGTGGGCACACGTCGCAGTCGAACGCACCTCCTATGGATCGAAGCGGGCACGGCCAACGCGGCGAAGCACCCGGGGATGGAGATGGTGAGCTCTCCAAACGAGTCGAACGACGACGCCGAGCAAGCGTACCGAAAAGCCAAGGAGATCCTCCGCCAGCACCCCGACATCAAGGGCTTCCAGGGGTCGGCCTCGAGCGACGTCATCGGCATCGGGCGTGCCATTGAGGAGGCCGGCCTGCAAGCCACGACCTGCGTCTACGGCACGGGGCTGCCGAGCCGCGCCGGCAAGCTTCTGGAGTCAGGTGCGGTCAAGGGCATCGGCTTCTGGGATCCACGACATGCCGGGATGGCGGCGAACCGCGTCGCCAAGCTGCTTCTAGACAGAAAGCCGATCACCGATGGCATGAATCTGGGTGTGGTGGGTTACGAAGAGGTGACTGTCAAGCGGGGGGCGGGAGGCGGCTTTCTGATTATTGGCAAGGCTGACGTCATCGTCGACAAGGCAGGCTACAAGGCCTATCCATTTTGAGTTGGCGTCGCGAGTTGCAAGCTAGTGCAGTAGGCCCCTCTGTTCTGTACTTATCTCCCGGTAGCGGCGAGCGCTGCCTTCGCCCGCGTGACGGCGATCAAAGGCCTCGACCGCGATGTCCATGTCCTGCCAGCCCTGGGCGGCCAGCAAGACCACGAGCGCTCGCTGCTGAAGCCGAGTCTCAACTCGCCGGCGCTTGGCCGCCACACGAAGCTCCCGCGCGGTGTGCTCGTCCAGGTCAATCGTCTTGGCAACCGGGATCGCTCCAACATCCTGGGCGATCGGTGCGGCCGGCAAGATAGGTCTATGACTTCACGCGGACGTGTTCGACATCAAGAACCTGTATCCCGACCTTCCGGAATGGATGCGCAAGCTGCAGGACTCAATACCTGGTTGGCGGACGGCATCGAAAGTACATGGACCTCAATTGCATTGAGCAGAAGATCCATGAAACCGCCCCGCAAGCGCCGGGGAATGCCCCGGGCGGCACGCCTGAGGCCGGGGCGAATGTGTCGGCGACGGGCGCGGGCGTTTCTTCCGATGCGGTCGTCAACAACCTCACTGAATGGCCAGCTGGCCCTCGTGACTGAGCACGCTGAACATGCCGTTGCCCAGGTATTGCAGCTCTATGGTGTCCGTCTGGCCGCCGCTGATGGAGCCGGTCTGCCCGCGTGTCGTCGACGCGATGGAGGTGTAGATCGGCCCGCTGCGTGTGCTCGAATCGCCCGAGACGAGCTTGCTTCCGTCGGAAGACAGCGCCACAGCCGCCGTGGTGAAGCCGGTATTCAGCAATGTCCAACCGACGCCGCCGTCGGCCGAGGTCCAGATCTTGCCGGCGCCGTCCGAAGCAGCCAGCCTCATGCCGTCGAACGAACTCGACACGCTGGTCCAACTGCTGCCGGGGCCGCGCGGCGACCATGTCGCGCCATGGTCGGCAGACGTGTACATCTGCTGGCCTGAGCGCGAACGCGCCACCACGATCAGTCTGCTGCCGTCCCCAGAACTGGCCGCGCCGTGGAGATCTTTCCCGATGGATTCACTCAGTGACCAGCTTGCGCCGTAGTCTTCCGAGATGTAGATCTCGCCGTCCCCGGTCACGGCAACCAACCTGCTGCCGCTCTCGGAGGCCGCAACACCGCGCCAGTATTGCGCAGAGGTCGTCTGAGTCCAGGTATCGCCGCCATCACTCGACCTGTCGATCGAACCGTCCTGGAACACCACGACAATGTTCCTGCCGTCTGCTGAGCAGGCCACGGTTCCCCGAGAGCTGGCCGGCTGGTGTGTCCGCACGTTCCAGCTCGCGCCGCCGTTTCTGGAGAACTGAATGTTGCCCATGACGTCCACCGCCAGCAGCATCTCGCCATCCGCGGATGACGCCACGCTATACCAGGCGCCGACCATGTCGGTATGCGCCGTCCAGCTCGAACCGCCATCCCCTGAGGTGTAGACATAGCCGTAGGCTCCCGCCAGCAGCCTCATGCCGTTCGCCGACGAGGCCACGGAGAGCCAGAGCGCGTGGGGGTCGTGAGATTGCCATGCGGCGCCTGCGATGCCGCCCAGATCCTTCGTGTCGATCGCCTGCCCGTCGTTCTGTGCAATGCGCCAGCCGGCGGCACCGACGCCGCGGACACGCACCACGTCGCCGGGAGCGATGGCGGGCTCGGCCGGCAACCTCACCGCCACCTGCGCCGCGTCGTTGGCAGCGATGTAGCCCCAGTTGGCATCGGCCTGCACCACGGCGGCGTCGGCGACGAAGGTCCATGGTTCGGCGTTGCAAACCTCGCCGGTGGCGCTGACCTCGTCCGGATCGAGCACGTCATTGGCATTGCGGTCCGGGCCCGTGCGGACCCTCCTGCCGCCGAGCGGACAGGTGGACATGTCGGCCGCTGCGGCGATGTCGACCAGCGTGTTGATGCGGTTGGCGCCTTCGATGCCGTTGCACACGTAGCCGGTGCTGGCGATTTCGTCCGCGCCGAGCAAGCCGTCGTCGTTTCTGTCGACGCCGACATGGACCGACTTGCCACCGCTCGGGCAGTGAATGCCGGCGGGCTCGTCACGCATCTGCGCCAGCGTGTTCATGCCGACACCGCTTGCGGAAGCGGCGCTGGCGCGGCAGAAGTACTGAGTGCTGCCGACCTCGCCCGCGCCCAGCGCGCCGTCGCGGTCTGCGTCCAGTCCTGCGTCGATACGGATGCCGCCACTGGCGCAATGCACGCCCGCATCCTCGGCGCTTGCCGTGATCAATGCGGCCGGACCCTGGGCCTGGTCATGGCGCCACGTTCCGGTGTCGCCGCCGCCCCCGCATGCGCCTACGAGCAGGGCGAGCATCGGGCTGAGAAGGTGGTGTCTGATTCGCATGGATGTCACAGTGAAGATGGATCTCGAATGGGCAACGAGGATGTCCATGTGACGTCGCCGCGCGGCGACCAAGCTATGACGCTGTCGTGATGTTTCGAATCGCAGTCAGGCCGGCCATCCGTGTCGCACCTCGCTTGTCGGTTCACCTGCATGCGCCTTGACATCTGGTCCGCCATCGATCCTGCTTTGCTCGGCCAGCCAGTTTGCAAACAGGAGCAGGCGTTCAGGGGCCGGCCGTGCCCTGGGCCAGCGCAGGTAGTAGGCGCGCGACGCGACCCAGCCGATGTCGCTCAGATCCATGGCTCAGAACGACAGCATCGGGTTGCTCGATCGGCTGATCGGGTTTCCGTCGGTCTCGCTGACGCCCAACATCGCGCTCATCGAGTACGTGCAGCAGCGGCTGGCGCAGGCGGGCATCCGATCGACGCTCTTTCGCGAGGCATCCGGAACGCGTGCGAACCTGTTCGCGACGACCGGGCCCGACGGCGTGCCAGGCATCGTTCTCTCTGGCCACACCGACGTGGTGCCGGTCGAAGGGCAGGCGCTCGCGACGACCTCGCTTCGGCCGATGCTGTGCATCGTCGGCGAACCCACGATGATGCAGATCGCGACGGGCCACAAGGGCAAGGCCGCGTTCCAGGCGCTGTGCTGCGGGCGGGAAGGGCACTCGTCGCGGGCGCCTGCGTATCTCAATGCGATCCATGTCGCGGCAGACTTCGTGCGAGGCCTGCGCGCCGCCCAGGACGAGGTGGCCGCGTACGGCCGGCAAGACCCCGAGTTCGACATCCCGTACTCGACGCTGCACATCGGAAAGATCGGCGGCGGCAAGGCCCTCAACATCGTGCCGAACGAGTGTGTCGTCGATTTCGAGATCCGCACGGTCGCCGGCGAGAGCGCCGACGACCTGCTCTCGCTCGGCCTGGAGCACACGCGCAAGCTGATGGCGGCGGACGCTCGCGATGGCCGTGCGCGGGCCGAGTTGCCGACGATCCAGCAGGTCACCGCCTACCCGGGCCTCGAGGCCTGCGTCGAGCCGGACGTGATGGATGCGGTGGCGGCATCGCTGCCTCGCGAAACGCCGAAGATCAAGGTCGCGTACGGCAGCGAAGGAGGCTTGTTTCGGCAGCACCTGAATGCGCCGGTGCTGGTGTGCGGGCCGGGCAGCATCGAACAGGCGCACAAGCCCGATGAGTACGTCGAGGTTTCCCAGATCAAGCGCTGCGACGAGTTCCTGGAAAGGCTGGTTGTCAAGCTCGCCTGCTACTGACTTCAGTCTTGGAGCGCCAGACCAAGCCGAGGGCTCCTTGGCCCCCGATGGCTAAGCGATACGTCCGGCGCCTCGTGACGCGCGGGGCTGTGCGGCCTCCAACGGTCCACTGCCGACTACCGGCGTTGGCCGGTTTGCTGAGGCAAATGTCGCCTTCTGGCCGGGTCCCGTTGAAGAGTCGTCACTGCCGAAAGCCAGCTGAGCGCACATCGCTGCCGTTTGCGCCAGCTCGATCAGTGGCCCTGCGACGATCAACCGTAGAGGGCGCCCATCGCTTATGCGCCGTACGGCAATGCAACAGCGATTCGCTTCGTTGCCGAACAAGATATGCAGTCCTAGAGTCGGGCGCTCCCTCTGTAGCCGCCTGCCATGTCTGCCCTGCCTGCTGACCGCACCGATCCCGATTTCGACATTCGCCCTCTGGATGGCGAGCCTCTGGGCGCAGAGGTGATCGGGCTCGATCTGGCGAAGCCCCTCTCCGCCGCGGCCTTCGCGCGAATCCATCGCGCGCACCTGGATCATCACGTCCTGCTATTCCGCGACCAGCGCATCACGCCCCGTCAGCAGATCGAGTTCAGCCGCCGCTTCGGGCCTTTGCAGATCCATGTGCTGCACCAGTTCCAGTTGCCCGGCCACCCCGAGGTGCTGATCGTCTCCAACATCAAGGAGAACGGCCAGCCCGTCGGCCTGGGCGATGCGGGCCACTACTGGCACTCGGACCTGTCGTACAAGGAAAGGCCGAGCCTCGGCTCCATGCTTCACGCTCAGGAACTGCCCGCCAGCGGAGGCGACACCTTGTTCGCCAACATGCATCTGGCCTGGGACAGGCTGCCTGTTCCGCTCAAGCGCCGCGTCGAAGGACTGAAAGCCGAGCACAGCTACCTCGCGAAGTACGCCGAGCTGCAGCGCCGCAGCCCCTGGCGGCCGAATCTGACAGCAGAGCAGATCGCGCAGGTGAAGCCGGTCTCCCACCCGGTGGTGCGCACGCATCCCGAGACTGGCCGCAAGGCCCTCTTCGTCAGCGAGCATTTCACGACGCGTCTGCTCGGCGTCAGCGATGACGAGAGCCGCGAGCTGCTCGATGCGCTGTTCGCGCACAGCGTCGAGCCCGAGCACCTCTACCGCCATCGCTGGCGGCCGCATGACATGGTCTTCTGGGACAACCGCTCGCTGATGCACCTGGCGGCCGGCTGCCCCGACGACCAGCGCCGCAAGCTCTACCCACGACGATCGAAGGCGACGTGCCCTATTGAATGAACATGCCCATGACATCCAAGCTTTTCGCCCGCCGGCGCTTCGCGGCTTTTGCACTGGCTGCCGCCACAGTCGCGGCGGCGTTGCCCGCTCGCGCCGAAGGCCAGCTGCGCATCGCCGAGCAATTCGGCATCGTGTACCTGCTGCTCGACGTGGCGAAAGACAAGCAGCTGATCGAGAAGCACGGCAAGAAGCAAGGCGTCGACATCAAGGTCGAATGGGCGCAGCTGTCCGGCGGCGCGGCGATCAACGATGCGCTGCTCAGCGGCTCGATCGACATCGCCGCAGCCGGCGTCGGCCCGCTGCTCACGCTGTGGGACCGCACCAAGGGCCGGCAGGACGTCAAGGGCGTGGCCTCGCTCGGCAACTTCCCCTACTACCTGGTGAGCAACAACCCGAAGGTGAGGACCATCGCCGACTTCGGCGAGAAGGATCGCATCGCCGTGCCCGCCGTGGGCGTGTCGGTGCAGTCTCGGGTGCTGCAGCTCGCGTCGGCCAAAGTGTGGGGTGACGCGCAGTACAACCGGCTCGACAAGCTGCAGGTGGCACTGCCGCACCCCGACGCCACCGCGGCCATCATCAAGGGCGGCACGGAGATCAGCGCGCACTTCGCCAATCCGCCGTTCCAGGAACAGTCCCTGGCCGGCAATCCGAGCGCGCATGTCGTCCTCAATTCCTACGACGTGCTCGGCGGCCCCGCCTCGGCCACCGTGCTGTATGCGACGACGAAGTTTCGTGCCGAGAACCCGAAAACCTACAAGGCCTTCGTCGATGCGCTGGCCGAAGCCGCGCAGTTCGTCGCCGCCAATCCCGACGACGCCGCCGATACCTTCGTGCGCCGCAACAACTCGAGGATCGATCGCGCGCTGGTGCTGAAGGTGATCAAGAACCCGGAAGTGCAGTTCAAGCTGACGCCGCAGAACACCTACACGCTGGCCGACTTCATGGCACGCGTCGGCGCGATCAAGAACAAGCCCGCGTCGGCCAAGGACTACTTCTTCGACGACGCGCACAACGGAGCGGCGAACTAGCCGTGGCGGCGCTGCTCGAGGTCCGCGGGGTCACGCTCGAATACGCCACGCCGCAGCGTGTGGTGCGGGCCACGCACCGCGTGAGCTTCGATGTGCACGGCGCAGACCGCTTCGTCCTGCTCGGTCCCTCGGGCTGCGGCAAGTCGACGCTGCTGAAGGCCGTGGCCGGCTTCATCGCGCCGCGCGAAGGCGAGATCCGGCTCGACGGCCAGCCCGTGCGCGAGCCGGGGCCCGACCGCATCGTCGTCTTCCAGGAGTTCGACCAGTTGCCTCCCTGGAAGACGGTGAGGCAGAACGTGATGTTCCCGCTGCTCGCGTCGCGCACGCTGTCGCGCAATGAGGCTGCGGAGCGCGCGCTGCACTACCTGGGCAAGGTCGGCCTGGCCGACTTTGCCGATGCGCACCCGCACACTCTGTCCGGCGGCATGAAGCAGCGCGTGGCGATCGCCCGAGCGCTGGCGATGCAGCCCAAGGTGCTGCTGATGGACGAGCCGTTCGCGGCGCTGGACGCGCTGACGCGCCGCCGCATGCAGGAGGAGCTGCTCGCGCTGTGGGACGAGGTGCGCTTCACCCTGCTGTTCGTGACCCATTCGATCGAGGAAGCGCTGGTGGTGGGCAACCGCATCCTGCTGCTGTCCCCGCACCCGGGTCGCGTGCGCGCCGAACTCAACAGCCACCAGTACGGGCTGCACAGCCTGGGCGGCGCGGAGTTCCAGGCGAGCGCGCAGCGCATCCACGACCTGCTGTTCGAGAAGGAAGCGACCACCCCATGAGTGCCGTCATGCCGCCGCTGCGACCGGAATACGCGCGCCCGCTCGAGGCCGTGCAGGAAGCCCCGGCCGATCGCCCGCTGCCTTGGACGCAGCGGCTGTGGCGGCACGGCGCGCTGCGCAAGGGCTTGATCCTGGCGACGGTGGCCTTGCTGTGGGAGATCGCGGCGCGCTGGCAAGGCAACGACCTCCTGCTGCCCGGCTTCTGGCAGACCGCCGTCGCCTTCGTCGAAGCGACTGCCAGCGGCGAGCTGCCGGCAAAAGTGGCGCTGTCCCTGGCCGTGCTTGGCCAGGGCTACGCACTCGGTGTCGCCAGCGCCTTCGCGCTGACCAGCCTGGCGGTGTCGACGCAGCTCGGCCGCGATCTGCTGGACACCTTGACGGCGATGTTCAATCCGCTGCCCGCCATCGCGCTGCTGCCGCTCGCCCTGCTGTGGTTCGGCCTCGGCCGCGGCAGCCTCGTCTTCGTGCTGGTCCATGCCGTGCTGTGGCCGCTCGCGCTGAACACCTACGCCGGCTTCCAGGGCGTGCCCGAGACGCTGCGCATGGCCGGACGCAACTACGGCCTGCGCGGCCTGCGCTATGTGCTGTTCATCCTCGTGCCGGCCGCGCTGCCTTCGATCCTGTCGGGCCTGAAGGTCGGCTGGGCCTTCGCCTGGCGCACGCTCATCGCCGCCGAGCTGGTTTTCGGCGCCTCGTCGGGACAGGGCGGCCTCGGCTGGTTCGTCTTCCAGAACCGCAACGAGCTCTACACCGACCGCGTGTTTGCCGGCCTCGCGATGGTGGTGCTGATCGGGCTCGCAGTCGAGGGGCTGGCGTTCGCGACGCTGGAGCGGCTCACGGTTCGGCGTTGGGGCGTGCAGCGCTGAGCAGCCGGCCCCGCGTCAGAACGCCGCGACCAGCGACCCGCTGAAGCTGCCCTCCACCAGCTGTCGCACTTCCTGCGACTGGAAGGCCTTCACCAGCTTGGGCACCCAGGGCTTGTCCTTGTCGGCAGTGCGTACCGCGATCAGGTTCGCGTAGGGGCCCTTCGCGTCCTCGATCGCGATGGCGTCGCGCGTCGGCACGAGCTTGGCCTGCACCGCATAGTTGGTGTTGATCGCGCTGGCGTCCAGGTCGTCCAGCGAGCGCGGCAGCTGCGCGGCCTCGACTTGCACGATCTGCAGGCCCTTGGGGTTGTCGACGATGTCGGCCACCGTCGCCGAGATCCCCGCCGTGGGCTTGAGCTTGATGACGCCGGACTTCTGCAGCAAGGCGAGCGCACGGCCGCTGTTCGACGGATCGTTCTGGATCCCGACCTTCGCGCCCTTGGGCAGATCTGCGAGGGACTTGTACTTCTTCGAGTAGAAGCCCATCGGGAAAGTGACCGTGTAGCCCACCGCGCTGATCTTGTAGCCGCGCGCCTGGATCTGCGTCTGCAGGAAAGGCAGGTGCTGGTAGCTGTTGGCCTGCACGTCGCCGGCGTCGAGCGCCGCGTTCGGCTGGATGTAGTCGTTGAATTCCACGATCTGCAGCTTGAGGCCCTCGCGCTCGGCGACCTTCTTCGCCACCTCGGCGATTTGCGCATGCGGGCCCGCGGTGACGGCGATCTTGATCGTGTCTTCTGCGTGGGCCAGGTCGGCCAGCACGAGGCTGGGCAGCAGCAGGAGGGCGCGGCGGGTCAATGTCATGGTCGGTTTCTTCTCCGTTGTCAGGGGTCTATCGTTTGTCGAGGCGCTGCGCGATTGCGGCGCCGGTGAACTGGATGAGCTGCACCAGCGCAACGAGCAGCGCCACGGTGAGCACCATCACGTCGGTCTGGAAGCGGTAGTAGCCGTAGCGGATCGCCAGGTCGCCGATGCCGCCGCCGCCCACGACGCCGGCCACCGCCGAGTACGACAGGAAGCTGATCGCCAGCACCGTGAGCGCGAGCACCAGGCCCGATCGCGCTTCGACGAGCAGCACGTGCCACACGATCTGCAGCTCGCTCGCTCCCATGGCGTGCGCCGCTTCGACGACGCCGCGCGGCACTTCGCGCAGCGTCTGCTCGACCAGGCGCGCGAAGTACGGGATCGCCGCGAACGACAACGGCACGGCGGCGGCCACCGGGCCAATGGAGCTGCCGGCGATGACACGCGTGACGGGCACCAGCGCGACGAGCAGGATGATGAAAGGAAAGGACCGCACTGTGTTGACCAGCCAGTTCACGACGGCGAACACCGGGCGGTTGTCCAGCGGCTGGCCGGGCCCGAGCAGAAACAGCCAGATGCCGAGCGGCCCGCCGATCAACAGCGCGGCCGCGAGGCCGATGCCAAGCATCAAGAACGTCTGCCCCACGGCGAGCCACAGCTCGGGCAGGATCGCGGCGATGTTCTCAGGCATGCTGCGCCTCCCGCAGCCCGGCCCCCAGGCTGTCGTCGAAGGCCGCCAGGCGCGACAGCGTTCGGCCGAGCGCCGTCCGCCGCGCGCTTCCCACAGCGCCGACAGCGAACTGCTCGGCGACGGCGCCGTCTTCGATCACCGCGACACGGTGGCAGAGACGCTGCACGACCGACAGCTCGTGCGTGACGATCACGATCGTCACGCCCAACTGCCGGTTGATCTCGCGCAGCGTGTCCAGCAGCGCGCCCGTGGTCTCGGCGTCAAGCGCCGAGGTCGGCTCGTCGCACAGCAGGAGCCGCGGGCGCGTCGTGAGTGCACGCGCGATGGCGACCCGCTGCTTCTGCCCGCCGGACAGTTGCGCTGGATGGCTGTCCGCCTTGTCGGCGATGCCCACAAGCGTGAGGCAGTCGCGCACGCGCTGAGCGACCTGGTCCTTGGTCAGGCCGCCGTTCAGCTTCAGTGGAAAGGCCACGTTGTCCGCGACGCTGGCGTTCTGCAGCAGGTTGAACTGCTGGAAGATCATGCCGATGCCGCGGCGCGCATCGCGCAGCTCGCGCTTGGACAAGGCGCTGAGCTCGCGCTCGCCGACGAAGACACGCCCGGCGTCGGGACGCTCCAGCAGGTTGATGAGGCGCAGCAGCGTGGACTTGCCGGCGCCGCTCGTGCCGATCAGCCCGAATATCTCGCCCTCGAGCACCTGCAGCGACACGTCGCGCACGGCGTGGAGCTGCTGGCCATCGGTGAGGTTGTAGGTCTTGGCAAGGCCTTCGAGGCGGATCAAGTGGGATATCGACATCGTCGATCGAGTGTCTCCTCCGGGTGCGGCGCCTGTAAACGAAGAATTCCGTCTGTGCTTGTGCGACCCGCGCTGCCTCAGTGCGCCACGGGCTTCAGAACGTTGCGCACGATGTAGTCACCGATCTGCCAGCCGAGCTGGTCGCCGCCGTCCGTGGCCGAGCGGGTATGGATGCCGCCCCAGATCCGCGCGTCGTTGTCCTCGCGGGTGAGCTGCGACCAGCTCGTGTAGACGCGGCGCACGGTACCCGCGGGCCATACCGCGGAGGCAGGCGCCGACAGGGCGTCGCTGCCGAAGACGGCTTGCAGGATGCGTTCGTAGCTGGCGGCCTGGATGGCGTGGCCGGACACGTAGTCGGGGTGCTGCGGGGTCTGTGCCAGCGGCAGCCAGTCGGGGTCGGCCTCGATGCGCGGGTTGCCGAGGTTCGCCGCCTCGCGAATGGCCGTCACCGGACGCTGCTGATGGTGGATGAGCTTCACGCCGTAGCCGACGATGTAGGCGTCCAGGCTCGCGCCGTGGACCAGCGCGTACAGGCGCGCGTTGTCGTGCACGCCGAACTTGCGCCGCTCGGCCTCCTGTCTGGCCACTTCGAGGAAGGGATGCCAGGTCTGTGCAACCCAGAAAATGGCCGCCGCGGTCTGGTCGGCCGTGCGCTCCCTGCTGTTCACGCCGCCCAGGCGCTTCACCTCGTTGACTTCGCGCGCGTAGCGCTCGCTCTTCGCGTCGGGCGGGGGCGGCGCCTTGAACTGGTCTGCGCTGCGCAGGAACAGCGGCTTCACTTGCGGCCAGCGCGCAATGACAAGCGGCGAAGGACTCGGCGGCGTCGGCTTCCACGTGCCGGGCGTGCCAAGCGGCGTGTAGGACACGTCGCGCGCGGACCCGTCGTCGCGGCGGAGCTCGACGAGCTTGTCCCCCACTTCCTTGCCCACGGCCAGTCCGTCCGTCTTGCCCGCGCCCTCGGGCACCTTGGCGAGCGAGGCCGAGAGTGCCGCGTCCAGCGCGGGCTTTTGCGACGGGTACAGCGCAAGCAGGACAGCATGCGCCGCACCCGCCGCGGCGGCATCGGGCGATGCACCGGTGGGCGCTTTCACGGCGACCGCGAAAGATTCGTAGCGCCGATCGATGGCATTCAGCGCGTCGTGGATGGCCAGGTGCGTGAGCGCCAGATGGCGAGGAACAAAGACGCCGCCCGGCGGGTTGTTCGCGGTGACGTTGGTGGCGGTCGCGTACCAGTCTGTCACGACGTCGGCATGCGACGCCACCGGGTGCGCGATGACGAAGCCGGCGATGAAGAGGATGCGCAGCAGGCCAGGCAAAGCGGCGATGCGTCTTGGGCGAGAAAAGATGGTGTGCATGTGGCGTTCGAAGCTCATTGCCCCGCGAGGGCAGACACGCACACCATAGGATCGGGTCGCCCGTGCGGCAACGAACGGGCGCGCGCAAGCTCATGTGATCAGCGCATGAGGTCTCGCCGTCGTGCGATCTCCGTGGCGTGCGAGTTCGAGCAAGAACCTCCAGCCGCCGCCGAGTCGCAGCGCGTGGGCGACTTCAACAGCCTGCTAAGGTTTGACCACCGGGCAGGCCCCGTCCGCCGCCCAGTCCGAGAAGCCCAGGTAATACGCGCGCACGTCGCGGTGCCCCGCGACGACCGCGGCCAGTGCCGCCAGCGCCGCACGGCCACCGGCATCGCAATGCGTCACCACAGGCCGGTCGGCAGACACGCCGGCGGAGGACAGCCTCTCGCGCAGCTTCTCCGCGGATTTCAACGTTCCATCGGCCTTGAGCAGTTCGGCATGGGGCACCGATCGGGCTCCGGGCAGGTGTCCGCCTCGGCGGTTCGAGCGGAGGTCCTGGCCGACATGCTCATTGCGTGTGCGCGCATCCAGCACCTGCACGTCGCCGTCCAATGCCTCGCGCAGTTCATCCCGTGCGATCAGCTTCACCGTCGGCGCATGGGACGCGGGACGCCTGTACACAACGGGTGTCGGCGTATTCGCGCTTTGCTCGGGTCCAAAGCCCTGCAGTGCGCGAAGCACCGGCCAGCCGCCATCCAGCACCTGCACGTCGACGCCGTGCCATTGCAGGATGAACCAGGCGCGCGCGGCCTCGGTCATGCGTCCGTCGTCGTGGACGACGACCGGCTTGCGGCCATCGATGCCCAGCGCACCGATCTCGGACTCCCAGACATCGACCCGTTGCAGCGCACCGTCGCCCGTGCGAGCCAGCCGCTCCCAGCGCTTGATGTCCAGATGCACGGCTCCCGGTGCATGCCCCTGGTCGTACTCGGAGCGGTCCCGTACGTCCAGCACATGCCCTTGCCGTGTTTCGAGGAATGCAGGGGCCGAAACAAGGGGCTGGGAGATGGTTGTCATGGTGACGTGTCAGTACCGCGCGAGCCCAGCTCGCGCAGCAACGGCCAAGGATAGATGCCGCGCGCATGGCCGTCGCTGAAGCTCAGCTGCAGCGCGTACTGCCCCACGAGCTTTGCATCCGTCAGCGCGATGCCTCGATAGACCGGCGACGGATGCCCGCCCAGCAGGGCCGCGCGGCAGTGGGCGCATCGGCACTCGGCTCGCAGCGCCTGCGCAGGAAGGACGGTGTCGCCATCGGGCCATCGCAGCCGCAGATGCGCAACCTCCAGCTCGATCGCCTCGGGGAACGGAGCGGCGCTCATTGCAGCCGTTGCCGCGCGATGCGCGCAGCCTTGCGCACTTCCGGATCGGGGTCCGCGTCGGCAGCGTCCAACGCGGGCAGCGCGCGCACGTCACCCACCTCGCCCAGCGCGATGGCGGCTTCCTTGCGCAGGTTGCCGGCACGGTGCGTGAGCGCTTCGATCAGCACCGGAAGGGACGTCGCATCGCGCAGGCGGCCCAGGGATCGCGCCGCACGCAGACGTACCTGCCAGTAGTCGTCCTCCATCGCCTGGCGCAAGGCCGAGCAGGCGGCGGCTCGCTGCGCGCCCGCTTCCAAGGGCTGCGCCAGCTTGCCCAGCGTTGTGGCGGCCTCTTCCCGCACCTGCCAGGCGGCATCGCGCAGGGCGGCGCACAACGCGGGCAGCACCGACGCCGCTCGATCCGGATCCGCCAGGCCGAGCGACCCGGTCGCCGCGCGGCGCACTTCGGCGTCGCCATCGCCCTGGGCAAGATGCGCGAGCTCGGGCAGCGCCGGTGCATGCCTGAGCCAGCCGAGCACCCCGACGGCCTCGCGGCGAACGGCCGCATCGGCATGCGCCAGCGCTGCCGTGGCAGGCCCGGCGGCGGCCGCGATGCGCAGTTCCTTCAGTGCCCGCAGCACGGCAGCGCAGACGAAGCCGTCCTCGTGGCCGACCCGATGAACGAGGCGCGACCCGGCCGCAGCGTCCTTGAGCTCGGCGAGCGCCTGCGCAGCCGCCTCGCGGACCCCCGGCTCGTCGGCGAGCGCATCGGCCAGCGCGTCCACCACATTGCCATCGTCCCACCCAGCGAGCGCACGGGCCGCCTCGGCCCGCAGCGCGGGATCGGGATCCTGGCGCAGCAGCGCGGCGATGGCCGGCAGCAGCGTCTCGTCCTCCACGTCGGCGAAGTCGAGCAGCGCCACGCGCCGCACACCGGCGTCGGTGCTGGCCAGGCGTTGCTGCAGGTCGGTCACCTGCGGATCGGTATCGGTCGGTACGAGGGTCATGGCATCAGGTGGCGAAGCGCCATTGCGGCGCCGCGGACGTCGGTCCGAGCGGCGTCAGCCGCTCGTGCGCGGGTGCGTGATCGTCATGGCGCAGCAAGGCCAGGCAGCGGCGCTTGAGCGTGACGAAGTCGGGATGGGTCAGGTGCTCGGCGCGGCGCGGCCGCTCGAAGCGAACCGACAGTTCCTCGACGATGCGGCCCGGACGCGCGCTGAGCACGAGCACGCGATCGGCGAGGAACAGCGCCTCGTCGATGTCGTGCGTCACGAAGACGACGGTCGGCCCCAGGCGGGCCCACAGCTCGAGCAGCAGCTCCTGCATGCGCACCCGCGTGAGCGCATCCAGCGCGCCGAAGGGCTCGTCCATCAGCAGCACGCGCGGATGGTTGATGAGCACGCGGGCGATCTCCACGCGCTGCTGCATGCCGCCGGAGAGCTCGCGCGGATAGCGACGCTCGAAGCCGGCCAGCCCCACCATCTCGATCAGGGCGTGCGCCTCGCGTTCGCGCGTGGGACGGTCCACGCCTTTCATCTTCAGTCCGTACGCGACGTTGTCGAGCACCGTCTTCCACGGAAACAGCGTGTGCTGCTGGAACACCAGGCCGCGCTCGGGCTCGGGCCCTTCGATGGCGGCGCCATCGAGCCGCAACGCGCCACGCGCCACGCGAAGATGGCCGGCGAGTGCGCCGAGCAGCGTCGACTTGCCGCAGCCCGAGGGACCCAGCAGGCAGATGAACTCTCCCGGCGCTGCAGCGATCGACACGTCGTGCAGCACTTCGAAGCGCCCTGCTCCTTCGCCCACCTCGATGCTGACGTGCTCGATCGCGATGTGGCCGCCGTGCGGCGCCGCCAACGTCGTCATCGCAGCTCCCGTTGCGGCCGGTACCAGGGCATCAGCCGCGTGCCGGCCCATTGGATGAGCGCGCTGCTGCCCATGCCGAGCGCGCCGATCACCAGCATGCCGACGACGATGTTCGGATAGTTCTGCACCGTGTACGACTCCCAGGTGAAGTAGCCGATCCCGTACTGGCCGGCAATCATCTCGGCGGTGACCAGGCAGAACCAGCAGGTGCCCATGCCGATCGACAAGCCGGTGACGATGCTGGGCGCCGCCCCCGGCGCGATCACCTCGGCGAACAGCCGCCAGCGGCGCGTGCCGAGGCTGCGCGCCGAGGCGACGAGGCGCGGGTCGATGGCTTCCACGCCGTGGATGGTGTTCAGCAGGATCGGGAACACCGCGCCGGTGAAGGTGATGAACACCATGCTGCCCTCGGACGACGGAAACATCAGGATCGCCAGCGGAATCCATGCGACCGCGGGGATCGGGCGCAGCACCTCCAGCGGCGGCAGCAGCGCGGTGCGCGCCCAGCGCAGGCGCCCGATCAGCAGCCCGAATCCCACGCCGACGATCAGCGCGGCGCCAAAGCCGAAGCCGATGCGCATCAGGCTGCTCGCCAGGTGCGCGCCCAGCTTCGGGGACTGCAGCAGCTGCCATGCGGCGTTCAACACCTCGGCCGGCGGCGGCACGTTGGCGAAGGTGACGAGGCCGAGGTTCAGGCGCTGCGCGGCGGCCAGATGCCACAGCAGCACGCACACGGCCAACGACGCGAGCTGCAGCGACTTGCGCGCCCAGCGGGTCGGGGGCGATTTCGCCGCCGGCGGGTTGGCGAGCGGCAGGGATGCCGCGGAAGGCACTGCGCTCATGATCTACAGCGAGACCTTTGCCGCCGACCGGGCGCCGGCGAAGTCCAGCACGCGCCCCTTGTTGGCGGCGGCATAGGCCGCGGCCGCATCCTTCTGCAGGAACGCACTGAGCTGCCCCTTCGCGTCGATCGCGTACCACGCCGTGGGCGCCAGCAGCTTGATGCGGTGGATCAGGTCGTGCACGTACACCGCACGCGCCGCTCCGCCGGCGCGCTCGATCTTTTGCAGGTCGGCCAGCGAGTTCTCGATGCTGGCGTAATGCCTCACCTTGGGTTCGCCGCGCACCCAGATGCCCGCGGCGCGCTGCACGTCGGCGATGGACCTGCCGGTGACCGCGTCGTTGGCCTTCAGCGGCAGCTTGTCGCGCTGGGCCAGACGCGCCTCGTAGCTCAGGCCCGATTGCTTGAAGGCCGCACGGATGTACTGGTCGTCGACGAAGGTGTCGGCGTTGAGCGTCGAATCGCGGCCCATCAGCTTCAGCGTCTCGATGGAAGTCCTGAGCGCCTGCCGGTACTCCGGCTTCCAGGTGAAGTCGCGCGTCTGCAGGCCCAGCGGCCCGTGATAGAGATAGTTCACCGCAGCATCGATGCCAGTCACTTTCTCGATCAGCTCGCTGTACTTCTCGGGCTCTGCGGCGATCAGCCGATCGGCCTCCAGCGCCGCGCGCAGGAAGGCAATCACGATCTCGGGATGCTTGCGCGCGTATTCGGCGTTGACCAGCGAACCGTGGTAGGTCGGGGTGTTCGCCTGCGAGCCGTCGTAGATCTTGCGCGCGATCCCGCGGTGCTCGAAGAGCTCGGCGAATGGCACGAAGTCGGCGTGCGCCTCGATCTTGCCGGCCTGCAGCGCCGGGCCTGCGACCTCCGGCGCCTGGGTGATGATGTTCACGTCCTTCTGCGGGTCCCAGCCCTGCGCAGCCACCGCGCGCAGCAGCATGCCGTGCGCCGTGGAGGCGAAGGGCACCGAGATCGTGCGGCCCTTCAGTTCCGACAGCAGCGTGACCTTCGAGTCGCGGGGCACCACGATGCCGTTGCCGCTGCCCAGCGTGCTGCCCGACAGCACGGTGATGAACAGGCTCTGCTTGCCGGCCTTGAGGAAGGCAGCGCCGTTGTTGGAGCCCGGGAAGTCGGCCATCGAGCCGATGTCGAGCTTGTCGGCCACCATCTCGTTGGTCAGCGGCGCACCGGAAGTGAAGTTCTTCCACTGGATGTCGTAGGTGACGTCCTTGTACTTTCCGTCGCGCGGCAGGTACTTCTCCAGCAGCTTCAGCTCGCGGATCAGCAGGCCGCCGGTGGCGCAGTTGATCGTGGTGTCCTGCGTGCCGATGGCCACGCGGATGGTTTCGGCCTGCGCGCCGGCCAGCGCGCCGGCGAGCAGCAAGGCGCTCAAGGGCTTGATGAGGTTCACGGTCTCTCTCCGGTTGTCGTCTATCGCAGCAGGTAGGGAATGTCGACGTGCACGGCGCCGGTCGGGCAGTCCTTCTCGCAGGGCATGCAGTACCAGCACTCGTCGAACTTCATGTAGGCCGACCCCTTGACGAGATCGATGGCGAGCACGTCCAGCGGACAGACGTCGACGCAGACGGTGCAGCCCTTGTCGGCGATGCACTTGTCGGCATCGACCGTGACGGGAACGGCGCTGGGGTGGAAGGCGAGGGGCGCGAGGATCTGCATGCGCGTTTCTCCTGTCGTTGAGGTCATGCGGGGACGGCGCCCAGCGGAGTCGCGATGCGCAGGCGCCGGTAGGCGTCGCGCTCGGTGTCGGCGACGGGAACGATGTAGGGCTCGATCGGGCGCTTGAAACTCTGCATCTCGCCGCGTTCGCCCTTTTTCAGCTGGGCGTGGCAGAACCACTCGGCGTCGTTGCGCTCTGGAAAGTCGACGCGCGCGTGATACAGCCCCCAGCGGCTTTCGGTGCGGTACAGCGACGCGCGCGCCGCCATCTCGGCGCAGTCGCGGATCGCATGTACCTCGAGGGCACGCATCAGCTCATGGGGCTCGCTCGCCTTGAGCCGTTCCAGGTCCTCGCGGATGGCCTCGAAGCGCTCCAGTCCGATCTCCATCTTGCGCGTGACCTTCGGCGGCTGGAGGTAGTCGTTGACCATGCGGCGCAGCTTGTATTCGACCTGGTTGGGCGGCAGGCCGTCTTCGCGCTGCAGCGGCGCCCAGACGCGCGCACGCTCCTGCTCGACCTGCGCGCCGTCCAGCGGCGCAAAGTCGTGCGCCTGACAGAACTCCGCGCTGCTCTCGCCCGCCAGGCGGCCATACACGAAGGCGCCCAGCATGTAGTTGTGCGGCACGCAGGCCATGTCGCCGGCGGCGTGGAGCCCGGGCACGGTCGTCTGCGCGTGCTCGTCGACCCACACGCCGGACGCCGAATGGCCGCTGCACAGGCCGATCTCGGAGATGTGCATTTCCACCATGCGCTCGCGGTAGTCGGTGCCGCGCCCGGCGTGGAAGCGGCCGCGGCTGGGCCGTTCGTTGGTGTGCAGGATCGTCTCGATCGTCGAGATCGTCTCTTCGGCCAAGTGGTCGAGCTTGAGAAACACCGGGCCCTTGCCGCCGTGCAGCTCCTGGTGGAATTCCCACATCATCTGGCCGCTCCAGTAGTCGCACTCGATGAAGCGCTGCCCCGCCGCGTTGGTGGTGTAGCCGCCGAAGGGGCCGGTGACGTAGGCGCAGGCCGGCCCGTTGTAGTCCTTGATCAGCGGGTTGATCTGGAAGCACTCGATGCCCGAGAGCTCGGCGCCGGCGTGATACGCCATGGCGTAGCCGTCGCCTGAGTTGGTCGGGTTCTCGTAGGTGCCGAAGAGGTAGCCCGAAGCCGGCAGGCCCAGGCGCCCTGCCGCGCCGCAACTCAGCACCACGGCCTTGGCCCGGATGACGTGGAAGTCGGCGGTGCGGCAGTCGAAGCCCATCACGCCCGCGATGCGCCCGTCGTCGCCGGTGAGCAGGCGCGTCGCCACCAGCCGGTTGGTGATCTCCACCCGTGCCCGCTTCAGCTGGCGGTACAGCACCTTCTTGATGTCGTGCCCCTCGGGCATGGGGAGCACGTAGCTGCCCATGTGGTGCACCTTCTTCACGGCGTAGTCGCCGGTCTCGTCCTTCTCGAAGCGAACGCCCCAGCGGTCCAGCTCCTCGATCATCGCGAAGCTGTTCGCTGCGTAGGCCATCACCGTCTTCTGATTGACGATGCCGTCGTTCGCGATGGTGATCTCGCGCACGTACTGCTCCGGCGTCGCGTGGCCGGGAATGACGGCGTTGTTCAGCCCGTCCATGCCCATGGAGATGGCGCCGCTGCGCTTGACGTTGGCTTTGTCCAGCAGCAGCACGCGCAAGGCGGGGTTTGCCTGCTTCGCCTTCACGGCGGCCATGGGGCCGGCCGTGCCGCCGCCGACCACGACAACATCGAACTCATGCTCGAAGGTCTGCATGTCAGGCGTCCTGATGGCGTTGGCGGTCGACGCGCAGCCGGTACTGGAACGTGTCGGCGCGGAAGTAGAGGAACTCGAAGTCGATCGGCCTGTGATGGGTGTCGTGCGTCAGTCGCTCGATGCGCATCACCGGCGCGCCCTCGCCGATGCGCAGGGCCGCGGCCATCTGCGCGTCTGCCAGCGTGGCGTCGATCTTCAGATCGGCATGGCCGAGCGGCAGGGCGCACTCGTTTTCGATGATGAGAAAGATGTCGCGTGTGAGCAGATCGGCCTGGGCGAGCTTGCGCCCCAGCGGCGCCGGCACGTAGGTGAGCTCCAGCGACACCGGTTCCCGGTCGAGCAGGCGCACGCGGCGGATCTCGGTCACCGCCGCACCCTCTGCCATTTGCAGACGCTGAGCCACCTGCGCGTCCGCCGCGATGAAGCGCAGGTCGAGCAGCTGGTTGACCACCTCGTGGCCCATCGCCGACATCGACTCGGCGAATCCCATCAGGCTGCTGACGTTCTGGAACGCCTTGGGCCGCGAGACGAAGCTGCCCTTGCCCTGCAACGTGTAGATGAGCCCTTCGCGCTGCAGATCTGCCATCGCCTGGCGCACCGTGATGCGGCTGACGCCGAAGCTCGCGCCCAGCTCGCTCTCGGAGGGCAGCTGCGACAGCGGCGCGCAGCTGCCGTCGAGGATGCGCGCACGCAGCGTGTTCTTGATCTGCGCGTGCAGCGGGCCACTGGGCAATGGGATCAGCTCGGCGGTGTTCGACTTCATCGGCACGACTTGTTATGACGAGTGGCCGGGAGCGTAGCCATGGGGCTTCCGCTTGTTAAACAAGATCGCCGCATATCGATATCGGGTCATCGCCCCGCATAAGCAACCGCTCATTGCTTCGTTGGCTTCGGCTGCGGTGGCGGGTACGGTCTGGCCACCATGCCGCCCGCATCACCCGACCATCCGTCGCACGCAGAGTGGCCGACCTGGGGCCTGATGGCGGCCATCCATTGCGGTTGGCTGCTCGCCGCGCGGCATGCCCAGGCGCTCGGTCCGCTGCCGGCTTGTGTCGTGCTCGCGATCCTCGCGTGCTGGTTCATGAGCTTCCAGCATGAACTGCTGCACGGTCATCCGACGCGACACCAGGCCGTGAACCGATGGCTCGGGTTGCTGCCGCTCGCAGTCTGGTACCCGTACGACATCTACCGCGCCACACATCTCGCCCACCACCGTGACGAGACCTTGACGCTGCCCGGCATCGATCCCGAGAGCAACTACATCGCGGCTGGCGACTTCGCCAAGATGCCGCGCTGGTTCAGGCCATTGTGGTTCGCGCAACGCACGGTTGCCGGCCGCGTGCTGCTCGGCCCCGCCCTCGTCATCGTCCCTCTCTGGCTGGACATCGTCCGCAAGCCATGGCGCGGCGACTTCTCGCAGTCGCGCCTGTGGGCGCAGCACCTGTTGCTGCTGGGCGCATTGCTGTGGGGACTCCATCGCTACGCCGGGATCGGGCCAGTGCAGTACCTGTTCGGCGTGGGTTACCCCGCGCTCGGCCTGGCCATGCTGCGCTCGTTCTACGAGCATCGGCCGGCCAACGATCCGGCCCACCGTGTGGTCATCAACGAAGCCGGATGGTTCTGGCGGCTGCTGTTCCTCAACAACAACTACCATGCGGTCCACCATGAGGCACCCCACGTACCGTGGTACCGCATCCGGGCGCACTACCTGGCCGATCGCGATCGTGTGCTGCATCGCAACGGACGCTTCCTGGTCCACGGCTACGGCGCGCTGATGCGGCGCCATGCCCTGAGGCCCATCGATTCACCGATCCATCCGGAAGCCCGCCCATGAGCGACTGCTGTGCATCGCTGCCGATGTACGACGTCGATCGCGACGCGGTGCAAGCCTGGTGGCGCTGCCTCGCCCGCGCCATGCGCGCCGAAGGGCTCGCGGGAGTGCCATCGCGGGTCGAATGGCCGCAAGATCTGAACGCGCACTGGCGCGACCCCACGCTGCTGCTGAGCCAGGCGTGCGGATACCCGCTGGTCACAGGGCTCGCGGATGCGGTCGAGGTCGTCGGCGCATTCCGCTATGCAGCACCGGGCTGCGAGGGCATTGACTACCGTAGCGAGCTGGTGGCGCGGGAGCAGGACGCCAGCCGGGGTATCGAGCACTTCCGCGGGCGCGTGGCAGCGTTCAACGCGCGCGGGTCCCACTCGGGATGCAACGCGCTGCGCGCGCTGGTGGCGCCGCTGGCGGACCGAGGACGGTTCTTCTCCCGCGCGGTCCGATCGGGATCGCATCGCGAATCCATCGCGCTGGTTCGGGACGGGCACGCCGACATCGCTGCGGTCGACTGCGTCAGCCTGGCTCTTTTCAGACTGCACGCACCCGAGCTGCTGAAGGGACTGCGCATTGTCGGCAGCACGGCGGCCGCGCCGGGCTTGCCGCTGGTGACATCGCGCCGCCGGCCGCCGGACGAGGTGCAAGCGCTGCGACGTGCGTTGATCGCCGCCTGTACCGAGCCTGCCTTCGATGGACAGCGCGAAGCGCTCCTCATCGAAGGATTCGAAGCGGCTGCAGCGCCTTGCTGGGATCGCATCGACCTGATGCGTCGCGCCGGCGAGGCGCTGGTCGACTTCGACTGATCGGGCTCGGGCCGCGCTGGCGGCTGCTTCGCCGGACAACCAGCACGAGGCAGATAAGCAAGCGCGATTTCGTTCGTTTCCCGTACGCATTGGCGTCTATAGCCTTCATCCCGAAATCGAAAGGAACGACCCATGACTGCCCTGCTTGTCGAACTGCCCCGCCCGAGCGTCCTGGAGGAAGCACGCTCGCTTGCACGCGAAGCCAAGCTGCCCTATTCGGGCGGCGTGGCACCGGCCGACGCATGGGCGCTGGCCCGCAGCGGCCAGGCGGTGCTGGTGGACGTGCGCTCCGCCGAGGAGCGCACATTCGTGGGTCGCGTGCCCGACAGCCTGCACGTGCCCTGGGCGACCGGCACGAGCCTGACGCGCAATCCGCGCTTCGTGCGCGAGCTGGAGGCCAAGGTAGGCAAGCAGGCCATCGTGCTGCTGCTGTGCCGCAGCGGCAAGCGCTCGGCACTTGCCGCCGAGGCGGCGACCAAGGCCGGCTTCCAGAGCGTCTTCAATGTGCTCGAGGGCTTCGAAGGCGAGCTCGATGCGCAGCAGCAGCGTGGCCACTTCGACGGCTGGCGTCATCGCGGCCTGCCGTGGGCACAAGACTGAACAAGCAGTGGGCGGCGCACTGCCGCTTTGAAGGCGCTCGCTGCCCAAGGTCCACGGAGGCCTTGCGTGGCCTTGGAAACCGCCGCGAAACGACAAACGGGGGGATTCATGAGCCTGTTCGAGCTGGACGACGTGGTGGCCGGTCTGCGGGAGGCGCGCGAGTGCTGGCGCAGCGCGCAGCAGCGGCCGCTGGAGCTGGCCGTGCGCGAGCTGCCCGACCGCGCTCAGGTCGCGGAGGCGGTGGACGCCTTGAGCTCGGCGCTGTTCCCGCTGCGGCTCGGACCGCCGCAGCTCAATCGCGAGGGCGAGGACTTCTTCGTCGGCCACACGCTGGACCTCGCGCTGCACACGCTGCGCGCGCAGGTACAGCTGGAGCTGCAGTACGCTGCCCGGCTCGATGGCCGCCGTGCGGATGATCTCGATGCACGGGCCAAGGCGATCGTGCGGCAATTCGCGCAGGGGCTGCCCGGCATCCGCGAGCTGCTCGACACCGATGTCCTCGCGGCCTACCGCGGCGACCCGGCCGCGCGCAGCGTCGACGAGGTGCTGCTGTGCTATCCCGGCATCACGGCGGTGATCCACCACCGCCTCGCGCACCGCTTGTACAGCCTGGAGCTTCCGCTGCTGGCGCGCATCGTCGCCGAGCTGGCTCATGCGCGAACGGGCATCGACATCCATCCAGGCGCTCGCATCGGCGCGGGCTTCTTCATCGATCACGGCACGGGCGTCGTCATCGGCGAAACCGCGGTGATCGGCGAGCGCGTGCGCCTGTATCAGGCGGTGACGCTGGGCGCGAAGCGCTTTCCGGCCGACGACAACGGCGAGCTGCGCAAGGGTTTGCCGCGTCATCCGATCGTCGAGGACGATGTGGTCATCTACGCCGGCGCGACCATCCTCGGCCGTGTGACGATCGGCCGCGGCTCGACGATCGGCGGCAACGTGTGGCTCACGCACAGCGTGCCTGCGGGCAGCCACGTGACCCAGGCGAGCACCCAGCAGCGAGCGGATGAGGTTGCTGCATGACCGGCATCGGCGGGCGCTTCGGGCGCACGGTGCGCGAGTTGCGCGAGGCCCAGGGCTGGTCGCAGGAGCATCTCGCCGCGCTGGCCGAGCTCAATCGCACGTACCTCGGCGACGTCGAGCGCGGCAACGCGATGCCGTCGCTCGACACCGCGGCCAAGCTCGCGCGTGCCTTGCGCGTGGGTCTTGGCGCGCTGCTCGAGCGCTGCGAGCAGCAATCGACTGCGTCGATCGCCTGAGCGCGCGCAGCTCGCACTCCATGACGGCTATAGCCGGTTGAAGGCGCCGCTGCGCTCGCGCAGACTCCCTCGGCTTTCTCATATCCATATTCGCTTTCCTTCGATCAGGAGTCTCCATGGCGGACATCGCGACCGCGCAATTGGCCCTCGGCGACAACGCCGCACGACAACTTGCCAATGCCACCAAGACGGCGCCGACGCTGTCGACCATCAGCCCGCGCTGGCTGACGCATCTGCTGCAGTGGGTGCCGGTGGAAGCCGGCATCTACCGGCTCAACAAGGTGCGCAATCCGCAGGACGTGCAGGTGCTGTGCGCCAAGCGCGACGAGTCGGAGCTGCCGAGCACCTTCGTCGACTACGAGGAACAGCCGCGCGAGTACTTCCTCAACGCGGTGAGCGCAGTGCTGGACGTGCACACCCGCGTGTCGGACCTCTACAGCAGCCCGCACGACCAGATCAAGGAGCAGCTGCGCCTGACGATCGAGACGATCAAGGAGACGCAGGAAAGCCAGCTCATCAACAACCCCGACTACGGGTTGCTGGCCAGCGTCGCACCCGAGCAGATCATCTACCCGCTGACCGGCGCGCCAACGCCCGATGACTTCGACGAGCTGCTGACCAAGGTGTGGAAGGAGCCGGCTTTCTTCCTGACGCACCCACTGGCCATCGCCGCCTTCGGTCGCGAGTGCACACGGCGCGGTGTGCCGCCGCCGACCGTGAGCATGTTCGGCTCGCAGTTCCTCACCTGGCGCGGCATTCCGCTCGTGCCGTCGGACAAGGTGCCGGTGGCCGACGGCAAGACCAAGGTCCTGCTGATGCGCGTGGGCGACAAGCGCCAGGGGGTCGTCGGCCTGTTCCAGCCCGGTCTGCCGGGCGAGCAGGGCCCGGGCCTGTCGGTGCGCTTCATGGGAATCAGCCGCAACGCGATCGCGTCGTACCTGATTTCACTCTACTGCTCGCTGGCCGTGCAGACCGACGATGCGCTGGCCGTGCTCGAGGACGTGGAGGTCGGCAAGTACCACGACTATCCGGACACCTACAAGTGACGCCGTCCATGCCGACGCCTGACCTTCTGAACCCGGCACCGCCGACGGGGCTGCCAGACCCGGCCGTGCTGGCGCGGCTCGCCGGCGATTTCTTCGCGGCCATGCCCGGCTCGCCAGGCATCGCCGCGGCGGGCGGCGTGCCGCTGCCGGCCAACCCACAGCCACCCGGGATGTCGCCGCCGCCCGGCGCACTCGGACCTTCGACACCGTCCGCCGTGCCAGTCGGTGCGTTGCCGCCCGGCGCGAACCTGCTGCCGCAATCGCCGCAAACGGCCGCCAACGGCTTCGCCTCGGCGCCATCGTTGTGGCCGCATGCAGTGGCGCCCAACGGCGTGCCCGACCTGCTGCTCGGTGCCGCGCCCGGCTACGACGGACGCCTCGGCAGCCACGCACTGGCCGCGCGGCACCCGGCGAGTGCGCCGTCCTTCTACTTCTTGTCGGAAGCATCCGCGGCACACACGGGCGAAGGCCCCCGCTACAGCGTCGAGCGAGCCGCCGCGCAGCCGCCTTTCGATCTGCAGGCCATCCGCCGTGACTTCCCCATCCTGCGCGAGCGCGTCAACGGCCGGCCGCTCGTGTGGTTCGACAACGCGGCGACGACGCAGAAGCCGCAGGCGGTGATCGACCGACTTTCGCGCTTCTACTCGCACGAGAACTCGAACATCCATCGCGCCGCGCACGAACTCGCCGCGCGCGCAACCGATGCCTACGAAGGCGCACGCGAGTCGGTGAGGCGCTTCATCAACGCACGCGCAGTCGAGGAAATCGTGTTCGTGCGCGGCACCACCGAGGCCATCAACCTCGTGGCCAAGAGCTGGGGTGCGCAGAACATCCGCGAAGGTGACGAGATCGTCGTCTCGCATCTGGAGCACCACGCCAACATCGTGCCCTGGCAGCAGTTGTGTGCCGAGAAGGGCGCGACGCTGCGTGTGATCCCGGTCGATGACAGCGGGCAGGTGCGTCTCGACGAATACCAGCGCCTGCTCAGCGAGCGCACGAAGCTGGTTGCGGTGACGCAGGTGTCCAATGCGCTGGGCACGGTGGTGCCGGTGAAGGAGATCGTCGCGCTGGCGCATCGCGCTGGCGCGAAGGCCCTCGTCGACGGGGCGCAGTCGGTATCGCATATGCGCGTGGACGTGCAGTCGCTCGATGCCGACTTCTTCGTGTTCTCCGGACACAAGATCTTCGGCCCCACCGGTATCGGCGCGCTCTACGGCAAGAGGGCGATCCTGGAGGAGATGCCTCCCTGGCAAGGCGGCGGCAACATGATCGCGGACGTGACCTTCGAGCGCACCGCCTATCACGGCGCACCGGCGCGCTTCGAAGCGGGCACCGGCAATATCGCTGACGCGGTGGGCCTGGGTGCCGCGCTCGAATACGTGGAACGCATCGGCATCGAGGCCATCGGCCAGTACGAGCACGCACTGCTCGACTACGCGACGCAGCGCATGACGCCCATCGCGGGACTGCGCCTGGTCGGCACCGCCCGGGACAAGGCCAGCGTGCTGTCCTTCGTGCTCGAAGGCCATGCCACCGACGAGGTCGGCCGGGCACTCAACGAGGAAGGCATCGCAGTGCGCACCGGTCACCACTGTGCGCAGCCGATCCTGCGCCGCTTCGGCCTGGAGACCACGGTGCGGCCGTCGCTCGCCTTCTACAACACCTGCGAGGAGGTCGATCGGATGGTGGCTGTGGTCAGCGCTCTGGCACGCTCACGCCGCTGAGGCGTACCCGATGATGGAAGCATCGCGCTGGCGGTCGCGTCCTTGCTCATCTTGTGGATCACGCCGCGCTGGAGCTACCGGCCGAGCGGCGCATGACCACGGATCGTCTCGTCAGAACGGCCGATCGCCGAGGATCGTGGCGCGGTGCATCACCCGGCGGTGCGGCAGGTAGTCTGCGGTGGCGTAGTGCTGCGTCAGACGGTTGTCCCAGAACGCGAGATCGTGCGGCTTCCAGCGCCAGCGCACCGTGAACTCGGGCCTGGCGGCGTGCCGCGTCAGCAGGCCCAGCAGCGCGTCGCTCTCCGCCTTGTCGAGCTCCACGATGCGGCTGGTGAAGCCCTCGTTGACGAACAGACCACGCCGACCGCTCGCAGGGTGCGTTCGCACCACCGGGTGCCGCACGGGCGGGTGCTTGTCCCGCGCCGCCTCCCAGCGCATGCGTTCCTGGGGCGTGCGCGCGAAGCGCCAGGCCGGGAAGGACTGCAGGAAGTCGTGCTCCGCATGCAGGGGGTCGATGAAGGCGCGCAGCGGCGCGGACAGGGCTTCATAGGCCGCGATCCCGCTGGACCACAGGGTGTCCCCGCCCAGCGGCGGCAGCAGCTGCGCCGATAGCAATGCCCCCATCGGCGGTGTCTCGATGAAGGTGACGTCGGTGTGCCAGTTGTCGTTGTCCGGCGGATTGTCCAGGCTGGTGTCCAGCAGGATGATCTCCGGCACGTCGGGGTGCTGCGGATAGACCGGGTGGATGTGCAGGTCGCCGAAACGCGCCGCGAAGTCGCGCTGCTGTCGCGCAGTGACCGGTTGATTCTCGAAGAACAGCACGTGATGCTTCAGCAGCGCGGCATGCAAGGCTTCGCGGTCGTCCTCGTGCAGCGGTCGCGTCAGCGTCAGCCCGCTGACGATGGCGCCAATGACCGGGCCCAGGGGTTCGATCTGCAAAGCCATGGTCAGGCGCGGCCCTTCCAGGGCACCAGTTGACTTTCGATCCGACGCATCAGCAGGTCGAACAGCCAGGCCACCGTGCCGATGACCAGGATGCCCATCACGACGATGTCGGTGCGCAGGAAGTTGGACGCATTCAGCACCATCTGACCCAGGCCGAGCGAGGCCGCCACCATCTCGGCCGCCACCAGCGTGGTCCAGCCGAAGCCGATCGCGATGCGCATGCCGACCAGGATGTCCGGCAGCGCGGCGGGCAGGATGACGTGCCGCACCACCTGCCAGCGGCTGGCCCCCATGGAGGCGGCGGCCTGCAGCTGCTCGGCCGATGCGCCGCGCATGCCCGCGCGGGCGGCCAGGGCCAGCGGGGCGAAGCAGCTCAGGTAGATCAGCAGCACCTTCGGCGCCTCGTCGATGCCCAGCCAGATGATGATCAGCGGCAGGTACGACAGCGGCGGCAGCGGCCGGTAGAACTCCAGCGGCGGATCGGCAATGCCCCGCACCACGCGCGACATGCCCATCGCGATCCCCAGCGGCACCGCAGTGACGCAGGCGAGCCCGAAGGCCGAGAACACGCGCCAGAGGCTGGCCGCGAGGTGCTGCCACAGCGGCTTGTCGTTGGCGCGGCCCGAGAGGTAGTCGATGAACTGCGCAGCCACGGCCTGCGGCGAAGGCAGGAAAAGCGGCTTGACCCAACCCGCGTTCGTCACCACGAACCACAGCAGCAGGAGCGCCAGCACCGTGCCCAGGCTGATGCCGGCGCTGGGCCCCTCGCCGGGCGCACCGAAGGCGCTCGTGCGAGGCGGGGCGGCGGGCACGCCCGGCGACGCCGCGCCGAGTGGCGCTTCGGACAGCGCGCGGACCTCAGACATGCGCCGGCTCACGCTGATGGATGAGGCCCAGCACCTCCTCGCGCAACGCGATGAACCCGGGCGACGATTTTTCGCGCCGGGCGTCGCCGTGCTGCAGGAAGCGGCGCGAGAAAGGCAGGTCGTCGAAATGCCGCACGATGCGCCCCGGCCGCGGGCTCATCACGACCAGCCGTGTGCCGAGGAACAGGGCTTCCTCGACCGAGTGCGTGATGAAGAACACCATGCTGCGCGCCCCGGCCCAGGCACGCAGCAAGGTCTCCTGGACCGTTTCGCGGGTGAAGGCGTCGAGCCCGCCCATCGGCTCGTCCATCAGCAGCACGGCCGGATCGTTGGCCAGCGCGCGCGCGATGCCGACGCGCTGCTGCATGCCGCCCGACAGTTCCCACACCGCGCGATCGCCCTGGCCGGCCAGCCCGACGAGCGCCAGCTTCTCGTCCGCCAGAAGCTCGCGCGCGGTGCGCTCGACGCCGCGCAGCCGCAAGCCCAGCGCCACGTTGTCGCGCACGTTCAGCCATGGCATCAGCGCGTGCTTCTGGAACACCACGCCGCGCTCGGCGCCCGGACCGGTGACCGGCTGACCGTCGAGCAGCACCTGGCCGTCCGTGGGCGGCAGAAAGCCGGCGATGCAGTTCAGCAGCGTGGTCTTGCCGCATCCCGACGCACCGACCGCAACGACGAAGTCGTCGTCCTGCATGGACAGGTTCAAGGGCGCCAGGGCCTGGAGGCGGCCGCCGGGAACGGCGTAATGCACGGTCACCGCGCGGATCTCGAGGGTGCGCATCGGGAGATGCCTAGTTGGCGAGCGCCTTCTCGATGTACTGCGTCGTCACGAAGCCCCGGTAGTCCGCCTTCACCTCCTGCACGCGGCCCTGCTCCTTCAGGAACACCGCCGTGTTGGCCAGCGCCTTCGCGGCGCCGCCGCCCAGCCACGTCGGCGAAAGCTGCTCCTGCAGCGACGGGAAGCGGTACAGCGCGATGGCGGCCGGCACGTCCTTCGGGTCGGCCTTGCTCCACTTGGCGATCGCCTTGATCTGCGGCGTCTCGGCGGTCCACCTCGCGCCCTGGGTGCGGTAGGTCTCGTCGGCGCGCGCCAGCGCCTTCACCAACGCGACAAGGAACGACTCATGCTGCGCCGCCCATTTCGCATTGACGATCAGGCCGTCGAAGGTGGGATGGCCCTGCTTGCCGATGGCGCCGGACGTGGCGATGACCTTGCCGCCGGCCTTGGCCCTGGACAGCGCCGGATCCCAGACGAAGGTGGCGTCGATGTCGCCGCGCTCCCAGGCGGCCGCGATCTCGGGCGGCCGCAGGTTCAGCACGTTGACGTCCTTCGGGTCCACACCTTCCTGCTTCAGGCCCACCAGGAGCTGGTAGTGCGAGGTGGAGACGAACGGCGTCGCCACCTTCTTGCCCTTGAGGTCCTTCCAGCCATTGATGCCGCTGCCGTTGCGCGCCACCAGCGCCTCGGCGTCGGCGATGTCGTCCAGGATCCAGAACAGACGGACGTCCTGGCCCTGGCTGGCCGCAGCGGCGATGGGGCTGGACCCCGCTTCGCCGATTTGCACTTCGCCCGAGGCCATCGCACGGATGACATCGCCGCCGCCGCCGAACTGGCGCCAGTTGATCTTGTAGCCGGTGCTCCTCTCCAGTTCCCCCGACTCGATGAGGGTGCGCAACGGCACCAGCATGTCCTGATAGGCGAAGGTCACCTCCTTGGTCTGGGCCATCAGGGCGGTGGACACCAGCAGCGTCGAAGCCGCAAACAAGCGCGCAAGCGAGGACAGGATCGAACGGGAGGTCATGGGTTCACCGAGAGTGGGAGCGAGGGATGCTATGTCGCACCGCCCGTTGGCCCAAGCGCGGAAATCGAAGATGCTTCTTCGCAGCCTCGTCCCGAGCGCATCAGGGCGATCCGCGCGGGCTTCTGGGTGAGCTCATGGATCGTGTGCGGCAGAGACAGGACCTTCATGTCCCGACCAGTGGCCCATCAGATGAAGGCCGGAGCCGGCGTCGCATATGAACGTCAAGTGCGCGCCGGCATCGGATAGCGACACGGAGGCGGACGGGTGCACCAGCAGCTTCGCGACCGCGTCCTCATCCCGAGTTGAGCAGCATCGCGGTGAACTCGGTCTCGAGGTCCTCGGAACAGCGTCGCGCAGTCCATCGTCGAGGGCGTGCGCGGTCAGCACGCCGTGGACGGCGGCATGGTCCTCGTCTGACGGGGACAACAGTTGGGAGGCGCGCGGCCGCCGGCGTCGCGTGTCCTCAGCGCGCCAGAACGAAGGCGTCGATCCCGTGCACCAGGCGCTGAGCGAGCCGGCCGCTCCTGAGCCGATCGAGCCACCACGTCATCGCGCGGCCTTCCTGGTCCCCTCGCCATGCCAGGTAGAGCATGTTCGGTTCACGCGGATCAGCGGTGCGCTTCGACACCAACTCGCCGCGATCGAGCAGCGACTTCACCCGTCGCGCAGGCAGCCAGCCCACGCCGAGACCGTCGCGTTGCGCAAGGATCTTGGCCCGCATTGTCGGCACGGCCAGCGCCGCTTGCCCTCCTAGAACGCCGTAGGCCCGCCCTTGGCTGCGACGGGACGAATCACTCACGACGACCGCGCGGTGCTCGGCGATGACCTCGCGCTCGAGCGGCTCCTGAGCCCCAACCAGGGGATGCCGGGCGGAGACGGCGAAGACCCACTCCATGACACCCAACTCGTGCCAGCCGAGCTTCGGAATGGCGGGCGGCTCGTTGGTGGCACCGATCACGATGTCCGCGCGACCGTCCAGCAATGCCTCCCAAGTGCCGCCCAGGACCTCATGCGTGATTCGCAACGACACACCCGAGCGAAGGGCATCGAAGTCCCGGATCACTGGCAGCAGCGTCTCGAACTCGAGGAGCTCGTCGGTGACTATCCAAAGGCGGTCCTCCCAGCCGCTCGCGACTTGCTTGACGCGTTGAGTCAGGCGCGCCACGTCCTGACTGAGACGCGCCGCCTCGTGCGCCAACAGCTGTCCTGCCGGCGTCAACTGAAGCCGATATCGGCGCCGATCGAACAGCAACGCATCGAAGCGCGTCTCGAGTTGACGTGCCGCATGCGAGACGGTCGAAGGCGCCTTGCCGAGACGCGCTGCGGCGCGCGAAAGGCTCCCGCTCTCCTTGATCGCTTCGAGCAGCTCCAGCTCTTCATCGGACAGCATGTTCGGCTCCTCCCGACGAGGTCGGCGAAATCATCGTACGGCAACACGTTCGACCAACCCGCACATGTTCATCGCGACGGTGGTACGGCAAGACACCGCCGACCTTTCACCATGACGTCACGGCATCGGCCGCAACCAACTGGAGAAAGTCATGAATCGTTTTGAAGGCAAGTCCGTTCTCGTCACCGGCGGCAGCAGCGGCATCGGATTCGCAGCCGCGCAGGCTTTCCTCGCCGAAGGCGCTCGCGTTGTCATCACCGGCCGCGATGCCGCCGCACTCGACAGCGCAAAGGCGCAGCTCAGCGGCAAGGTCGTTGTTGTCCGCAACGACGCCGGCAACATCGGCGCAGCCAACGAGCTTGCCAAAGACATTGCAGCGCAGGGCATCAGCCTCGACGCCGTGTTCATCAACGCCGGCGCGGCCAAGTTCGCCAGCTTCACCGACGTTGACGAAGCACTGTGGGACCAGACGTTCGACACCAACGTCAAGGGCGCCTACTTCCAGATCCAGGCGCTGCTGCCGCTGCTGAACCGCGGCGCCTCGATCGTGCTCAATGGATCGATCAACGCTCACATTGGCATGCCGAGCAGCTCGGTGTACGCAGCCAGCAAGGCAGCGCTGATCTCGCTCGCCAGGACGCTGTCGGCCGAGCTTCTGCCGCGGGGCGTGCGTGTCAACGTGATCAGCCCGGGCCCGATCGCGACGCCGCTGTACGGGAAGCTGGGCTTCGACGCCGCCACCCTCGAAACCATGGCCGCGCAGATCCAGAGCCAGGTTCCCCTGGGCCGCTTCGGCACGCCGGCGGAACTGGCGTCGACCGTGCTGCATCTTTCGGCACCCGAGTCTGCGTTCATCGTCGGCGCCGAGATCATCGTCGACGGCGGCATGAGCCAACTCTGATTCGAGAACCGGCCGCTGCCAGGCCTCAGGGGCGGTAGCCCCGGATCGCTCGATCGGTCGACGCTGAGCTGACCCCACCGCACGGGGTCGGGCCCGGCTCAGCGGGCGATGTCACCGCTCGGGTTGCGGCGAAAGCTAGAGCTTCTGGCTCGCCTGCGCGAGCACAACGAAGACACGAGATCCCGATGGAAAGCCTTGAACATCCGAACTCCCGCCGCGCAACGATGCTTGCGCTTCTCAGCGGTGCCATGGCCCTGGCCCCCGCCCGTTCGCAATCCGCGAACGGGACGCCCGGGAGGAACACCGAGATCGTCTCGTTCGTGGTCTACATCCCGATCAAGCGCAGCGCGAAGGTGCATGGCCGCAAGATGCTGCTGGACGTCATCGCCGCCATGTCGAGCGAGCCGGATTTCGTGAACACCTGGGTCCATCAACAGATGGACGACGAGGACACGATCGTCGTGTACGAGACGTGGGCCTGCTCACGCGAGCACTTTCTCGCACACCATCTGAAGAAGCCATATCGGCAAGCCTACGAAGCGGCGCTGCCGGACTTGCTGTCCGCCGAGCGGCGCATCATCTTCCTCGAGCAGATCGCGGCGTATCCGCAGCGACGTGGTTGAGGCCTGCGCACAGTCCGACTGCGCCATCGCCTGACTCGGCGGAGTCCTGAACGAGGCTGTCGCGCAGTGCCTGCCGGACCCGTCGCTTAGAGCAGCAACTGCGCGGCCTGCCGTCCCATCTGGTTCACGTCGATGCGGACCGTAGTCAGCGGCGGCTCGATGAGGTCGAGCAAGCGCATCTCGTTGTGACTTGTCGTCCGGCACGCAGAGATCGATGATCGAGTCGCCCCACTGTCAGTTGACGAAGCGCCGATTGTGGCGGTGTGCCGCGGGAGCGGTTGTCGAAAGCCTTCGAGAGCGAGCGCACAGGCGGCTCGATCCGCCATCGAAGAAAAGAGCCTCGCTGCGCTCGCAGGCAACGGCGCTACCCGTTCTTCAGGACTTCATACAGGAAGCTGCGGGCCTTCTGCCAGTCGCGCTCGACGGTGCGTACGCTCACGCCGAGCGCGTCGCTGATTTCCTGGTAGTCGAGTCCCACGAAATAGCGCATCTCCACGACGCGGACGAGCCGTTCGTCGATCCGGCTCAGCTCCTCCAGCGACTCGTGGATACGCAGCACCGCATCGCCGTCGGTCGACACGCCGCCTGCCGCCGTATCCAGCGTGACGAACATGTGGCCGCCGCCGCGCCGCTCGGCCTGGTTCTCACGCACCACATCGACCACCACGGAGCGCATCACGCGCGCTGCATAAGCGAGGAAGTGCGAGCGATCGTTGAGCTGGAGCCGGTCTCGCTCCAGAAGCCGAAGGTACGCCTCGTGGACGAGTGAGGTGGTGTCAAGCAGCACGCCGTCGGGTCGGTGGCGCAACTTGGCATGTGCGATGCGGCGCATCTCACCGTAAAGCAGCTCGAACAGCTTGTCGATCTGGAGCGGCTCGCCGCGCCTGGCAGCCATCAGCAAGGTGGTCACGTCGCCCATGTGCCCTCCCGAATACGACAGGGATTCAGTTTGCCAGACAGACGCAAGAACCTGGACAAGTGCGTTGGCCGGGGATGGCTCTTCGAGCCATCCCTAATCCTTCCTTGAACTCGCCGATGCCATTGCTTACCCTTGTGCAACTGCTCACGCGCAAGCAGCAGCCTGGGGAGGCAGCCGGCAATGAAGATCGACATTGCGCTCTGGGATCGTCTTCTCCCGCTCCTGGACAAGGCCCTGGAGCGTCCTCCAGCGCAGCGCCGGCAGTGGCTGAGCGAGCTCGCCGCGGACAGCATCGCCAAGGACGCGCTGCTGCGCCTGCTGGCCGATCGAGAGCGCATCGAAGAAGAGGGCTTCCTCGATGCCCTGCCGAAGCTGGGCGAGGCGGCGCCATGCGCGCCCGCTTTGTCGTTGCAGGCGGACCAGGTCCTCGGTGCCTATCGCCTCGTGCGCGAGCTCGGACGCGGCGGCATGAGCGTCGTGTGGCTCGCAGAACGCGACGATGGCCAGCTTCGGCGCCGGGTCGCTCTGAAGTTTCCTCATGCCGGCCCCGACCAGGCTGCCCTGATCGAGCGCCTGCGACGCGAGCGCGAAATCCTGGCCGCGCTCGAACATCGCAACATCGCCCGGCTTTACGACGTCGGCACGTCACCCGAAGGCATCCCCTTCCTGGTGCTCGAGTACGTCGAAGGCCAGGCGCTGGTCGACTATTGCAACGAGCGCCAGATGTCGGTCGGACAGCGCCTGCAGCTCTTCCTGCAGGTCCTGCGGGCGGTCCAGCATGCGCACGGCATGCTGGTGCTTCATCGCGACATCAAGCCGTCAAACATCCTTGTCAACGCGGCCGGCGACGTGAAGCTGCTCGACTTCGGCATCGCTAAGCTGCTGAGCGCGGACACCTCGCAAAGCAGTGCCCTCACGCGGGATGGCGGGCGGGTGCTGACACCCGACTACGCCGCGCCGGAGCAGATTGCCGGCGCAAGCGTCAGCACGGCAACCGACGTGTATGCGCTTGGTGTCCTGCTCTTCGAGTTGCTCACGGGCGACCGTCCCTATCGCCTTCCCAGGTGCAGCGTGGCCGCACTCGAAGAGGCGATCCTGTCGTCGCAGCCCAGGCGTCCGAGTGATGCATGCCGTGAATCCGCCGGGCACGAACACGGCGGTCTCGGGCAAGCCAAGCTGAGTCGGGCGCTGCGCGGTGACCTCGACCTCATCGTGTTGACCGCGCTGCAAAAGCAACCGGAGCGCCGCTACGCCACGGCCGAGGCCTTCGAGCAGGACATACGACGCCACCTGGCGCGCCTGCCGGTTCTCGCGCAGCCCGACAGCCGGTGGTATCGCCTGCGGAAGTTCGTCGCACGCAACGCGGTGGCAGTCGGCGCGGGGAGCCTCGTCATCCTGGCCTTGGGCATCGGCCTCGGCATGACGACATGGCAAGCCCGCCAGACGCGGCTCGAGGCGGCAAAGGCGACGGCGGTCAAGGACTTTCTGATCAGCCTGTTCGAGAGCAACAGCGTGGAGCAGGCCGATTCCCTGCGCAAGCGCAAGCAGAGCGTGCAGGAATTGCTCGAGGAAAGCGCGAAGTCGCTTGGAAGCGGGTTGGCCAAGCAGCCCGAGATCCGCGACGAGATGCAAGGCGTCGTGGGTCGCTTGCTGCATGACCTGAATCTGAATGCGCCGGCTGTCGAGGTGCGACGCCAGCGGGTAGAACTCCAGGCCGCGCACGGAGTCGACTCGCCGGCACACGTGGCCGCACTGCACGACCTGGCCGACAGCCTCGCGCAACGAGGCGACAAGGCAGCGGCGTCGCAGGCGCTCGCCAAGGCCATCGACCTGTGTCCGGCCCCGGGACTTGCGGCAGCGCCGGCATGCCTGTCTGTCCGGACAGCGAGGGGTCTCCAGCTGGTGCGAGAGAACAAGCTGGCGAACGCGGCGGCGGATATCGAGTCTTCGGCGGGTGTGCTGTCGAAGTCGTCGCCGAACAGCGTGGAGGCCGCCGAGGCCCTGGCCGCGCTCGGCGAGTTGCGGGCGCGGCAGAACCGGTCCGACGAGGCGCATGCCCTGCTCCAGCAAGCGGCGGCGATCCGCACGTCGCTGTGGGGAAGAAGCTCGCCGCGATTGGCGCGAGCTCGCTACGAGCTTGCGCTGAACCTCTGGGCGGATCGTCGCCATGGCTTGGCCGAGGTCGAGCTGAAGAGCGCCATGGAGGCGTTCGCCACGTCGCTCGGGCCGGATCATCCGACGACCGCCCTCGTCGAGCTCCAGCTCGGCCGCCTTCGTTCATGGACGCGAGGCGAGGGTCAGCAGGAGATCGCGCATGCGTCCCGGATCATCGCGGACGGCGCCTCGCAACTGGATCCTGAGAAGGTGTTCGAAGCGCAACTGGTCAAGCTGGAGCACCTCCTGTCCGATGGACGGCTTTCCGAGGCAGGCGAGCTGCTTGCGCAGCTGGACGCTTCGCCGCCAGGCAATGGCGACGTGGCGCACGACCTTGCCATGGCGCGCGCCTGGTATTGCCAAGTCACGGGTCGCTTTGACGACGCGCGTTCCGTCCTCCGCGGCGTGCGCGCGCGGCTGGCCGGCGACCTGGGCGGCGCCCATCCGTACGTGGCGAACGTGGACCTGCGCCTGGCCAGCATCGATCTGAGCGAGGACAGGTTCGACGAGGCACGGGCCGGCTTCGAGCGCGTTCTGCAGTCGCAAGGCGCCCGCGAAGTCGTGTTCGGAACCGTCAAGCACCAGGCCACCATCGGACTGGCGCGGGTTGCCATGGCGAGAGGCGACTATGAGAAGGCATGGCCGGTCATCTCGGCCCATTTCGAACACGCGCAGCGCACGCCTCGCGAAGAGCAATACGCGACGACCGTCAACGACCTGAACGACCGCATGGGCCAGGTCCTCACCGGGCTCGGACGGGCAGCACAGGCGCGGCCGCATTTCGAGAACGTGATCAAGACGCTCGAGAAGGCATATCGGCACCACCCCACCCTGGCGGTCGTGCGTGCCCATTTCGTGGCGTGCCTGGTTCAACTGGGCGACATCCCGCAGGCGCGGGCGCAGCTCGAACTTGCACAAGCGGCGATCGCCCAGGAACGACTCGTGGGCGTGCAGTATCGGCAGGCGGTGGATCGCGCCAGGCTCCGCCTCCAGGCCGCAGGACGCTAGACGGCCCACGCCATGCCTGCCGCATCTCCAGACCTGGCACGCCCCATGGCGGGTTGCCAAGCCGGAATCCGTTATCACAGGACAGTCCCCTCGTTGTCACATGGAAGGAAGCGACATGTTCCGCATCACGACTCTTGAGCAGCGCATCGCCGACCGCACGGCGGCTTGCCGTCAATCGGCATGGCTGCTGGCCTTGCTTCCGTTCTGCCTGTCTGCCGCCGCGACCAGCGGGGCACCGTCTCGAAACGCCGGCGTTTCGACGAAGCAGGTGCAGTGCGAGAGCCAGGGGGGCAAGTGGTCCGGCCAACGATGCCAATTCGGCTCCGGTACGCAGGCGGCCGGCACGACCAGCCCCGACACGCTCACATCCCGTCCGGGTCCCCCGTGCGTTCCTCCGGCCGATTGTTCCCTGGCGCGCAGGCAAGGGACGAATACCGGTAGCACCGTCAGACCGGATGGCCGCCTGCCGTCCGGGGCCATCTCGGGCACGACTGGGGTGGCCGGTCCCAAGCCGGTGCCGAGAGTGGTGCCCAAGCCGGCGCCGAAGCCCGCGGCCGACCCGAAGGTGCCCAGGGTCGACCCCCTGCGCCAGTGAGCCGTCGCCGATCACTCGACCCCCTTCTCCCGTTCCTGGCCCATGTCATGACTGAATGCCGAAGTCGGTCCGGCGAGGTCGCCGGACCGACCACTGGACGCATCACCGCACGAGGTCAGAGCGCTTGATGTACCCGATCACGCCCGCGCCGCCGGTGCCGATGCCGGTACCCACCCGAACGTAGCCGCTCGACGTGTAGTCGACCGTGCTGGTTGTGGTGAGGTAGTCCTGGCGCGAACTGCTGTACCACAGCCGCAGCGGGACCAGCCCGGTGGTGCGGGTCGAGGACGTGTACACGTAGCCCAGCAGCGGCCCCCTCGTCCATGCACCGCCAGCGATGGGCACCGCCGACATCGTCGTCGCATTGTCCCGGGAGGTGGAGTTCCACCACACGTGCAGCGGCTGCGTGCCGTAGGGCTGCGGGCGCGTCGGCGACGGCACCCAGCCTTCGTGGCGGAAGTAGCGGTAGCCGTCATGGTCCACCTCGTAGTCCCAGTCGGTGAAGCAGCCGGCCCACCCCGCCTGCGTCGTCGCGAAGTTGTCCGCACGGGCAGCCGACCACCAGTTCATCAGCTTCACGTGCGCGCCGCCGTCCGACACGCTCGCCGTCGAGCCGTTGCGCGAGCAGAACGACCGCTGCACATTGCGCTTGAGCCACTGGCTGACGTTGACCTTCGTGCCGAAGGTGTTGCCCTTGCCGAAGGTCATCACGGCGCCGTCGTTCTCGCCAGTGACCGGCGCGCTCGGATGCTCGAGGGCGGTCTTGCAGGTCGCGGTGCCCTGGTAGACGCCCATCACCGCGCCCTCGGGGCCGCCCCACAGCACGGGCGATCCGGAATCGCCGGGGCCGAGCGAGCCGTAGATGTCGTTGAAGCAGAAGTAGTTGTCGGCCTGCGCCGGATCGGCGAGCGAGCGGAAGGGCCGGTACTCCCTCGAATAGCCGACCTGCCGCACCGGCGACCCGGCTCCGTATCCGGAGTGGTAGAGATAGTCCGCCGCATCCAGGTCGGCGGGACGGTCGTAGACGATCTTGCGCGGTACCGCGACCGACGCAGGGACCCTCGCCCGCAACCCGATCAGGACGATGTCGTCGGTGCCGGAGTAGTTGATCCAGTCGGCATGCGCCGTCGCGATCGGTGCGGCGGGATTGGGTCCGAACGACACCACGCTCGACACGCCGGGCGCCATGCGCTCCCAGCGTCCATTGGCGATCGGTGTCCGGCCGAACGTCGGAATGCAGTGGCCGGATGTCACGACGACATCCGGCGCAACCAGCGTCCCGGTGCAGCCTGCGCCGGCGCTGTTGATGAACACGATCGCATTGCGCGCGGGGGTGCTGGAGTCAGGCACGCCGCCGATCAGGTCGGCCGAGGCCGGGATTTCGGCCGAGGCGGGAGCGGCGGACATGCCCCATGCGAGGGCGGAGACGGCGAAAAAGGTGGCTTGATTCATCGTAATTCCAGTTGAAGGTGAGGATGAGTTGGAGAACGAAGGCGGTGCGCGCCGCGATCAGCGCGACAGGTACAGCAGCGTGGACTGCCGGCCATTGCCTTGATCGACCTGGCCGGCGGCGGCATGGGGAAGCAATGACGACAGGTGGCCGAGGATCATCGGCAACTCGTGCGCGAGCGCTTCCGTTGCCTCGGGCCCGAGCTCGACGCGGCAGCTGCGCGAGCGGCACTCGATGCTGCCGATCTGGCTGACCATCGCCTCGTTGCCCTGCGCGAACGCGTCGCGCACCGCAGCCATCGCGCGCTGGCCCCACGCGACGTCGGCCGGTTCGCCGCGGAACGCCGACTCGCTTGCAGCCAGGCGCTGCGCATCGACCTGCTCGGCCTGCGCGACGGCATTGGCATAGCCGCGCGGATCGGCCGGCGTGGGATCGGACTCCTTGGCCATCGAGGCGATGCGATCCATGCGTTGCCGCAGATCCGCCACCTCGCTGCGCAGCCTGTGCAGTTGCTCCCTGATCTGTCCCAACCCCTCCTGCGGCGACGAAGCGATCGCCGAAAGGGGCACCGAGGGCGCCAGCGCGCGTGGCGACGCCGGACCGGCGGCCGCCGCGGCTGCGGTGCCGTCGTGTTCGTCGGCGTCGTCGGGCCGACCGCCGCAGCCTGCCAGCGCCAGCGCGACGGCTGCCACAGCGGTCAGGCCGGTCAGGGCGCAGGCGCCTCGCACGGTCGAGTGGCGGCGAACGGGCATCGTGCGTGGTGTGATGTCCATCATCACTGCACCAGCTCGATGTCGAACAGCTTGGCCCCCGGCGGCAGCGAGCACCACACGCTCTGATAGGACAGCGGAGACACCTTGTCGACAGTCAGCACGGCCGACATCCGTACGATGCCGCCAGGGGTTGGGTCGCCCACGCGCGCGAAAGTGGACGCGCCGAGCGTGTAGCTGTCGTGCCGCTGGCTGTGGAGCGTGCACGATAGCGTCGTTCCAGTCGGCTGCCTGCCGTTGACGAACGCGCGGTAGCCATCGGCCGCAGCCGGCCTGGTGCGCGGCACCGGGCAGATCACGCTGACCGGCGCCGGGTTCGTGTTGTAGAGGCCGGTGTGACTGGATGACAAGCCGGACACTGCCGTGGCACCGTAGGTCTTGCAGAGGGTTGCGGGCACGGTGGTGACGGCAATGGCAGAGCCCTGGGCACACAGACCGGCGGCGGAGAGGAACGCGGCGAACGCGATCTTCGTTTTCATGATGGGTTCCTTTGCATGGAGGGATGAAGCGACGCGCGCCACCTGCCATCAGTGCGTCGTCGGCGCGGCGATGGCGAGAAGCGGCCGTGTCATGCGGGTACACGCGATCAGGGCCATGAAGTCCGCCAGCGCAATGGGCTGCAGATTAGGGAGCCCGCTCTGCTGTCCGCTTGCTCGCCGCGGCTCGTCTTCATGCGCCTCGGCATTTCCCAGTCTGGAGAAGGCTTGCGCGGCAAATGGCCCGGCAACTTCCGCGAACTGGAAAACATCGTCGAGCGCGCGATGATCTCCTCGCACGCGCCGTGGCTCGACGGGCGAGAGTTCCTGGGGCCTGCGCCGACGATCTGTGCGGCCTCAAGCCGGTACTGATCGAGACGGCAGGCTTGAAGGGCGTGACGCTTTCCGTGCCGGCGCGCGAGACCTTGACGCGGGCGGTCTGTGCGGATGGAGTGAGCGCCCAGCCGACCGCCAGCGTGTCTCCGCCAGTGCGTCGGGGACCGGGGGCCGGAGGTGAAGACGTGTCCATCGCGGGGCCTGTCGTACATCGGCGCCACCGCGCTTCTCCTGCACTCACCTACGCATTCAGTATTGGACGCCCCAAGGCTGATGATTTCGAGCCGCCAATCATCGATCCGAGCCGACATCGGGCAGGACTGAGCCGGTGTCTGGCGCGCGACGCCAGGCCTTGCGATTGGCGCAGGCCGGCACAGACTACGAGGGCGGCAAGCAGGTCATCATGAACAGCCTCGGCGGCATTCCGCTCGGCCGTCCCGCCAAGCCGCGAGAGGTGGCGGATCTGATCGCCTTCTTGGTCTCGCCGCGCGCGGCTTCGATCACGGGCACCGAGCACGTGATCGATGGCGGCACGGTTCCAACCGTCTAAGGGTTCGCTCGCCATGCATGAAGATGCCGAGCCAGCCTTCGTTCCACGGTATCTCGGCCCAGGGCACCGTTGTTCTAGTGGGGCGGTGCAATCAGGTGCTCGACCCGTGGCCGCTCGGTGCCACGGTGAAAACGCACTACCAATGCCTGCAAGTCGGCATCGGCCATCGAGACACGCCGGTGCTGCCGCTGGTGTTCAAGCCACGAGGCCACCAGGAAATGCTCCAGGAAGCGTCCCGGGCGGTCCGTGTCCTCGTAGATGCCCCACAGGAATGCGCCGTCGCGAAGCCGCTCGGATTTGAACTCGCGCACGGCCGCGAGAAACGCCTCGATGTCGCCAGGCGAAACCAGGTACTCGACGGTGATGAGCACGGGCCCGCGGTCCGCTTCAAGACTGGTCAGCATGGCCGGTGCGACGGTCGGATCGGGCCAGTGCATCGAGGGCGTCAGGTCCGCCTCTCCAGCAGGCAAGGGCTTCAAGAAGCCGAGAACCAGGCTCAGCATGCCGGTCAAGGTCGCCATCGAGAGCGACACCGCCACGCTCGCGGCGTCCGCCACGGCACCCCAAAGCAGACTGCCGATCGACATCGCGCCGTAGAACACGGTCAGGTAGACGGCAAGGCCGCGGCCGCGAACCCAGTCGGGCAGTGCTGTCTGTGCCGACACATTGACGGTCGTCAGCACCGCGATCCAGGCGGCGCCTGCGAGCGCCATCGCGACAGCAGCGATCAAGGGGTTCTTGACGAAGGCCAGCGTGAGCAGGACACCTGCCGCGGCCGCCATGCCGAGACGCATGACGCCCTCGCTGCCTATCTTGCTTCGCAGCTTCGGCAGCGCCACAGCGCCAACGACCGCGCCTGCGCCCACGCAGGCCAGCAACACGCCGTAGTAGCCGGGGCCTCCGCCGAGTTGCCGGCGCGCGATCACCGGAAGGAGCGCCCAAAGCGCGCTGGCATAGATGAAGAAGGAAGCCGCTCGCAGCAAAGTGCGTTGCAGCGGCACCGAATGCAACGCGTATCGAATCCCTGCACGCATGGCCGGCAGCAAGCTCTCCGGTGGACCGCTGGAAGCGCGTGCCGATGCGCCCTTCCACCACCAGAACGCACCGAACAAAACGGCGTAGCTCAACGCATCGAGAAAGAAGGTGATGGCGACGCCCGATACCGCGATCAGCACACCCGCAATCGCCGGCCCGGTCGCTCGTGCGACGTTGAACCCGAGGCCGTTCAGCGCCACGGCGGTGCGCAGTTGAGCCCTCGGCACCAGCAGCGGCGTCAAGGACTGCTGCATCGGCTGCACCAGGGCAGCGAAGACGCCTGCCAGCAGCAACGAACCCACGAGCAGAACCGGCGTCATTCCTCCGCTTGCGGCGACCACGCCCATGAAGCAGGCGACAGCAGCCAGCAACGCGTTGAGCCAAAGCAGCGATCTTCGCCGGTCGACGATATCGGCCAACGCTCCTGCAGGCAAGGACAGAAGAAAGATCGGCAGCGACGTTGCCACCTGCACCAGCGCAACGTAGGTCACGGATGGAGAAAGCGACGTCATCAGCCACCCTGCGCCGACGTCGCGCATCCAGGTGCCCATCGCGCCCGTGAGGCTTGCCGTCCACACAACGGCAAACGTTCGGGTGCGCAGGGGCGCCCATGGCGACCGAGTCTCCACAGCATCAGGATTTGCGGCAGCCTTCATCAGCGTCGTCGATACCCAGCCGGCGGAGCCTGCCTGAGGCATGCGTTCCGGATGGCTCTCGTTCGGCCAGGAAAAGTCCCCGCCATATGGCCGATGCGAGATCGCAGATTTCCCTAGAGTTCTTCGCATCGATGAGCCGGAGTGCGCGCGTCGACAGAGCTCTCCCGTATGGCGGAGTGCGCCGGGTGCACGAAAGGGAGTCCCATCCGATCCGGCGCGATCCCAGAATGACTCTTGCAGACGCAAGCATGGA
Source organism: Piscinibacter sp. XHJ-5 (assembly GCF_029855045.1). GTDB lineage: Bacteria > Pseudomonadota > Gammaproteobacteria > Burkholderiales > Burkholderiaceae_C > Albitalea. The sequence goes on from NZ_CP123228.1 coordinate 5,143,907, forward strand.
GAGTCACATGGATCGCCTGAAAGCCCTCGAGGTGTTCAAGTCGATCGTCGAGCACGGCAGCTTCGTCAAGGGGGCGGAGGCGCTTGGCATCTCACGCTCGGTCGCGACGCGCGCGGTGCAGGACCTGGAGGCGCACCTGCGGGTCAGACTGTTGCAGCGCACGACGCGTCGCATTGCGCTGACGGTCGTGGGTCACAACGTTCTCGAGCAAGCATGTGGACTCATCGACCAATTCCGCGCGATGGAGGCGATGAGCAGCCTGAGCGGGACGGAGGTGGCGGGCTCCGTCCGACTCGTGGCGCCGGCGTCCTATGGCCGTCAGATGCTGGGCCCGGCGCTTGCGGACTTCCGATCCACCTACCCCGGGGTCTCGGTGGACCTGCGCCTGGTCGACGACTGCGTCGACGTGATCGACGATGAAGCCGATCTGTCCATCTGTGTAGGGCGCGGACTGCGACTGTCCTTGATCGCGCGCAAGATCGGTGTCGCGCGCCTCGGGTTGTATGCATCGTCGTCCTACCTCGTGAGGAACGGTGCGCCAGAGCATCCTTTCGATTTGCAGCGCCATGACTGCCTGACCTGTCACGGCATCCCCCACTGGCAGTTCAAGCACCGCCACACGCAGGAAACACATGCAGCGTCACCCCGCGGAGTGCTCAATTCGAACAGCGTCGACACCTTGATCGCCGCAGCCATCCACGGTGCCGGCATCGTCCTGCTGCCCTGCTTCCTCGCTGATCGCTTCGTGGATGCCGGCGAATTGCAGTCCATCCTCGAGGGCTGGCAGGCAGCATCGCTCGACGTCCATCTCGCCTACAGCTCCCGGCAGCACCAGCCGCTGCGAGTGCGCAAGCTCATCGACCACTTGTCCGACGCCATATCGTCGTTGGACGATGCTGCGTCATCACTCAGCGATCCGCACCGCAGCAAGGCTGCGATCCGCTTGTCGCACTCCGGCTCGGTCGCGGGGCTAGGCGTTGGACGCGGCGAACGCATCAGCCCTCGCTCGAGCGACGGTGCTCGTCAGGGATCGGGCTGACGACGGGTCGGCCCAACTCATGACCGACGACGACACGTGCAAACAGATAGTCGTTCCGTCCCCGCTCGCTCAAGCGGTTCATGTCCACGGCCCCGGACTCGTCGCAAGGGAAGACGTAGCCCCGCCCCTGAACGGACAACGAGGCGTAGCGAAGCTCATAGCTCCCTGCGTCCATCGCCTTCTCCTTCGCATCGGGCCGCCACGCAGCCCTCCAACCAACAGTAGGCGTCTGCGTTGCCGCATGCGTCGGGCAGTCGTTTCATGACACGCTGGCCCGGCTGGTGGACCTGGGCGGCGCTCAGTCGCCGCGTGGAAGCGTCTCCCCTCGGAGGCATTCCGAAGCGACCCTTGCGAGTCTTCGACGGTCGGGTAGCCACCGAAAGAATGGTCCGGCCTGCGCAACTTCCGCCAGGCGTGGCCCCTTGGAGGAATGGACATGCTCAACCTGACCTCGCTCGGTGTGGTTCACACCGCCTTCAGCCTCGTCGCCGTGCTCGCCGGCCTGTACGCAATGGTCCGGTACAGGCAGATCCTTCCGGCCACGACGTCGGGACGCGTCTATGTGATCACCACAGTGATCACGTGCCTCACGGGCTTCGGAATCTTCCAGCACGGCGGGTTCGGGCCGCCCCACGTTCTCGGCGTCCTTGCGCTGATCGCGCTGATCGTGGGCGCCGCAGCCGGCACGCGACTGGTCGGCCGGGCATCGCGTCTTGTCCAGACCATCGCCTACTCCACCAGCTTCTTCTTCCACTGGGTCCCCGGCATCATCGAGACGACCACGCGGCTTCCGGCTGGCGCGCCGATCTTTGCCAGCCAGGAAGCGACCGGGCTGCAAGTCGTGCTCGGTGTGGTGTTCGCGTTGTTCGTGGGGGGCGTGACGCTGCAGGTGCGTTCCCTGCGGCGCGAGCAGGTACCGATTTCGCCATACGGACGATCCGACTCCAGCAAGCTCGCGGCGCCGCGCTGATCGCTCGGCGGCGGCTCCGCTCAGGTGCGCGTGACGGACGCGCCCCCGTCGATCAGGGAGGCCGTCCCGGAGACGAACGACGAGTCGTCCGAGGCGAGGTAGAGCACCGAGCGAGCCACCTCCTCCGGCGCCGCGACGCGCTTCAGCGCATGCAGGTTCGTGACGAAGGCCTGTGCCTCGGCCGTGTCGTTCACCCCGCGGTACATCGGCGTGTCGACCGCGCCGGGAAGAATCGTGTTGACACGGATGCCTTGTGGGCCGTATTCGGCGGCGAGCGCCTGCATCAATCCGATGAGGCCGGCCTTGCTGGCGGCATAGGCCGCGACGCCCGGGAAGGCGAAGCTGTACCCCACGAAAGTTCCGGTGAAGATGATCGATCCGCTGCGTTGCTTCAGCATCTGCGGAAGCTGATGCTTGACGCCGAGGAACACGCTGGTGAGATTGCTGACGAGCGCTTCGGACCAGCCTGCCTCCGAGATGTCCGTCGTTGGCCCCGACTCTCCGATGGTTCCTGCGTTGTTGAATGCGATGTCGAGGCGGCCGAAGCGGGACACGGCCAGCGCTGCGAGCGCCTGTGCGAACGGCTCGGACCGCACGTCGCCGGCGAGCGCAGCGGCCTCGCCGTCTTCCGCTTCGATCTCGCCGACCAGCCGGTCGAGCTCGGCACTCCGGCGCGCGGCGACCACGACCTTGGCACCCTCGGCGGCGAAGAGCTTGGCGGTGGCGCGGCCGATGCCCGAGCTGGCACCCGTCACGATGGCCACTTTTCCTGTCAGACGCTTCATGGCTGCTCCTTGAAAGTTGGGATCAGGACATCGCCTCGAGCACGGGCTCGTCCGCCGTGCGCCTCGTTTCCCGGGACCCGGACGCGAAACTGCTCGGCGGGTCCTCCGGAGTCGCCAGCAGGCCACGCCGTTCCGCCACGGCCGCCACCTGGGTTCGGCTGCTCGCCTCGAGCTTCTGGAAGATCGCCTTGAGATGCGTCTTGACCGTGCCGATCGCGATATCGAGGCGCTTGGCGATCGTCTTGTTGCCGTACCCCTCGACGACCAGGCGCAGCACGTCTGTCTCGCGAGCCGTCAACAACTCGCAAGCCACGCTGTCGGCCAAGCGACGCGCCGCAACTGCGCCGACGTAGCGCACCCCGCGGTGAAGGGTTCGCACCGCATCGACGAGATCGTCGACGCCGCAGCCGAGAATGAGGTAGCCGCGGACACCATGCTCGAGCGCGTAGCGGATCTCGCGCTCGCTGTCGCGGTGCGTCACCACCAGCACGTTGAGGCTCGGTGCGTGCGGTACGGACTGGCGGGCGCGGGCGCTCGCGATCAGTGCAAGGCCGTTTTCGTAGTCGGCCACGACCACATCCGGGCGGCCGTCGCCGGGCCGCAGCGGGGTATCGCAGGCACATGGCCCTGGGCTCACGAGGTCGACATCCGGCTGTTCACGCAAAGTCGCTGACAGCCCGTTCGACACCAGCGCATCGCGGTACAGCACGAGAACCCTGATCGCTTCGACGGGAACCATGGCAGACCTCCGCTTTGCCACGGACCTCGATGCGGGTCCGCGCTGAAGGCAATCTTGGTTCGCTCAGCGTCGATGCGCGAGTAAATCGATGTGAATCCGCGTCAAGCGGTACGCAGCGTCTCGAGCAACGCCGCCGCGGCGCGCAAGTCGGCGGTCGTGAACCCTTCGGTGAAACGGGCCACCACCGGCTCGAGCGCGGCCAGCGACTCGGAACCGCGCCCGAGATCGCGCCACAGTGCGGCCAGGCTCGTCACCGCGCGCAGCTCCCATGCGAGCGCCCCCTGCTGGCGTGCCATGGCCCGTGCGCGCTGGAAGAGGCTCTCCGCCGCGACGCTGGCGCCCGACGAACGACCGCGTAGGATCATTTCGCCACGCGCACGCAGGATCTCGGGCGCGCACCAGCCGCCACCGCCGTTCCCCGCACGGGTTGCCGCGTCGCGAGTGACGAAGGCCGCATGCGCGCTGATCAAATGATCGAGCTGCAGCGTATTCGCCGCCTCTTCGGCGATGACCTCCCGCCGACGCGATTCGAGAGGCTGCGCTTGCGCCTCGAGCACGCGGCGCCACGGCATGCCCGCAGCCGCCGGGGACCATCCGCCCTTCATCGCGTGGTTGCTGTACTCCTCCTCCAGGCGGGTGATCCATCGTTCCGCCGCCGGCGTGTCGCCGCGCCACAGGGCGACCGGGCATGCGGCCAGCGAGAGCGCCTGGCACAGTGCGGACGGACTGTCGGCCATCGCATGGTCGAGCGCCTGCTCGACCATGATCGCGGCCTCGTCCGCCAAGCCTTCGAGCCAGAGAGATCGGCTCAGCACGATTCGCATCGAGACGCTGTGATCGATCATGCCCGCCGGCCCCAGCCAACCGCGGGGCATCGGATGGCTGAGCACACGCTCGGCAAGGGCCCGCGCCCTGCCGTGGTCGCCGGCAAAGTGGCACGCCTGGGCGGCGAAGCGGTCGGCGACGAGCATCGTCAGCGGCTCTCGCGACCGTCGAGCCGCCGACTGGAGGCGCTCGGCGTTGGCGGTGGCACGTTCGTAGCTGCCCGACGCGAGGGCGTCGACCGTCAATCCCATCAGAACGTCGGCCTCGAGACGCGCTTCACCACTCTGCTCGGCCAACTGAAGCGCCACGCTCAACGCCTCCCCTGCTCGGCCGCGGCGCAGAAGTCGGAAGGCTGCCGATCCGATGTGCAGGGAGATTTCGAGCTCCGGCGGCGTGTCCGGCAGTGTCGCCACGGCCTTCAAGGCCCGCTCGATGGCTTCGGAGTCCTCGAAGGGGTTCATCTGCATGGCCAGCGGCCACACGGTGGCCACGAGCGATGAGCCGATGTAGGGACTGCCTTGCTGCGAGAAGGCCCACGCCAGCGCCGAACGGATGTCCTCGACCGCCCATCCGTATTCCGCCAGCCACTGGCGCTTGGTCGCCGCAGCGGGCCACGCCAAGGAGGCTCGACGCATCAACGCCAGAACCAGTTCAGCGTGCCGGGCAGCCACGATCGCGTGCTCGCCAGTGGATACGAGCCTTTCCAGCGCATAGGTGCGCGCCAGCTCCAGCAGTCGAAAGCAGACGGTGTCCCCGCCGGCGTCGCTGATGGCCAGCGACTTGTCGGCCAGGTCCATGATGCAGTCGAAGACACGGTCTGGCGTCAGCGACTCGTCCGCGCCGACCGTCCGAACCAGTTCCAATGCGGCATCGAGCGTGAAGCGTCCCTTGAAGATCGACAGCTGCCGCAGGATCGAACGCTCCTGATCGGTGAGCAGCTCGTAGCTCCAGTCCAGCATGACGCCCAGGGACTTGTGGCGGGCGACTACCGAGCGCTGGCCCTTCAGCTGAAGCACATGGGCGTCGAGCTGACGCGCCAGGCCGCGCACGCCGAACAGATCCACGCGGGCGGCCGCCAATTCGATCGCGAGCGGATTGCCATCCAGCCGGTGGCAAAGCTGGCCCACGAGGGGAGCGTCTTCGTCGGACAGCTCGAAGCCGTCGACGGCCGACAAGGCGCGGTCGACAAACAACTGGACCGCCGGATAGGCCAATGCCTGGCATGCGGTGATCCGCTCATCTGCCGCCGGCATCCCGAGCGCCGGAAGGCGATGCAGCCATTCGCCTTCGGCGCGCAGCGGCTCGCGGCTCGTTGCGAGCACATGCAGGCCAGGTGAGAGCTTCAGCAACTGCTCGACCAGAGGAACCACGGCATCGACGACGTGCTCGCAGTTGTCGAGGACAGCCAGCACCTTCTTGTTGCGCAGGGCGCTCGACAAGCAGGCCACGATATCGTCCTCCGGAGGCGACAGCCCGAAGCCGAACGCCATCGCGTTCGGCACGAGGCGATCATGCGCGACCGGCGCGAGGTCGATGAAGTAGACGCCGTCGGCGTAGCGGCCCGAGCAAGCCTCGGCGACCGCGAGCGACACCGTCGTCTTGCCGATGCCGCCCGGTCCGACGATGGTGACGAATCGGCGTGACTCGAGCTGCGAGGCAAGCTTCGGGACGACTTCGTCGCGCCCGATCATTCGCGTGAGCCGCACCGGCAGGCCGCGGGGTGCCTCGGCTGAAGGTTCACGCGGGACATCCTGGTCCTGCACCGGCACCCGGGACACCGGCGCGACGAAGCAATAGCCGCGTCCAGGCTGATTGATGATGTAGCGGGCGCCTGCATGCCCGTCTCCGAGCGCCTTGCGCAACGCCGAAATGTGCGCCCGCAAGCTGGTTTCCTCGACGATGGTCTTGGGCCATACGCAGGCGTCGAGCTCTTCCCGGCTGACCACTTCGCCCGCTCGTTCCACCAGTGCCGTCAGCAGGTCGAGTGCACGGCCGCCCAGGCGCACCGGCACGCCGTCATCCAGCAGCAATCTCTCCGCCCGCAACAACTTGAACGGGCCGAAGGCCAGCGCATGCTGGGACGGATGTCGTTTCGCCGCCGATTCGAGCATGTCCACCCCGGCGTTCCCGATTCGCTTGTCCTTCGCGAGCAGCGGCCGCCGTTGGCCGCTGGAGACTGACCATTATCGTGAAAGCTCAGCGCGCGTGAATTGGCGTGAATCGTGCACCGCGTGACCTTCGTGCCGCATCGTTTGCGACTATGGTTGTCTTGTTCGCGGCGGTCCGATCCGAGGAGGCAGCATGCTCCAGCGTGTAGTCGATGAAGCGGCGATCGCCGGCCGCATGGACCGGCTGCCCTTGACGGCCATGCACGTCTGGGCCCTCGGGCTGTGCGCACTCGGGTTTGCCTTCGACCTGCTCGAGATCGGCCTGGGCAGCGCGCTGGCGCCGGTCTTCTCCACGCCGCCCCACAGCGCACGGACCGACCAACTGTCGCTGCTGCTGGCCGCTGTCTACCTGGGCGCGGTGGTCGGTGCCCCGTTGCTGGGTTGGGTGGCCGACCGGTACGGCCGGCGGAGCACCATGATCGGGTTGCTGCTCTGGCTGGCCGTCACCTCGTTCGGCGCCGCGGGCGCTCCCGACGTGACTCAGCTCACCCTCTTGCGCGGACTCTCGGGTCTCGCGCTGGGTGCCTATCCGCCGCTGATGATCGCGTACCTGACCGACCTCATGCCGCCGCGCCGGCGCGGCACGCTGATCTTCGTGGTCGTCGCGGTCGCATCGCTGGGGGCCCCGGCCGGCATCCTCCTGCTTCGCTGGCTGACCCCCTTGCAGCCGCTCGACATCGAAGCGTGGCGCTGGGCCTTCGTGGCCGGAGGCACCGGTGCGGCCATCGCGGGGCTCCTGTTTCTGACCCTGCCGGAGTCGGCCCGATGGCTGGAGGCCGAGGGACGCGAAGGCGCCGCATTGAAGGCATGCCGCCGATTCGAGCGCTCGAGGGTGCTGCTGCGATTGCCCCAGCCCGATCCCGTGCCCGAGGAACGTCCGGCCGAGGCGTTGGAGGCGGCGCGACCTGGCCGCCTGGTGCGCCGCTGGTCGCTGGTCGGCGGCCTGTTCCTGCTGAGCCCGTGGGCGACGGTCGCCTTTCCGTTGCTCAGCGGCGCGGTGCTGACGCAGAAGGGCTTCAAGCTGTCCGACACGCTGCTCTACGTCGCGCTGTCGATGTGCGGCCCCTTCATCGGAACGCTGCTGGTCGCTGGAATGATCGACAGCATCGAGCGGCGCAAGGCGCTGACTGTCAGCGCCGTCGCCATGGTCGCCTCCGGCGCCTGCTTCGCCGTCAGCGACTCGCCGGCCTGGCTCATCGTGTCGAGCATCGTCTTCGGCGTGTTCACGTCGCTCTACGTGTCGACCTTGAACGTGTATGGCGCCGAGCTGTTCCCGACGCGATCGCGCGCGTCGTCGATCGCCGGCGCGTGGGCGCTGAACCGGGTGGGCGCCGTGCTGGCGCCGCTGCTGCTGCTGCCGCTGCTGACGATGCACGGCCCCTTGTCGATGTTCGCCGTGATCGCGGCCACGCTGGTAGCGAGCGCGGTGCTGTTGCTGGTGGCGCCGCCGGGACAGCAGCGAAAGGCGGTGGCGTAGAAGCTCGCGCTTCTCAATTCTCAGTGGTCGTAGCGCGCTGTGAGCAGCAACGTTCGCGGAGCGTTGTACTGCGCGGCATCCACACCCAGCGGCGGCACGCTGACGGGCTGCAGGACATAGGTCTTGTCGAGCGCGTTCTTCACTCGCACCGAGAACGTCCAGTGCTTGTCCGCGGTGGCGTAGGCAGCGCCCAAGTTCAGATACGTCTGGCTCGGAGCCTTGAGCTGCGGCGAGTTGGCGACATCCGTGTACTGCGCTCGCACGTACTGGAGCCAGGTCTCGAACGACAAACGGGCCCCGGTGCGCAGCGGCTGCTGGTGCCGGATACTGGCGCCCACGGTGAGGCGTGGCGCAAAGGGAAGCTCGTTGCCGACGAAGTCGGAGCCGGCGGCACCCGAAGGATTGGCGAACTCGGCGAAGCGTGAGCGCAGCAGCTCGAGCGATAGCGTCGCATCGGCGCGCTCGGTTGCCTTCGCTGCCACTTCGACCTCGATTCCGTAGGTTCTTGCCCTGCCCGCATTGATGAGCACCGCATCCGGCACAAGGACACCATTCACCGTCGTACCGCGCAGCGCCGCGAGGTAGTCGCGGTAGTCGTTGCAGAAAACCGCGACGCTGGCGGCGAGTCGGCCATCGAAGTGGCGGCTCTTGCTGCCCAGCTCCAACGCGGTGACTCTCTCGGGGTCGGTCGCCACTTGCGCTGCCAACTGCGACTCCGCGGCCCGGTTGAATCCGCCGAACTTGGCGCCCTGCGCCACGCTGGCATAGAGGAAGACGGCCGGGGCCCACTGATGATCGATGCCCAGCTTGGGCAGCCATCCGGACTTCGACGTCGTCAGGCCGCGCGCCAGGTACACGGCGGCGGTGCGTTGCAGGTCGGCGTCCGTCCGCCAGAACTCGTTCGAAGCGGTCTGGCGGGTGCGATAAGACCGCAGCCCCGCGGTGAGCCGGGTGCTGGCGCTCAACGCATAGCGTGCCTGGCCGTAGATGGCGAGGTCTGTCGTTTGCTGCAGGGTCGACGCTTCGGTGGTGGATGGCGCAGTCGCCGGCGGCGGAAACGAGGTGCTGAAGCGTCGAAAGTCGAATCGGTCGCGCACCGCCATGACGCCGGCGGTCCAGCTCAAGCGCTCGTCCTGCCGCTGCAGTTGGAACTCCTGCGAAACGGCCTTCTGCTCGATGCGCTGCGACAAGGTGAAGCGCTGCACTTCCAGGCCACCCCAATCGGCCACCGTCGGATCGTCGCTGAAGGCCCGGTAGCCCGTGATGGAGCGCAGCCAGAGGCCGTCGCCCATCTGCGCACTGACTTTCAGCGAGATACCGTGCGCCTCGCGCCTGAAGGGACCGTCGGTCACCGTGGTGAAGGTGACGCGTGGTGCAGCGTTCGGATGGTTGAGCGGGAAATTGAGGGTGTTGGTGTCGGATCGGTCTTTCAAGCCGTCGATGGCCAGCACCGCGTTCAGCCGGGGCGACGCATCCCACCGCAGCTTGGCGCGGAACTGGGTTGCATCGAGCCGGTTCACCTGCTGGTTCAAGCTCGCGTTGCGGCCGAAGCCGTCGTTGTGCCGATGCGAGAAGGCGATGCTGCCGGACGTGGAGCTGCCGAGCGCGCCGCTTGCGTAGCCGCGCGCCTCGAGTGCGCCGTGATTGCCCGCACCCGCCGCGATCCACGCTGTGGCCACAGGGCTCGGATCGATCGACACGATCCTCACCACGCCGGCGGTGGCGTTCTGCCCATGCAGCGTGCCTTGCGGCCCGCGCAGCACCTCGATCCGGTCGATGTCGGGCAGGTCCCACAACGCAGTCGCGTAGCCGCGGATCAGCGGCACGTCGTCGACGTAGATGCCGACGGCCTGGCTCATCGCCGGCTGCGACACGCCGACACCGCGGATGCCCACGGCCTGCGGCATGTTGCCGTAGGGACTGGGAACCGCGACCCCGGCCACCACCCCGACGATGTCGTGCAGCTGAAAGATGCCCTTGCGGTCGATCTCGGCTGCGCCGATCACGCCCACCGAGAGCGGCGTCTGGTGCAGCGCCGATTCGATCCGCTCCGCGGTGACGTTCACCTCCGGAAGGTGCGCCACCGGGGGCTGCGCGACGATCTGGGCCAGCGCCTGCGGATGAGCTGCGAGTGCCGCCATTGCCGCACCGAACACGACACGGCGAGCTCGAATGACGATCGTTTCCATGCCGCCTGACGTCAGAGGGTTGCAAGCAGCGAGGACGCGGCCAACCAATCGGGGGTGTCGCGGCCCTCGGCGAGGCGCGCATGGATCGGCGCCAACAAGTCCAGAGCCTGCTCCGCGCGGCCTTGTGCCTGCCACCGCCGGGCCAGGCTCGTGGCAGTGCGCAGTTCCCACGACAACGCCTCCTGACGGCGAGCCAGCGCCAGCGAGCGAAGCAGGATCGCTTCGCCGTCCGCTGCCGGGTCGTCCGATGTGCGCATCGACATCCTTTCGCCATGCACCCGCAGGATCTCGGCAGCGCACCAGCCCACCGTGCCCGCGTTCACGCGCTCGACTGCGGCCGCCGTGACGAAGCGCGCATCGAAGGTGCACAGATGGTCCTGCAGATTGGCGTCGGACGCATGAGGCCGCGCCAGCTCCACCTCTTCGCGTGCCCCCTTCGCCAGCCGGCGCAGCGACAACGCGTCGCGGTAACGATCGCCCCAGGGCTGCCACTGAGCAAGCGCGTTAGCGCTCGCGATCTCCCGGATCGATTCCACCGCCTCGGCGATCGCGGCATCGCGGCCGCTCCACAGGGCAATCGGGATGGCGGCAAACGCCAAGGCCTGGAAATGCCCCATCGGCGAATTGGTGCGTGCGCGTTCGACGCATTCACGGGCCATCGTGGCCGCCTGTTCCACCGCACCCTTCAGCCAAAGGATGCGGGCCAGGATGATGCGCATCCAGACGCGCGCATCGATGGGCGACGGGCTGTAGCCGAGCGGGATCTTTCGCGGCGCCTGCGCGAGCAACTGCTGCGCCAGACTGCCGGCGGTCTTGTGATGGCCGATGAAGTGCAGGCTCTGCGCCCGCACACGCATCGCGATCTGCGCACCGATGGGATCGGATGCGGAGCGCGCGATACGGCCGATGCGCGCCGAAAGGCGGGTGGCAGCCGGGAAGTCCGCGCGCACGGCGGCCGAGATCCACAAGCGCTCCAGGAAGGCGATACGGTGCCTGGCCGCAACCGCCGGTTCCTCGTACAGGGTCGTCCTTTCCAGCGCCGCCACCAGCATCGCCTCGCGCGATCGCGTGGCGTCCGTGTCTGCCGCAAGAGCCGGCTGCGGCAACGAGGGCAAGCCGGCGAACAACTCGAGCGACTTCTCGAAACGCGTCACGAACTCGACATCGAGGCCCATCTGGCGGACCAGGGCGAAGCTCGACATGGTCAGCGCAATGCCGATCGAAGCATCGCCGTCGGCCGAGAACGCCCAATCGAGGGCGCTTCGTACGTCGTCGATCCATGGCGCGTAGCACCCCAGCCAGTCGCGCCGCGTCATCCGCTCCCAGTCTCCCTCGGCATCCGCCAGCAGGTCGATCAGGTGCTTCGCATGGCGCGCCAGGATGCGCTTGCGCTCGCCGCTGCCTTCGAGCTTTCGCGCGGCATACGCGCGCGTGGTGTCGAGCAGTCGCAAGCCGTTGGAGGGCTCGCGCGTCACCTGGGTGAGGAGCGACTTTGCGACCAGCTCGACGAGCCCGCCGTCGGCCCGAGCGGCATCGATGCCGTCGTCGACGACCACAGCACGCGCCGCAGCGCAGCTGAAGTTGCCGCGGAACACCGACAAGCGTTGAAGGATGGACTGCTGCACTTCCGACAGCGATTCATAACTCCAGTCCAACAGCGCCGACATCGTGTGGTGCCGCGACGGCAAGGATCGGCGCTTGCTCGTCAGCTCCAGTCCGCGGCTCTCCACCTGAGCGGCCAGGCCGAGGACGCCCAGCTCCGCGACTCGCGCGGCGACGATCTCGATGGCCAGAGGAATGCCGTCCAGCCGGCGGCACAGCGCGACCACGGGCGCCGCCTGCGAGTCTTCCAGACCGAAATCGGCCTTCGCTGCCCGTGCGCGTTCGACGAACAGTTCGATCGCCGGATAGCGGAGCGCGTCGGCAGCCGACATCCTGGCGTCCTCCGTGGGCAGGCGCATCGGCAGCAGCGGCTCCACCCATTCGCCGCTCGCGCGCAGCGGCTCGCGGCTGGTGGCCAGCACGGCGACCTGCGCTCCACCGGCGAGGATGGATTGCGCAACGCGAGCCGCCCCTCCGATCACGTGCTCGCAGCTGTCCAGCACGACGAGCATGTTCTTGTCGCGCAACCCGGCCCAGGGCCCGCTCAGCGGGCTGTCCGCAAGCGCAAAGAGCCCCAGCGCCGACGCCACCGTGCCGGGCACGAATGCCGCATCCGCCACGGGCGACAGGTCGACGAAGCAGATGCCGTCGTCGAAGGAGGCGTCCAGCGCTTGCGCAACCGCCAGCGCGACCGTCGTCTTGCCGATGCCGCCCGTGCCGACGATCGTGACGAACCGATGCTCGCGCAGTCGCGCAACCACCTGCTCTACCGCCTCGGTACGGCCGATGATCGACGTGAGACGCGAGGGTGCGCTTTGCCGGCGCGGCACTTCGGTGCCATCCGGAACCACCAGGATGAAGCCTTCGTTCGGGAAGTGCGCGATGTAGCAGCCTGTCGGCACGCGTTCTTCGATGGCCTTGTTGATGGCGGCGACGCAGCCGAAAAGGCGAACTTCATCCACGGTCGCCTCGCCTTCGACCCGCGCGATCAGGTCGGCACTGTCGACGATGTCGCCCCGGTGTTCGGCCAGTACGGCCAGGACCTCGAGCGACAGAGCATCGAGCGCTACAGCCTGGCCCGCGAACAACAGGCGGCGCGGCGGGCTCGTCAGGGTGAACGGCCCGACGCTCAGCGCCGCCTCGCCGTCGCCGGGCACGCGTTCAGGCATTTTGTCCCCTTGCCAGCCGGTCGCGACGACCGGCGACGCTCGAATGATCGTCCACTCCCTCGTCGATGTCGCGTGAAAAGGCGTGAATCGTGGATGACTAGCTGTCAGAACCGGTGCCGGACACCGGCCACCAGCGCACGCTGCCTGGATCCGGCGGCGGGTGCGACGGTGAACAGCACCGCTTTCACGGCGGGCTCGGAGGCTTCCGTGTGGATGGCCGCGACATAGAGATCGGTGCGCTTCGACAGAGAGTAGTCCGCAGCCAGCGCGCCGCGGTTCCACGACGCCACCCCCAGCCACGACTCGCTCAGACTCAGGACCAGCACAGCGCTCGGCGTGGCCGCGAATCGCGTGCCGATGTGCCAGTTCCTGAGCTTCTCCTGGCGATCGGCGCCATGCATCCGCGTTTCGGTGTAGAGACCGAGCAGCGTCGCTCTGCTGATCTTGTAGCTCGCGCCGAACCCGATGTTGTCGATGCGGCTCAAGGGCACCTGCACCGCAGCGCCGGCGCCCGTGAGCGTTGCAACGCCGAGAAACGAGCCAATGCCGAGCGCAGGAAATGGCGTGATGGAGCGGTCGCGTACACGGGTCGCCGCGGCTCCCATGGATACCGTGTCGCCGGAGTATCTGACCATGAAGCTGTGCCCGCTGGCCTGCGACGCGCTGCCCGGCCTCTCGCCGAAGCCATACAGCGCACCAAAGCCGAGAGCGCCTCGCTGATGGCTGTACTTGATGCTGTTGTCGAGGCGCTGCCCGGCCACGCGGTCGTTGTCTCCGATGTTCCAGTCGAGCGTGCCCGTCCCGGCCTGCACGGCATGGAAGGCGCCCAGTTCCACCATGAAGTCGTACTGCCGGCCGGCGGTCACGGTTCCGTACGGTGACGCCAAGCCGACGAAGGCCTGGCGGCCCCACATCAGGCCCCCTTGCGCCAGCGTCCCGGTGTCGACGCCGAAGCCGCTCTCGAGCTGGAAGACCGCCCGCACGCCGTGCCCGATGTCTTCCACGCCGCGAAGACCCCAGCGCGATCCCTGCTGGTCGCCGCTGCCTTGGGTGACCAGCCGCGAGCCGCCCACGTCGTCGACGACGCGCACACTCGCGTCGAGCAGCCCGTAGAGGACCACGGACGACTGCGCGTCGGCCGCACCGATGCCGGCCGACGCGATGACACCCAGCAAGACCCTGTACGGGCCGTTCATGTGCGGCTCAACCCGCCTCGCTCGCGTGCTCGCCCAGTGCCCACTTCGAGAAGCGCACCTGGATGCCGTACGGCGAGTGCGCCTTCAGGATCTCCATCACGCCGTCGTACGTGTCCGAGCGCGCCCAGTCCTGCTGGAGCTCGAACAGCACCTGCAACGAGTTCATCGGCACGGCACCGGCCTGCACCAGGCGATCCACCGCGCGCTCGTGCGCCTCGGGGCTGATGTCGCCGCAGGCATCGGTCGGGATATAGACCTCGTAGCCGGCCTTCAGCAGATCGAGCGTGGGGAACATCACGCAGGCTTCTGTCCAGAGGCCGGCGAGGACGAGCTTCTTGCGACGCGTGCCCTCCACGGCATCACGGAAGCCGGCGTCGAGCCACGAGTTGATCGACGTGCGGTCGATGACCTTCACCTTGGGAAACAGCTCGGTCACCTCGGGCATGAAGGGTCCGGCGAACGAGTCCTTGGCCACGGTGGAGATCACCGTCGGCAACCCGAACAGGCGGGCGCCCTTGGCCAGCACCTGGACGTTGTGCATGACGCTCAGGCGGTCATGGCTCTCGACGCCCTGGTACATCGCGGGCTGGAAGTCGATCAGCACGAGGGCGGCATTGGCGGGGGAAATGAAGTCGGTCTTGCTCATGGGGCTCTCCGGGGAAATCTGGCACGACGCCCATGGCAGCCTAGGTGCGCATGCCGGCGGTCGGGTCTCCTTGGAGAGGGCCCCTCCGGTACCTCCTTTGCGCGATGTGTCGATCGCGGTGTTGCTCGCCAATGACGCCATCGAATGGAGTCGCCAATGAAGCCCTACCTCGTGTCGCTGGCCGTCGGCCTCCTGGTCGGCGTCATCTATGCCTTGTTCAACGTGCGCTCCCCAGCGCCACCCGTCATCGCCCTGGTCGGGCTGCTGGGAATCCTGGTGGGCGAGCAGATCCCACCGCTGATCAAGCACTCGCTGAAGACCGACAAGACGGCCTCGTGGCTGCACGACCAAGTCAAGCCGCACGTGTTCGGCCAGTTGCCGCAGTGCAAGGAAGCGCAGATGCGGCTCGCCGCGAGTGCTGCTGCCGGCCCGGCCTCGGGAGAACGGCGTCATGGCTAGCACCAGCGCGCCCGACCTCATCCTGCACCGCGGCCTCTTCACGACGCTCGATCGCGGCAAGCCGGCCGCCACTGCCGTGGCGATCAGGGACGGCCGCTTCCTGCGCGTCGGAAGCGACCACGAGGTCATGCCGCTCGCAGGGTCGCACACCCGGGCGATCGACCTGCGGGGGCGGCGTGCCCTGCCGGGCCTTTGCGACAACCACACGCACATCATCCGGGGCGGGCTCAACTTCAACATGGAGCTGCGCTGGGACGGCGTGCGCAGCCTGGCCGACGCGATGGGCATGCTCAAGCGTCAGGTGGCGGTCACACCGCCGCCGCAGTGGGTGCGCGTGGTGGGTGGCTTCACCGAGCAGCAGTTCTCGGAGAAGCGCTTGCCCACGCTCGACGAGCTGAATGCCGCGGCGCCCGACACGCCGGTCTTCATCCTTCACCTCTACGACCGCGCACTGCTCAACGGCGCCGCGCTGCGCGCGGTGGGCTACACCAGGGACACGCCCGAGCCGCCCGGCGGGCAGATCGTGCGCGACGGCTTAGGAAACCCTACCGGGTTGCTGCTCGCCAAGCCGAATGCGGCCATCCTCTATGCGACGCTCGCCAGGGGGCCGAAGCTGCCGCCGGAGTACCAGATCAATTCGACCCGCCACTTCATGCGCGAGCTCAACCGGCTCGGCATCACAAGCACCATCGACGCCGGCGGCGGCTTCCAGAGCTATCCCGAGGACTACGAGGTCATCCGGAAGCTGGCCGATGCGGGACAACTCACGGTGCGCATCGCCTACAACCTCTTCACCCAGAAGCCCAAGCAGGAGAAGGACGACTTCCTGCGCTGGACGGCCGACTCGAAGTACAAGCAGGGCGACGACTACTTCCGGCACAACGGCGCGGGCGAAATGCTGGTGTTCTCGGCAGCGGACTTCGAAGACTTCCGCCAGCCGCGGCCGGACATGGGCGCGGAGATGGAAGGCGAGCTGGAGCAGGTGGTGCGCGTCCTCGCCGAGAACCGCTGGCCGTGGCGCATGCACGCCACCTACGACGAAACCATCAGCCGCGCCCTCGACGTCTTCGAGCGCGTCGACCAGGACATCCCGCTGGACGGCCTGCACTGGTTCTTCGATCACGCCGAAACCATCTCCGAGGCCTCCATGGACCGCATCGCCGCGCTCGGCGGCGGCGTGGCGGTCCAGCACCGCATGGCCTATCAGGGCGAATACTTCGTCGAGCGCTACGGACCCGGTGCCGCGGAGGCGACGCCGCCGGTGGCGCGCATGCTGGCCAAGGGCATTCCCGTTTCCGCCGGCACCGACGCGACGCGCGTCGCGTCGTACAACCCGTGGGTGTCGCTGGCCTGGCTGATCACGGGCAGGACGGTCAGCGGCCTGCAGATCCATCCGCAGCGCAACTGCCTGGATCGGGAAACGGCGCTGCGCATGTGGACCGAGAAGGTCGCGTGGTTCTCCGACGAGCGCGGCGAGAAGGGCGTGATCCGGGAGGGCACGCTCGCGGATCTCGTCGTTGCCGACCGCGACTTCTTCTCATGCGCTGAATCGGAGATCGCGGACACCACTTCACTGCTGACCATCGTGGGCGGCAAGGTCGTCTACGCGGCCGCCGAGTTCGGCCGCTGGGACGATGCGCCGCTGCCGCCGCCGATGCCGGACTGGTCGCCGGTGCGTCGTTTCGGCGGCTACGCGGCATGGGGCGACAGGGAAGGCGCGACGATGCAGGCGGCGCTGCGCCGCAGCGCATGCGCATGCAGCCAGCGCTGCCAGGTCCATGGCCACGACCACCTCGCGGCATCCGCCTCGCGGATTCCCGCCTCGGACCTGAGAAGCTTCTGGGGTGCGCTGGGATGCGCGTGCTGGGCCGTGTGAACGCCATGCAACCCGCAACCATCGCTGGATCGGGGCGACCCGTTCTGGCCTCGTCCGGAGGCATCATTCCGGTCTGAGGGCCTGAGAAGTCCAAGCGGGGTGCGACATGCCGAACGAAGCAGACGATCTTGCGGATCAAGCTGTGACGTTCGGCCCGTTTCGGCTGCTGCCGAGGCGCAAGCTGCTGCTCGAGGGAGAGCAGCCGGTGCGACTCGGCGGCCGCGCACTGGACCTCCTGATTGCACTCGTCGAGCGAGCCGGCGAGGTGATGAGCCGGGATGAATTGGAAGCCCGGGTGTGGCCGAACACCTTTGTTCAGGAGACCAGCCTTCGGGTTCATGTGTCGACCTTGCGCAAGGCGTTGGGAGACGGGCATGGGAGTGCCCGTTTCATCACGAATGTTCCCGGACGGGGCTATTGCTTCGTTGCGCCTGTCGCACGGCACAGGCAGGCGCCAACAGCCGCTGAAACGCTGCCTGATCACGAAGTGCCCCACAACCTGCCCGCGCGTCTGACCCGAATGATCGGCCGCGCCGAGGCAGTCGCCTCACTTCGCAAATTGCTGGCGGAAGCACGCTTCGTCACGGTGACGGGAGCGGGCGGGATGGGCAAGACCACGATTGCCTTGGCAGTTGCCGAAGAGCTGCTCGGCTCGTTCCGGGACGGAGTACGGTTCGTCGACCTGGCGCCGATCGCGGATCCATCGCAGCTGCCCGGCGCCGTCGCTTCGACGCTGGAGGTGTCGGTGCCGTCGGAGAACCCGCTTCCTGCCTTGAGCGCAAGTCTGCGCGGAAAGAACATGCTGATCGTGCTGGACAACTGCGACCGCATGGTCCAGGCGACGGCACCATTGGCCGAAAGCTTGCTGCAGGGCACCAGCGGGATCTCGATACTGACCACCAGCCGCGAGCGGCTGAATGGCGAGGGCGAGTCGGTTTATCGGCTTTCTTCGCTGGAGGTTCCGGCCGAGTCGACCCACCTGACGGCAGCCCAGGCGCTGACCTTTTCGGCCGTTCAGCTCTTCGCGCTGCGAGCGAAAGCGATCTCGGACGCGTTCGATCTCTCGGATGCCGATGCGCCGGTCGTCGGCGAGCTGTGCCGACAGCTCGATGGCATGCCCCTGGCCATCGAATTTGCGGCAGCGCGGGTGGAGAGCCTGGGTCTGCGTGGATTGGCTGCCGGGCTGGATGATCGATTGCGCCTGCTGACGCACGGCCGTCGCACCGCCTTGCCGCGGCATCGCACGCTGAAAGCGATGCTGGACTGGAGCTGCGACCTGCTGGCCCCATCGGAGCGGACGGTGTTGTGCCGGCTCGGCGTCTTCAAGGCGAGCTTCACGGCAGAGGCAGCCTGTGCCGTCGCATCGGGCGACGACCTCCGTGCGGCGGATGCCCTCGAATGCGTGATGAACCTTGCCGCCAAGTCCTTGATCTCCGCGGATGCGAGCGGCGATGGCATCCGATTCCGACTGCTGGAGTCGACACGTGCCTACGCACTCGAGCAGCTGATGAACGGGGGCTACAGCGCGATGGCCTTCAGGCGTCATGCCTTGCAGATGCTCGACTTGCTGACGCGCGCAGAAGCGGATTGGGATGCGTTGTCGCGACCGCAGTGGATGGCGACCTATTGCCGAGACATGGACGACATCCGCGCTGCACTCGTCTGGAGCTTCTCCGGTACGGGCGATGCCGCCATCGGAATTGCCCTGACGGCGGCCGCACTGCTGCCGGTCTACGAACTGGGTCTGCTCGACGAGCACCACAAGTGGGTCGAGCGAGCCTTGAGCCGGATTCATCTGCTGTCGCCGGCGCAGCCCGTGATCGAGATGCGCCTCAATGCGGCGCTCGTGTTTCCGAGCGGGCGGTCGATGCGTGAGGGTCGGCCTTACGCCGATGTCGTGGCTCGCATTCTGGACCTCGGGCATGAGCTCGGCGAGCCGAAGTACCGGATCGCCGCGCTGTACGGCCTGTGGGGCAAGGACTTCCGTGCCGGCGACTACGCGCCGGCACTCGCGACAGCGAAAGAAATGAGCATGCTGGCCCGAGACTCTGCCGATTCCGCGGCGCTGCTCTTGTCCGATCGATTGCTGGCGCAGTCGCACCATTTCATGGGCGACCACGCGGTGGCAACGGTCCTGGCCGAAGGCGTGCTCCGCCACCCTCCCCGACGGATGCCTTTCGCCTATATCAGCCCGGTCCCTTACGGCGTGGCGATGCGCATCGTGCTCGCGCGGGTCTTGTGGCTGCGGGGGTGTGCCGATCAGGCGGTCGAGGTCGCGAACGACTGCATCGAGCAAGCCTCGGAACATCCGTTCGCGTACACCCAGGCCCTCGCGTTGGCAGCATGTCCCATCCTGCTGTGGAGGGGCGACCACAGCGCCGCTCGCGTGCTCGTGGACAAGCTGAGGGAGCACTCCGCGCGACATCCGTCCACGTACTGGCAGTCGTGGGGCCAGAGCTACGACGCCGTGCTGTCCATTCGCGAGTCGCGAGAGTCGGCGAGCGCTCCGATCCGGACCGTACCGCAGGTGCAGACGACCAACGTGATGGAGCTCGACTGCATCGGTACTTTGGTAGAGGCGCCGATCGGAGCCGACACACTTCTTCGCGTCGAGAAGGGGTTGGTCGGCTGGTGCGCTCCAGAGATCCTGCGGGTCCAGGGAGAGAGCATCCTGGTGCAGGGCAGCGTCCCGTCTGCGGCCGCGTCCGAAGCGCTCCATGCCAAGTCGCTCGCTCTCGCACGACGGCAGGGAGCGCTGGCGTGGCAACTGAGGACGGCGACGAGTCTGGCCCGCTTGTGGCGCGGGCAGCAACGCATCGCGGAGGCCCGTGAGCTCCTGTCTGCGACCGTCGGGTGTTTCGACGAAGGCCTGGACACAGCCGACATGCGTGCCGCCAGGAGACTGCTCGAAGCGCTGACGATCTAGCGACGGGCGACGCTCCAGGCCGTCAGCCGATGACCCCAAAGGGACAGACGTGCATGTCCCCTTCGGCCATGCTCATCGTCGCCAGATGAAGTCGTCGCGTACTCGCCCCACCGGGAGATGTCGTCAATGTCTCCTCCGTCGACATTGCATTCGTCGAATCACAGAGCCCAAGCGCAGCGCGGGCCCCACTTCAACCGATGAGGAGCGATTCATGACCATCCTTGCAGGCAGCATTGCCGTTCCGCCCTTCCACTTCGTGAGGCGCGCGCTGATGTGGTGGCTTCTGTTCGTCGCGCTGACCGTCGCCTTGCCCGCCTTCGCGCAGGCTCCCCAAAGCCGGTTCGCCGACGTGAACGGCGTCAAGCTTCACTATCTCGTGGCCGGCAAGGGAAGCCCTGTCGTCGTGCTGCTTCACGGCTACACCCAGACCAGCCACATGTGGCTGCCACTGATGAAGGAGCTGGCGAACACACACCTCGTCATCGCGCCGGACTTGCGCGGCATCGGAAGATCCTCCCGGAACCACGAGGGCTACACCAAGTCGGTGATGGCAGAGGACGTCCATGCACTTCTGACGAGCCTGAGCGTGGGACCGATCCGAATCGTGGGCCATGACATCGGCCTCATGGTCGCGTATGCCTATGCTGCCCGGCACCCGGCGCAGGTCGAGCGCATCGTGCTGATGGATGCCTTCCTGCCGGGAGTGGGCGACTGGAAGCAAGTGTGGCTGCTGCGCGACCTGTGGCATTTCCACTTTTACGGCACAACTCCGCTTGCGCTCGTCGCCGGCCGCGAGCGCACCTACTTCGAGCACTTCTGGAACGACTTCGCCGCCGACCCCAAGCGCTCGATCCCGGAAGCCGATCGCCGCATCTACACCAAGGCGTACTCCCAACCCGGCGCCATGCGCGCGGGCTTCGAGGTGTTTCGCGCATTCGAGCAGGATGCGGCGGACTTCGTCACGCTCGCCAAGACCCCGCTGAAGATGCCCATGCTCGTGCTGACGGGTGAAAAGGCTTCCGGCGAGTTCCTCATCACCCAGGCGCGACTCGTCGCCGCCAACGTCGAAGGCACCGTCGTCAAAGGCTCGGGGCACTGGCTGATGGAGGAGGCGACCGAGCAGGTCGTCCCGAAGCTGGTCGACTTCCTGCGAGCGCCTTCACCCTGACCCGTAGGAGCACATCGACAGCGCTCTCGTGCAGGACGTGCGGCCATAGGCTCAATGCGCACATCTCGACGAGGATCATCCAATGAGAAGTCGTATGCACGCCAAGGACCACTTCCTGCGTGACATCGAGTACGCCCATGGCGCAAGTTGCTCGAGTGAAGACGGTCTTCTTCGCCGTCGGCAAACGACGCGCGCAGCGAAGCGGGTCGATTGCGCGCCTAGCGATCAGAAGAAGCAAGCCCGGACCGACGTCGTCGGTCCGGGCTTGCATGTTCAAATCTCGATGATCGAGGAATGAGCGCCTCAGGGTTAGATCTATTCGAGACTTTTTGTCCCGGTGGTTGCGGGGGCATGATTTGAACTTGTGGATGACCGCTTACGGCGCAAGAGGCGAGTGACCGTTCATGGCCGGCAAGAGCCCGCCAGTGGACGGATCCGACCGTCAAGTTAGAGCCGCGCAGCAGCCGCTCGGTCAGCCAATGACGGCTGACAGCTGCGAAGCTGCCCACCGGTGCCAGCATCCCACCGGTCGTGACCGACCCTGAGCGGAAGTTCGGGTCGTGCGAATCAACGCCACAAAGCGGACCTTCGGGCGCCGCGAGCCAAGAGGCTAACGTTCAACGTAAGGGGTGGCCGACAGCTGGCGAAGCCTGCTGTTGCAGCTTCCCTCGATGGCATGGTTAGCCCGCGGGTGGCCCTCGAGACATTCCGCCTCGTCATTCCACTTCAGGAGCTGTCTCATGCCCCCTTCCCGCCTCGCCCTGCTTGCCACCGCCGGCGCACCACTGGTCGCCGCCGCCGTCGCTGCAGGAGCACCGTCCGCCGCGTTGCCCACCGACGTCGCCCTCCTCGTGCGGCGCGCCACCGAAGCGCACGAAGTCCTCATGCAGGGGGACATCGAGCGCTACCGCGCCAAGATGCCGCTCGCCGACGACTTCACGCTGATGGCACCGTTCGGCGGCCCGCCGACCCGCAGCGGCCGTTACACCGAAGAACAGTAGGCGGCCATCGGCCGCTTCTTCCGCGCCGGCCGCGACTCGACGCTGGAACTGGTGCAGTCCTACCGTTCCAACGACCTTATCGTGCTCGCCGTCATCGAGCGATCCCACGTCGCGGTGGGCCAGCTGCCGGCTCAGGACTGGGCGTTGCGCGTCACCCTCGTGTTTCGAAAGGACGGCGACAGCTGGGTCCTCGCTGACCGCGCTGCGCACGCGGCCCGGCCGATTCCTGTCCGGCGGTCGCGGAGAATGATGCTCGTGCTGCTCACGCCCGAGGCGGCGGTCTCCATCCTGCGTGCCCCGCTGCACGGCCTGCACGAGTGCCGCGTGCCGCTCGAACAGCTGTGCGGCACGCCAAAGCAGCGACGCCTGCGCGACGGCGTGCGGTTGGCGGCCTCGCGCGATCGGCGACGCCTGCGACGTGATGTTCGACGGGGCCGTGCAGACCTCGGCCTCGTGCCCCCACGGCCTGCTCGTTGCCCCCGCGCGGCGCGGCCCTAGAGACTGGGCCAGGGCGTGGTGACAACGACGCGCTCTTCGTCGTACGCACGCATGCGTCGCTCCAGGTCATCGTGGTCGCATGCGGCGCTCAGGTACCGGGTGCGCGGATCGCAGCGCCCGGCCATGAGCCTGCGGGCCTCGGAAGCGATGCGCTGCAAGGTGGCGGCCAGCAGGGTCTCGTCGGGCGCGCGCCTCTGCCTGAGGCGCAGAGGGTGGAGCGAGGCGACACGCATGTTCAATCCTTGTGCGTCAATGAAGTGCCTGGCGCGCCGGCATAGACCACCAACAGCTTGACGGACGCCGCGCCCACGTTGCGACCGTTGTGCGATGTGTTGACGACTTCCGCGAACGCTTCGCCGGCACCGAAACGGCGGGAGCTGCCGTCTCGCAGCGTCACCTGCAGCGTTCCTTCCAGCACCATGGCGAAGGACGGAACAGGATGCTGATGCCATCCGGTCTCCGCGCCGGGCTGAATCTCGATGTTGAGCACGGTCACCTCGCCCGCCCCGCTGGGATAGACGATGGGCTTTCCATCCCAGCTGTTGACGGCCTTCAGAACTTGCGTCGCCGCGACGGGGGGCATCGCTTCTGCGGCAAAGCCTGACAACGAGACGAGCGATGTGCACAGCAGAGCACAAGTGAACCTTTTGAGCATGATTTCAATCCGGGGTGTTGAGACAGGCGGGATCATGCACAGCCGGTGTGCACGCCGTCTTGTTCGATTGCGACAACGGTTGACGCAGTCGCGGCCCGCCACGGCCTGTCGTCGAGGCACGGGGCGCCAGCGGCCTGTCGCGGATTTTCAAGACCGCCGGCTTCGCCGCAGCGACAGTACCGGCTCTCATCAACCGCTGCCATCCCCCATGAAGCTCTACTATTTCCCGGGCGCCTGCTCGCTCGCGGCCCATATCGTGATGCGCGAAGCCGGCATCGAACCCCAACTGATTCGCGTCGACCTCGCGACCCACACCACGGCCGACGGTGCGGACTTCAACACCATCAACCCGCGCGGCTATGTGCCGGTGCTCGAGCTGCCCAGCGGCGAACAGCTCAGTGAAAGTGCAGCCATCCTTCAGTACCTGGCCGATGTCGCGCCGCAGGCCGCGCTGGCCCCAGCCAGCCCTGGCATGGAGCGCTACCGCCTGCAGGAGTGGCTGTCGTACTGTGCGTCGGAGTTGCTCAAGACGATCGGCCCGCTGTTCAACCCGGCGCTGCACGAGGGAACACGCCACGGCCTGGTCCAGCGCCTGACGGCTCGCCTGGTCTGGGCCGACGCACAGCTCCGACACCGCGACTTCGTGCTCGGCGACCGTTTCAGCGTGGCCGACGCGTACCTGTTCGCCGTGCTCGGCATGCTGCGCATCGTGGGCCTGAAGTTGGCCGACTGGCCGGCGCTGGCCGTGCACAGCGCTCGCGTGGCCAGCCGCCCCGCGGTGCAGGCCGCGCTTCGCGCCGAAGGCCTGGTGTGATGGCCGAGAAGGCCTACGCACCGCATGGCGCGGCGTTGCTGGATTGCTTTCGTGGGGACGCCTCGGCCACGCTGATCTGCCACCAGGACGGCACACGCGATGATGTCCCCGCCGCCTTCTGGCTGCGCGACACCGTCCACCCGCTCGAAAGGCAGGCGCTAGCCGCGTGCCTTGGCACCGTGCTGGACCTGGGCGCCGGCGCCGGCGTGCACACGTTGGATCTGCAACGCCGCGGCTTCGATGTGACGGCAATCGACGTGTCGGCGCAGTGCGTCCAGATCATGCGGGAGCGTGGCGTGCACAAAGCCGTGGCGGCCGACTTCCAGACATTCAACGGTGGCCCGTTCGACACCATCGTCTGCCTGTGCAACGGCCTGGACAAGGTGGGTCGTCTGACCGACCTGCCGCGATTCCTGGACCGCATGCGCCGCCTGCTTGCACCTGGTGGGCAGCTGCTCGCCGACTCGTTCGACGTGCGGGTCGGCGCCAGCGCCGACCTTCGCGTCGACATGGCACGCAAGCAGGCGGCGGGGCGCTACTTCGGTGAACTCGATCTTCGGTTCGAATACAAGGGCCGCGTCGGAGCACCGTTCTCGGTCCTCCAGATTGACCCTCAGACGCTCAGCCGCATGGCGCAGCGCTTGGACTGGCGCTTCGAACTGCTCGCCAACGACGGAGGTCACTACCTGGCTCGCCTGCAACCCCATTGACCTACCCCATGGAAACGTCCCACCTTTTGCTCCTCGTGTGGTCCGCGCTCTCGTTCTGGGAGCTTGGCCAGATCTGGTTTGCTCAGATCGTGATCTACCCCCTGTTCGCCCGCGTCGGTGAGTTGGAGTACGTGGCCTATCACCGCTTCTACTCCAGACACATTGCGCTGCCCGTGATCCTGCCCGGCTTTGCCACCTTCCTGCTCCCTATCCCGCTGTCCCTTTACGGCCCAGCTGTTCCGGGCTGGATGAGCAGTGCGAACATCGTGGCCGGCATCGTCGGCCTGCTCGTGACGGTTCTGCTGGAGATTCCGCGACACAACCGGCTCGAGAGGAACGGCAAGAACGCCTCCACGATCGCCGAGTTGATCCGCTACAACTGGCCACGCACCCTGTCAGTTTCGGCGCAGTCGATGATCACGTTCTTGATGCTCGTGCACGTGTTCGACCAAGCCTGACGCGCCCCAGCCTGCGCACTCGTCCCGTCACCCACGGTCAGTGCGTTCGCAGCTGGGAAGCGTCGGTCCGCTAGATGCTGAATCAAGTTCAGGTCAGTGCCAAGCATCGTCACACCCGTGACTGCAAGGGCCAGTCCCCCAAAAAATCCCCCAGGCAAAGAACTTGCTGTGCACCCTGCTGTCGCATGGCACGACAGTCGTCGTTCGACCCGTTGCCGATCTCAGCGTCGCGCGTTCAGTTGCCGGTAGTGGCGACGCGCCCATCCGTTCCTGAATGATTGCGACGGAATGGTTCGCACACCAGCTATCCCTTGTCGCAAGGTATCAAGACGAGCCGCGCGCCATTCGCGACACTGAGCGCCCGATCCACGAGACCACGCCATGCCTAACATTTCCCGTCGCACGATGCTCGCCGCCTCTTCCATGGCCGGAAGCGCACTGGCACTGCCCCCAGTTCTGCCTGCCGAGCCAGCTGCCGCTTCACCCCCCGCCGGAGCCAGGCCGGAAGGCGTGACGTTCGGCATCGGCCTGACGTCACCTTCGCCCGAGCTGGCGCAGATCTGCGCTCACGCGGGATTCGACATCGTGATGATCGACATGGAGCATGGCCCCATCTCGATCGAGACGGCGCACCGGATGGTGGCCGCGATGGTCGGATCGAAGGCCGAGCCTTGGCTGCGCGTGACGCACAACGATGCAGCGCAGATCAAGCTGGCGCTCGACACCGGCGCCCGCAACGTGGTTGTGCCGATGGTCACGACACGGGCCGAGTGCGAGACGGCGGTCGCGGCAGCGAAGTATCCGCCGCAGGGCATCCGTGGTTGGGGCCCGTTCCGGCCCCAGTACGCATGGCAGACCAACATGTTCGACTACGCCCGGCGCGCGAACGCTGAAACCCGGGTGACGGTACTCATTGAACATCCGCGCGCCATTGAGAACCTCGACGCGATTCTCGACGTGCCAGGCCTCGGCGGGGCGCTCGCCGTGCCGTTCGATCTGGCCGTGAACATGGGCTACGCAGACGGTCCGGCCCATCCTGAAGTGCAGAAGGCATTGGCATTGGCATCGGCCAAGATCGCCCGGAAGGGATTTGCACCGATGAGCTTCGCGGTGACGCCGCAGCAGGCGCGGCTGGCGCTGGCGCAAGGCGTGAAGTTCCTGTTCCTCGGCTTCGACACGATGTTCGTTCCGGCGGCGCTGCAGGGCTACATCGCCCAGCTTGCGTTGCCTGCGGGCCGTGCGGCGTAGTTCTTCGACTCGGTGGCCGGACGGTTGGGAAGGAGAGCTTGCGGAATGTCCGATCTCTGCGCCGTTGACCAGGCCGGCCTGCATTGGCGGTGCCCGACGTTGTGGGACCCCGATAGAGCGGCAATACCGCAGGAGTGTGGATGTCCGATTCGCTGGAACGCAAGTTGAGGAGCACCAGCATCACGTCGATGAGCGGCGTGGTGTTGATGGCCTCGATGCCCGTCTTGGCAATGAAGCGGAAAGCACTGCATTCCTTGAGCGTCTTGGCCGCGTCGCCCAGGCTGGCGTGCTTGAAGAAGCCCTTGCGCGCCGCCTTGGCTTCGCCGGAGATCTTCAGGCTCTCGTACAGCTTGGTGATCAGGATGTACCAGCTGCCCATCGACATGATCACCGGAATGATCAGCGTGCCCTTGGCCACGAAGTCGCCTTGCGCCTAGAGCGCCGACAGGCCATAAGGGTTCTCGACGGTTTTCTTGGCTGTCGTGGCGACCGGCGCGATGGCGACCGCCGGCGGTGCCTAGCTCTGGTCCGCCGCAGATGCGGCTTGAGCAAAGGACAGGGTGGGCTACCAGCGTCGCGCTGGTGATCGCCGCCAGCACGGCGGCGCGAACGAGTTGAATCAGAGACATGGTTCCTCCGAGGACAGCTGCCGACCTTGCTGTCATGGTCGCTGTGCGGCGGGATCGAAGCGTGGCGCAGTCCCGGGCTGCCGGTGCGACCGACGGAGACGCTGGACGCTGCTGCGTCAATTGAACCTGCAAGGGTCGGCCGCGACGATGTCGCCGACGTTCAAGACTCGCCGCGGTCCTAGGCAGAACACTGGGCGCCACACGCACTCCACTGCAACGTGAGCGACCCGATGCGGATACTTTTCATCAGCGGGGCCTTGTACGGCCACATCAACCCCATGCTGTCGCTGGCAGTGGCGGCAAAGCAGTCCGGCCATGCCGTCGCTTTCGCAAGCGGCCCGGACTTCGCCGACCACATCGAGCGGCGTGGCCTTCAGGCCTGGCGCGTGGGCATGACCCACGCGGAGGCGGGCGGCAATCGCCAGGGCTCCTGGCTCGCCTATTTCGAGAGCACGGCGGACCGCCGCGCCGCGGATCTTCTGCCACGCGCAGCTGCCTGGAAGCCGGAACTGGTGATCCACGAGGAGACCGAGCTGACCGGGCCGGCCGTGGCAGCCATCACCGGCGCGCGGCACGCCGTGCACGGGCTGGGCCGCATGCCGCCGCGCCGGATCTGGCCGCGGTTCGTCGAAGCGATATCCAGGCTGGGACAGCGCTGGGGAACGCCGGACGCGATGGCGGCGGTGGCCCGCGCGCCCTACCTGGACCTGTGCCCGCCTTCGCTGCAGTCGAGCGAAGCGCCGATCTGGCAGCATGTGCTGCCGCTGAAACCTGTCGCCATCCCGCCGTCGCCGACTGATCGTTTGCCCGACGGCCTGGACACGCTTCCTTTCCACCGCACGATCTACCTGACGCTGGGGACGGTCTACAACGGAAACGTCGACGTGCTGGAGCAGGCGATCATCGGCCTCAGCACACTCGACGCGAACCTGGTCGTCACGGTAGGAGCGGACGGAAACCCGACGCGGTTCGGCCCGCAGCCCGCGCACGTCCGCATCGAAAGGTACGTGCCGCAAGCCTTGCTGCTGCCGCGTTGCAGCCTGGTCGTGTCGCAAGGCGGCTCGGGAACGCTGCTCGGCGCGTTCGGCTGCGGCCTGCCGCAACTCGTCCTGCCGCAGGGTGCGGACCAGTTCTTCAACGCCGACGCCGCCCTCGCCAGCGGCGCTGCGTTGTCGCTGGCGCCCGCGGAAACGAATACTGCTTCCATTGCGGCAGCCGCACGCCGCCTGCTCGACGAGCCGGCGTTCGCCGCTGTCGCGCGGCGCGTGCAGTCGGAGATCCGGGCTATGCCGGATGCTGCCGAAGTGCTGCGAACGCTGGCGCTACCCGCGGCGTGAGCCGCGCGCAGCGCCCAGGCGGGCATCAGAAGTAGCGCGTCACGACGTTGGGACGCTCGCGCTTCTTGCGCCAGTACCAGGCGCAAGGCCAGGCCATGAAGGCCATCAGCAGCAGCCATACGAGGTAGGTCGCCGCTAGGCCTCCCTTCGCGCGCACCAACGCAGCGGCGACGCCGAGCACGTAGAAGTGGACAACGTAGAAGAAGAAGGGCACGCGGCCGAACAGCTCGAACGGCCGCAGCGCCGCCGGCGTCTGCGTGCGGGTCAGCCGCCACACCAGCGCCAGCCCCGCGAACGTGGCGGCGAACGACCAGGCCAGGAACGGCAGATCGGGCGGGTACTTCGCGAAGAACCAGAAGTCGAGGTGCGCGACGCCGGTGTACGGATAGGCGTTGCCGTACCCGCCGGGCAGCCGCACTGCCAGGAACAGCAGCAGGCACGCCGCGGCAAGCGCGGCCCAGAACCGTGCCGGGCTGCGTCGGACGGAAGCGTCGCGACCGACGACGAACCCGATGACGAGGATCGCGCACCAGGGCACGACGGGATACAGCGAACGCAAGGTCCCCGTTCGAACCGGCTCGTAGAGGATCGCACGCAGCGCCAGGGGCCAGACCGACACGTCGAGCAGCGGGTGCAGTGCCAGCAGCGCAACGGCCGCCGGCAGCAGCACCTTCGAAGGCACATGCCGCACGAGTGCGAGGACGATCAGTCCGGCGCCGATCGAGCTCAGCACCGCGAACGAAAAGAACCCCATCGCGGCGCGCGGCAGGCCCATGATCAACGCGTCGACTGCGATCAGCACCAGCCCGCGCACGACGAGCCGCCGCGTGACCTCGCGATCGGGCACGCCGCGCTGCCCGCGTGCAGCGCTGGTGAGCGCCACCATGAAGCCCGCCATGAAGAAGAACGCCGGCGCGACCGGAACGCCGGTGAAGCGCGTCAGGAACTGGAGCAGGTTGCCGGCCGCCGGTGGCGCGGCCGCGGCGAGCTCCTCGGCGCCCCGCCCGGCGTTGAACATCAACGATGCGTGGTCCAGCGCCATGTGCGCCACCAGGAGGCCGCGAAACACGTCGACGTAGCGTTCGCGGCGCGTCGAGGCGGGCGCTGCAGCCGCGGCAGCACGCTTTGTTTGCACATTCAGCGTCGATTCCATCTTTGGCTCCGTCGAAGGCCGAATGATCCGCGGTGCAGGACCCGCCGGTCTTGAACGGCTGCGACATGCGGCGCCGCTATTCATCGCGACACGATCTGGTCGCGCCTGTTCAAGATCGGGCGAGGCAATCCGCGGAGACTGCTGTGTCGGCACGGCGCAGGGCTGCTGCCAACAACCTCCCAAGGAGTACAAATGAAGATGAACGAATGGCGACCGGCATGGTGGCTGGCGACGGCGGCGGCACTGCTGGCCGTCGGCGCGGTTAGCGCAGCCGCAACAGGTGTCGTGTCCGACCCGACGAACCCGTCGAGCCGCTCGGCCGTGAACGGGGCCGATCACATGTCGGACCAGCACCGGCAAGGGGCCGGTGGATTCGGCGCCGCGGCTCCCCGCCGCCGGCCCGAGTCCTCCTGACATGGACAGCCTCATGCTTTCAAGAACTGCCTCGTTGTCGGCGTGACGCTCGGCCTGTATGCCGGCATCACGCGGGACTTCCGCCTGACCCATGTCCATGTCAACGTCAACGTGCTCGGCTGGGTGACGCTGGGTCTGGTCGGCCTGCTCTACGGCATGCACCCGCAGCTCGCGCGGGGCTGGGTGCCGCGGTTGCTACTCGTGATGCACAACGTCGGCCTGGTGAGCTTCATGGGCGGCATCTCGTACGGCATGCTGACCGGGCACAACACGGTGCTGCCGGTGTGGCCGCGGGCGCCAGCCTCGTGATGGCCGGTGTGTTGACCTTCGCGCTGCACGTCGAGCGCCGAATGCGCTGAAGAAGCGCCGCCGGCGCCGGCGCTTTCAGTCCCGCGCCGGCGCCCGTCCGGAACTGTCGACCGCGGTGCGGTACAGCAGCCGCTGATAGAACCGGATCATCTCGGCGTAGTTGCTCACCGACAGTCGCTCGTCGCTACCATGGATGCGGCTCGTGTCCTCGGGGCGCACGCGCACCGGCGAGAAGCGGTAGACCTTGTCGGTCAGGTCACCGAGGTGCTTGGAGTCGGTGCCGCCGACGACCAACCCCGGCGCGACCGCGACATCGCCGAACACGTCCTCGATGCTGCGCGCGATACCGCGATAGCCATCGGAGTCCAGCGGGCTGACGGCCGACGGCGGCTCGCCTTGCGGGAGCAACTCCACCTCGACGCCATGGTTCGCGACCACCCGGCGGACGTGATCGAGCACTTCCTGCGCGCGGTCGCCGGGGAGCAGTCGGAAATTCGCGATGGCTTCCGCCGCGCCCGGCAGCACGTTCTCCTTGTCCCCGCCGCGAACGATGGTCACCGCCGTGGTGGTGCGCAGCATCGCATCGGTCACCGGCGACTGTTCCAGCGAACGCTCCAGCAGCGGCGCGAAGAGCCACAGGTTGGACAGCACCACGCGACGCGCCAGGCTCATGTCCGGCGCCAGTGCCGTGAACGTCTTGGATGCGACGACCTGCAGACGCGCCGGCATCGGCTGCGCCTCCAGCGCGGCGATCGCCCGACTCAGGTTGCCGATGGCGCCGCGCCGAGGCGGCATCGACGAATGTCCCGCATCGGCGGTGGCGCGCAGGCGGATCGCGACATAGCCCTTCTCTGCCACGCCGACCAGGGCGACCGGCCGGCGTGCGCCGGCGATGATGCCGTCCGTCACCACCATGCCCTCGTCGAGCGAGTACAGCAGCTTCACGCCCCGCGAGCGCAGCAACGTGGCGATCGCCTTCGCGCCTTGCGTGCCACCTACCTCCTCGTCGTGGCCGAAGGCGAGGAATACCGTGCGCGCCGGACGCGCGCCGTCGCGCAACATCGCTTCCACCGCCTCCAGCTGCGCCATCAGCCGGCCCTTGTCGTCCCAGGACCCGCGGCCCCACATGAAGCCGTCGGCGACGGTGCCCGCGAAGGGCGGATGCGTCCAGCGTGCGTCGGTGCCGGGCGACACCGGCACCACGTCCTGGTGCGCCATCAGCAGCACGGCCGGAGCGTTATCGTCGGTGCCGCGCCAGGTGTAGAGCAGGCTGTAGCCGCCCACCCGTTCGCGCTGGAGCCGAGCATGCACCAGCGGGAAGGTGCGTTCGAGGTAGGCGTGGAACTCGACGAAGGCCGCGGCGCTCGCGTCCGGCCGGTCCTGGTGGGAGATTGTCTGGAAACGAAGCGCGCCCGCCAGACGAGTCGCTGCAGTCGGTTCATCGACCACCGGCAAGGCGGCGGCTACACGGGCGGCTGTCGTGGGCGCCGGCGACCAGGTTGATGCCAGCAGCACGCCGACCAGGATGGCCAGCGACAGGGCCAATCCGCCCAGCGCCGCGTGCAGCAGTCGCCTCGGAGTGGTACGGGGGTTCGTGGCCGGAGGCCGATCGGTGGGTGCAGGTGCCGTCATGCCGCGATGGTGCTGTCGCGGGGTCGCCGCGTCTTGAAGCGGCGCGACACGGCCCTGGCGCCTCACAGGCTGCTGGCCCCGGGGCCCGGCCGCGGCGTGAACTTCAGCGGCAGCCGGTCCAGCGCGCGCAGCCGCAGCCCCATGCGCCAGCTCAGCGTGTGGGGCGCGACCGCGAGCCGCAGGTTCGGTGCATGACGCAGCAGGCTGCCGATGGCCACGTCCGCGTTCATCCGCGCGCGGCGCGACCCCGCGCAGGCGCCCACCGCATCGTGTCGGGCCAGTTCCTCTACCGCCGCAGGCAGGCGGCGCGCCAGGTCGCGGAGCACGGTCGCCACCAGTTCATCATCGGTCATCGGGGCCGCGTGCTGCTCGCACACGATCAGCCAGCAGGTCGTCGCCGCGGTGTTGCCGCTTTCTCGGCCACGAGGACCCGCAGCGGATCCGTCAGTGCCTGCAGCGACGCCGTCCCGTCGGACGCGCCGGCGCCGCGCATCCATGCGGCGAGCCAGGCCCGCAGCCGATCGCGATGCGCCGGCGGCAATCCGATCAGGTTCGCCATGACGATCGACGACAGGGGGAACGAATAGTCGCGCACCAGCTCGGCTTCTCCGCGCGGCAGCATGCGGTCGAGCAGGTCATCGGCGACGGCCTGCCCCTGCGGACGTCAGCACGCCAGCGTTTCCGGCGGGAGGGAACTGTGCGCGCGGCGTCGCAGCAAGGTGCGCCGTGGCACCAGCCTGGCAGCTAGCACGTCGTCGTTCATCAAGGCGCGTCGCAGTGTGGAAGGGGCGCCATCGTGCGGCGTTGCGACGCTGCCGTCTTGATGCAGGGCGACATCCGCCACGCCGCGGATCGTGGCGCCGCGATGCACAGGCCTGTGGGCCGTTGTGGAATGGACCACCAGATCGCACGCTGAAACGATGAGTGCCTTCGCATGCCGATGGGCGAGCGATCCTTCGAGGAGTTCCCGATGCCCATTCTCATGACCGGCGAGGCGCAGGGCCTGACCGCTGAGACCTACCTGCACATGTTCAACCTGCTGGCGCTCGCGATGAAAGCCGCGCCGGGCTTCGTCCTGGACACCGCGCATCCGTTGGAAGGCGGCGGCTTCCGTGTCGTGGAGGTGTGGCGATCGAAGGAAGACTCTGACCGCTTCTTTGCCACCCAGGTGGCGCCGAACCTGGTGCCCGGGGTGCGGCCGAAGCGGCACACCCAGGCGCTCAGTTCGCTGCTGGCCGGCTGACGCTGGCCGCCTACGCGGCTTCCGCCAGTTCGCAGTACGCCGCGTGCGGACGCGGCACGCAGACCTGCGCGGGGCTGTCCTGCTGCAGCATCAGCACCCGGCCGGCCAGCACGCGGCGCAGCTCGGCACTCCCTGCCCAACGGCCCCAGGCCGCGATCTCGCCCGGCGTCACCAGAGCGACTTCGCGAAACGCGCGTGTCATGTGGGGCTGATCGGCGTAGCCGTGCTCCGCGGCGACGCGCATCAGTTCGCGGCCCGCCAGCACGAGGCCGCGGCCCGCTGGAAGCGCACCAGCCGCGTGTAGTTGCCGGGAGAGACGCCGAGCCAGCGCCGGAAGTCGCGCTCCAGCTGTCGCCGACCGACCGAGACTTGCGCGGCGACGGCATCGGTGGAGGGCGGCACGCCGGCGCTGGCATACAGAATCATCGCGGCCTGCGACACGCGCCGCTGCGGGCCCGCCAGCGCGCGCGTATCGGAGATCCGCCGCTCCAGCCAGGCCGACAACCGATGCAGGCGCTCCTGCGGCGAGCCCGCCGCGGCCAGCGCGTGGCGCAGCGCCCGCTGCTCGTTCCAGCCGCCAAAGTAGGCCAGCGGCAAGCGGCAGTCGGTCAGCCCCTCCACTGGCGTGCGAAACGCCTGCAGCAGCCCCAGCGGCGTGAGCAGTGCGACCGCGAGCTCGCCCCCACCGGCCGAGCGGAACTCCGTCGGGCGGGTGCGCAGGGCCGACACCACGACTTCCACATCGCGCCCTTCGTCGGGTTCGCCGCAGAGCAGACCCGGGTCGCAGTACACGGTGACGAGAAAGAGGTCGGAGGGCAGCGCGGTGTGCCGATGGCTGTCCGGTGCGGACTTGCGCAACCACGCCAGGCCAGCGCATGCGCCGCGAGGCGCTCCGGCCACGCGTCTGCCGCCCGCATGCCGCGGAAGGGGCCATCGAGGCGATGGGCGGTGTTCATGGGACAACGGCAATGACAGACAGGGGCGCGACGATATCGGCGGGGTCCACCGGAGGCTTGCAGGTTTGCGTCACGGAAGTGCCAGCCCCCTAGAACGTGCGTGCGGTATCGCGTCGTACCGCACGGGCCCGACTGGACGGCGAGTCTCCAGAAGCCCCCAGCGGCTGTTGATTCCTCGCGGCCGCACAGGGGTGTGCGCCGATCGACGGCGCCTTACTCGAGGTGGGTGATGCGTCCGCCGGTGAACGGCCGGGTGGCCCGCGCGAGCTCGCTGGTCGCCGCGCGCTGCAGCAGTGCGGCAGGGCGCCGCCTGTGCGAGGTCGGCTGGTCGCTGTACGCCGGCCGGCGGCTATCTCGCGGCACCCCCTCGACGCCGACCCGGTTGCGCGGCCACGATGTCATCGGCTACGACAAGGCCCCGGCCGACACACCGGCCGCGCGATGGATCGCCACGCGCGCAGACGCCTCAAGCATCGTCATGCGCAACCGCGAGATGGTCGACATGGTCGACGCCGCGGCTGCCGGCGCCGGACTCGCCCTGCTGCCCTGCCACTTGGCAGCCGCAGCGCCCGAGCTCGTGCGCATCACGCCGGAGGTACTGGTGGTGCGCGAGCTGTGGCTGGTCTATCGGCGCGAGGCGCGGCTGTCGGCCGCGGTGCAGGCGGCGATCCGCTTCACCATCGAGGTGATGGAGCAGGCTCGGCCCGCGCTGCTCGGCGACGCTGCCGTGCGCTGACGCTAGCGCAGCGTGTTGGCCCGGATGGCGTCGCGGCCGGCCCAGACGGCGATGGCCGCGCCCGCGCCGTCGAGCGCGATGCGTGCCCCGCTTGCCGCCGCGCCTAGCTCGCGGCCGATCGCGAGCGGCCGACTCGGTGCCTCGTCGCCTGCCGGCAGGCGCGCCGTCATGACCTCGCTGCGCTCGCCTGAGCGATGCGCGGACCAGACTGCGACGGCGTCGCCGCGGCCATCGAAGCCGAGCGATCGCGGGATCGTGCAATCTGCCGGTCGCATCGATGCCGCGGACGCGGCCCCACGATTGCGCGATGGCATCGAAGCAGCGGCCCTCGGTGTGTTGATCGGCGCGCACCGCGCTGGTCCACAGCATCACGGCGTTGCCGCATCGATCCACCGCCGCACCGGCCGGCAGACGCCGGTGCCGACGGTGTGCAGGGCCTCGGGTGCCTGCCAGCCGCCTCGCCGCAGATCGCAGCGGCGCGCCATCAACAGCCTGCCCGCCGGACAGACCGCAATGAGGTCCTGCGACGGGCCGGTGGCGATATGCGGTGGCGCAGCGACGTCGACGTGACGGACCACGCCGACCGCGGGATGGCCGCGTCGTACCACGCGAGCCGCGCGATCGACACGCCGTCGCGGCCGGCAGACCTGCGTTGCAACGCCAGCAGCAACGCGCCGTCGGGGCCGATCGACAGCCGCAGTTGCTGCGCCGACCCGCCTTCGCGCCGCGGACCGCCCCATTGAACTGACACATTGCGTTCCAGCCGTTCGGCGCCGAACCCCTTGTCGATGTCGCACGCTGCGGGCCGCGGCGAGGCCGGCTCAGCGCAGCCCACCAGCTGCTGCGCGACCGCCAGGGCGACGACGACACGGCAGCACGGCGCCACGCGACGCGAGCCGGTGCCGGGGCCATGCTCACGATGCTTGCGCCCAGCGCTCGGCCAGCCGGTCCATCGCATAACGATGCAGCTCGTCGGTCCAGTCGGAGAACAACACGAAAACCTGGTCGACACGCGCGATCGCGTCGTCGCGCAGCGCGGGGTCGAGCGCGATGGCGGCCAGCTCGGCGTGATCGTTGTTCATCGCGTGGCCGGATTCGCGCTCGAAATGGAACTCGCCGCAATAGCGCAGCTCGACGCCGGTCTCTTGCTGAATGGTCTCCGCCAGCTTCGACGTCAAGGAGAACAGGACGTTGCCGGTTTCCTCGATCGCCTCGACGATCGCCAGGCGCACCGACGGCGCGGCGCTCCACACGAGATGGGCCAGTCGGGTCGACAGCAGGCGGCTGTGCACGGTCGCGTCACTCCACAGAAAGCGCAGCGTCTCGCCGGGCGGCACCGCCGCCGCATCGTGGCCCAGCTTCGCGAAGTCCTCGAGATACCACGGCCAGTGGTGGTCATCTTCGTATGTGTGCTGGTTGATCATAAGCAGGTGCGGGTCGTCTGTGGGTTCGACACGCAGCACGTACCGGTTCAGATCGCCGAAGCTGAGGATGAACGGCGCCATGCAGGGATAGAACGCCAGCCGATCCTGCGGCGACAGCCGTTGGTCGCGCAGGTATTCGAAGAGCGGCCGGCGCGCGAAGTCGCGCTTGCGGCGGAGGATGTGTTGAAGAACGGTTTTCATGGAATGGTGAGTTCAGGAATGAAGCGCGGCGATTATTGAATCCAAGCGCGCGCGGGTCTTGACGGATCGCGACACGATCAGGCCGCGGCTTCCCAGACGATCGGGCGACGCAGCGCGGTCCAGCGTTCGTAGCGCGACCCGAACAGCCCTTCGGCCCGGTTGCGCCTCAGCTTCAGCGTCGGCGTGACGAGGCCGTTCTGCACCGTCCACGGTGTCGTCGTCACGACGAGGCACGACAGGCGCTCGTGCGGATCCAGCGCGCGGTTGATGTCCTCGAGATGCGCCTGCAGCGACGACTGCAGCACCGCCCGTTCGCTCGGCACGCGCGATCGCGCAATGGCTGCATCGCCCAGCAGGACGATCGCCAGCGGCTGCGGAAGCCGCGCACCGGCGACCATGCAGGCCTCCACGTCCGGATGCGCCGCCAGCCGCTCCTCGATCGGTGCGGGCGCCACGTACTTGCCCTTGCTCGTCTTGAACAGGTCCTTGATGCGCCCGGTGATCCGCAAGGCGCCCTCGCTGTCCAGTTCGCCGCAGTCGCCGGTGCGCAGCCAGCCGTCGGGCGTGAACGCCTGCTGCGTGAGCACCGGGTCCTTGAAGTAGCCGCGCATCACGCCCGGCGTGCGCAGCTGGATCTCGCCGGTCGACGCGTCGATGCGGCTCTGGATGCCGTCGAAGGTCCAGCCGACCGTGCCCGGCCGTGGCCGCGCGGGCCAGGTGGAATGCGAGAGCACGCCGTTCTCGGTCATGCCGTACACCTCGGCGATGGGTAGGCCGAGCTGTGCATACCACTCGAGCAGGTCCGCCGGCATCGGCGCCGCGCCGCCGACGGCGAACACGCAGCGGTCCAGTCCCATCGCAGCCAGCATTCGGCGCCTGACGAGCCGCCCGATCAGCGGCCAGGCCAGCAGCCGGGACAGGCGCCGCTGCGGAATCTTCTCCTGCACGCCCTGCCGAAACTTCACCCAGAGCCGAGGCACCGAGAAGAAAACCGTCGGCCGGGCCCGCCGCAGGTCCTGCGCGAAGGTGTCCAGCGACTCGGCGAAGAACACCTGCATGCCGCTCGCCAGCAATCCGTGCTCGATGAGCATGCGTTCGGCGACATGGGCCAGCGGCAGGTAGCTCAGCACGCGAGAGTCGGCATTCAGCGGAATGCGCTGCAGGCCACAGCGCGTGACCCAGGCGAGGCCGCCGAAGGTGTGCATTACGCCCTTGGGCTCGCCGGTGGTGCCCGAGGTGTAGACGATGGTGGCCAGCTCGTCGGCGTCGCGCACGAGGTGGCCGGGAAGCGGCGCCGTCTCCTTCACGATGGTGTCCCACGACGGCCAGGCAACCGCGGGCGCCAGCGGCAGGCGGATGCATGGCAGCGTCGGCGCGATGCCAGGCCGCAGCTCGTCCCAGTGGTCGAGCTTGCCGACGAAGAGCAGGCTCGCCTCGCTGTGTTCGAGGATGCTGCGCACGGTCTTCGCGGACAGCGTCGGGTACAGCGGCACCGACACATGGCCCGCCATCCAGATCGCGAAGTCCGCCATCAGCCAGTGCGCGGTGTTCTTCGACAGCAGGCCAATGCGCGAGCCCGGCGGCAGGCCCTGGGCGTCGAGGTGGGCGGCCATGCGGCGCACTTCGTCCATCACCGTGCGCCATGTCAGCGTCATCTCCCGCCCGTCCCCGATGGGCTGGGTGAAGACCGTGCGATCGGGCTGGGTCCTTTCGAAGTGATAGAGGCGCTGCAACGCGAGGTCGTCGTCGAAGACGGGAAGGCGGTCGTTCATGGAAGTCCAGCGAAGGTAACTGCGCAGGGGATGTCATCCGGCGTGCGGATGGTCTCGAAGGCGCGCGGCAGGCCGCGACGCACTGCGCATCGATGTCGCGAGCACGGGCACGACCGCGCCCGCGGCCAGCAGCAGCAAGCCGTAGAGCGACATGAAGTCGGCAAGGCTCATCGATTCCGCGACGACGCGCGACAGGCCGATGAACGCGGCATAGAGCCAGCTGATCGTGCTGAACGCCCCCAGCGCCGTGCACAGCAGCAGGTGCGACGCACGCAACGCATGCACCCGGCCAAGCATCGGAAAGGCCACCCGGTGCAGCAACAGGCCGTTGAGCGTCAGCGCCGAGACCACGGCGAGTTTGGCGACGAGCTTGGGCCGGTCGGCGACCGCCGCGAAGTCGCCGCCGACGTCCAGCGCGATGAGGGTCAGGCCGCTCAGCCACAGCACCATCAGCGCGGCCGCCAATGTGCGGCCCGTGCGGGCCAGGCGCTTTGCATCGATCGCGCGGTGGCGCAGCAGCGCCGCGTCTTCACGCAGCACCGCGGCGATGGCCACGCCGAATGCCAGCGCGTGAGCGAACAGGATCCCCTGCCGCAACCAGGTGGTGATTTCCATCTTGCGTGCCTGCCCTCTCAGCGGCAGAGCGGCTTCGCCGGCGTGGTGCCGGCAGCCGGCGTGATCGCCTCCAGCTTGCCGAACAGGCCGTCGGCTTCGCGGTTCGGGCCCGCCGCGAAGTACAGGTCGTTCGCCTCGCCGAGGCTCGCGCCGTTGCCGAACTGAAGGCCCCACAGGCCGTCGATCACCAGCGGGCGGCCCTGCGCGTCGCGCACGTGGTCGACCGCCTTGCGGGTGCGCGGGTCGAAGGCCACGATGGTACCGTCGCCGAAGTTGCCGATCAGCAGGCAGCCGCCGTACTGGCCGAACTCGGTCGGCGCCATCGCGATGCCCCACGGATAGTTCAGCTTGCCGCCGTCCTGCCAGACATGCAGCAGCCGGCCCTCGTCGTCGAACTCCGCGAGCCGGCCTTCCGCAGGCTGCGCCCCGCCCGGCGGCACATGGCGGCCGTACATCACGAACACGCTCTGGCCGACGGTCTGCACGTTGAACGGCGCGAAGCCGCCAGGCGC
This sequence comes from Piscinibacter sp. XHJ-5, assembly GCF_029855045.1. Taxonomy (GTDB): domain Bacteria; phylum Pseudomonadota; class Gammaproteobacteria; order Burkholderiales; family Burkholderiaceae_C; genus Albitalea. The sequence goes on from NZ_CP123228.1 coordinate 5,183,458, forward strand.
CGGCCCGCTGGTCGGCACGAACGGGTCGGGCAGCATGCCGGTCTCGGCGAACTGGCCGTCGTAGATGCGCACGCCAGGCTGCGCGCCGAAGTCGGCGGCGAACAGGCGCTGGCCGGACGGCGACACCGCCACGCCCAGGAACGCTGCGTCGCGCCCGGTGCCGTCGACCACCAGCACCGAATCCAGCGGGTGGTCGAATCCGCCGCCGACACGCGCACGCTCGGTCCACGCCGTGAGCGTGCCGCTCGCATTGGCGAACACGAACTTCGCTGGCGCTTCGATAGTGCCGTTCGGGTGCGACTGGGTGATGCGGAAGTTCGTGCCCGGGTTGAATGCGATGCCGGTGGTCGGTCCTTGCGTGGCCACCGTCGTCAGCGCGTCCTGGAACAGCGGCTGTCCGCCGACGTCGCCCACGTATTCGATCGACTGGCCGCTGCTGGCGCCGATCCAGAAATGACCGCCAAGGCCGGCCGGCCGGATCGCGATGCCCCACGCGTTGATCAGCGCGGGCTCGACAATCTGTGCCTGGTAGCTGGCCTTGTTCGCGACCAGGTTGGTCTGGCGAACGCCCTCGTAGGTGGGCGTTGCGACATCGTCGCCTCCGCCGCCGCAGGCGGCGATCAGCGTGGCCGCGGCGATGGCGATGCAGGAACGTAAGAAGTGATGGTGTGTCATGAACAGCTTGGTGCTGGTGGTTGCGAAGGGGGCGAAGTTTCGCGAGCGCAACGGGAGTGCGTCTTGCACAGCTGCGACATGAACGCCGACACGATTCGTCGGATCGGGGCCCGCCTGCTTCACGTCCGCGGCCACGACGGATTGACGAGCATCCACGTCCAGCCGAGCCCATGCGCCGTCTCGTCGACAGCGACGATACGAAGGCCCGCCTTTTGCGCGACGCGCGCCGCGGGACCGTGGCCGCCATCAGTGCAGGCGACCACGCGCTGCCAGCCGCGGGCGAAGGACAGCTCGACCAGGGCCGTCATCGCTTCGGTCGCGAAGCCACGATCGCGCGCGGCGGGCACGATGTCGCAAGCGCAGCTCGAGCGCGTGGTCGCATGGCGGCATTCGCCACAGGTTGCCGATGCCGTCGATTTCGTGCTGCGACAAGGCCACGAAAGCGTAGCGCTCGGCCAGCAGCGCGTGGCAGTTCGGCCGGGGCAGCGCGACGAGCTCCAGGCGCGGCGTACGCAGCAGGTGTCTGGCGGTGCGGGGTCGCAACGTCGTCGGCATGAGGGACCGGAAGTGGCGGGTCCGCATCGTGGGTGGCATCGGCATCGGCTGTCTTGAAGCCGCGCGACGCGTGTCGAGAAGCGGGACATCCGCTGTCGCATCAGTTAAATCCCACGCCTGCCGGTGCAAGGCAAGGAGCTTGCCAACGCGAGTTAGCCATTCATGGAGCCGCGATGACTTCGACACCGCGACACGCCTTGCTCTCTCGTTTTGCCAGCCTGCTGATGACGGGTGGCGGCGGCGGCGAGGACGGCGGCGATGCCGGCCCCGGCGCACCGTCGCCGCATCAACCTGCGCCGCCCTCACCCGAGCCGGCGCCGCCGCCTCCGGCCGGCTCGACCGGCCTGTCGCCGCTGCTGTTCGTCACCCAGGTGCCGATCGCGGCATCGACCGCGCGAAGCATGGCCGCGGGGCTGGGTCGCTGGATCGGCACGTTGTGGTTCGATCCGCGCAGCCGCTACCCTTCTTGCGCGACCGATCACGTCGACCTCGAACGCCGCCAGCGCGCCTGGGACGCGAACGTCCGGCAGCATGCATCGATGTTGCTGCGTCTCCCGTAGCAACCGCACCCTCGAGCACGGGTCACTTCGACGGACCGCGCGAAGCGCATCGGCATTTGTGATGTTGCGGGGATGAGCGCGACCTCGATCGATTCGCCGAGTGCAAAAGCACACTCGGGTTCCAGCCGATCTTCTGCGAGGGCCGCGACGGTCCAGCTCGTGCGTCCGGACTCAAAGGTACACAACACCGCCTCGCGTCACGCGCCTGAACGCGGCACCGAGCGGGTTGACACCGGCGCGCAGGTACTGCATGGGCGTGAGCCCGGTGAGTTGCTTGACGCTGTTGTTCATGTGCGATTGGTCGGCAAAGCCGAGATGGGCGGCGATATCGGCAAGACGCTCGCCCGCGGCTGCGCGGCGGGGCACCGCCTGCACCCGAGCGACTTGCGACCAGTGCCGTGGCGACGTGCCGAGCCAGCGCGCGAAATCGCGCTCGAGCTGGCGACGTGACGTATGGACAGCGCTGGCTGCGGCTTCCACGGGGTACCGCGTGCTGGTAGTCATGACCATCGCAGCGCGCGCAGCGCGAACCGCGGCGCGGCTCTGGCGGCGCGCCGCAGTGCCGCGGCTTTCCAGCGCCCGCGCAAAGGCCCGCAGCTTGCCGTCAAGGTCAGACGCTGAGGCGACGGCCGACTCCAGCGCCGTCGTGAAATGCTCGTCGAGCAATTCATGCACCGTGGCGCGAATCCGCGGCGCGGTGTCCAGGCGACGGCTGTCGAGCAGTTCCACCAGTCCGAGCGGGGTGAGCAGCGCGAACAGCGTCACGCATTCGCCGGCACCTTGGAACGAGCCGGTCCACTGGCGCACACCGGTCAGCGCAGTGTTACAGCCGAGCGCCCGCTTGTGTTCGGCGCCATCGGCTCCGCGGCCCGTCTGGACCGTGAGCATCCAGGAATCGTGCGGCGCAATGGCCAGCGGGATCGGACCGCGGCCGGCGATCTCCACGCCCACCAGGCCCTTCACCCACGGCGCCAGCGAGCCGTGAACGGTCAGCTCCCGTGTCGCAAAGACCGGGCTGGCGGAGCCGCCGTCGACCTTCGCGCGGCCGGGCACCAGGATTGCGTCAGCCATCTTCACTCCTTCCTTTGCGCCCCCGCGGCGCGTGTGCTGCGCCTGCCGGTCTGCCGCGATGTGCTGGCACGGGCACCGGCCAAGACGGCGTCGATGGCGTCAGCGGCCGCTGCAGCGCCGTCGACGCCGTCCATGGCCCAGTAGTCGGCGAAACCCTGCCAGGCGGCCGTGCTCATGAGCAGTTGCACGACGGCGCCCACCCGGCGTGCCGCCGCCGGCCTGATGCCGGGACATTCGTGTCTCACCAGCGCGATGATGGCCCGCTGTCGTTCGGCCTTGTCGGCAAAGCGCGCGTTACGGCTGTCCGGGTCGATCAGCAGGCCGCGGACGACGGACTCGTTGGAGTTGAACATCGCGAACGCGCGCGCGACGAACTCACGCGCCTGCTCTGCCGTTTGCGGCCATGTTCGACGGTCGAAGGGCCGGTTGAGCCACGTCACGACGCCGGCGAACAGCTGTTCACGGGTCTCGAAGTGCCGGTAGATCGTCCGTTCAGGTACGCCCGAGTGCCGCGCCACACCGCCGAAGGTGAGCACCTCCCCGGCTTTCAACGCCGCGACGGCCCCCGCCACCACGCGCTCCCGCACCAACTCCGTCTTGGCCGTCGACAAGGTTTTCATGGCAGTAATGCTGCCATAGTGGCAGCTTCACTGTCAATCGCATGGCCGAGGTGGCGCGGCTTTGGTCGCAATCCTGCAAGAACGTGCACGTGCGCGCAGGCACAGTGCCGGTCCATTCACGCAGCTTGAGGACGCAGGAAATGAGCAAGACCGCACTTCACGGCACGTCGCGCGCAAGCGGCGCGCCATCGACCGGGCCGATCGATCGCACGCCGGTGCGTGCTGTGATTGCCGGCTTGCTGATCGCCGCACTCGCGGCATGCGGCGGCGGCACCACCGCTCCGCCACCCGATCAGCCTTTTGACGATGCGACGGTCTACTCGGCCGCTCCGGATGCGTCACTGTCTTCGGCCAATGAGCACACGGCTGTGACCCATGCCGCACTGAAGCTCGAAGGCCGCACGATCCTCTACACGGCAACCACTGGGCACCTGAGCGCGCGCGACGCCGCGAGCGGGGAGGCGCGAGCCAGCATGTTCTACGCAGCCTACACTGCGGACGGCCCGAAAGCACCCGAGCGCCCGGTGACCTTCATCTACAACGGCGGCCCCGGATCAGCGTCGGCGTGGCTGCACCTTGGCTCGTTCGGGCCGAAGCGGCTCGCCGTGAAGCCGCCAGGCACCGACACTTCGTCACTGTTCCCGCTGGTGGACAACGCCGAGAGCCTGCTCGATGTCACCGACCTGGTGTTCGTCGATGCCGTAGGCACCGGGTACTCCCAGGCGATCGCGCCTCACACCAATCGCAGCTTCTGGGGCGTCAACAGTGACGCCGCGGTGTTCCGCGACTTCGTGCGGCGTTACCTCGAGGTGAACCGCCGCGAAGCCTCGCCGAAGTTCCTGTTCGGTGAATCCTACGGTGCCGCGCGCTCCGCCGTGCTCGCGCTGGCGCTCGAGAAGGCAGGCGTGCGCCTGGCCGGCGTGGTGCTGCAGTCGGCAATCCTCGATTTCAACGTCGATTGCGGATTCCTGGGCGCTCGGCACGCCAGCTGTAGCGGCTACCTGCCCAGCTACGCTGCTGTCGCGAGCCACTACGGTCGGCTGGTGCCCACGCCGGCGGACCCGGACGCGTTCATCGATGAGGTGCAGGCCTTCGCGGACACGACCTACGAGCCGGCGGTGTTGGCCTACCTCGGCGGGCAGGAGCAGCCCGACGCCGCGCTCGTCGCGGCGCTTGCGGCACGCACCGGCGCCGCCGCAGACCTGTGGAACGGCAGCTTCAATCTCGACCCGACGACGTTCCGCACGCAGTACGCGGCCGGAGTGCTGCTCGGCCGGTACGATGCCCGCATCTCGGTGCCCGCGGACAGCCCGCTGGCCCGTGACGGCGATCCGTCGCTCACCTTCGTCGTGCCATCCTTCGACGCCGCAATCCGCAGCACGCTACGCGACCAGCTTCGCTATACAGCACGCTCGGACTACGTGATGGCCAACCCCGACATCGGCGTCTTCGACCCGCGCCACAACGGCCGCATGCTGCCCGACGTGGTGCCGGACCTGGCTGCGGTGCTCGCGCTCAATCCTTCGCTCGGCATCTTGAGCATGTCCGGTCGCCACGACCTTGCGACGCCGTACCACCAGACCGAGCGGGACCTGAAGCGCCTGAACAACGCGCCGGGCCTGGTGCTGCGGGACTACGATGGCGGCCACATGACCTACTTCGACGATGCGGCGCGTGCGGCGCAGAAGGCAGACCTCCGCGCGTTCTACGCGCGGTCGATCTCCGGCGGTCAGTGACGGCTCGATCGACCGCGCTGGAGTCGCAGGCAGGTCCCCTTTGCCTGCTGCCGAGCGGTCACCCGGGTCAAGCGGTACGTGGTTCATCGCCGGTCGTCGCAGCGAGCGCGGCCGGCATGCGGAAGCTGATGATCTCCTGCGGCCCAGGCAGCATGGCTAGGCACCCCGGCCGCCGCTGCGATCTCGCGCAGTCGATTGGAGTTGGAGCCATTCTTCGCGCCGACCACGCCAGCGAGGAGATCGAACAGTGGCTGCGCTCGAGCTTGCCGCGCAAGTCCCACAGCGCGATGTCGAGCCCGCTCAACGCATGCAGCACGGAACCTGAACGTCCGGGGTTGTGCAACGTGCGCTCCAGCCGCGCGCTGAGGGTCGGATCCGAGGCGTCCTCGCCGCAAGCCAAAGGCGCGATGCGGCTTTGCATCAGCGCGCTCACTGCGGTGATTTCGCCGCCGTACGCTTGGCCCCAGCCAACCAGGCCGTTGCCGAGCGCCACACGAACCAGCACGCTGTCCAGCGTCGTGCGCGGCTTGCCAACGCACAGCGGGGGATCGGCCCAGTGGTTGAACGGCAGCCGCAGCGGAATGCAGGTCGCTGCAGCGATGATCGAGACCGTGGCCATGAATCGCCCCTGGCGGTCAATCGTTGAACCGGATCCCGGCAGTGGCCGGCTCGGGCGCAGCGGGTGCGGTCAGCGTGCCGCAGTTGCTTTCGTTCGTCTGAGCGTTCAGCGCGCGGCGGACGAAGGCGAGTTCGTCGTCGAACGCGGCGTTGACGATGCCCGAGTAGGTCTTCCACACCAGCGGGTTGCCTGCGGCGCACAGCGCCGCCGCCGCGGGATGCTGCCGCCGCGGCGGTCGCCGGCCGCCGCACCGGTCGGCATCGACGGATGCCGCGACGTCGCGCAAGCAACCGCCAAGGCGGCCACGGACAGCACGGCAATTCGACCCGAATGCTTCATTCGGTACGTGGTGGATCGAGACCTGTGAGGCCTGCAACGCGGCGCTGCAGGAAGTGAAGCACGTGACGGTTGAACTCGGCGGGCTGCTCAAAGTAGGCCGAGTGGGCGGCATGCTCGATCACAACCACCTCGCTGCCCGGCACAACGCCCGCAAGGTCATGCATCGCGCTCACCGGGACGATCGGGTCCTCGGCGCCAACCACGAACAGCGTGGGGCACAGCAGCGCTTCGAGGTCGCCCACGCGCGTCAGCGACTGCGGCTCGTTCAAGCGCCGGAGCGCGCGATGCCAGTCCTCGGGCGCAATGCGATGGGCGCTCGGGTTGAAATGATTGATCTGCGCGTACAGCGCCGCGAGCGCAGGCTGCTCATCCAGGAACTTGCGCCCCAGCGAGCGCTGCTCGATGGCGAGCGCCGACACAGTACGGAAGCGCCGCTCGACGCTGGCCACCAGCGGCGGATGGTCCACTGCCAGCGAGCTGTCGCAGGCCACGAAGCCGCAAACCCGCTGCGGATGGCGCAGCGCCAACTGCAATCCAATCATCCCGCCCAGCGACTGGCCGATCACGACGACTTGTTCCAGCCTCTCGTGATCAAGCAGTGACACCGCGTCGGCCACGAAGTGGCCAAGCGTGAACTCGTCGGTGGGCGCCATGGAACGTCCGAAGCAACGGATGTCCATCGTCAGGCACGTGTGCTGCGCCGAGAATGCGGGCAGTTGCTGCCACCAGGTGGCCGCGTTGGAGCCTGCGCCGTGCAAAAACAGCAGCGCCGGTCCCGCGCCGTGGCGCTCGTAGTAGATCTCGCATCCGTGCGAACGAACAAAGGGCATGCTGTGCCTGCCTCGTGGTGCTCAATTCGCCTTCAGGTTCAGGCTGCGCGTGAGCTGGCCCCAGCGCTCGGTGTCGCTGCGCACGAGTTGGGTGTACTGTGACGGCGACATCAGCATCGCCGTCAGGCCCTCGGCAGCCAGCTTCGCCATCAGGTCCTTGCTGGCCATGCTCGCGCGCACCGCGGCATACACCTTGTCGACGATCTCCGGCGGCGTGCCTTTCGGCGCCGACAGGCCGACCCATGAGATCACCGTGAGCTGCTTGTGGCCGATTTCCTCGAAGGTGGGCACCTGGGGCAGCTCGGGGCTGCGCGCGGCGCTCGACACCGCCAGCACCTTCAGCTTGCCGCTCTGCACGTGTTGCATGGCGCCGCTCCCGGGAATCACCGTGATCGGCACCAGGCCCGCCAGCACGTCCTGCAGGGCCGGCGCGCCGCCCTTGTAGGGCACATGCGTCAACTGCGTTCCGGTAGCTCGTTGAAGCAGCTCCATCACCAGGTGACCGGTACTGCCTTGGCCCGAGGTGGCGTAGTTCAGCTTGCCCGGCTCGCGGCGGGCCTGCTCGATCAGGCCGGCAAAGCTCGCGATACCGGCCTGGCTGTTGACGACCAGCCATTGCTCGCCGCCTGCGATGCAGGCGACATGCGCGAAGTCGGCAACGATGTCGAACGGCACTCGCTCGTAGATGCCTTGCGCGATGGTGTTCAGCATGCCGGTCATCGTCAGCGTGTAGCCGTCGGGCGCCGCCGTCGCGCCGGCCTGTGTGCCGATGATGTTGCCCGCGCCTGGCTTTCTCGATGAAGACGGGCTGCTTGAGTTGTGCCGACATCTCCTGCGCCAGCGGACGGATCGTGCGGTCGTAGGCGCCGCCGATGGACATCGGCGTGAAGGCACTGGGCACCGCACCTCGCCGCGCCCGCTGAACCCGTTGGGCACCATCCCGCTCCTGGTTCACGGCGATACGCGGATGACCGAATCGGCGGGGATCTGCCAGTATCTCTGCTCACTGAAGCGACCCACCCCGATGCAGGTCGAGCCCGACGAAGCGGACTACAGCAGCTACCTCAACATGCTGCATTTCGGAGAAGCAACGCTGACCTTTCCCAAACGCTGGTGCTGCGCTACTCGCGTTTCGAACCGGAAGAGCGACGTCAGCCTGTCGTGGCGGAGGACTATGCCAAGTGGTTTCTGGCGCGTCTGCGGACATTGGAAGTGCGCTTGGCGGAAGAGGACTACCTGTGCGCTGGCCGCTTCACTGCAGCAAGATGTATCCGGCGGCTCCTGTCAGCGACTACATTCCGAACGCAGCACTGCGAGGGAGACGAGCACCACTTTGCGCTCACTGTTCTCCGGCACGTGCAGCACGAGTTCGAGCGGCGCCACGCCGGGATGCTGTGGGGGACCGCCGTTGCTGGGCGAAATGAGGATGAACGAATCCCCATCGAAAGTTGCGGCAGTCAATTGCCAATCCTTTTTTAGGGCGATCCCTGTGAAACCGCGAAAGCGGCATTCGAGCGCACTTCTGCCAGCCCGCCCGATAAAGGAGGGGTAGTCGTCAAGTACGATGCACTCGCCTTCACCTTGTGCGCGTTCCGCTTCGAACCGATATCCGTTCGCGCGCGCCTTGACAAAGGCATCGTCTGCCTTGACGTTGCATGGCTTGAGCGTTGGCGGCGTCCCAGACGCGGTCGGGGAGGAGAGCGCTGACGTGGGGTCGGCGGCGGCGCCATTCATCGACGCGAAGAACACGCCTGCCGCGATGAATTTGGCCAGTGGCGTCATGGCGTCACCAGGGGCGAAACGTCCTGGAAGTTCTGATTGAGGACCGTTATCGTGTAGTTGCGGCCGCCTACTGCCAGCGCGTGACGACCGGGCGCCACGCCGGTAAAGAAGTACATTCCGTCGGGTCCGGTCCGGGCGGACTGATTCGGCTGCCAGGAATTCCCGTTCCACGAAAGGAGCACCACGTCGACGTAGGCAGCGGGGAATATGTAGCCGTTCGGGTTGCGTTGATCGATCCGGCCCCTCAAATCCGTAGCCGACACATTTGCCGCCAGGCCAGCCAGAACCGCTGCCATGACATGGAGCGCGAGGTTCGAGCTCATGACCTTCACCTTTCTTGCTGTCCTGCGGGGGGCAAGAGAGCACCGTCCACCGGACTGGGGGCTTCACCGGAGGCGGGATACGGCGCTTTGTCCTCGTAGACGCGCAAGGAAACCGGACTCATCAGACTGATCTCGTGACGAGCCTTGTCGACCCTGACATCGGCTTTCTGCACTTCGTTCTGCAGGTGAACTTCCTTGTATCCCCGGCCGCCGGGGATGGTCAGCACGATGGTCGGCAGCTTCCCGTCCGTCTCCGGAACCTTCGCCCAGCTTCCCGCGCCGCCCACACCGAAGAACTCGGGTTTCAGTGTGATCTGAACCCTGCTCAACAGCGCCGGGTCATCGATTGTTTTTCCGTTCGCGCCTACCAGGTGAATCTGGCGAAACGTCACGTGCCAAGCTGCTGAAACGTTGGCTTCTATCAGTTCGATGACCTGGAAGGGCAGCGCCGAAGTCAGCAAGAAGACGACCACGTATACGCCGAAAGCGCCACCGGCGCGGAGCGTGAGCCCGGACAGCGGACCAGTCACTGCGACTTTGGTATCGGGAAAGAGCTTGTAAATCGCGATCGCAGGGATCAGAGGAATGAGGGCCGCGGCCATCCATACGGCGAAGGCCATCCATACCTGGCTCGCGTGGTCCATCACTGACACTCCAATTTGCGTTCGCCGTCGTGGCCGAGTGGCTTTTCGCGCAGGTGTACGCGCGGAAATGACAGCGCGTCGCCGAACTTGATCTGTACCCGGGAAATTGGAACGCAGGCGCTCGAGGCGCTTGCGAGTCGGTGCTTCAGGTCGCTGCGTGTGCGGGGCGCCGTCATCCTGGCGGCTGCGCCGGTGCAAGGCTCGAAGTTGGGAGATGACATGGGACTGCCTCGCTACCAGGAGCACCAGTTGTTGAGCTTGACAAGAAAGCCGAAGGGATTGCACGGCGCGGAGGTCTCGCGCAACTTCGTGACTTCCTGATCCCAGTAGGGTGGCAGCGTGTTCCATGGGTTGTCGGGCGAGTCATCGGTCGCGTAGACGTAACCGATGTTGTGAGTGACCGCATGGTTCGCGACTTCCTTCATCGACGCGGACGACGCCGAATACACCAGATATGCGAACCGCTCCCTTCCATAGCTCTGCATCCAGCTTCGTGGCACATATTGAGTAAATGACTTGTAGGCGCCCTCGAATACGACGATGGTATCGACGGCCGGCAACGAGGCATACTGCTCTACCGTATTCTTGCCTGCGTTACCGACGACGTGGAATCCCGAGTAGATTGCCTTGATGTAGTTGTACAAGTCCGCGTAGTACGTCACGTGGGCGACGTCGTCGGTCATCTGGTCGAGGAAGACGCCGTCCACTCCATACCATTTCTTGTATTTCGCAATCTCGCTGAGCACCACGTTCTTGTCGCGAGTGGCGTAACCGGTGTCCACATAGCCGATGATCTTGCCTCCGGAGAGGTGTAGCTTTTCGACGGCGTCCGCGTAGCTTTCGTCCTTCGCAGCGCCGGGTCCGCTGCTCGGATTGAGGATAGCCGTCGTCTGAACTCTCGATGCGCTCGCTGCCAGCGTTGACCAGTGGTTGGGCGAGGACGTGGAGCGGAAGTACGCAGGCACGATCGTGCCGCTGGCGTTAGCCTGTTGAACTGCCGACGCGCTTATCGCAAGGATCAATGCACACGCGCCCTTGCCGATTCGAATCCTGCCGGGCGCCCTGGACCGCTCGAAACCGGCGGCTGCTGCAAACGCGGGCTTGCGTGACATGATTTCATCCTTTCAAAGTGAACAGCAACCGGTTCCGCGGGAGCGGGTGCGGCCGCCGTCATGGGGTTATTCCCGCGGCCGGCGAAGGCGAGGGAGCCGCGCGACTTCTGCACCGGTCGACCGATTGAACACGAGCGCCCCGTGCGCCGCGGCGTGAGCCTCGGTGCAGACGGGCCCGAGGTGGCCGCGAAGGCGAGGTACGGCCGCTTCGAGTTCCTGCAAGGTCACCTTGCCAGCGACGCGGACGTGGCTCACGCACACCGCCCCGTGCTCGTCCCAGCCGGCCTCGAACGGCATGTCCGACGAGTCGGCCGGTAGCTGGATGCCGTGCACGTCCGAGACATCGATCTGCCGGCCGTTTTCCGTATAGGGAAGTCCGCTTCCCGAGTAGTCGGCGCGGATCATCCTCACGCAGGCATTGAATGTGGCGCGCATGCTGCTTCCGTCCGCGCTCAAGCGCCACGGCTCGTAGCCGAGCCGCAGGCATTTCGCGAGCGCCCCGCTCGTGCAGCTCAGGGCGAACGCAGTGGGATCGTCGGTCAGCGAGCCGCTTTGCGTCTCGCGTCCCGGCAGCACGACGGCGTAACGCGTACCGTCGCTGTGCCGCTCGCAAAGCGGGGTCCATTCCCGGTCCGGCAGCCGCACGGACAGCTCGTGAGCCAACCAGTGGCGCCCCGATTCTTCGCGCACGACGTGGACGCTATCGATCCGTAGTTGCGTGCCCCCTTCCAGCCGAAGCTCTGCGCCCACGAGGTCGGCCGATCGAAGCGGTGACGTCCCCGACAACAGGAGGACCCATTCCGTCTGGTCGACGCGCAGCGAAGCGATGTCCGCCGCCCGGATCGGCGTGCCACCCAGGGGGCCCAGGGCGATCAACGCGAAGCGGACCAGTGTGCGGATTCCGAGCCCGGCGGTCATGGAGTCTCCCAAACGGTTCAGCGCGTGATCACGAAGCGACCGTCTCGAAGCAGGACCGCTTCGACGCCGAAGGTCGGGGCGGGGGCGGCTTCGCGTTGAAGGAGGGGGGGCGTCTCGGTACCCTTCGAGCCGTCGGCGCGGCTGCCCTTCGCCATGAGGGCATTGGCCCGGAGACCGTTCGTCATGATGCCGTTCGTGGGCAGGCCATTGAGGGTTGGTCCGTTGCTCCGGAGGCCGTTTGCAAGTTGAGCCCTTGGCTGGTCGGGCTTCGAGTCGGCCTGCGCGCGGGCGGTGAGGATGGGAGAAAGAGGCGGTGAAGCGGCATGCGAACCGTCGATGTCCTCGGCTTGGGCGGGGAGCGACATGCCGAATGCAACGGTCGTTGCGAGGGCAGCGATGTGGGCGGGAAGCGGTGTGGTCATTGCAAAGCTCCTGTGATGAGTGAGGCGGCGGCGAATAAGGCTTGCAGCGGCTTCGGATCTGCCGTTGTTCAGGCCTCCTGTGTCAATGACGCGGTCGTTCGGTCGCGTCCGGACCGACCCGACTGTCCGGGTTTGAAGGGATCTCTGCGTGGCGCCTGGGGACCGAGTGGTCCGAGTGAGAGGAAGGAGCCCAGCCGTGCCGGGCTGCTAGATCGGCAAGCAAGTGGACGACCTGGCTGACGTCCTCGATCAGCAGCGCGCCGAGCTCGTCCGCTCGCCGGCGATCGATCGTCGCTGAATGCTCGGCAGCGATAGCTCGCCTGACTCCCGGGCGCAGCGTCACCGCTTCCGGAGCGCTGCGGCCATCGCTTGGCCCGGGCTCATCCGAACCTCGAGAGATGCTGACCGCGTTGCCGGCGTACGCGCAGTGGAGAAGGCGCTCGACGTTCGCCTGCGCGGCGGCCAGGCGGTCGAGCACGCTCGATCGCTGCCGTTCGTCCGCCGCGCAGCTGAGGAATGCGTTCACCGTGGACGGGTCGGGCATTGCACTGCGAAGGAATTCGGCGAGGCTCGCTGAGCTACGCTGTCGCTCTCCGTCGCTGGTGTGGGCCTCCAGCCGGGCCAAGAGGGCGCGGAAGCGAGGCAGATCTCTTGTGAAGGTCACGGGGGTCTCCGGAATCGGCTGGCTGAGCCAGTCGGCGTGTCCGATCGGGTGAATCAACGACGAGGTGATTGGATTCCCGACGGCGTCTTGGCGGCACCTTCAAGGCGTGACAACCTCGTCGGGCCGGCGTGACAGAAAGCGATACAGGCATCTGGGGAACGGCGACCTTGTTTGCCACGCGCCACCGGGGGCGTAAAGTGGCCCCCGAGACGCAGGGAGGCAGTCCGTGTCTTACCCCCCGCCACAGCCCCGCTTCGGGGAATGGGTCCGTACCCGGCGCATGGCTCTGGGATTGACCCAACAAGGGCTCGGCGCGCTGGCAAGCTGCTCGGGTCATGCCATTCGCAAGATCGAGGCCGACGAGCGGCGGCCCTCGGAAGGCCTGGCCGAGCGCCTCGCGGCGCACCTGCAGCTCGACAGCGCCGAGCGCTCGGCGTTCCTTCAGGCTGCCCGTGGACGCGGGGCCGGCGGACCCCAGAATGCCGGCGCCGAGCGGCGCGCCCACAGGCCGGATGGAGCGAGCAGGCACGCGATCCCGCGATCCTTGCCCCTTGTCGGCCGGGAACTGCAGCTCACGCAGATTCGGCAATGGCTTTCCGCGCTGCGCAGTCGCCACGGGCGGGTGGCGCTGGTTGAGGGGGAACCCGGCGCCGGCAAGAGCCGGCTGTTAGCGGAAGCACTGGAACTGGCCAATCGACTCGAGCTCCCGGCGATCGCCACGAAGTGCTTCGAGATCGAAATTGGGATTCCCTACTATGCCCTGGTCCGGCTGCTCGAAGACGCGGCTGGCCAGGCGGGATCGGCACTGCTGCAGGGGCTGCAGCCTCTGTCTCGAGCCGAGATCGCCGCGATCGCCCCGACGCTCGCGCATCGGCTCGAACCGCTGCCCGAACTGTCCGCCGCCTTTCCCGAAGCGCGGCGGGTGAGGCTCTTCGCCGCGATCGAAGAGCTGTGCGATGCGCTGGCCGGCTCACGCGGACTGGTGGTCGCTGTGGACGACTATCAGTGGATTGACGGCGCAAGTATGCAGGCCTTGCACAGCATGGCGCGGCATACGGCCGCGGCGCCTCGACTGCTGCTCATCGGTTCGCGGACGGAGGACTTCAGCACCGACGGTGACGCGGCGCATGGCCGCGCCTCGTTGAAGGAGCTGGAGCACACCGAGCTCCTGTCGCTCGGCCGCCTCGATCCTCGGCAGGTCCGCGAGCTGCTCGAGCGGATGCTGGACGAGCCGGTCGAGCAGGCGCTGGTCGACCGGCTTTACGCGGAGTCCGAAGGCAATCCGTTCTTCCTGCGCGAAATGCTTCCGCTGGTGCTGAACGGCACGGCAAGCGCGACCAGCGGAGCGGGGCCTACGCGCCTCCTGCCCGCCTCCCTTCAAACGGCAGTCCAGCGACGCCTCCAGGGGCTGGGGCCCGGAGCGCGCAGCTTGCTGGATGCCGCTTCGGTGCTCGGCCGCCGATTCCGGTTCGAGCTGCTGGCCGCGATCTCGCTGCTCGCGCAAGGCGCGGCACTCAACACCCTGGACGAGCTGATTCGGTTCGGGTGGCTGGTCGAGGACGACGACGGTGTCCACTACGACTTCCCGCACGACAAGCTGCGCGAGGCGGTGTACCAGGACATGTCCGCGGCGCGCCGCACATCGATCCACCGCCGCGTCGCGGAGCACCTCGCCCTCGACCCGGAGATGGCGGACGGCAGGCAGGCCGCCGTGATTGCGGAGCACGCCGAGGCGGCGGGCTTGTGGTCGCTCGCCGTCGACCAGCGCACGCGCGCGGGCGAACAGGCGGAGCGGGTGTTGGGCCTGCGCGAGGCGGAAAGCCATTACACGTCCGCGATTGCGCATTGCCTAGCTCATGCCGGGTTCGTCCCGGCGCCGGCACGCGTCGACCTGCTGGAGCGCCGTGGCGCCGTCCGCGCGCTGATGTCCGATGTGGACGCCGCTGCGGCGGACCTGCGTGCGGCCATCTCGGAAACCGAGCCCGCGGGCCTGGTATCCCGGCGAGTGCGCCTGCTCACGATCCTCGGAATGACGTTTCAGCGCGCCGACCGGTACGCCGAGGGTGTCACCGCGCTCCAAAAGGCCCTGGCGCTGGCGCGCGCATCACACGACCACTCCGCTGCAGCGCTGGCCAGCTACTGGCTCGGAGATATCGCATGGACCCTCGAACGCAACGATGAGGCTCGGCAGCACTTCGACGAAGTCATGCGCGCATCGCGTGCATACGATCTCGACGATGGCCTGCTCGCCAAGGCGTATCACGGCGTCGCCGAAGTGGCTTCCCTCGACGCGAGGCCGGTTGTCGCGTTCCGCGACTTCGAGGTCTCGCTTCGGCTTGCACGCGCGCTGGGCGACAGGTTTCAGCAATGCGAGAACCTGTCGGTGATGGGCTGGATGCACCTGGGACCGCATGGCGACGCCGACTACGCGAGCGCGTTCGCCGAATTCGACCGCTGCCTTGAAATCGCCACGCAGGCCGACATGCCATGGTTCGTGATCCCGTGCGAACTCGGGCGTGCCGTGGGCTTGGCGGCCCTCGGTCGCTTCCGCGAGGCTCTGGCGGGCTTCGACGGCGTCCTGGCGATGGTGCAGGAGGCGGGCATTCCGCGTTGGGAGGCGGCGGCGCAGACCTGGCTGGCGTGGTGCCGGGTGGAGATGGAGAGGTACGCCGAGGCGCTGGAGCACGTGCGCCGCGCGAGGGCCTGCATCGACGCCGCGGGCGTCTCCTTCTTCTCGCATCTCCTGCCCGGTATCGAAACGACGGCGTTGTCGCGCCTGGGGCGCGCTTATGAAGCGAGTGATCCCGCGGACGATGTCGAGAACGCCCGGCGCGCCCTGCTCGGCTACGCCGTTCTGAGCGGCCTGCTGGCGCGCATGGAATGGCTCCATGCGCGAGGGCAAACGAGCGACTTTCCGTCGACGCTGGCAGACCTGGAGCACGTCGGCTCCGATCGTCAGCTTCCCGAGGCGGTCGCACTCGCAAAATACTGGCGTGCGCAGGCGGCGTGCGCCGCCGGCGACCGTTCGGCTGCCGTGGCGATTGCGCGCGAAACCCTGATCGGGCTGCGGCACGAAAGCCGCTTCTCGATTCGACTGGCGCTTTTGCGGCTGGTCTTCGCCGCGGGACATACGACCGAGCAGGAGGCACGAACCCTGCGAGAGATGGAATCGCGCCTGACCGACTGACCATCCGACCGCCTGACTGCTGCGGACGGCCCGGCGAACTAGCAGGCACCCTGGCTTTCCCGATCCCCCGGGTCCGGGGGATGACCCTGCCGAGCGGGCGTGCCGCAGCCACCATCGCGGCGCGCCGCCATGCTGACCTCCATTTCCCGCAGGACGGCAGCCTCCGCCTCGGTACGCCCACCGGACAGGCGCACGACGAGTCTCGACAACGCGAGACGCAGCGAGAATCGGCTTTGCAATGGCATCGCCGCAAGGAGGTTGCGAGCGCTCTGGAGGGCGGCGGTGACGTCGCCCTGCGCGGCGGCAGCCACCGCCTGCCAATACTTCGCCTGCACGACCATCTCGGGAATCCCGCGCTCGACTCCGAGGGCCTGAAGCTCCGCGGCCGTCGCCAGCACGGCCGCGGTTTTCCCTTGCGCATGGAGCCACTCGATCCTTGCCAGGACACCCCCCATCACCGCGTAGCCGAGCCGGGTGCGTTTCCAGCGGGCGATGTCGTCGGCCAGATCTGGCGCTTCGTCCACCCGCCCGAGGCGCACCAGTGCCATCGTCTCGATGGACGGAAGGAGTTGCGAAAAGAAGGAGACGCCCGCCGATTCGATCCGCAGGCGCGCGAGGCGCACGTGCTCCAGCGCGCTTTCGGGCATCTCCATTTCGAGCCGGCACCACGACAGGCATATCTCCGCCACGGCCTCCCAGCGCGGCATCCCGATCTTGTGGACGACGGACTCGACCGCCTCGAAGCACGCCTGCGCCTGCTCGAAACGTCCCAGAGACGACAGGATCACAGCCCGTCCGAGGCCGCACGGCAGAACGCACCAGGCGAAGTCGGCCTGCTTCGCGACTTCCATGCAGCGGTCGAATACGGCGAGCGCCTGCGCGTACTCCCCGCTGCCGTGAAGTCCCATGTGCATCCAACCCATCATGGAAAGGTTTTCGCACTGCTGGAACCTGTCACCCAGCTCGCACGAAAGCCGCAGCGAGATGTCGAAGTTTTCAAACGCCACGAGAGGTCGAGCATCCAGCGACGCGACTTCCGCTTGGCCATGGTACGCCTTGGCCAGCATGCTCTTGCCCAGGCCGTGCGCTCGACATGCGTTCATCACTTCCTCGAAGTAGCGCCCTGCCTCATCGTTGCGCTCGAGGGTCCATGCGATGTCGCCCAGCCAATAATTGGCCAATGCCACCGCCGCGTGATCCTGCGCGGCGCGTGCTGACGAAAGCGAATCCTCGAGCGCGGCGATTCCCTCGGCGTAACGATCTGCCCGCTGGAAGGTCATTCCGAGAATCGTAAGCAAGCGCTGTCGAGCAGCCGCCATGCCGTTGCGCTCGCTTTCCGCGATGGCCTCGCGAAGGTCTGCAGCGCCGGAGTCAACATCCGACAACAAGGCGCGAACGGCCCCACGGCGCTCGAGCAGGTCGATCCGAACGGCGTGGGTGCTGGCAAGACGATGAGCGGCACAGTGGTAGAGCGCAGCGGTGTAGTGGGTCTCGGCCGTGCGAAGGCCGAGAAGCTTCTGCGCATGATCGCCGGCCATCGTGCGCTGCTCCATGGCGAGCGCCCACGACCCGGCCGCTTCGGCATGCTCCGCGACGACCGCGGCCTGCGCGCTGGTCTTGCCGGCGGCATGCGTCATGTGCTCCGCGACTCGCCGGTGGAGCGACCTGCGCCGTGCCCTGGACAGCTCCTGGTACACCGATTCGCGCAGCTTGTCGTGCGCGAAGTCGTAGTGGACACCGTCGTCGTCCTCGACCAGCCAGCCATGCCGGATCAGCTCGTCCAGCGCGTCGAGCGCGGCATCCTCGGCGAGTTGCGATGCTCCCCGCAGCAGATCGAAATCGAAGCGCCGCCCCAGCACCGATGCGGCATTCAGCATGTCGCGCGTCGCGGGGCTCAGTCCGCCGAGTCGCCGTTGCACCGCCGTATGGAGGGTGGCAGGCAGCACGCGGCTTGCCCGCGCGCCCGCCATCAGGGTCGACGGCGAGGTGGATGGCTCGGGATCGAGAACGACATGCAGCATCTCGCGCAGGAAGAACGGATTGCCCGCGCTCTCGGCGTAAAGCCGTTCGACCGTAGCCCGATCGGCGGCCTGTCCCAGCAGTGCCTCGAGCAGCGCGCCGACATCGCCGCGACTCAAGCGGGAGAGCGTCATCGGCTCGGCGTGCTCCAGTTCGTTCAGCGCGGACAGGGAGCGCGCGAAGTCCGGTTCCGTCCTGGGGCTCTCCACGCGCGACGCGATAACCAGCATCAGTGCGGACACGCCCGCATGGCGTGCGATGCTGTGCAGCGCTTGCGCGCTCATGCCATCCAGCCATTGACAGTCGTCCACGGCCACCACCAGCCCGCGTGGAGCCGCGAGGGCATCGAACAGCTCGTCGATGGCGGCGAACAGCCTGACCTGCCGTGCCTCCGGAAACGCGTTGGATAGCTCCGGCAGCGGCTGCAGGCGAGGTGCGAGGGCCGGGGCGATCGCAGACAGCTCGCCGCGTGAGATGTCCTGCAGCCCGCCCAGCCGCACGTCGCCCAGCTGGTCCGCGGCCGCCTGCACCAGCTTCACCAGAGCGCAGTACGGAACGCCCGTCTCGATCTCGAAGCACTTGGTCTTGACGACCGGCAGCTCCAGCTGGGCGGCGAGCTCGACGGTCTCGGTCAGCATGCGGCTCTTGCCACCACCCGGCTCGCCGGTCACCAGCACCACGCGGCCGCTGCGCGTCCGCAGCTGTGCCAGCCATCCGCGCAAGCGTGCCAGCTCCGGTTCACGACCCACGAGCGGGAGGATCTGCGGCCACGCCAGCGCGCTCGCCCCGTGGCTGCCACGGGCCGGCGAAACCGTGCCGGGCACTAGGGCCGGGTGCCCGGGATGGCCGCGGGACGCAGCAAGGAAACGGCCGCGATCCGCGCTGCCAAGCTGCAGGTGCGACGCCAGCCGCTGGGCCAGCCTTTCGGAAGGTTGCCGCTCCCCCGCTTCGATCTTGCGGATGGCGTGGGACGAGCAGCTGACCCGCTCGCCGAGCTGTTGCTGCGTCAGCCCGAGCGCAAGACGCTCGCTGCGGACCCATTCTCCAAAGCTTCGCGCGGCTGGCGGCACCACGAGCGACCTCCAATCGGCTGACGAGTCTACGCCCCGTGGCGACGGCTTCGTAGCGGGGTTCGTGGCCACTTGTCCCGCTGTCTGTCACGGGTCCGGCGCCCGGTTGTCACGCCGCGCCGACACCGCCATCGCGTCCTCCGGCCGTCAAATGGCCTGCCGCTCGAGTCCCCCGATTCATCGGGGGCACCCCATGCGTGCACTGTCCGGCGAGACCCTCGGGTCCGCCGGGGAGCGACCGCCTTTTCAAGGAGAGGAATCGTGAAACTGATTACTGCAAAGGTGTTCCACGGGGTTTGGCCTACCTCCATCGGCCGATCCGCGGCGTTGCCCCTCGTCGTCGCCATGGCTGCCCTCGCCGCATGCGGCGGCGGAGGAAGCGACGTGGCCGAACCGGCTTCCACCGAGTCGACGTCGAGAACCGTGCAAGCGGCTGCTGTCACCGGAGGCATCCAGATTGCGCTGCAGCCGGACAACGTCATCGGCGCCGGCTACAACGCGGAAACGCATCGGTATGAGGCCTCATTCATCCGAAGCACGCTGACGGCGCCGACGCACCGGAAGATGATCGCCGACGTGTGCAGCTTCGGGGAGACCGTGTCGGTCGAGGTGGAAACCGCCGACGAGGCCAAGCCGTGTAACGTGCGGACGCTGTCGGTGCGCACCCTGCCGCAAGGCGTCAGCTCGCTCGTGCTCGCTCTGACCGGTCCTCACCCGGTGCTCCCCGGAGGGTCCATCGAGATCGAGAAGTTCACCGTCGTCACCGAAGCGTTCCGAGGCGACGGCACCTGCATTCCGAAGAACCGCAATCGGCCTCCGGTGCGCAAGGTCACCGACTGTCGACACTCGTTCTCGGTGCCGCTGCCCTCCAATCCGCTGGGCCTTGCGGAGCACGCCATCAAGGCGGAGGCCTTCAGCGGGACGAGCGTCGTTCAGACGGCCTCGGTGCCGGTAAAGGTTCCGAAACGTGTTCCGTTGATCGTCTCCGTGGGCGACTCCTACGCCTCAGGCGAAGGGAACCCCGACAGGCCAGGCGCCTCGCTGGCCGGCTCGGTGTTCTACGGACAGAACTGCTTCACGGATACGTCCCAGATGTACAAGTTCGATAGAAAGCCCGAGATGGCGAGGAAGCCCGTCTGGTACGACGCACGCGATCATCGATCGCTCAAGTCGGCCCCTGCCCTGGCGGCCAAGAAGATCCAGAAGGACTGGCCGTATGCAGTCTTCCTGTCATTCGCCAAGTCCGGGGCCAAGGTCGACGGGATCGTGGAGCAATTGCGGCAGGTGAGAGAGACCGTCGGCGACCACCGCATCGATGCGCTCCTCGTCTCGGCCGGCGGCAACGACGCGGGCTTCGCCGATATCCTCGCCGCACTGACGACCAACATATTCGGTGGAGCGCAACCACTGAATTCGTTCATGGAGAAGCTGCTGCAGCTGCGTGACGCGGAATACCCGAAGCTGGCGCCTGCGCTTGACGGCCTGCAGATCGGCCACGTGCTCATGACCGAGTACCCGGGCCGCCTCTTCAACAACGCATCGGGCCAGCCGGCTCATGGCTGCGAGGTGTTCGAAGACGCGACGACCGGGGTGTTCGACGTCACGGCGCAGGAAGCGGGCTACTTCAACACCATGGGAGATCTGCTCAACAGTGAGATCGGCATCCTCGTCGAGCGACGGAATGCGGCCCTTAGGCAACTGGGGCAGCCGGCCAACTGGCGGCGCATCGGCGGCCTGGCCGAGCTTTTCGACCGGCACGGGTACTGCTCCACGGCCGTCAAATACTACCGATGGGCAGAAGACTCCTGCGATCAACAGGGCGATTTCGATGGGACGATGCATCCGAACGAGGCAGGTTCCGCAGCGATCGCCAATGAGATCGAGAAGGAACTGCGGCTGGTCATGCCGGACCTGCGTGAGGGCACCGTCAAATAGGCCTCGTTGCTCGAATCCGCCGATTCTCGCGCGCGCGTCCGGAACGTACCGCTCCGGTGCTGCACGCGCTTGGTCGGCGGATCGTCGCGGTGCTCGACCGTCCAGCGCGACCGCGGGCAACGCTGGCAGCACGCGCGTATGCTGCCGTGCGTTGGACCGCACCTCATTCGTCAGCGTCTCTTCCACACTCATCCACGGCTCCTGCCATGGCGGAAACATCCGGTTCGAGCTCAGCTGGGAGCCCGAGGCCGGGGAGATACCCGCGCGGGCTTGCGGTTGCACCTTCTGCCAGAAGCATGGAGGCGTGTGGACGTCATGTCCCACCGGCACTCTCTCCGTCGAGGTGGCACATCCCACCCGCGTCAGTCACTACACCTTCGGTACGAAGACTGCGCTTTGACGTCTGCGGCACCCGCGGAGCGGTGCGGTCGTCACGAGCGAGATCGATGGGACCGCCTACGCCGGTCAACGTCAACTTCGAGGACGTGGACCCGGCGCGGCTGCGACGAACACCCGGGCGCTTCGACGGAGAGGATGAGGCCAGCCGCCTAGCCCGCAGGGCCCCGAACTGGATCCCGCGCGTGCGCTTCACGGGTTAGTTGTTTGCAAACGATGCTTCAGTCTTCGATGCCTGGGACGCGTGGGAGTACGAGCTTCTCGGCGCCTGGCGAACGATGTGCAAGACTGGTTCGGGTCGCTCGGCTCGGATAAGGTGCTCGTCGAAGTCGGCCGGCTGCGGTCCCATGCCGATGGCGACCCGGCTTGTGGCCACGACTTCTTGTCTTCTCGGCCGTGGCTCCCGACGGGCAACGTCTTCGGTCGTTGATCAACCGGACTACGCTGCAGATGCCCCGAGAGGCGGCGGCATGGAGGATCGTGCATGCCCACCTCTCGCTACCCGTTGACGGTGTGTCGAAGAAGGCACTGCTCGAACGCCGCTGACGGAGGGCAGCGTGGCACCTTCGGGTAGCGCTTGAGGAAGGGCGCAGCGTATCGACTGCCCGGAACGTCCGTTGGCGGATAGCGGCCGCTCGCGGATGACCGCACCTGGCCGGCTTGAGGCCGCCAGTTTTTCAAGGCGACCAGCCGCTAAGCCTCAGAGAGCTGTCGGCGAACGATCCAGCAGCCACTGTGCCGCTGTCGTCAGGTCAGCGGTCGATCGCTCCATCTACTGGATCGAGCGTTTCCAACTTTCCAACCGATGGTCAGGCTGCAGTTGGCGACGCACAGTTGGTCGGCGCAAAGCGGCCCTAGCAGCGTCCCCACGAAGCAGGTCAAGCGAGCACGACAGTGAAGCGTGAAACCGAGTGGGTCAGCTTCTGAGCGGGAGTGGGCCAGGTGCGGTGAGCGTTGAGACGCTGGGGCGCCAATTAGCGTTGCGACCCGAGGGTGTGCGCTTCATCGGCATGTACTTGCGTTGCTTCATGCGATGCGCCGGCACTGGCGAACCGGCTTGCGCATTCGTTCGCAAGGATGAAGTGCCTTCGAGCCGGACAAGCAGGGATCGAGGCCATCACCAGCGTCCTTGCCATGCGCGCGAACGAGATCGTCAAAGGCGATTCGCATCGCGACACCAAGTGGTCTTGAGGTCAAGATGACTTGGTGAAGTCACGCAACCCACATCATCAAGACGAGCCTCCGCCCCAATGAGAGCTTCGCTCTACGAGGTCAAGATGACTTGGTGCCTACTCACGCAGAGTCACGCAGAAAGACAAACGGCTTAGAGGCGCAGGTCTCTAAGCCGTTGATCTAGAAGTAGAAATTGGCGCGGCTGGCAGGATTCGAACCCACGACCCCTTGGTTCGTAGCCAAGTACTCTATCCAACTGAGCTACAGCCGCGTAAGCCCGCAACTATAGCACGACTCGGCGCTAAGCCAGCCGGGCGGCGGCTTCGAAGCAGCGGACGGCGCGTTCGCGCTGACCTTCTTCCTCGGCCATGCGGGCCATCGTGAGCCAGGCGTGGCGGCGCTGTGCGAGCGGCAGCTCGGGGTCGTCGGCGGCGCTTTCCAGGAGCTGGCGCGCCTTGCCCCACAGCTTGCGCTCGGCCAGCGCACTGCCGACCGCGTGCGCGATGGCAGGCTCGCGCGGGAAGGCCTGCGCGGCCGCCTCGAGGCGGGACAGCCACTCGGGGCCCATGCCCGGAAGTGCTGCGACGAGCGCGATGGCGACCGCGGCCCGGTCGTCGGCGCTGAGCTCGCCCAGGCGCTCCCAGAACGGCCGCAGCCAGGCGCGCCCTTCTTCCGGCGCGCCCAGCTCGGCGGCGCGATGCGCCGCGCCGGCCGCGACGCACGGGTCGCGACGATCGGCGTTGTCGAACTGGAGCCACACGCGTCGCAGCTGGTCGATGTCGCGCGCCGTGGCCAGCGATTCCGATGCCAGCGAGCGCAGCAAGCCCTGCGCCGCGACCTTGGAGAAGCCCTGGTGCTTGGCAAGCAGCCGCGCGGTCTTGAGCGCCTCCTGCGGCTGCCGGCCCAGCCGCGTGGCCTGCAGCTTGAGTCGCAGCGCATGAGTGCGACGCGCCACGCCGGGCGGCAGCTCGGCAAGCAGCTCCAGCGCGCGGGCGGCGTCGCGGTCGTCGAGCGCCCACTCGGCTGCGAGCAGCCGGGCGCCCTCTTCCGCGGATCGTGCGGCGAAGCTGGTGCGCGCCAGCTCCAGCGCACGCTTGAGCTCGTCGTCGCGTTTGGCGCGGTCCTGCAGGCGGTGCGCGCTGCCGGCGGCGAGCAGGTGACCGAGCACGGTGAACTCGTTGTCCTGCGTCAGATCCGGCGTGTCGGCCTGGATGGCCAGCGCCCGCTGTGCCGCCGATTGAGCGCGGCTGTAGCGACCGCCGAAGTACTGGGCCAGCGCATCGCGCAACGCCGCCTGTGCGGTGCGGTCGCGCCGCGCGACGCGCCACTCGTGCGCTCGCTGCGGCAGCCCGGTCAGCGAGTGCACCGCCTGGATCACCGACGCGAGCACGAAGCAGGTTCCGACCAGCGCCAGGAGGAACAGGTTCAGCGAGGTATCCAGCCGCCACGTGCCCCAGTAGATGCTGACGATGCCGTCATTGGTGCCCAGGGTCGTCGCGGCGACGACGGCCACCGCGGAGATCAGCAGGAACCAGATGACGGCACGCATTCAACGGCCCGCCGAGGCGGCCGACAAGGCTGCCAGCGTGTCGTCCGGCCGCGGCACGCCGACGTGCCGCGCCTGTGTCGCGACCTGGCGGACCAGATCGGTCGCGAGCGCATGGCGGCGCGAGCCGCGGTCGAAGTAGCGATCGAGCGCCGACTGCGCCACCTGCAGGTCGGCCTGCGCCGCGTCGTATTGGCGCGCCAGCAGGGCGAGGCGTGCGTTGAGCAGGCGCAGCTTGAGGTTCTCGCGCACGAAGTACGCCTGCTCCGGCACGAGCAGCATCGCCTCGGGATGATCGATGCGGGTCACGCGCACCAGCGACCGCACTTCGGACCAGACGCGATCGGTGAACTCGCGCCAGGTGGTGTCGAGCACGCTTGCCCAGGCCGCGGCGCTGGCCTCCGGCGCCACCGGCGCGCTGCGTTGCGCCTGCCTGGACAGCGGCGACGACGCCGGCTTGCGCGGCTCGACGACCGACAGCAGCGGCAGCTCGTCGACCAGGCGCACCGCCTCGTCGAGCCGGATGCTGAGTGTCGGCAGATCGGTGACGCCGACCGCCTTCACGCGATCGAGGTCGCGGGCAATGGCACGGCGCACGCCTTCGAGGCGCGGCTGGTTGTAGCGCGCCAGCCGCTCGTCGGCCTGCTTCAGCGCCGACACCAGCGGCTCTGCAGTGCCGGTGATCGCGGTCTGCTGCAGCGCGACGCGGATCGCGGCATCGATGTCGACGACCACGTTCTCGTCACGCGAGCGCGACAGTGACTGGATCAGGTCCTCGAGCTGGCTGCGCTGGATGGCGACCTCGGCCACACGCGCCTCCAGCAGCGCGATCTTGGCCGCGTTGTCGCGCATCCCATCGCTCGCCTGCTTGGCCAATGTGCGCGCCTCGACCGCCTGGCTTCCGCTGTCCTGCTGGCGCCGCACCAGCTCCTGCTGCAGCAGCTTGATGCGCTGCTGCGCCATCCAGGCCACGATGAGCGCGAGCAGCGCGATCGCGAGCAGCAGCCCGGCGCCGGCCCACCACCAGCGCCTCGGCACGGGCATCTCGGCGGACGGTGCCGCCGGCACGGCGGGGGCGGGAAGGACTTCGATCGGCGGTTGGCTCACGATGCGATCGATTGTATGCAGGCCACCACGGCGTCCAGCGTGGGGCGCGTCTCGTGGACCTGCCCGAACCCGCTCTCGCGCGCGCGGCTCGCGATGCGCGGATGCGTCGCCACCGCGCGCGCCGTGCCCCACTCGCGGCCCGGGCACGCTCGCAGCAGATGGTCGATGGCTTCGGAGCTGCTGAAGAACCACAGGTGCTGCGCCGGCTGGTCCAGCGCGGCGTCGAGCAGGCGCCGCGCGTCGGCTTCGAAGGTCGGCGCCGCGCGTCGGTAGGCCGACACGAAGCTCACGTGCGCGCCGTGTGCGCGCAAGGTGTCGGCCAGCCACTCGCGCCCGCCGTCACCGCGCACGATCAGCGCGGAGGCGCCGCGCCACGGCTCGTCGCGCAGGCGCTGCCACAGCGCTTCGGAATCGAACTGCGCCGCATCCGCGGCGGGCTCCACGATCGCAGCCGCCGGCACCTGCAGGCTGCGCAGCGCCCGAGTCGTGCCGGGGCCCACCGAGCCCGCGAGCACTCCCGGCGGCCAGGCCGCGCCCTGCGGCCGATGACGAAAGAACGATTCGGCGGCATTGGGACTGACGAAGACCGCGATGCGATGCTGCGCGAGACTGTGCCAGGCCGCATGCACCGCCCCCACGTCGGCCGGCGGCCCGATGTCGATCAGCGGCAGCGCCACGGCCTCGATGCCGTGGGTCCGCAGCGACCGCACCCACGCGGCCGCCTGCGCGGCAGGGCGTGTGACGATGACACGCATGCGTTCAGTGCGCCAGGTAGTCGGCCGCGCCCTGCTCGCGCAGCGATGCGGCAGCGCGCTCGCCGAGGGCGCGCGCTTCGGCCACCGACGTGACCGGCGCAGCGGCCTGCGCTCGCAGCAGCGGCGCGTCGGCGCGGCCGGAATGACCCAGCGCGGTGTGCAGTTGCAGCTCGTCGCCATGCCACGCCGCGAAGGCGGCCAACGGCACGCTGCAGCTTCCGCCGAGCGCGCGCGACACCGCGCGCTCCGCCTCCACCGCCAGCAGTGTGGGCGTGTGCGTCAGCGCGGGCAGCACGCCACGCAGCTGCTGCGCGTCGGTTCGGATCTCCAGGCCGAGGGCTCCCTGGCCGGCGCACGGCAGCATCTGCCCGGGCTCGAACACGCCGCGGATGCGTGCGGCAAGACCCAGCCGCTTGAGGCCGGCGGCGGCCAGCACGATCGCGTCGTAGCGGTCTTCGTCGAGCTTGCGCAGCCGCGTGTCGAGGTTGCCGCGCAAGGGCTCGATCACCAGGTCGGGACGCAGCGCACGCAGCTGGACGACACGTCGCAGGCTCGAGGTGCCCACGCGTGCGCCCTGCGGCAACTCGGCCAGCATCGCGTAGCGGCCCGACACGAAGGCATCGCGAGGATCTTCGCGCTCGAGGACGGCCGCCAGCTCGAAGCCCGGCGGCAGGTCCATCGGCACATCCTTCAGCGAATGGACGGCGAGCTGCGCGCGCCCTTCTTCCAGCGCGGTCTCCAGCTCCTTCACGAACAGGCCCTTGCCGCCGACCTTGGCGAGCGAGCGGTCGAGAATCTGGTCGCCTCGCGTCGTCATGCCGAGCAGCTGCACCTCGGCGCCGAAGTGCTTCACGAGCAGGTCGCGAACATGCTGCGCCTGCCACAGCGCGAGGCGGCTCTCGCGGGTCGCGATGGTGACGGACAGCGGGGTCGAGGGGGGGGCGAAAGGCATGCGGCCATGCTAACGCCTCGTGGCGTCGCAGATCAGGTCCAACCTGCTCTCCGCACCGTTGGCGCGGGGGTGCCGGGGGGCTGTTTTCTCGCCCGATGACCGATGTAATTGGGTTACATTGACGGCCTCCCGGAGCCCACCCCCCATGACCGCATCTGCCGCCCAGCGTGCGTCGAGCGACGCCGCCGAGAAGAACCGACCTCTTGTCGAAGACATCCGGCTGCTCGGCCGCATTCTCGGAGACGTGATCCGCGAGCAGGAGGGAAAGGATGCCTTCGAGCTGATCGAGCGCGTGCGCAAGCTGTCGGTGGCCTACCGCCTCAAGAGCGACGCGCAGGCCGGCCGCGCGCTCGACCGGCTGCTGAAGAACCTTTCGGGCGACCAGACGGTCAGCGTCATCCGGGCCTTCAGCTATTTCTCGCACCTGGCCAACATCGCCGAGGATCGGCACCACGTGCGCCGGCGCGATCACCACGAGCGGCAGGGCCACCTGCAGGAAGGCTCGCTCACGATGTCGCTGGAGCGGCTGGCCAACGCCGGCATCCGCGCGGCCGACATCGTCGGCGCCCTTCGGCGCGCGCACATCTCGCCGGTGCTGACCGCGCACCCGACGGAGGTGCAGCGCAAGAGCATCCTGGACGCAGAGCGCGCGATCGCGCAGCTGGTGGAGGCGCGCGAGACCTTGCCCACCGAACGGGACCGCGCCGACAACGAGGCGCTCATCCGCGCGCGCGTCACGCAGCTCTGGCAGACGCGCATGCTGCGCACGGCCAAGCTCAGCGTCTCCGACGAGATCGAGAACGCGCTGTCCTATTACCACGCCACGTTTCTGCGCCAGATCCCGCGCCTGTACCGCGAGCTGGAGCACGCGCTGCCGGGACACGGCATCGCGACGTTCTTTCGAATGGGCAACTGGATCGGCGGCGACCGCGACGGCAATCCCTTCGTCACCGCCGACACGCTGCGCATGGCGCTGGCACGCCAGTCAGAGACGGTGCTGCGGTTCTACCTGACCGAGGTGCACGAGCTGGGCGCGGAGCTGTCGATCTCGGCCACGCTGGCGCCGGTGTCGGCCGAGATGCGCGCGCTGGCCGCGGCCTCGCCCGACCAGAACCCGCACCGCGAGGACGAGCCCTACCGCCGCGCGCTGATCGGCGTGTACGCGCGCCTCGCGGCCACGCTGCACGAGCTGACCGGCACCGAGGCCCTGCGCCACGCGGTGGCACCGCAGAACCCGTATCGCACGGCCGCCGAGCTGCTGGCGGACCTGCGCGTCGTCGAGGCATCGCTGATCTCGCACCACGCCGCGGCGCTCACCCAGCCGCGTCTTGCGCCGCTGATCCGCGCGGTGCAGGTCTTCGGCTTCCACCTGGCGACGGTGGACCTGCGGCAGAGTTCGGACAAGCACGAGGCGGTGGTCGCCGAGCTGCTGAAGGTGGCGCGCCTCGAGCCCGACTACAGCGCGCTCGACGAGCCGCAGCGCCGCCAGCTGCTGCTGAGGCTGCTCAACGACGCGCGACCGCTGCGCGTGCGCGCCGCCGCCTACAGCGAGCATGCGCAAAGCGAGCTGGCGATCTTCGAGGCCGCGCTGGTGATGCTGCAGCGCTACGGCCGCGAGTCGCTGCGCCACTACATCATCTCTCACACCGAGGACGTGAGCGACCTGCTCGAGGTGCTCGTGCTGTTCAAGGAGGTGGGCCTGCTGCGCGGCACGCTGGACGACCACGCCGAATCGGACCTCATCGTCGTGCCGCTGTTCGAAACCATCGCCGACCTGCGCCAGGCGGCGCCGATCATGCGCGGCTACTACGCCCTGCCCGGCATCACCGAGATGATGAAGCGCTCCGGCTGCGAGCAGGACATCATGCTGGGCTATAGCGACAGCAACAAGGACGGCGGCACCTTCACCAGCAACTGGGAGCTGTACTGCGCCGAGATCGCGCTGGTCGACCTGTTCGCCGAACTGGGCCGCGAGCAGGGCCTGACGCTGCGCCTGTTCCACGGCCGCGGCGGCACGGTGGGTCGCGGAGGCGGGCCCAGCTACCAGGCCATCCTCGCGCAGCCGCCCGGCACGGTGAACGGGCAGATCCGGCTCACCGAGCAAGGCGAGGTCATCGCGTCGAAGTACTCGCATCCCGAGATCGGGCGTCGCAACCTCGAGACGCTGGTCGCCGCTACCCTCGAAGCCACGCTGCTGCACCCCACGAAGAGCGCGCCCAAGGCCTTTCTCGAGGCGGCACGTGCCATCAGCGATGCCAGCTTCGCGGCCTACCGCAAGCTGGTCTACGAGACGCCCGGGTTCACCGACTATTTCTTCAGCGCGACGCCCATCCGCGAGATCGCGGAGCTCAACATCGGCTCGCGGCCGGCCTCGCGCAAGGCCACCCGCGCCATCGAGGACCTGCGCGCCATCCCATGGGGCTTCAGCTGGGGCCAGTGCCGCGTCGCGCTGCCCGGGTGGTGCGGCTTCGGCTCGGCCATCGAGCAGTACCTGGCCGACGCCAAGACGCGCAAGGAGCGTCTCGCGCTGCTGCAGCGCATGCACAAGCAGTGGCCCTTCTTTCGCGCGCTGATGTCCAACCTGGACATGGTGATCGCCAAGAGCGACCTCGGCATCGCGGCGCGCTACGTCGAGCTGGTCGAGGACAAGCGGCTGGGCAAGCGCATCTTCTCGCTGATCCGCGCCGAATGGCAGCGCACCGACGACGCGCTGTCGCTGATCACCGGCGAGAAGCAGCGACTCGCGTCGAATCCTTCGCTCGCGCGCTCGATCGAGCACCGCTTTCCGTACCTCGATCCGCTGAACCACCTGCAGGTGGAGCTGATGCGCCGCTATCGAGAGCGTCGCGACGGCGATCCGGGCATGGAACGCGTGCAGCGCGGGATTCACATCTCGATCAACGGGGTCGCGGCGGGCTTGCGCAACACGGGGTAGAGCCGGGAGAAAAACTCAGGCGCTCATCCACCGCCGCGCCTGACCTGCGGCGCCTTCTCCATCCGCTCCCGCGCCGCCTTCGCCCACTGCTCCGCATCGCGCCCCGATTGCCGGATGGCAACGCGCCCCGTTTCGACCTCGCCCTGCTCGGCCACGCTACGGTGGTGGGCCAGGCCGCGGCGGGCCCAGGCGCAGCTGAACGGATCGCCTTCGAGGGCCAGCGCGCGGCCCGTCACCTCGCCGATGGCGTCGCGTTCGGTCTTGAGCGCCTGAATCTTCTCGTCGGTCCAACCGACACGCTTGCCGATCGCGGCGCCGTTGGCATGCTCGATCAGCGTGGTCGAGCGCTGCACCAGCAGGTCGGCGATCTCGCCGCAGGTCTGGCGGCGCGCCGGGTCGCGTACCGCGGAATCGCTGCAGAAGGTGTGCGCGGTGCCGTAGGCAGGAAGGCTCCAGGCCGCCTGCTGCTCGAGGACCTCGCCCAGCAGGCGCACCGTGGGCAGCAGCGAAGCATCGTCGCGCGGCGCGTGCTGGAGCACCAGCGAAGGCAGCACGCCCGCGACGTCGTCCACGCGCTTGGCCTTGGCGACGCGCTGCATCGCCTCGGACACGCCGGCTTCGTCGCCGCGCTGCTGCGCCAGCGCCGCGACATACAACCACGGGGCGGCGTTGTCGGGGTCGAGCCGACTCCACTGGTCGGCGGACAGCAGCTGGCAGGAGCCGCGCTGCTGCGGCGGACGCACGCCGCCGCAGGCGCGAAAGGCCAGGCCGTAGGCGCGCGCGTCATGCCCGGTGGCCGCCGCGTTGGCGACCGCCTCCAGCGCCGCGGGACCGGGGGTGTCGAGCAGCGCGGCGGCGGCACGCGCAGCCTCGCCGCCATAGCGCATCGCCGTCACGCTGCGCAGGCGGACATCGCGGGTGTCGACCTGCTCGAGCAGGCTGGCGTCGACCGGCTTGTCGGCGGCGACCTTCAGCCGCCGCCCGCCGCAGGCCTCGATCTCGCGCACGGCGGTGACCGCGGCGACCGCGGTGCGCGGCGGCCCGCTGGCCGCGGACGTGGCGAGTGCCAGCGGACGCGAGGCCGGTGGCACATAGGCAAGCGGCAGCTCCTCGGCCGGCGGCTTGGCCGCTCGCTCCTCCCGGGGCGGGCTGGGCATCAGCACCAGCAGCACGACGACGACGGCCAGCCAGATCAAGCCGATGCGCACCACGCGCCCCCAGCTGAACGGCGGCGGGTCGTACCAGATGCGCGGCGCTGCCATCGCGTGCTTTCGCCTACAGGCCGGCGGCTACCAGCGCCTCGCGCACCGCCGTGGCCTGGCGCCGCGACACGGCGAGCCACTCGTCGACCGGCGCGACACGAACCGCCCAGCTCTCGCCGCCTTCTTCGTCGCTGCCGGCAATGGCGCGGCGCTCCAGGGCGCGCACCGCACGGCGTGCGACGAGCGCGTTGCGGTGCACGCGGATGAAGCGATTGCCGAGGCGCTGCTCCAGGTCGCTCAGCGCGTCGTCGAGCACATAGGTGTGGTCGGCCGTGCGCAGGGTCACGTACTTGAGCTCCGCCTTCAGGTACAGCACCTCCGAGACCGGCACGCGCACGATGCGCCCGCGGTCGCTGACCACCACCACCGGCTCGGCCTGCGCCGGCGGCGCGGCCGCCGGAAGCGCGAGCGCCAGACGCTGCGCCACACGCTGCAGCGCAGCGTGCAGGCGCTCGCGGCGCACCGGCTTGGTCAGGTAGTCGACGGCCTCGACGTCGAAGGCCTTCAGGGCGTGCTCGGCATGCGCGGTGACGAAGACGATGGCCGGCGCCTGCGGCCGCTGGCGAAGCTCGGCGGCGAGCTGCACGCCGTCGCGGCCCGGCATGTGGATGTCGAGCAGCATCAGGTCGCAATGCTGCGACTGCAGCCAGACCAGCGCCTGCGTCGAGTTGCCCACCTCGCCGACGACCACCGACTTCGGCTGCGGACAGTCCTCGACCAGCCCGCGCAGGCGCACGCGGGCCAGCTCTTCGTCATCGACCAGAAGCACACGAATCATGAGAACCCCCCGTCTGCGGAGTACCGCAGCCGACCCCCCAGGGGGATCTTGCCCGGCTTCGGGCAACCGTGCGCGCGGGCAAGTCCATTCATAGCGGCACCACGATCTGCACTCGATACACGTCCCGGTCTCGTCGGGTGTCGAAGTGCGCTGCGACATCGTGCATCAGGCGCAAGCGCTCACGCACGTTGGCCAGCGCCATGCCGCGGCCGGGCCGCGACGGCCCCTTGGGCACCGTGTTGGCGATCGACACCATGGCACGTCCCATCTTCACCCGGGTCCTGACCCGGATGATGCCTCCGTCGGGCGCCGGCTCGACGCCGTGGCGCACCGCGTTTTCCACGAGCGGCTGCAGCAGCAGCGGTGGCACGCGCGCGGCGCCGGCGTCGGCGTCGAGCTCCCAGCTCACCTGCAGGCGGCTGCCGAAGCGGATCTGCTCGATCGCAAGATAGCGCTGCGCGAGCTCGACCTCTTCGCCGAGGCTGACCGATTCGCCGGTGTCGGTGAGCGCCACGCGGAAGAGCTCGGCCAGGTCCTCGAGCACCCCCTCGGCGCGCGCCGGGTCGAGCCGCACCAGGCTCAGCGCCGTGTTCAGCGTGTTGAACAGAAAGTGCGGCCGGATGCGCGACTGCAGCTCGGCCAGGCGGGCCGTGGTGTCGGCCGGCAGCTTGGCCTTGGCGCGCAGCCGCAGCCACTGGAACATGACCGCGGCGAGGGCGGCCCCGGCCAGTGCCGGCGGAAGCCAGCGGCGCGCATCGAACGCCTCGAGGCCCGAGGCCGACACCAGGCCCCAGCCGAACGCCCCGCCGGCCGCGCCCAGCGCGGTCGCCACCGCCCACTGCGACGGCAAGGGCAGCCGGTCGAGCGAGCGCTTGAGCAGGCAGGCGGCCAGCAGCCACATCAGGACACCCGGCAGCGCGACGGCGAACGCGGTGGTCGCGAGCGACAGCCAGGACGCAACGCCGGGCGCGGCGAACATCACGCCGACCGCGACGACGCCGTTGACGAACAGCACCGCCCGCAGCACCACGCCGACGTGGCAGACGTCGAAGGCCGACGGCGCCGGCGCAGCGACGGCCGGTGCGTCGAACAGCGTGCTGCCGAAGGCGCTGCTGCGCAGCCCCGTGCGCGTCGACTCGGGCCACTCGCTCGGCGGGTGCGCGAGGCGGTCATCGTGGGCCGGTGACGATGGGGGCGGCATGGGGTGGTCGATAGAATCGCAGCGTCCTGCATCGCGATTGTCGCCAACTCCGGCCTCCCGCCGCCACAGGGGCAACGCCCGCTTACCCGATGTCCTCCTCCAATCAACTCGACAAGAAATCCGAAGCCTGGTCGGCGCTGTTCTCCGAGCCGATGAGCGAGCTGGTGAAACGCTATACCGCCAGCGTGTCGTTCGACCAGCGCCTGTGGCGCGCCGACATCGCGGGCTCGCTGGCCCACGCCGAGATGCTGACCGCGCAGGGTATCGTCGGCGCCGACGACCTCGAAGCCATCCGCCGCGGCATGGCGCAGATCACCGAAGAGATCGAGTCGGGCCGCTTCGAATGGAAGCTCGACCTGGAGGACGTGCACCTCAACATCGAGGCGCGCCTGACCCAGCTCGTCGGCGACGCCGGCAAGCGGCTGCACACCGGCCGCTCGCGCAACGACCAGGTCGCCACCGACGTGCGGCTGTGGCTGCGCGAGGAGATCGACACGCTGGCCCCGCTGCTGCGTCGCATGCAGCTGGCGCTGGTCGAGGTGGCCGAGCGCCATGTCGAGACCATCCTGCCCGGCTTCACCCACATGCAGGTCGCCCAGCCCGTGAGCTTCGCGCACCACCTGCTGGCGTACGTGGAGATGTTCGCGCGCGACGAGGAAAGGCTGGCCGACGTTCGCCGGCGCACCAATCGCCTGCCGCTGGGCGCGGCGGCGCTGGCCGGCACCAGCTACCCGCTCGACCGCGAGCGGGTGGCCCGCACGCTGGGCTTCGACGGCGTGTGCCAGAACAGCCTCGACGCGGTGAGCGATCGCGACTTCGCGCTCGAGTTCGCTTCCTTCGCCAGCATCACGATGGTCCACGTGTCGCGGCTGGCCGAGGAGATCGTGCTGTGGATGAGCCAGAGCTTCGGCTTCATCGACTTGGCCGACCGCTACTGCACCGGCTCGTCGATCATGCCGCAGAAGCGCAACCCCGACGTCGCCGAACTGGCGCGTGGCAAGAGCGGCCGCGTCGTCGGCCACCTGATGGGCCTGCTCACGCTGATGAAGGGCCAGCCGCTCACCTACAACAAGGACAACCAGGAAGACAAGGAGCCGCTGTTCGACACCGTCGACACGCTGCGCGACACGCTGCGCATCATGGCCGAGATGGTGGGCGGCATCGTCGTGAAGGCCGAGGCGATGGAGCTGGCCGCGCTGAAGGGCTATGCCACCGCCACCGACCTGGCCGACTACCTCGTCAAGAAGGGCCTGCCCTTCCGTGATGCGCACGAGGTGGTGGCGCACGCGGTCAAGAGCGCGATCCAGCAGGGCGTCGATCTGAGCGAGCTGCCGCTGGCCACACTGCAGGGCTATCACGCGTCGATCGGCGAGGACGTGTTCGAGGTGCTGAGCCTGCGCGGGTCGCTGAAGGCGCGCAACCTGCTGGGCGGCACGGCACCGGAGCAGGTGCGCGCGCAGATTGCGCGGCATCGCTCGCGGCTGGATTGAGCCAGCGGGGGCGCAACTGCCGCCCCGGTCACGCCCGTTTGCGCGGCACGGCCATGACCCACGTTCTCAGGAACTTCGGACGCCCAACCTCCACTTTTTCGCCCTTGGCCGGCAGGTGGTCGCTCAGCTCGCGCTTGAGTTTCTGTGGGAGGGGGACATCCACGGCGGGATGCCCGGCCACGGAAGGCAGCGCTGCGACGTCATAGGGATCGGGCGTCCCTTTGCACCGCTTGAGCAAGTTCTTGGCGAAGTCCGGGTACTCGTGCAACGCCTTGGTGAGCACCTCCGGGTCGACCATGTCGTCGTCGTCTTGCCGCCCGGCCGCGTTGAGCATGCGGTTGATTTCGCTCGAGAGCTGAAGAATCTTCGGCTCCTTCTCGTACGGCAAGTTGGCCTTGCACGCGTCGGCCAGCGCCGGATACGTTTCCGCCGCAGCGGCTTTCCAGTGGCGGTACAGCTCGAAGACATCGAACCGACCGTCGTTCCGATGGCGGGGATACGGTGTCGAGTGATAGATCAGTTCGTCGACCATGCCGACGGCGCCCCAGGCCGGCAGGTCCAGCATCTTGATCGCCGAAGCCGCCGGAAGCTTGTCGTACTGCGCCTTCAGATGCTCGACGAAGCGAGGGGGCATGCTGTGGCGGACCTGCTCGAAGCGCTGCGGACTCTCGCCGGGGTTCAGGATGTACTCCGGCCCTCGGACCGGCTGATCCGAGGCGAACATCAGGTTGAAGAACATCGTGTAGCCCAGCGTGTCCCGATGCATCTTCACGCGGCTGCTGGGACGAAAATAGAAGATGTCGATGTCGATGACGACGCTCCAATCATCGTTGATGAGCGCGTCGGCGTTCTGTTCGAGATACGCCATCTGACCGCTTTTCTGCAGCGAATCCAGCAACACGTCGTGGGCGGCGTCCCCGTAGTGATCCATGAAGCGTTTCGCCGCAGCTTGGTCCTGCACCAGGTCGGCGTGGTGCGCAGGGTTCGGGCCTTTCAGGCCCAAGCCACCTCGCAGGCCCGCGGAACTTTGCTGCCTCACGACCTCCATGCTGCCGACGCGAAACAAGCCAATCTCCGTCGGATCCCTGCTGTACTCAGGAATGCGCACCAGGTTGGCGATGTGCTTCCTCGACGCCTCGCCCAGCGAATAGACCCGGGGGTGTGCGATCGCGTCGAGACCGGAACTCGGGTGGACTGCGGTTTCCAATCGATGAACTCCATTGGGTGGTATCAGCAATGGAGTCTGCGCAGCGCGCCCTTGCCGGTCCATCGTCAAAGTGCCTATGCAGAGTCGGTCGTTTGCCGATGCTGAGGTGCGCGGCTGCCCGCATCGGGCCAAAGCCCCCAGCCCGCTGCGGGCACGACCGCTTCGCGGTACAAGCGGCTGCATGCGTACCCTCCTTCTGCTGCTCCTGACCGTCGCGCTGCACGCCCACGCCGCCGACGCGCCACCCTCCACCTCCGGCATCGGCATCAACCTCGATGCGCCGATCTACTGGCAGTCGGATTGGCCCTTCATCGACGAGTTCAAGCGCGCCAGCGGCTGGTCCACGCGCTGCGAGGCATCGATGCCGCAATGCCGCGACTTCGCGCCCGGACGCTCCGGCGCCAACACCGGCGAGCAGGCGCAGCTCGAGCTCGATGCCAACGGCTGGGTGAAGCGCCTGCCCGCGGCCGACGACCCGCGCGTCAAGTTTCGCCACGTGTCGGCGCTGCTCTTCCAGGGCAACGGCGGCTCGCACGCCGCGGGGCGCTACGTCGTGCTGTACGAGGGCGACGGCACGCTGGTCTACGCCGGCGCGGGCAAGAAGGTGGCGGCCGAATCGCGTCCCGGCCGCGACGTGCTCGACGTGACCAACAAGCCCGGCGAGGGGCTGTCCATCCGCATCACGCGCATCAACGAGCAGGAGCCGCTGCGCAACATCCGCGTCATCGGGCCGGGCGGCGTCTGCGCGAATGCGCCCGAGAAGTACGTGCCCGATGCCTCGAGCTGCGACTCTGCGTCGGCGTTCCGCTCGCTGGAGCAGCTGTACGCCTCGCAGATCTTTCATCCCGCCTACCTCGCCGACTTGCGCGGCTTTCGTGCGCTGCGCTTCATGAAGTGGTCCGCCACCGAGGCGACCGGCATGGTGCGCTGGGACCAGCGACCGCGGCCCGGCGACGCGACCTGGGCCGGACCTTCGGGCGTGCCCTACGAGGCGATGTTCGCGCTGGCCGCGGCCACCGGTGCCGATCCTTGGATCAACGTGGCGCCCAGCATCGACGACGACTTCGCGCGCGAGCTGGCGCGGCTGGCGCGGCGCTCGCTCAAGGCGGGCAGCACGCTGTGGTTCGAATACGGCAACGAGCCGTGGAATGCCGCGCCACCGTACAGCCGCGCCGGCACGCTCTACGAGCAGATGGCGCGCAGCAAGTGGCCCGACGCGACGCTGGAGCCGTGGCAGCTGCGGCTCAACGCCTATGCGCTGCGCGCGGCGCAGCTGTGCCGCATCGTCAAGCAGGAATTCGGCGCCGACGCGCGGCGCGTGCGCTGCGTGGCCAACAGCCAGGCGGCGAATCCCCAGGTGTCGCAGGTGCTGCTCGCCTGCGAGCTGGCCAAGGCCGAGCTCGGCCGGCCGTGCGCGCGCGAGTTCGACGCGCTGGCGATCGCCCCCTACTTCGGTCACTACCTGGGCAGCAACACCTACGCGGCGAGCGTCGACCGCTGGGCCGACGACCCGGCGAGCGGCCTGACGGCGCTGTTCAGCGAGATCACCGGGCGCGACACCCCGCCGCTCTACACGCCGGGCGGCCGCACGCCGCGCGAGGGCGCGCTGGAGCAGGCCGCCGGCTGGATCGCGGCGAGCAAGAAGGTGGCCGACAGGCACGGCGTTCCGATGGTGGCCTACGAAGGCGGCCAGCACCTCACCGTGCCGCGCGGCGGCAAGGCCGAGGCGCTGTTTCGCGCCGCCAATCACGATCCCCGCATGGGGGCGGCGATGCAGCGCCTGATCGAGGCGTGGAAGGCGGCCGGCGGCCAGCTCTTCGTCGTGTTCAGCTACACGCAACAGCCGGGCCGCGGGGGCTTCTGGGGAATGAAGGAAGCGCAGCGCGACGAGGAGGCGCCGAAGTGGCAGGCCATCATGAAGATGCGCGACGAGCCCTGCTGGTGGAGTGGCTGCCGATAGCCGGCGAGGACCGGGCGCCATTCGACTCGGCGATGGTCTGTCACGGGCCTCTTGATGCAATCGTTGCAGATGTCGACATTGAGCCAACCACCAGCCCTACGCAGGAGATGACCCCGGCACGTCGCCGCTACCGGAGCACGCCTACGCCCGGTCGCCTCGGCACCCCCATCACCCAGGTCCGCACGAACGCCGGCCGATTCGGTCCCTGATCCGCTCCCTGGGGCGGCAGCTTGCCGCTCAGCTGGCGCTTGAGCGGCGGCAGCGGCACGGTCATGCCTGGATGCCCGGGCATTTCGGGCAGCGTGGCCTCGAGATACGGATTCGGCCGCGTGCACAGGTTCACCAGGTTGCGTGCGAAGGTCGGGAAGTCGGTCAGCACCTTCGTGATCGTTTCAGCGTCGATCTGGTTGCTGTCCACGCCGATCCGCTGGAGTCCGCGCATGAAGGCAGTCTCGTTTTGAAGCGTCCGCGGTGGCGGGATGCACAGGGATCTGCTGGCGGCCTTGGTGCTCTGTGGGTAGGTTTGCGCGACCGCTTCGGGCCAATTGCGGAACACATCGAAGATGGTGATACCGGGTACCCGGTGAAAGGGGTACGGCGTCGAGTGGTAGATCAGCTCGTCGACCATGGCGACGCCGCCCCCGGACGGAATCTCCACCGTCTCGATCTCTTCGGGCGGCGGCAACTTGGCGTACTGCTCGCGCAGGTGCTGCACGAAGCGAGGCGGCATGAGCTTGGAGATTTGCGCCAAGCGCTTGGGGTTTTCGCCGGGATTCACGATGAACTCCGGGCCCTGCACCGGCTTTTCCGTCGCATAGATCAGGTTGAAGAACATCGTGTAGCCCTTGGTGTCGCGGTGCATCTCGACGTGGGACGATTCACGGTGGTAGTAAATGTCGATGTCGATCACGACGCGCCACTCGTGGTTGATGAGCGCGTCGGCGTTGTCCGTCAGGTACGCGAGCTGGCCGCTCTGTCGCAACGACTCCATGACCACCGCCTCGGCGGCGTCCTTGTAGTCGGCGATGAATCGGCGCGCCAGTTTCTTGTCCACGACTTCGTCGGCGTGGTACGGGAGGTTCGGGCCTGCCAGCGACAGCGGCGCTCCCGGTTCATTGAGGACCTCCATGCTGCCGACGCGGAATGCTTCGCCGACCGGATCCTCGGCGGAGCTGGCCAGGTCCACCAGCGACTTCACGCACTTGCGGCACGCGGCGTTGACGGTGTAGACCTTGGGACGTGCAACATGATCGAGCCCTGTTG
This sequence comes from Piscinibacter sp. XHJ-5, assembly GCF_029855045.1. Lineage (GTDB taxonomy): Bacteria > Pseudomonadota > Gammaproteobacteria > Burkholderiales > Burkholderiaceae_C > Albitalea. The sequence continues at coordinate 5,222,564 of NZ_CP123228.1, forward strand.
CCGGTTGCGCTGTCTGGGCGGGTGGCATGGTATGTACCTCAACTGCATTGGGAGTGATTGCAGTTTGAAGAGGCCAGCCCGCGCGGTCCATCGTCGAACTTCTGATCCGCGTTCCTTCATTTCCCGAACGCGTCGCGAGCAATCACCTACCTCGGCCTAGGCACAAGCGCTTCGCGTCCAAGTCGCCGGCGTGTTCATCCTTCCAGAGATATGGCGCTTGCCCTGGCGCCGACGTCGCGCGCTCCACCGCGGGCATCGGCATCGACCTGGACGCACCGACGCAATGGCGATTCGATTGGTCGGTGCGTCGGCCAGTGATGGGCTCGACGTGACGAACAATTGGCCGACCGGCGCGGCGTTCCGATGGTCGCCTGCGAGTGGCAGACGATGAGGATTGCGCGACCCGCCGTGCGGGCGGGTCGCAGGCCGGTGAACACGTGCCGATGCGGCACCTCGGCACGTCACGCGGGCTATTTCTTGACGCCCATGACCCAAGTGCGCACGAAGTCCGGACGGTCCTGGACCTTGACGCCACTCGACGGCAGCTCGTCGCTCAGCTGACGCTTCAGGTCCTTCGCCAGCGGTACGGTCTTTGCCGGATACGCACCGGCCCCCGGAACCGCTGCCTCCAGGAACGGGTTGGGGCCGGCGCACTTGCGGGCCAGGCTCTCCGCGAATCTCGGAAACTCCGCCAGCATCTTCTTGACAGCGCCCTCGTCGAGCGACGAGTAATGCGCGTCGGTCTTCTCGCGCATCAGGTTCATGAGTTGGCCCTCGAGGCGGACGAGCTCGGGAAGATTGGGGAACTCCTCCCCCAGAAAGCTGTTCTTCCACTGATCGAACTGCGCGACGAGTTTCGGTTCTGTTTCCACCAAGGCTTCTCGCCAGTGCGATTGAACTTCGTAAAGGTCGTAGACCTTGCCGCGACGCCACGGGTACGGTGTCGAATGAAAGCACGCCTCGTCGAGCGCTCCAACCGCGTGACCCCGGGGAACCTTCACCGTCTGGATCTGGGTGGGCGAGGGCAGCACCTTGTACTGGTGCTCCAGATCCTGGATGAACAGCGGCGGCATGAGCTTCTTCAGCTCCGCGAAGCGCTTCTGGTCGACGGGCGGATTCATCAGGAACTCAGGGCCCTGAGTCTCGTCAAGCGGCGGTTGCCTTGCACGCTCGAAGTCGTACATCAGGTTGAAGAACATCGTGTAGCCCAGAGAGTCCCTGTGCATCTTGACGCGGTCGAAGCCACGATTGCGATAGATGTCGACGTCGATCACCACTCGATACCGAGAGTTGATCAGCTCGTCGGCGTTGTGCTGCAGGTAGTTCAGCTGGCCGCTGCTGCGCAGCGAGTCCAGCATCAGATGGCGGGCCGCCTGAGCGTAGGTCGTCCTGAACTTCTCGGCCGCGCCTCCCAATTCGCCCTCCTCGGTTACCCCGGGGGTAAAGGGAGAGTTCGGACCCTGCAGGTAGAGCTCTCCTGAGCAATTTTTTAGGACTTCGAAGCTGCCGAGGCGAATCAACTCTTTCCCAGGCAGCGAGCACAGGTCGTGGACGTGCTTCTGGGACTGCGCGTCGAGCGCATACACCTTGGGATATGCAAGCGCGTCGAGGTCAACGCGTTTGGATACTTCCATCGCTTATCTCCAGTGAATCATGGACACGGAAAGTCTGGCGATGCACTTCCAGCTCGTCCATCGGCACGGAGCCGACGCGGCCTCGGCTGTTTGCCTATGCGGATGGCCAGCGCAGATCGTGCGGCATCGCAGCGTTCGAGCTGACCGTGCAGGCACTTCGGGCGATGCTCAAAGGAGGCTGGTGGCGCTTCTCGTACGCCAATCCCTTCACGAAATTGTTGGGAAATTCCGGAATCGCCCAGAGCTTGTCAGCCAATTCAGGTGCGACGGCGCCCTCCTCGAAGACAAACGTCGCGATTCGAACGGCCGCGTTAGCCTCGGGCGTTCCTCGACCCGATGCGCCATTGCCGATAGAGCCTGGCCAGTGCCGTGGCGAAGCCAGCTTCGCCCTTGTGTTGCAGAAGAAGCAGCAGCCCCGGCTGAAACTGTTGCTGGTCAAACTTGGCCAGCGCTTCTCGTATCCGATCTGCGACTGTCGATTCAGCCTGGTGCTGAACGGATTCCATGGCTCACTGCAATGGTGGGAGGCATCAAGCCCATGGCCTATCGTGTAGCAGCCGAGACTCGCACGCGATGTCGACAAGTCCTATACAGGCTCGGTCGATTTCCCATGCGTGTGCGCAGCTGCTCCCTCACGGCCTCACGGACGATGCCGCCTGCGCCAAGCCCTCGCACTGACCACCCTCGAGCGGTCGGCGCGCGACATAGCTCTCCATCAGGTTCAGCGCTTCCGCGATCGTGCCGGCGCACTTGAACAGGGTGAGATCGTGCGGCTGGATGGTCCCCGCTTTCAGCATGGCGTTGAGGCGTCGCATCAACGACGGCCAGTAGTCCACCAGACTCTCCCGCTGCCCGGCGAACTTGGTCTCGTAGTCCTGGCCCGCCACGCGGGCCAGGACGTCATGCTCGGTGGCTGCAAGAGTGGTGGCCTGCACGAGTATCACGAGCGGCACGAGCTGGGGGTTGTCCTTGGCGGTGTTCGAGCCAATACCCGGATTCGGAGCTTTTCGAGTTTGAATCTTCGAGACGATTTCGAAGAACTCCCAATCGGTGCCGACACCGCCCGGCGTCACGAGACTGATCACGGCTCGATCGATCATCTCGGATTCACGCATGCCGAAGCTGTGGAAGATGTAGCCGTTGGAGATGCAGACATTGATTTCCCATGCCCGCGAGCCGCTGCGGGTTTGCGGCAACAAACTGGCAGGCACACCGAAGCTCGTTGCGTAGCCCAGGCTCAAGGGGCGGTCACGCGGCTGCGACGTCGTCGATCCGAAATCGGCAACGGATGCCGCTCCGCTCGCACCGCAATTGGCTGCTTCCATCAGCCCCGGGCCGGCCGCGGTCAGGATGGGGTACCTGCGACTGCTCTGGCTGTGCGACCAGGCGTTCGCGAGTTCGCGAACGACGTGGTAGATGACATGATCCTCCCGCAGTGCCGACGCCCCGAAGACCGCGACAAAGCCATTCGGCGCGTAGGCACGCATGAACAGGTCGGAACAGTAGCCGTCGATGTACAGCTCTTCCGGTGTCGGCAGCTTCCTGATCAGCCTGGCATTGGCTGCGGCGACCTTCTCGACCTTCGCGGCCGGCTGAAGGCGCTCCAGGCCGGCAATGCTCTCAGCCAGGGAACGGCGCTCGCAGTCCGCGAGCGCGGCGGGGACATCGAACGGCCGAACCCGTGTCATCAGCGGGATCCGCGATGACTCCTCTCCTGCCCATGCCGCCGGCAGCAAACCGCATGACACCAGAACGGACAGGACGGCGACAAGAATCCGGGAACGCAGCCCGGGGGCGGGCATTTCCATCGCTGAAACCCTTGGGGTTGTGATCCACCAAGGAAGTCTGCGCGGGACGACGTGCACCGACCATCATGAAATCGCCGACGCAGCGTCGGCCGTTTTCCTATGCGGGTGGCGAGAGTCCGTCTACCCGATCCGGTACAGCCACACGCGGCGACCGTCCGCACAGTGCAGGACATGCGTTGCGGCGCGGCCGGGCACGGCGAACTCCAGGCTCACCAGCCAGGAACCCGGACGCAATTCGAGCTGCGCCTTGCCCGCCGCGCGCGCCATCGTCTCGGGTCGCTGGAACAGATAGACCATGCGGTAAGGCGACCAGTCCGTCTGCCACATGTCGGCGCGACGCACCCGCGCGAAGCGCGCTCGCACCGCGCTAGCCAGGACCAGCGGCCAGCTCCATTCGATGCCGTCGACCCGGGCGCCGGGATACTCGCGATGCAGCTCCCGCAGGCCATCGCCCAACCCGCAGCCCACGTCGAGCACGCAGGCACCCGGCGGCAGCGGTACCTTGCGCGACAGGCCCTGCAGTGCGCCAACCGGCGTGGGAAACAGCGGCGCATCGGTCCAGGTGCGCACCGGGTACATCACGGCGAGCAGCCCGAGCGGAAGCAGCCAGGCCCATCCGGGCACGTCGCCGATCAGGCCGGACGCGGCCAGCGACAGCGGAAAGCCCCAGGCGATGAACAACTGCCGCCAGCGGGTTCCACCGCGCAGGCTGAAGCCGAGGGCCACGGCCGCGGCGAGCAGCAGCGCGAGCACCGGCGACAGCGCCAGCCATCGAAGGCCGCCCAGGAAGATGGACCACGATGCCGCCCACGCGAGAAGCGCCGGCAGCGGCCAAGGCAGGCGCGCACCCACGGATCAGAAATGGAAGGCCAGGCGCAGTCCGCCCCAATGCCGGCCGCCGACGGTGATCGGCGCAGCGGCTTCCTTCATCACGACGAAGTTGCCGCTGCCCATGTCGCGGCGATAGGTCTGCAGCAAGAACGGCCGCTGGTTGCGCGCCGACGCGAGACCCGTGCGGTCGTTGAAGATGCGGCGGTAGCGGCTGTTCGCTGTGTCCCAGACGACGTCGCCGCGCTGCGGATGGCAGTACTTCTTGTTGTGCGTCGCGACGTAGCCGTTGCGGTCGACCGCGATGCAGAACACCACTTTCGGGCTCAGCGACAGCATGCGCTCCTGCACCTGGGGAAAGAGCCGGTCGGCGAGATCGACGAAGCGGGTCGTGTGCTGCTGCGGCTGCGTCTGCGGGATCGGCCGGTACTGCTCGTCGAACAGGTCGGCCAGCGTGATCGTCGAGGTGCGCAGCGAGTCCTCGAGGAGCTTGGTGATCTGCCCGGCGGCCTCCTGCACGGCGCTGATGTAGGGCGTGTCCTCGGTTTCGATGCCGCAGTGCGACACCAGGTCGATGAGGTTCTCCGACACCTTCAGGAAGGACTCGCTGCGGCTCATCGCCGCGTCGAGCGCGCGGCCCGTCTGGTGCATCTCGGCCTCGATGGCGTGCATCTGCGAATTGAGGCCGCTGCAGATCTCGCGGCTCTGCTCCGCGGCCGCGGTGATGCTGGCGACCCCGCTCTGCACGTCGGCCAGCGCGCGGTGGAAGCTGCCCTGGTCCTCCCGCGCGTCGTGCATCGTGATCTCACGCGACAGCGCGTCGATGCGCTGATCGAGCTCGCCCACGGTGCTCATGATTTCCTTGGAGGACGACTCGACCTTGGCCGCGAGATCCTTCACCGCATCGGCCACGACGCCGAAGCCGCGCCCGGCCTCGCCGGCGCGCTTGGCCTCGACCGAGGCATTGAACGCCACGAGACGCGTCTGCAGCGCGATCTTGGTGATCGTCTGCGCCGCCTGCGACACCTGGCGCAAGGTCGAGACGATGCCGACGACTTCGGTGCCGACATCCTCCACGGCCTTGCGCGCCCGTTCCACCGCGCCGAGGCTGCCGTGCGAGACCTCGCCGATGGCAGCCTGCGCCTTGGTGATCTCCTGCACCTGTCCGGCCAGCGCGTTGAGCGCCTGCGCCTGCCGCGCGGACACCTTCTGCGTGTCCTCCATCAGGCCGCGCACCTCGGCCGCCTCGCGGCCCATGCTGGACGCCTGCTTGCCGATCGAATCGATCGCCGCACGCAGGTCGCTCGGCGCCTCGCGCTCACCCGGCGCGACCCCCGCCGCGCAATCTTCGCCCGACGACTTGGTCTTCTTGAAGGCTGAAAACATTGGAACTCCTAACGGGTCAAGCGGCCACCGCCGAACCGGCTGCGCCGGTCCGCCTTCGGGGCGGTCAATACTCGCGCAGCTTCACGCGCAAGCGCGCGATCGACTGGCTGTGAAGCTGGCAGACGCGCGATTCGGTGACCTTGAGCACCGCGGCGATCTCCTTGAGATTCATGTCGTGCTCGTAGTACATGCTCATCACGTACTGCTCGCGCTCCGGCAGGGCCTTGATGGCGTCCACCAGGGCCTCGCGCATGCGGTGGTCCTGCAGCTGCGCCAGCGGATTGAAGCCTTCGTCGGCGACATGGCGGTCGAGGTAGTCGTTGTCGCCCTCGTCGCCCGACATGTCCTCCAGGTACACGAGCTGGGTGCCGCGCACCTTGCCGAGCAGCTCCTGGTATTCGGTGAGCGTGATGCCCATCTCGCGCGCGATCTCGCTTTCGGCCGGCGCACGGCCCAGCCGCTGCTCGAGCTTGTGCACCGCCGCTTCGATGCTGCGCTGCTGCTTGCGCGTGCCGCGCGACAGGTAGTCGTTGCCGCGCAGCTCGTCGAGCATGGCGCCGCGGATGCGCTGGGTGGCGAAGGTCTCGAATTGCACCCCCTGCGCGGCGTCGAAGCGCGACAGCGCATCGGTCAGTCCGATCATGCCGACCTGGATCAGGTCGTCGATCTCGACGTTGGCCGGCAGCTTGGCGATCATCTGGTGGGCCAGGCGCCGCACCAGCGGGCTGTACTGCTTGAGCATCGAGTTGACGTCGAGTTGGCCTTTGGCGGTGTACATGGTCGGCTTTCGAATCAGTTCATGACGGCGGAGTCGGCCATTCCCGCCGCCATCGCCATCGCTCCAGCCGGCTGCAGCAGCTCTTGCGCCCAGCGGCGCAGCGCGGGGGCAGGCGCCTCGCGGGCGTCGCTCGCCGGATCGATCTGCACCCAGTCGCGCAGCACCGCCCCGAGAAAGTCGTCGGCGCAGCTGGCGATCTGCATCGCGATGCGCTCGGCGCGCGGCGAGTTCGGCGCGGCCGACAGCAGCAGGTCGTGCACGATCAGCCCGGCGCGCTGCGTCAGCACCTTCATCGCGGCATAGGCGTGCGTGACGCTCGCCGGCCGGTCGTCGGCGAGCAGCAGCGGACGCGCTTCGCTGCGGGCGAACAGCCGGCACAAGTCGGCGGCGGTCGCATGGATCAGCACCACGTCGACGTGCGGCGCGGCGTCGGACACGGCTTGCAGGAAGGGCGCGGTCGAGCCGTGCGTGTCGACGAACTTGATCGGCAGGCCGCGTGCGGCGAGGTACGACACCTGCGGCGACAGCGGCTCGATGCATTCGGCCATCTCGAGCGTGGCCATCTCGGCATGCACGGGCGAGTGCTCGCCGGCGTCGACCACCAGCGTGTGCCGGCCATGCTCGCCGAAGGCGGTGCACAGCCGCTCCAGCATCACGCCGCCGAAGGCGACATGCGGGTTGGACACCACCGGCACGAAGCGCACGCGCGCATGGGCGAAGAGGCGGCGCAGGCCGTCGGCCTGGTCCAGCGGGGCGGGTCGGGAGTGAAGTGCAGTCATCGTCGTGGTCAGGGCTGCAGGCCGGCGCCGGTCGCACGTGCCTGCGGCGCGGCGAAGATCAGGTTCATGTCGCTCGCATCGAGCCGGTAGGCCGTGCCCGCGCTGGGACGCAGGGCGCGGTGCACCAGCGCGTGCGACGACAGCCGGTGCCAGTCTTCCGGGACGCGCTGGCCATTGGCCACGCCGACGATCTTCAGCCGGTGGCGGATCAGCGCGTCGAGCGCCGGCCCCAGCTTCACGGCTTCGTCCATCTTCGACAGGATCACGCCGCGCGACAGGCTCGCACGGTAGGAGATCAGCACGTCCTCGATGGTCTCGCCCTGCTGCGCGGCGTTGACGACGACCAGCTTCTGGATCGAGCGGTGGCCCAGCATGTCGAGCAGCTCGCGGGTGCGGCTGTCGCGCTGCGCCATGCCGGCGGTGTCGATGAGCACCATCTTCTTCGCCGCCAGCAGGTCGAGCAGGTCCTCCAGCGAGGCGCGGTCGTGCGCGGTGTGAACCGGCACGCCGAGGATGCGGCCGTAGGTGCGCAGCTGTTCATGCGCGCCGACGCGGTAGGCGTCGAGCGTGACCAGGCCGAGGTTGGTCGCGCCGTACTTCGTGGCGAAGGCAGCGGCGAGCTTGGCGGTGCTGGTGGTCTTGCCGACGCCGGTGGAGCCCACCAGCGCGTACACGCCGCCCTGGTCCTCGAGCGCCGCTTCGGCCTCGCCGGTCATCAGGTTGCGCTCCAGCACGCCGGCGGCCCAGGCGGTCTCGTCGGGCGTGTCGATGCTCAAGCTCTCGGCCAGCTTGCGGATCAGCGCCGGCGAGAAGCCGCAGTCGAGCAGCTTCTGGGTCAGGCGGGCCTGACCCGGCTGGCGCTGCAGCTTCTCCATGAAGGCGAGCGCGCCGAAGCGCTCCTCGATCAGGCCCTTCATCGAGCGCAGCTCGTTCATCATGTCCTGCTCGCGGCGCACGGCGGTGGCTTCGTCGGCGGCGCGCTGCGAGCGGCCGGGCTCGGGCGCGTGATCGGCCAGCGACGGCACCTCGGCGGAAGCGCGAACTTCCTCGCGCAGCACCGGCGTGTCGCGCAGCACGGCCTGCGCGGCTTGCCCGGCCGGCATCGCGGGCACGGCCGCCGGCGCACTCATGCGCGCGGTCAGCTTCGCCTGCAGCGGGCTCATCTCGGGCTCGGCGCGCACCGGCTCCGCGGGCGCCTCGGCCTTCATCGCGGCCTGGCGGCGCTTGAGCATGCGCTCGCGCACGTAGTCCTGGAACGACAGCGTGCTCATCGCGAGCTGCTCGACATCCTTCTGCACTTCCTCGTCGGCCGGCAGCGCGCCGCGCGTCGGCGCCCTGGCCGCGGGACGTGCCGGGGCGACCGCCGGCACGGCGATGCGCTCGATGTGCTGCATGCTGTCGGACGCCATCGCGAGCACCTCGACCCCTTCGGGGCAGGGCTTGGTGGACAACACGACGGCGTCATCGCCGAGGGACTGACGCACCAGGTTGAGTGCGTCGCGCGAAGTCTTGCCGCTGAAGCGTTTGACGTTCATGTGGTGCCGCCGGTAGGTTCAATCTTGTTCACCGTCGCGCAGGCGGCACGCCGGCCGCAATGCGCTGGTCGATCCCCGTGAGCGGGGCCCCTCGCCCTTCGCTTCATGCGGCCCCCCCGATGATCGAGCCGATGCGGATGGAATGCGTCTCGGGAATCTCGCTGTGCCCCAGCACGCGCAGCCGCGGCGCCGCGCGCTTGAGCAGCCGCGCCATCGGCGCGCGGATCAGGTCGGGCACCAGCAGGCAGGCCGGCACGCCCAGGTCTTCCTGCCGCCTGGCCGATTCCGCCGCGCTGCGCGTCAGCGTCTCGGCGACGCCGGGATCCAGGGCCGCGCCGTGCGGCGAGTTGAGCGCCTGCGTGACCAGGCGCTCCAGTTCCGGCTCCAGCGCGATGACGTCGAGCTCCTGCGTCGGGCCATAGATCTGCTGCACGATGGCCGGCGCGAGATGGATGCGGATGCGACGAGCCAGCTCGTTGGGATCGGTGACGGTGGCCGCATGCTCGGCCAGGCATTCGACGATGGAGCGCATGTCGCGGATGTGCACGCCCTCTTCCAGCAGGAGCTGGAGCACTTTCTGCAATGCGGCGATGCCAACCATCTTGGGAACCACGTCCTCGATCAGTTTCGGTGCCAACTTCGTCACGTGTTCGACGAGCTGCTGGGTCTCGACTCGGCCCAACAGCTTGGCCGCATGGAGTTGCATCAAGTGTGAAAGATGGGTCGCGACGACGGTCGAGCAATCAACAACCGTAAATCCGGCCATTTGCGCCGCCTCTCGCTGGCGCTCCTCGATCCACACCGCGGGCAGCCCGAAGGCCGGATCGCGGGTCGCCGTGCCGATGAGGTGGGTGGTCGCGCCGCCCGGGTTGATGGCCAGCCACATGCCCGGGAAGGCCTCACCCTCGCCCACCACCGCGCCGCGCAGGCTCAGGCGATACGTGCTCGGCTTGAGCTCGAGGTTGTCGCGGATGTGCACGGGCGGCGGCAGGAATCCGACGTCCTGCGCGAACTTCTTGCGCACGCCCTTGATGCGCGCGAGCAGGTCGCCTTCGCGCGCCTTGTCGACCAGCGAGATCAGCCGATAGCCGACCTCCAGGCCCAGCGTGTCCACCGGCTGCAGGTCGTCCCAGCTCGCCTCGGCGTTGGCCGGCGGCAGCTCGCGCGTTGGCGGCGGCGCCTCGGCGAGCCGCTTGTCGCGCTGGTGCATCCACCACGCCGCGTAGCCCAGCGCCCCGGCGATGATCAGGAACACCAGGTGCGGCATGCCGGGGATGAGGCCCAACACGCCGATCACGCCCGACACGATGGCCAGCGACTTCGGCGAGTTGAACACCTGCTTGGCGATCTGGCTGCCGACGTCGTTGTCCTTGCCGACGCGCGACACCACCATCGCCGCGGCGACCGAGATCAGCAGCGCCGGGATCTGCGCCACCAGGGCATCGCCGACGGCGAGCAGGATGTAGCTGTTGGCCGCGGCCGATGCCGACAGGTCGTGCTGTGCCACGCCGATGATGAAGCCGCCGATGATGTTGATGAACAGGATCAACAGGCCGGCCATCGCGTCGCCGCGCACGTACTTCGACGCGCCGTCCATCGAGCCGAAGAACTCCGCCTCCTCGCCCACCTCGGCGCGCCGCCGCTTGGCTTCCTTCTCGTTGATCAGGCCGGCGTTGAGATCGGCGTCGATCGCCATCTGCTTGCCGGGCATGGCATCCAGGGTGAAGCGCGCGCCGACTTCGGCGATGCGCTCGGCGCCCTTCGTGACGACGACGAAGTTGATGACGACGAGGATGGCGAAGACGATCAGGCCGACGGCGAAGTTGCCGCCGATGAGAAAGTGCCCGAAGGACTCGATCACCGCGCCGGCCGCGCCGGGGCCGGTGTGGCCTTCGAGCAGCACCACGCGCGTCGATGCGACGTTCAGCGACAGCCGCAGCAGCGTGGTCAGCAGGATCACCGACGGGAAAGCGGCGAAGTCCAGCGGCTTGACCATGTAGGCCGCGACCATCATCACCATCAGCGCCATCGCGATGTTGAAGGTGAACAGCAGGTCCAGCGCGAAGGGCGGCAGCGGCAGCACCATCATCGCCAGCACGAGGATGATGAACAGCGGGGCCATGGCGGCGCGGATGGCGTTGGCGTTCGGGCCCAGCCAGGTCTGGACCTGTCGGATGAGCGTATTCATGACGTGGTCCCGACGTGCGGGCAGGAACGATGGCTAAGCAGCAGGAGCCCGCGGTTGAGTTGTTCCTCGAGAGCCAGCGTCATGCAGCGGCCCCGCTCTGGTGGTGCGGGTCCAGCTCCGCAGGAACATGCAACACCGGCAGCTCGCCCGGCATGGGCGCGTGCCCGGACAGCGCGGCGCGCAGCTGGTACACATAGGCCAGCACCTGCGCGACGGCGGAGAACAGCGCCGCGGGGATCTCGCGGTCGAGCTCCGCGTGGGCGTAGAGCGCCCGCGCGAGCACAGCGGCCTGCAGCACCGGCACCTGGGCGCCCTTGGCCGCATCGCGGATGGCCATCGCGAGGAGATCAGCGCCCTTGGCGACGACGCGCGGGGCGGCCATCTTGGTGTCGTCGTACTTGAGCGCGACCGCGTAGTGCGTCGGGTTCATCACCACCAGGTCCGCCTTGGGCACGGCCGCCAGCATGCGGCGGCGGGACATCTCGCGCATGCGAACCTTGATCTTCGCCTTGACCTCGCTGTTGCCCTCGAGCTCCTTGTGCTCCTGCTTCATCTCCTGGTGGCTCATCTTGAGCCGCGAGGCATGCAGGTGCCGCTGCAGCGGCGCGTCGACCGCGGCGAACACCGCGAGTGCGAGGAGCAGCAGCATCAGCCCGCCGACGACGGTCTCGCCGGCCTGCCGCAGCGCGTCCGGAAGCGGCATCGCGATGACGCCGCCGAAGGCGTCGATGTGCCCTCGCAGGTAGAGCGCGCCCAGGGTGCCGAGCACGAGTGCGAGCAGGCAGGCCTTCAGCGCGTCGATGAGCTGCTGCCTGGAGAACAGGCGCGGCAGGCCGGCGATCGGGTTGAGCTTGTCGAACTTCGGCGCCAGCGGCTTCAGCGTCCAGTTCCAGCCGCCGATCAGCACGCTGCCCGCGATGGCCACCAGCGCCATCAGCGCGCCCAGCGGGATCACGGCCCACAGCAGGTGGGTGCCCAGCGCGGCCAGCCGCTCGAGCATGGCCTGCGGCTGCGTGCTGGCGATGCGGTCGAATCGCAGCGCCTCGGCCAGCATCTGCTGCAGCCAGGCGGTGACCTGCGGCGCAACGGCAACCAGCACGGCGCCGCCGGCGGCCATGGCGCCGAAGTGCGACAGGTCACGCGAACGCGCGACCTGTCCGTCCTCGCGCGCTTTCTGAAGCTTGCGCGGCGAGGCGGGAAGGTTGCGGTCTTGTGCGTTCTGGTCGGCCATGGCAAAGCGCTCTGAAGCGCTTCGTCATTGTTCCGGGGGGGTCGGCGGACTTGAGCGAGATGAAAGGGGAAGAAACAGGGTATTTCGAGGCTCGTAGCATGCGGCCTGGATGAGGAGAACCGATGGACCAGGGACCGCTGTTTCCCGGCTTCGTGCCCCACCGCATCTCGACCGAGCCGGCGGTGGAGATCCACGCGCTCGTGGGCGGCAGCGGGCCGCCGCTGCTGCTGCTGCACGGCCATCCGCAGACCCATGCGATCTGGCACCGGGTGGCGCCGGCGCTGGCCGAGCGCTTCACGCTGGTCCTGGCCGACCTGCGCGGCTACGGCGACTCGTCCAAGCCCGCCGGTGCGGCAGACCATGTCAACTACAGCAAGCGGGTGATGGCGCGCGACATGCTGCGGCTGATGCACTCACTGGGCTTCCAGGCGTTCAGCGTGCTGGCCCACGACCGCGGCGCGCGGCTGGCGCATCGGCTGGCCCTGGACCATGCCGGCGCGGTCCGTCGCCTGGTCCTGCTCGACATCGCGCCGACGCTCGCCATGTACGAGCAGACGACGCAGGCGTTCGCGCGCGCGTACTGGCATTGGTTCTTCCTCATCCAGCCGGCGCCCTTGCCCGAACGCCTGATCGAGGCCGACCCGGCGGCGTATGTCCGCGACGTGATGGGCCGGCGCAGCGCCGGCCTCGCGCCATTCGATCCGCGGGCGCTGGCTGAATACATGCGCGCCCTTTCCCTGCCCGGCACGGCGCACGGCATCTGCGAGGACTACCGTGCCAGCGCCGGCATCGACCTCGAGCACGACCGGCAGGATCTGGCGAACGGACGACGGCTTTCGATGCCGGTGCTGGCGCTGTGGGGCGAGCACGGGGTGGTGCACCGCTGCTTCCAGCCGCTGGGCGAATGGCAGCGCGTGGCCGACGATGTGCGCGGGGAGGCCTTGCCGTGCGGGCACTACATCGCGGAGGAAGCGCCCGACCTGCTGGTGGCCAAGGCGTTGCCGTTTCTCGCGGGCTCTTCCACTCCCGCGAGCGGGAGAGGGTCGGGGTGAGGTCTCTCCCGCGAGTGGGAGAGAAGCAGAAAGGTCAGAACCCCAGGCTCGCCAGCAGATCGTCCACTTCGCCCTGGTTCGACACCACGTCGGTGCGCGTCGACGGATCGACCACCGGCCCGTTGAGGGCTTCGGTCACCACGGGCGTCTTGGCCACCTGATCCGGTGGCGCCACCTGGATCAGCAGCTTCACCAGGCTGTCCTCCAGATCCCCGGCCAGCTTGACGACCTTGGCCACCACCTGGCCGGTGAGGTCGTGGAAGTCCTGGGCCATCATGATGTCGGTCAGGTGCTGGTCGATGCGCGCCGTGGCGGCCTCGACGTCGTCGACGAAGTTCATCACCGAGCCGGAGGCCACCGCGCGCACCGGATCGGCGACGATGGATTGCGCCATGGCCCGGGTCTCGCGCGCGATCTTCTCGTGCTCGGCCTTGGCCTGATCGACCGAGTTCAGCACCTTCTCGGCCGCGTCGCCGGTCTTCTTGGCAACGTAGTTCAGGCGGCTGCGCGCGTCGGGCAGGTTGTCGGCGGCGATCTGCAGGTGCGGCATGACGCCCAGCTGCTGCAGCGTGTCGTGCAGCAGCCGGGTCAGGTGGCCGATCTGCTCGTACACCTCGGGCGAGGCGCCTACCGGGGCAGGCGGGGCGAGCGTGGTGGAGTCTTCCATCTTCATGGCTGGTTCCTCACGCCGCGGCCATGAGCTTCTGCATGATCTTCTGCACCTTCTCCTCGAGCGTCGCTTTGGTGAAGGGCTTGACGATGTAGCCGGCCGCGCCGTCCTGGGCGGCGCGCACGATGTCCTCCTTGCGCGCCTCGGCGGTGACCATCAGCACCGGCAGGTGCTTCAGGCTCTCGTCCTTCTTCACCGCGGCCAGCAGCTCGAAGCCGTTCATGTTCGGCATGTTGATGTCGCTGACGACGAAGTCGAACTTCGCGTTCTTCAGCATGTTCAGCGCGACCGCGCCGTCCTCGGCTTCCTCGGCGTTGTTGTAGCCGATCTCCTTCAACAGGCCGCGCACGATGCGGCGCATCGTCGAGAAGTCGTCGACGATCAGGAACTTCATGTCGGTCGGGGGGGTGCTCATCACTGTCCTCGTCAAGTGGCCGCCGTGGCGTTTGCGGCCTTTATCGGGAATTCGGAAGGGAAGTTGAGGGCTCGGCTTCGGCGCCGACTGCGGCGTCCGACACATCCACCGGCTCGGTGGGACGGCCGAAGAAGCGGTCCTCGGCGTCGCGGTTCATCACGATGATGCTGATGCGCCGGTTGGCCGGATTCAACGGGTCGCTGCGGTCGAGCAGTGCGCTCGAGGCGAGGCCCTGCACGCGCAGCACGCGGGCGTCGGGCAGGCCGCCAGCCACCAGCTCGCGGCGCGACGCGTTGGCGCGGTCGGCCGACAGCTCCCAGTTGCTGTAGCCGCGCTCGCCGGCCGAGAACGCCGCCGCGTCGGTGTGGCCTTCGAGCGTGAGGCGGTTGGGCACTTCGGTGAGCACTTCGCCGATCAGCCGCAGCAGCTCGCGCATGTAGGGCTGCACCGTCGCGCTGCCGCTGGAGAACATCGGCCGCTGCTGCTCGTCGACGATCTGGATGCGCAGGCCATCGGCCGTCATGTCAAGGCGGATCTGCGACTTCAGCGCCGCCAGCCTGGCGTTGTTGGCGAGCTTGCCTTCGAAGCTGTTCTTCAGCCCCTGCAGCCGCTCCAGCTCGGCCCGCCGCTGCGCCGCCTTGAAGGCCTGCAGGTTGATGGTCTTGCGCGTCTTCTCGGTGTCGCCGTTCTTCACCTGGCCGCCCTGGCGCGACAGGTCCGCGCCGCCGCCCTTGATGACGTGCGACGAATCGCCCGAGCCGCTGCCGCCCATCAGCGCGACCTTGAGCGGCGAGTTGAAGTAGTCGGCGATGCCCTTCTTGTCGCCTTCGGTGGTGGAGCCGAGCAGCCACATCAGCAGGAAGAAGGCCATCATCGCCGTGACGAAGTCGGCGTAGGCGATCTTCCAGGCGCCGCCGTGGTGTCCGTGGCCGCCTTTCTTGATGCGCTTGACGATGATCGGCTGGAGCTTCTTGGAGTCACCGGCCATGATGCGTGTCCTTGCACGGTGGGTGCCCGCACGGGGGGGCCGGCCTGCGGCCGGCATGACTCAATGCACGACTCCCCCTGCCCCCCTCCGAGAGGGGGTTCCCGCTCGACCGACGACACCCACCAGCCTCCATCCGAGAGAAAGGCTGGAGGGAGCTGTGCATCAAGCCATGCCGGCCGCAGGCCGGCCTCAGCGATGCCTGGGCGCTGCCACGCATCACTTCTTGCCCTTCACATGCGACTCGAGCTCGGCGAAGGTCGGCCGGTCTGCCGAATACAGCACCTTGCGGCCGAACTCCACCGCCACCTGCGGGGCATAGCCCTGCATGCTGGCCAGCAGCGTGGTCTTGATGCACTGCAGCTCCTTGGTGCCCTCGTCGTTCTTCTGCTCCAGCAGGCCGCCCAGCGGCTCGACCACGCAGTACGCGAGCAGGATGCCCAGGAAGGTGCCGACCAGCGCCGAGCCGATCATGCCGCCGAGGATGGCGGGCGGCTGGCCCACCGAGCCCATGGTGTTCACCACGCCGAGCACCGCGGCCACGATGCCGAAGGCCGGCAGCGCGCCGGCCAGGCGGGCAATGGCGGCCACCGGCGCATGCTGCTCGTGATGGTGCGTCTCGATCTCGCTGTCCATCAGGCTTTCGATCTCGTGCGCATTGAGGTTGCCCGAGACCATCATGCGCAGGTAGTCGGTGATGAACTCGACCACGTGATGATCGCTGCCGACGGTGGCGTACTTCTGGAACAGCGGCGATGCGTGTGGATCCTCGACGTCCTTCTCGATGGACATCAGTCCCTCCTTGCGCGCCTTCTGCAGGATGTCGAACAGCAGCGCCATCAGCTCCATGTAGCGCGCCTTCGAGTACTTCGATCCCTTCAGCAGGCCGGGGATGGCGCCTATCGTCGCCTTCAGCACCTTCGGCTGGTTGTTCACCGTGAACGCCCCCAGCGCACCGCCCAGGATGGCCAGCAGCTCGGTCGGCAGGGCGTGCAGGATCACGCCGATGTTGCCGCCATGGACGATGTAGGCGCCGAAGATGCACCCGAGCGCAACGACGTAGCCGATGATGACGAACATGGTGTGCGTTATTCGAGGAATCGCGGCCGCCACGATGTGCGGCGGCTGATCTGCCGGCTTTATCGGCCCGCAAGCGTTTCACTTGAGTGTGGCCGCAGAACCCGCCCCGTGATCGCCACAACAACCGACCTTCCACCACCCACATACCCAGAAGGCCCGCGGGCAACGCCCGCTCGTCCTTCATGCTGGAGCCTCCCTCCCGGAGGGAGGCTGGAGGGAGCAGTGAATTCAGCGGCCCAGGGCCCGCTTTTTTTGCCGTCCAAGGACGGCAAAAAAAACGGGCCCTCGCGGGGCCCTGTGGAAAGCACACTTGGAATGTGCCAGGAGGAGACAAGACAAGGAACGGAACGTTCAAGTTATCGGCGGTGGGAGGGCAACTTTCAAATGCCTTCGCGTCGCCGATGCCGAGAGCGTGAATTAGTGCATCTGAATGCCGCCCGCCGAGCGGCCCTTGCCGGCGCGCGCCGGCGGGTTGCACAGGCCGCACACGTAGTGCTTGGCGATCTCGTGCGGGTGGGTGACGAACTTGCCGCCGCACTTGGAGCAGGGGGTCAGCGTGAGCATGCCGTTGTCGACGAACTTCACCAGGCGCCAGGCGCGGGTGACCGACAGCAGCGCTTCCAGGCCCTGCGCGGTGGTCTGTTCCTGGTAGAGCTGGTAGGCCTTGATGACGGTGTCGATCTCGTCCATCTCGGCCACCTTGTTCAGGTATTCGTGGATGTTGAGGAAGAGCGAGGCGTGGATGTTGGGCTGCCAGGTCATGAACCAGTCGGTCGAGAACGGCAGCTGGCCCTTGCTCGGCGACTTGCCCGAGACTTCCTTGTACAGCCGCAGCAGGCGCTCGTAGGACAGGTCGGTCTCCGACTCGAGGACCTGCAGGCGGGCACCCAGGTTGATCAGGGTGACGGCGCGCTCGATCTGCTTGGCTTCGGTCAGGATGCTCTTGGTACGCATGATGTGTGCCTGGTCTTGTGATGGCCCGGGTGAAACCAGCGTTTCACCCGGGCGGCGGTGGCGTCCCAACGACGCTTCCCTTCCCCTTGAAATTCTTTCAGGCGGCTTCCTGGTGCCGGCCCGCCATCAGGATCGACGCATGCAGGCGCGTCGTCGTGTCGTTGGCGGCCTTGCCGTGGTTGGTGAGCAGGCCCCACACCAGGTCGTCGTCCATGCGGAACTTGCACAGCAGCGTGTTGCCGGAGGCGATCTTCATCATCTGGGCCGGGCTCAGCAGCGCGATCAGCGCAGCGTTCTCCTCGCTGATGCCCAGGCGGTACAGCGCCTGCTCGCGGTCCGCCCGGATCAGGCTTTGCGCCAGCATCAGGTAGGACAGGTTGGCTTCGCGGATTTCGCTGAGGATCTGGTCGGCGTTCATGGGTGTCTGGGCTCCGGTGTGTCTTGCTCTGGTGTTTGATCTGTCTTGCGTCGAAGGGTTGGTGATTGCTTCAACGTGAAACGGATTGTGGTCACCGGAGATGGGGGCCGACATCAGGTCAGTTCTGTGGCTTGAGTCCCGCTTCTTCCATGGGGCAAGTAAGGCAAATTCCTACAGGCAGACCCTGCCCCGGCCAAGCGTGAAGTCCGATACGAAATGGAAAGACTGCGGCCGATCACCGGCCAATTCCGCAGATCGCGCTTCTTGACTTCTTGCGCAGGAGTGCGCAAGCGGCAGCCCTAAAGTTCTGGAATGAGCGCTCCGATAAGCATCCCAACGCTCTCGGGACTTCGGAAACGGGAGGCGTGGTCCGGTTAGCCGGCCGAGGGTTGGACAGCGATCAGCGCTTCAGGACTCAACGGTTGACTAGCGTCGGGCGGCTGGTGTGAAGGGCATGGGGCCCGCACACCGCAGGCAACGGTGCGAAGCAGGTCCGCCTTCGACGCACAAACGCATGTAACGCCGGCGGCTAGGCCGGGAGTCCGTCAACTATCAGGAGCCTTTCAATCATGGCTATGTCGATCAATACCAACATCTCGTCGCTCACCGCCCAGCGCAGCTCGGGCAAGGTGCAAGACGCTCTTTCCACCGCGATGGCTCGCCTGTCTTCGGGCCTGCGCATCAACAGCGCCAAGGACGACGCCGCCGGCCTCGCCATCACCGAGCGCTTCTCGACGCAGATCCGCGGCCTGAACCAGGCGGCGCGCAACGCCAACGACGCCATCTCGCTGTCGCAGACGGCCGAAGGCGCGCTCGCTGAAGTCTCGAACAACCTGCAGCGCATCCGCGAGCTGGCCGTCCAGTCGGCCAACGCCACCAACAGCGCCAGCGACCGTGCCGGTCTGCAGCAGGAAGTCTCGCAGCTGATCGCCGAAGTGGACCGCGTGGCCACGCAGACCGAGTTCAACGGCCTCAAGCTGCTCGACGGCAGCTTCACCAGCAAGGCTTTCCAGGTCGGCGCCAATGCCAACCAGACCATCGACATCAGCGCCATCGCGAGCGCACGCACGACGGCGATGGGCCAGGGCTACGGCTCGACGATCGCCGGCACCACGCTGACCGCGGCCACGGGCATCACCGCCGCCGGCCAGTTCACGATCCAGCTCGGCACGACGACCGCGGTCGACGTCTTCACCGCCTCGGGCGGCGCGGCCATCGCGGGCGACGCGAAGTCGCTGGCCAATGCGATCAACGCCTCCGGCATCTCGGGCCTGACCGCCACCGCCGCGGCCACCAGCAGCGCCGCCGGCACCTACACCGACACCGGTGCCGTCACCGCCGGCACCGCCACGCTGACGCTCAACGGCATCGGCATCTCGCTGAACGTGACCGGCGTGGGTGCCACCGACGTGGCCAACACCCTGGCCGCGATCAACCAGAACAGCGCCGCCACCGGAGTGTCCGCAGTCGCCAACGGCGGCGGTGGTCTCACGCTGACGGCCGCCGACGGCCGCAACATCACGATGGCCTATGCCAACGGCACCGCCACCGTCGCCACTGCCGACGACATGGGCCTGACCGGCGTCGCCGCGACGACCTACGGCTCGTACAGCCTGTCGTACAACGGCAGCAGCACGGTCACCGTCGCCGGCTCGGCCGCCGCGGGTGTCAAGGGCGTGGCCAACGCCGCGACCAACGCGCAAGCCACCGGCACGGCCGTCAAGAACGTCGACATCTCGACGGTGGCCGGCGCCAACGCGGCGATCCGTTCCATGGACAACGCGCTCGACACGGTCAACAGCCAGCGTGCGGCCCTGGGCGCCTACCAGAACCGCTTCTCCTCGACGATCTCGAGCCTGCAGACGACCAGCGAGAACCTGTCGGCTTCGCGCAGCCGCATCCAGGACGCCGACTTCGCCGCGGAAACCGCCGCCCTGTCGCGTGCCCAGGTGCTGCAGCAGGCCGCCACGGCGATGGTCGCGCAGGCGAACCAGCTGCCGCAGCAAGTGCTGCAACTGCTGCGCTGATCTCCGGCGAGGCCGAGGCCTCGCGCTCACGACAAGGCCCGTGCCCGGCTTCGCGCCGCACGGGCCTTTTCTCGTCCGACCCTGTGCTGGTGTGCGAACTGACCGACTTTGTTCGCTCTTTTCGTGGCTTCCTGCCGCCACCGGCCTCTCCACAATGAACTCACCACGTCCCGATGGGGCGTACGAGTCACCCATTGAAGGAGAGCCACCGTGGCCCAGACGATCAACACCAACATCTCGTCGCTGACCGCACAGCGCAGCGCGAGCAAGATCCAGGATCAGCTGTCGACCGCGATGGCTCGCCTGTCCTCGGGCCTGCGCATCAACAGCGCCAAGGACGACGCCGCCGGCCTCGCCATCTCGGAGCGCTTCACCACGCAGATCCGGGGCCTGAACCAGGCGGCGCGCAACGCCAACGACGGCATCTCGCTGTCGCAGACGGCCGAAGGCGCGCTCGCCGAAGTCTCGAACAACCTGCAGCGCATCCGGGAGCTGTCGATCCAGTCGGCCAACGCCACCAACAGCGCCACCGACCGCGTGGCACTGCAGCAGGAAGTGGCGCAGCTGATCGCCGAAGTGGACCGCGTGGCCACGCAGACCGAGTTCAACGGCCTCAAGCTGCTCGACGGCAGCTTCACGACCAAGAGCTTCCAGATCGGCGCCAACGCCAACCAGACCATCGACGTGGCCGGCATCGCCAGCGCACGCGCCACCGCGCTCGGCCAGGGCTACGGCTCGACGATCGCCGGCACCACGCTGGGCGCGACCACCGGCATCACCGCCGCGGGCCAGTTCACCCTCCAGGTGGGCACCAACACCGCCATCGACGTCTTCGCGGCCTCGGGCGGCGCGGCCATCGCGGGCGACGCGAAGTCGCTGGCCAATGCGATCAACGCCTCCGGCATCTCGGGCCTGACCGCCACCGCCGCGGCCACCAGCAGCGCCGCCGGCACCTACACCGACAGCGGCGCCGTCACTGCCGGCACCGCCACGCTGACGCTCAACGGCATCGGCATCTCGCTGAACGTGACCGGCGTGGGCGGCACCGACGTGGCCAACACCCTGGCCGCGATCAACCAGAACAGCGCCGCCACCGGCGTGTCCGCAGTCGCCAACGGCGGCGGCGGTCTCACGCTGACGGCCGCCGACGGCCGCAACATCACCATGGCCTATGCCAACGGCACCGCCACCGTCGCCACTGCCAGCGACCTCGGCCTCACCGGCGTGGCCGCGACCACCTACGGCTCCTACAGCCTGTCGTACACCGGCAGCAGCACCATCACGGTCGGCGGCTCGGCCGCGGCCAACGTGAAGGGCGTGGCCAATGGCGCCACCAACGCGCAGGCCACCGGCACGGCGGTGATGAACGTGGACATCTCCACCGTCGCCGGTGCCAACGCGGCGATCCGCTCGATGGACAACGCGCTCGACACGGTCAA
Source organism: Piscinibacter sp. XHJ-5 (assembly GCF_029855045.1). Classification (GTDB taxonomy): domain Bacteria; phylum Pseudomonadota; class Gammaproteobacteria; order Burkholderiales; family Burkholderiaceae_C; genus Albitalea. Next base: position 5,243,771 of record NZ_CP123228.1, read on the forward strand.
CAGCCAGCGTGCGGCCCTGGGCGCCTACCAGAACCGCTTCTCGTCCACGATCGCCAGCCTGCAGACGACCAGCGAGAACCTGTCGGCATCGCGCAGCCGCATCCAGGACGCCGACTTCGCCGCGGAAACCGCCGCCCTGTCGCGTGCCCAGGTGCTGCAGCAGGCCGCCACGGCGATGGTCGCGCAGGCGAACCAGCTGCCGCAGCAAGTGCTGCAACTGCTCAAGGGCTGACGAGGCCCTCACCCCGGCCCTCTTCCGCAAGCGGGAGAAGGAGCCGAGCGTCGTCTCAAGTTCTCCAGACCGCTGCCGATAAGGCCTGACGTACGGAAGGAATGTTGTCATGGCCACCATCTCTTCGCCCGGTGTCGGCAGCGGCCTCGATGTGAACAGCATCGTCACGCAGCTGGTGGCGATCGAGCGCCAGCCCATCGACAAGCTTCAGGCGCAGGCGGCGACGATCCAGACCAGGCTGTCGTCGTTCGGCCTGCTGCAGAGCTACACCTCGAACATCAGCGACATCGCGGCCCGGCTCGCCAAGCCGGAGTTCTGGACCTCGACCACCGCGTCGTCGTCCGACGCGACCTCGGTAGGCGTCAGCTTCGGTGCGACCGCGGCGGCGGGCTCGTACTCCGTGGCGGTCACGCAGCTCGCGCAGGCGCAGAGCCTGGCGTCCAAGGCCTATGCCGCCTCCAGCGCAGCGCCCGGCGCCGGCACGCTGCGCATCGAGCTCGGCGAATGGGACAGCGGGCTCACCAGCTTCACCGCCGACGGAACCAAGACACCGGTGAACGTCACGGTGCTGGCCGACGACACGCTGGACACGATCAAGACCAAGATCAACGCGGCCAACGCCGGCGTGGCCGCTTCGGTGGTCACCGACGCGAGCGGTGCGCGCCTGGTCTTCACCTCGAACACCACCGGCGCCAAGAGCGCGGTGCGCATCACCGCCACCGACGGCGACGGCGTGAACACCGATGCCGCGGGCCTGTCCGCGCTGGCGTTCGATCCGCCCACCGCCGCCGGTCAGATGACGCAATCGCAGGCGGCGAAGAACGCCACCGCGACGATCAACGGGCTGGCGATCACCTCCAGCACCAACCGCATCGAGGGCGCCATCGCCGGCGTGACGCTCAACCTCGGCAAGGTGACGAGCTCCCCGGTCAGCGTGCAGGTCAGCCTGGACACGGCAGCGCTGAAGAAGGCGGTGACCGACTTCGCCAAGGCCTACAGCGACATCGCCTCCTACATCGCGCAGCAGACCCGGTACGACCCGTCGACCAAGAAGGCGGCAGCGCTGCAGGGCGACCGCTCCACCCTCACGCTGCAGGCCAGCCTTCGTGCGATCTACCTGGACAACAGCACCGCGACCGCCTCGTTCACGCGGCTGTCGGACGTCGGCGTCGAGCTGCAGGCCGACGGCACGCTGAAGGTCAACGAGACCAAGCTCAGCGCGGCGATGGCCAATCCGGCCGAAGTGGCCAAGCTCTTCAGCGCCAGCGGCGGCGCGACGTCGCAGGCCAACGGCTATGCGGTGCGCGTGAAGGAAGCGGCCGCCAAGCTGCTCGGCACCGACGGCGTGATCAGCATGCACACCAAGGGCCTGCGCGACAGCATCAAGCGCAACGAGAAGCAGCAGGAAGCCTACGAGACGCGGGTCGAGATGACCAAGGCGCGCCTGCTGAAGCAGTACGCGGCGCTCGACAAGACGGTCAGCCAGATCAAGGGCGCCGGCAGCTCGCTGACGCAGTCGCTCGACATGCTGACCGCGCAGACGAAGAACCTCTACAAGTCCTAGGGCATCGAGTTCACGGTGTTGGCGCCGAGAGGCGCCGCGCTGCGTCGCCCGGCGGAGTGTCATCCCCGCCTGCACGGGAAAAGGCGCTCTTCACCCGTGTATTTCCTGCCCGGTCAGCACTCAAGTCCGGCCGCCACGAACCGATATTTCTGCCAACAACGCCACTCATTGCACGGCAGCCACCATGTTCGCACCGCACCGCAGCCAGGCCATGGCCTACAGCAACGTCCACGTCGAGACCGGCGTGCAGAACGCCGATCCGCACCAGCTCGTCGCCATGCTGCTGGACGGCGCGCTGACGGCGATCGCTGCGGCGCACGCGGCGATGGAGCGCGGCGAGATCACGGCCAAGGGACGTGCGATCGCCCGTGCGGCGAGCATCGTCGAAGAGGGCCTGCGCGGCATGCTGGACATGCAGGCCGGCGGCGACGTCGCGAAGACGCTGCACGACCTCTACACCTGCGTGCTGGTGCGCCTGACGCAGGCGCACGCCACCAACGACCGTGCGCTGCTGCGTCAGTGCAGCGAGCTGCTGAGCCCGCTGCGCGATTCGTGGAACGCCATCAAACCCGAACGCATCGCCGCCTGACATCGCCATGCAGACACATCAGGGAGCCCCCATGAACCCCGTCCTCCTGAACTACTACGAGGCGATCGAGAAGGCCAGTCAGGACATGCTCGATGCCGCGCGCGCCGGCAACTGGGACCAGGTGGTGAAGCTGGAAGGCGCATGCGCGCTGCTGATCTCGCAGCTCAAGCATGCCGCTTCCACGCAGACGCTGGGGCACGAGGAGGCGCAGCTGAAGTCGCGCATCATGCAGCGCATCCTGGTCAACGACGCCGAGATCCGTCAGCTCGCCGAGCCCTGGCTCGAAGACCTCGATCACCTGCTCGCCGGGCGGCCGAAGACGCTGCACTGAAGCGATGGCCGCCCGCCTGAAGGACATGCCGGTGGACGACAGTCGTCTCGGCGACTTTCGCATCGACTCGCCCGCGGAGATCGCTGCGACGCTCAAGCGCCTGGCCGACGCCAACGTTCCCCTCAGCCTGCACGCGCCCACCGGCATCTCGATCGCGGCCACGCTGTGGACCGCCGAAGCGCAGCGCGGCCTGGTGAGCTTCAGCCTGCTGCCCAACGAGACGCAGCTCGACGCGCTGGTCGAATGCGACGAGGCGACGGTGGTCGGCTATCTCGACAGCATCCGGCTGCAGTTCGACGTGAACCACCTGGTGCTGGTGCACCGTGGAAGCCACACCGCGTTGAATGCCGCCTTTCCGGGCGAGCTGTTCCGCTTCCAGCGCCGCAGCGGCTTTCGCGTGCAGCCGCTGGTGCGCAGCGCACCGGTGGCAACGCTGCGCCATCCCATGATCCCCGACATGCAGCTCGGCCTGCGGGTGCTCGACGTGAGCATCGGCGGCTGCGCCCTGTTCCTGCCGCACGACGTGCCGCCGCTCGATCCGGGAGTGCTGATGAACGGCGTGGTCCTCGATCTCGATGCCGACACGCGGGTGATGACCGGGCTGCGGCTGCAGCACGTCACCTCGATCAATCCCGATTCGGGCGGCGTGCGGCTCGGCTGCGAGATGGTGGCGCCGCAAGCCGACGGCCTGCGGGCGCTGCAGCGCTACATCGACCAGACGCAGAAGCGGCGAAGGATGTTGACTCTGGATTGAGTCGCGGCCCCGCCGTCAGACATGCATGTTCATGATGTCCGAGTAAGCCTGCACCAGCCGATTGCGCACCTGCAGGGTCGCCTGGAATCCGATCTGCGCCTTCTGCATCGCGACCATGGTCTCTTCGATGGAGACCGTCGGGTTGTCCAGCTGGACCTGCCGCTGCATCTCGACCGCCGCGTTCTGCGTTGCGCTCACCGAGTGCAGCGCCTGCGTCAATGCGTGAGAAAAGCCCGCTTCGGGCACCGCCTTGCCCTTGCCGACCGGCATGCCGTTCGTGTCCAGTCCGGCGCGCGCGACGGCCTGGGCGAAATTGAAGGGCTTGAGGGTGACATTCATGGCGGGCACCCGCGGAAGAAGAAGCTTCTTCGGGTGTGCAAATCCTAGCCAGCGGCGTCCACGACGATGGTGCGAACTGGGCGTGGTTTGTTCGCCTGTTCACCGCTTCTTACACCCTTGACTTCCGCAGAATCGTTGCTCGAAGGGGCCGCCCTCGGCAGTCCCGCAGGGAACAAGAGCAAACACGCACATGGACAACGGAATCGCCTTGAAGAACCCGACCGCCGTGGTCGGCGCCGACAGTTTCGGCGCACGGATGGCGGCGCTGCCGGCGAAAGCCAAGCTCACCTTCGGACTCGGTGTCGCCGCGCTGGCCGGCGTCGTCGTCGCGATGACGATGTGGAGCAGCCAGGGCGACTACAAGGTGCTCTACGCCAACCTGTCCGACAAGGACGGCGGCGCCATCATCGCGCAGCTGTCGCAGATGAACGTGCCGTACAAGCACGCCGACGGCGGCGCGGCCATCCTGGTGCCCGCGGCGAAGGTACACGACGTGCGCCTCAAGCTCGCCTCGGCCGGCCTGCCCAAGGGCTCGGTCGTCGGCTTCGAGCTGATGGACGGCGCGCGCTTCGGGCAGACGCAGTTCCAGGAACGCCTGACCTTCCAGCGCGGACTCGAAGGCGAGCTCACACGCTCGATCACCGCGCTGGCCGCGGTGCAGAGCGCGCGCGTGCACCTGGCGCTGCCCAACCAGAACGGCTTCTTCCGCGAGCAGCAGAAGCCCAGCGCCTCGGTACTGCTGACCCTGCATCCGGGCCGCACGCTGGAGCGCGCGCAGATCGCCGGCATCGTGCACCTGGTGTCTTCCAGCGTGCCCGAGATGAATCCCAAGGCGGTGAGCGTGCTCGACCAGACCGGTGCGCTGCTCTCCGGCCCGGCCGAGGCGAACGCCGGTGCCGGGCTCGACGCGCAGCAGCTGCAGTACGTGAACCAGATCGAGTCGGGCTACAGCAAGCGAATCTTCGACCTGCTGGAGCCGGTGGTGGGCCGCGAGAACCTGCGCGCCACCGTTACCGCCGACGTCGACTTCTCGCAGAGCGAAGCGACCAGCGAGGAATTCAAGCCCAACCAGGGTGCCAACGCCAGCACCACCATCCGCAGCCAGCAGACCACCGAGCAGTCGGGCGGCACGCCGGCGCAGCCGAGCGGCATCCCGGGCGCGGCCTCCAACCAGCCGCCGGTGCCGGCCACCGCGCCGCTCACCGGCGCGGCGCAACCCCTGCACGCCGCGCAAGGCGGCGCAGCGACCGGCAACAGCCGCCGCGACGCCGTCACCAACTACGAGGTGGACAAGACCGTGCGCGTGACGCGCAACGCCACCGGCACGGTCAAGCGCCTGAACGCCGCCGTCGTCGTCAACAACCGCAGCGTGACCGACGCCAAGGGCAAGACGACACAGGTTCCGCTCACCGCCGACGAGATGGGCAAGCTGACCGCGCTGGTGCAGGAGAGCATCGGCTTCAACAAGGAGCGCGGCGATTCGGTCAAGGTGATCAACGCGCCCTTCAAGGTCGATCCCGCGGCGCGGGGCAACGAACTGCCGTGGTGGAAGCAGCCCGAGGTGGTGGACATGCTGCGCGCCGCCGCGGTGCCGGCCGGACTGGCGCTGGTGGCACTGATCGTGTTCTTCGGCCTGCTGCGCCCGGCGCTGAAGGCCATGCTGGCCAAGCCCGCGCCTGCGCCCGGCGCCAACCTCGACGTGGTCTCCGACGACGAGATCGTGCCGGCGGCGCCGCGCATGCTGGAGCCGCCCAAGGTGACCGAGCAGCTCGCCGGCGCCCGCATGCTGGCCAAGGAGAACCCGGCGGCGGTGGCAAGCATCGTGCGGGGTTGGGTCAGCGGTGAGGGGGCGACGACATGAGCGGTCGCAAACACTGCCCTCACCCCGGCCCTCTGCCGCCAGGGGGAGAGGGAGACTGGCCCCCTCTCCCGCTGGCGGCAGAGGGTTGGGGTGAGGGCAGCCGGCGATGAGCATGGACGAGCAAGGCATCGAAGACGCCGCCATCCTGCTGATGTCGCTCGGCGAAGAGGAGGCCGCCGAGGTCTTCAAGCACCTCGCGCCCAAGGAAGTGCAGCGCCTGGGCGAGACCATCGCGCGCATGAAGGCCGTGTCCCGGGAGCGGGTCGACGGCGTGCTCGAGAAGTTCACCGCGATCGCCGGCGACCAGAGCCTGCTGGTGGCCGACACCGACGAGTACGTGAAGTCGGTGCTGCGCAAGGCGCTGGGCGACGACAAGGCCAACCTGCTGATCGACCGCATCCTGCAGGGCAGCGACATCTCGGGCATCGAGAGCCTGAAGTGGATGGACGCCAACTCGGTGGCCGAGCTGCTGCGCAACGAGCATCCGCAGATCGTCGCGGCCATCCTCGTGCACCTGGACTACGACCAGGCCTCCTCGGTGCTGAAGGTCTTCACCGAACGCCAGCGCAACGAGGTGCTGGTGCGCATCGCCACCCTCGACGGCATCCAGCCCTCGGCGCTGAAGGACCTGAACGAGGTGATGAGCAAGGTGCTGGCCGGCGGCGACAAGCTGCGCAAGGCCTCGCTGGGCGGCGTGAAGCCCGCCGCCGAGATCATCAACCTGATGGGCGCCAGCGTGGAGACGGCGGTGCTCGACTACATCCGCGAGGCGGACAACGAGCTGGCACAGAAGATCATGGACAACATGTTCACCTTCGACGATCTCGAGAAGGTGGACGACAAGGGCATCCAGGCGCTGCTGAAGGAAGTGCAGTCCGAGTCGCTGGTGATCGCGCTGAAGGGCGCGACGCCGGAGATGCGCGAGAAGGTCTTCCGCAACATGTCGACCCGCGCGGCCGAGACGCTGCGCGAGGACCTGGAGTCGCGCGGCCCGGTGCGCGTGTCCGAGGTCGAGTCCGAGCAGAAGGAAATGCTGAAGATCGTTCGCCGCCTGGCCGACGAAGGCCAGATCGTGCTGGGCGGTGGCGGCGACGATGAATACCTCTAAGACCAAGGCCGGGGTGCGCAACGTGCCCGCGCCGGAAGGGGCCAAGCCGGCCTCGCCCTACGCCCGCTTCATCCCGCGCGAGGAGCTCGGCGCCTTCGCGTCTTGGACGCCGGGCACGCTGTCCGGCGACGCCGGCGCGGCGCCGCAGTCCGGCGTGCGCAAGAAGGCCGAGCCCGAGAAGCCCGCCGAGCCGGAGCTTTCGGCGCAGCTGCATGCCGCACGCCAGGCGGGCTACCAGGACGGCTATCGCGACGGCCTGGCGGCGCTCGAGCAGTTCAAGCAGAGCTTCGCCGCGCAGATGACGGCGCAGCTCGGCCAGCTCACGCAGTCGTACGGCCACGAGCTCGATGCGCTGCAGCAGGACATGGCCCGCGCGCTCGCCGTGTCGGCGACGCATCTCGCGCGCCAGATCGTGCGCAGCGAGCTGGCATCGCGTCCCGACCTGGTGGCCACCGTCGCGCAGGAAGCGCTGGACACCTTGCTGATGAGCGCACGCCAGGTCACGGTGCGCGTGCATCCCGACGACCAACCGCTGGTGGCGCAGGGCGCGTCGGAAGTGCTGGCGGCACGCGGTGCACGGCTGGTGGCGGATGCGTCGATCGCACGCGGCGGCTGCCTGGTGGAGTCGGACATCGGCGTCGTCGATGCCAGCATCGCGGCGCGCTGGAAGCGCGCGGTGGCGGCGCTGGGATGTGAAGAGGCCTGGGAGGCGAGCGAATGAGAACCGACCAGACCCCCTCTTCCGCCTGCGGAAGAGGGAACGGTGCTGCTGTCACTGCTGACAGAACATGATCACCTCCCCCCTCGAATCCCACGCCCTCGCCACCACCGACAACTGGCAGCGCTACCTGCAGGACCTGCAGAGCTTCTCCGCCGACCCGGTGCCGCTGGAGACCCAAGGCCTGCTGGTTCGCGTCGCGGGGCTGGTGCTCGAAGCCGCCGGCATCCGCGTGCCGGTCGGCTCGGTCTGCGAAGTCCGCCAGCCCGGCCAGCCGCCCGTGCTGGCCGAGGTGGTCGGCTTCAACGGCGACCGCGCCTACCTCATGCCGACCGGCGACGTGCACGGCCTGGCGAGCGGCGCGCGCGTCGTGCCGCGCCAGGCGCCCGTCGTGCCGCTGCGTCTCGGCGCGGCGCAGCATCCGTGGCGACGCAGCGAGGACCGCACGCTGCACCTGCCGGTGGGCGATGGACTGCTCGGCCGCGTCGTCGACTCGACCGGCCATCCGATCGACCGCAAGGGTCCGATCGAGCAGGTGCACAACGAGCCGCTGATCCGGCGTCCGATCAACGCGATGGACCGCGACCCGGTGCGCCGTCCGCTGGACACCGGCGTGCGCGCGATCAACGCCATGCTGACGGTGGGGCGCGGCCAGCGCATCGGCCTGTTTGCCGGCACGGGCGTCGGCAAGTCGGTGCTGCTCGGCATGATGGCGCGCTACACCGAGGCCGACGTGATCGTGGTCGGCCTCATCGGCGAGCGCGGCCGCGAAGTGAAGGAGTTCATCGAGGACATCCTCGGCGAGGAAGGCCTCGCGCGCTCGGTGGTGGTGGCCGCACCGGCCGATGCGCCGCCGCTCACCCGCATGCAGGGCGCCAACTACGCCACCGCCATCGCCGAGCACTTCCGCGATCGCGGCGCGCATGTGCTGCTGCTGATGGATTCGCTGACCCGCTATGCGATGGCGCAGCGCGAGATCGCGCTCGCGATCGGCGAGCCCCCGGCCACCAAGGGCTATCCGCCGAGCTGCTTCGCCAAGCTGCCGCAGCTGGTCGAGCGCAGCGGCAATGGACTCGAAGGCGGAGGCTCCATCACGGCGTTCTATACCGTGCTGTCCGAAGGCGACGACCAGCAGGACCCGATCGCCGACGCGGCGCGAGGCATCCTCGACGGCCACATCGTGCTGTCGCGCGAGCTCGCCGAGAGCGGCCACTACCCGGCGATCGACGTGGAGAAGTCGGTGTCGCGCGTGATGACCAGCGTGTCCGAGCCGCCGCACCTGGAAGCCGCGCGACGCTTCCGCCAGCTGCACGCCAAGCTCACCAAGGCACGCGACCTGATCCAGCTGGGCGCCTATTCGCCCGGCCACGACCCCGAGCTCGACACCGCCGTGCGCCTGCATCCGGCGATGACCGGACTGCTGCAGCAGGACATGCACGAACGCGCGACGCTGTCGTCCAGCGTGCACGAGCTGCGCTCGCTGCTCGGCCGCGGCTAGTGGCCTGTACCGGTCGACAGGCCCTCGCCATGCAGACCGCAAAGCCGCGAAGAAACACCGGAAGGACAGGTCTTTTCACGCCGGTGTCCGGCTGTTCGTTGTGGTCGACTCGGTATCCTGGACATCACACGACGCCATGAACCCCTTGCAACCCCTGATGGCCCTGCTCGCCCAGTCCGAGCGCGAGCGCGACGAGGCCTGGACGCAGGCGCAGCGCGCCGGCGAAGCGCAGGCCGCGGCCGCCGCGCAGGCCGAGCAGCTCGTGAACTACCGCCGCGAATACGAGCAGCGCTGGAGCGCTCAGTTCAAGACCGAAGGCCGCATCGAGCTCGTGCACTGCTACCGCGGCTTCATGGAGCGCCTGACGCAAGCCGTCGAGCAGCAGCAGCGCGTCGCCGAGCAAGCCGCGCAGCGGCTGCAGCAGGCGCGTGCGGCGCTGGCCGAGCAGGAGCTGCGGGTCGCCTCGGTGCGCAAGCTCATCGAGCGGCGGCGCCAGGAGCTGCGGATCACCGCCGACCGAATCGAGCAGAAGGAAACCGATGAATTCGGCTCGCGCATCGCGTGGGCCCAGCCCGGCTCGGCGTTCGGGCCGCGCTTGCCGAACGCCGCCTGAGGCGCACGATCATGCAGATTTCCACGCCCGCGCCACTGGTCGCGACCGGCCCGTCGCCCACGAACACCGCGGGCGGTCCACCGGCCACCGGCGGCGAACCCAGTCCCTTCGCGAAGCTGCTCACGGCGCAGCAATCCAAGCCGGGCGCCGCAGGATCGAACGAGCGGCCGGCGCTCGACGAGCAGCAGCCCGACGCATCGGAGGACGGCAAGCCCGTCAAGGCCAGTGCCGCCAGGCGCGCCGGCGGACGCGCGACGGGCAAGGCCGACCTGCTGCGCGACGCAGGCGATGGAGCGAAGCCGGATGACGCCGCCGCATCGCTCGCCGCCACGGACAAGCCGAGCGTCGATGCAGCCACCGATCCCGAACGAGACGCAGCACCGGCGAATGCCTCGCCCTGCGAGTGGTTCGCCGCGTTCCATCCCGTCGCCGCGACACCGCTCCAGGCCGCCACCGCCGGCCTCGCCGAGGCGAAGGCCGACACGGCGGAGCTCGCGGCCGACCCGGCACGCCTGGTCGGCGTGCATGCCGGCCGGGGACGCGGGACGAACGCAGCGGCCGGCAAGATCGACGAGACCACCGACCGGCGCGCCGAGGCATTGCCGTCGGCGGCGGAAGCGCAGCTGCGCTCGTCGATCGACATGGCCCTGGCCCTGCCGGCGCGCGAGGTCAACGAGCGCGTCGAGGCGCGGGTGGAGCCGGCTTCCAGGATGGAACTGCCGGCCACGCATGCAGCGGCCTCCCCGCTTCGCGCCGAGTCCGCCCCGTCCACGCCAGCCGTCGTGCAGCTCGCGACGCCGGCCAACGCGCCCGAGTTTCGCGATGCGCTCGCCGTGCAGGTGAGCGTGCTCGCCAAGGACGGCGTGCAGCATGCCGAGCTGCACCTCAACCCGGCCGAGATGGGACCGATCTCGGTGCAGATCGCGCTGCAGGGCACCCAGGCGCAAGTCGACTTCGGCGCCGAGTCGTTCGCGACCCGGCAGATCATCGAGGCCGGACTGCCGGAGCTCGCAGCGGCCTTGCGCGACGCCGGCTTCACGCTGGCCGGCGGCGGCGTGTCTCAGCAGTCGCGGGGGCAATCGCAAGGCGACGGCTCGTCGCCGGGCTTCGCCTCGCGCAAGACCGACAAGGAAGAGCTGGCCGTGCGGCCCGTCACCGTTCGCACGCGGCAAGGCGGCGTCGATCTGTACGCGTAGAACGTTCGTCGCGTCACGACGAACTCATTGCGCGGACAGGGCGTGATTTCCCCCTTTAATCCCCGCATCCGCCCAGACGTTGCAATTTGACAATTTCTCCAAAGCAATCAAGGAGAAAGCATGTCCGCTGCAGCCGCCGAGTCCGTCGCTTCCCAAGGCGACGCGACCCCGGGTCCCAGGAAAGGCCGCAAGAAGCTGATCGTCATCGCGGCGGCCGCCCTCGTGCTGCTCGCCGGCGCAGGCGGCGGCGCGGCCTGGATGCTGAAGCAAAAGCGTGCTGCTGCGGCCGCTGCGGAGGCCGCGGCCAACGGGGAAGAAGAGGCCACGCCCGCCGCCCACGCGCAGGCGCAGCGCGAGACGCGCAAGACACCGCCCGCCTTCCTGCCGCTCGAAGCCTTCGTCGTCAACCTGGCCGACCGCGACAGCGAGCGCTTCGCGCAGATCGGCATCACGCTGGAGCTGGACGACGCCAAGGTCAGCGACCAGCTCAAGGCCTACATGCCCGCCATCCGCAACGGCATCCTGATGGTGCTGGCCCACAAGACGTCGCAGGAGCTGCTGACGCGCAGCGGCAAGCAGAAGCTGGCCTCCGAGATCATGCGCGAAGCGGTGCGCCCGCTCGGCGTCGAGCTCGAGGACGAGAACGAGGAAGCGAAGGCCGACGACAGGCACGCGAAGACGCCGCTGGACCAGAGCCCCGTGCGGCACGTGCACTTCTCCAGTTTCATCATCCAGTGAGCCTCACGGCGCAGCCATGAACCAGCAGATCCTCTCGCAAGACGAAGTCGATGCCCTGCTGCAAGGCATCACCGGCGAAAGCCAGAAGCTCGAGCAGGAAGAGGTCGAGACCGGCGGCATCCGCGATTACAACCTCGCCAGCCAGGAACGCATCGTCCGTGGGCGCATGCCCACGATGGAGATCATCAACGAGCGCTTTGCGCGCAACGTGCGCATCGGCATCTTCAACTTCATCCGCAAGAGCCCCGAGATCTCCATCGGCCCGATCAAGGTGCAGAAGTACAGCGCCTTCCTGCGCGAGATCGTGGTGCCGACCAACTTCAACATCGTCAGCGTGCGTCCGCTGCGCGGCTCGGGTCTCATCGTGTGCGATCCGACGCTGGTCTTCTCGGTCATCGACGCGCTGTTCGGAGGCGCAGGCAAGTACCACACGCGCATCGAGGGCCGCGACTTCTCCCCGACCGAGCAGCGCATCATCACGCGCCTGGTCGAGGTGGTGACCGCCGAGTACCGCAAGGCCTGGACCGGCATCTACCCGCTGGAACTGGAATACCAGCGCTCGGAGATGCAGCCGCAGTTCGCCAACATCGCCACGCCGAGCGAGATCGTCGTCGCCACCTCGTTCACGCTGGAGATCGGCGACACCACGGGCACGATCCATTTCTGCATTCCGTACTCGACGCTGGAGCCGATCCGCGACGTGCTCTATTCGACGATCCAGGGCGACAGCAACGAGCCCGACCGCCGCTGGGTCAACCTGCTCAAGCAGCAGATCCAGGCGGCGGAGGTCGACCTGGTCGCCGAACTGGCCACCGCGCCGGCCACCGTCGAGCAGCTGCTGGCTTTCAAGCCCGGCGACTTCATCGAGCTGGACCTGCAGCCGGGCATCCAGGCCAAGGTGGCCGGCGTGCCCATCCTCGAATGCCACTACGGCACCTCCAACGGCCGCTACGCGCTGAAGGTCGATCAACTGTTGACCAGCTCCAACCTGAGCTGGCTGGGAGCCCAGAATGCCGCTTGACCATGCCGCCCTGCCCTCGGGCGAGATGAGCGAAGAAGACAAGATGGCCGCCGAATGGGCGGCCGCGCTGGCCGAGGCCACGCCGTCGTCGTCGGCGACCGAAGTACAGACGCAAGCCGAGCAGGTCGCGCCGGCCGCGTTCACCAATTTCTCCTCCGGCGCCAGCCCGACGGCCGGCAACGACATCAACATGATCCTGGACATCCCGGTCCAGCTGACGGTGGAGCTGGGACGCACGCGCATTCCGATCAAGCACATCCTGCAGCTGGCGCAGGGCTCGGTGGTCGAGCTCGAGGCGCTGGCGGGGGAGCCGATGGACGTGCTCGTCAACGGCTATCTCATCGCGCAGGGCGAGGTGGTGGTGGTCAACGACAAGTTCGGCATTCGCCTGACGGACATCGTGACGCCGAGCGAGCGGATGCGGCGGTTGAGTCGGGGCTGAGCCTCTTTCCGGCACCTTCATGACATCCCAAGGCTTCAATTCGCTCCTCTGGTTCGTCGCGATCCTCGCGATGATCCCGCTCGCGCTGTGGCTGCTCAAGCGCACGCCGATCGGCGGCGCCACGTCGCACGGGCTGATGCGCAGCATCGCCGTGCTGCCGATCTCGCCGAGCCAGCGGATCGTGACGGTGGAAGTGGGCCAGGGCGACCAGCGCCGCTGGCTCGTGCTCGGCGTCACCGCGCAGAGCATCAGCACGCTGCACGAGATGGCGCCTCAGGACGATGCCATCGCGGGAACGCCGGCAGCGGCGCCGCCCATGCCGTTCGCGCAGCTGCTGTCGCGCCTGCGCCAGGACAAGGGGCAGCCGAAGTGAACGACTGTCGTCCTCGCCGCATCGCGCTCATCGCCGGCCTGTCGGTGTTGTCGGCGCTTCCTGCATCGGCTTTAGCCCAGGGCACCGGCGGCGCCAGCCTGCCGCTGCTGGTGGGACAGAGCGCCGGCAGCACCAGCTACTCGGTGCCGATCCAGACGCTGCTGTTCTTCACCGCGCTGAGCTTCCTGCCGGCGGTGCTGCTGCTGATGACGGGCTTCACGCGCATCGTCATCGTGCTGAGCCTCATGCGCCAGGCGATCGGCACGCAGGCCGCGCCGCCCAACCAGGTCGTCATCGGCCTCAGCCTGTTCCTCACGTTCTTCGTCATGGGACCGACGATCGACAAGGTGTACGCCGACGCCTACCTGCCGTACTCGGAGAACAAGATCGCCTTCGACGAGGCGCTCAAGCGCGGCGAGGTGCCGATGCGCGCCTTCATGCTCAAGCAGACGCGCCAGTCCGACGTGATGCTGTTCGCCAAGCTGGCCAAGGTGGACCCGGCGGGGCCCGCAGCCGAGGTGCCGTTCAAGGTGCTGGTGCCCGCCTTCGTGACCAGCGAGCTGAAGAGCGCCTTCCAGATCGGCTTTCTGATCTTCATCCCGTTCCTCGTCATCGACATGATCGTCGCCAGCGTGCTGATGAGCCTGGGCATGATGATGCTGAGCCCGGTGCTCGTCGCGCTGCCGTTCAAGCTGATGCTGTTCGTGCTGGCCGATGGATGGAACCTGCTGCTGGGGTCGCTGGCAGCGAGCTTCGCGACCTAGGGCCCGTTAACGCTATGGGAGGCCTCGCGTGACTCAGCAAAGCGGCGCCCGCAAGGCGCGAAGCGCAGCCGTAGCGGTGTCCACGGCGAGCATTCGCAACGCGGCGGGCGCCGCTTTGCTGAGATCACCCGCAGCGCCGGCACCGGCGCGAGGCCTCCCATAGCGTCAACAGGCCCTAGTCGCCGCACATCGATACACCATGGACTCCCAAGCCGTCTTCACCTTCGGCCAGCAAGGCCTCTACCTCCTGCTGATGGTCGCCGCGCCGGTGCTGCTCACCGTGCTCGTCGTGGGCCTGGTCGTCAGCATCTTCCAGGCGGCGACGCAGATCCACGAGGCGACGCTGTCGTTCGTGCCGAAGATCGTGGCGGCGGTCGCGGTGCTGGCAATCGCCGGGCCGTGGATGCTGACCACCCTGGTCGAATACCTCCAGCGGACGCTGCAGGCGATCCCCACCGTCGTGGGCTGATGCTCACCTTCACCGAAGCCCAGGTGCTCGCCTGGGTCAGCCCGCTGCTGTGGCCGTTCCTGCGCGTGCTGGCGCTGTTCGGCGCGATGCCGGTGCTGGGGCAGCGCGGTGTGCCGATGCGCCTGCGCGTGGCGCTTGCCTTCCTGATCGCGCTGTGCGCCCAGGCCTCGCTGCCGCCCATGCCGATCGTGGCGCTCGACTCCGCGCAGGCGCTGCTGCTGCTGGTCCAGCAGCTGCTGATCGGCCTGACGCTCGCCTTCGCCGCGCGCATCGTCTTCGCCGCCATCGAGTTCGCCGGCGAGATCGTCGGGCTGCAGATGGGCCTGAACTTTGCCGGCTTCTTCGATCCCATGAGCGGCGGCGAATCCACCGCGGTGAGCCAGTTCTTCGGCATCTCGATCAGCTGGCTGTTCATCGTCATCAACGGCCATCTGCTGCTGATCTCGGCGGTGGTTCAGAGCTTCAACGCCTTCCCGGTCGGGCCGGAACCTTTCGCCTTCCTGCGCACCGTGGAGCCGCAGGTGTGGGGCACCGAGGTGTTCCGCCTCGGCCTGTGGATCGCGCTGCCGCTGGTCGCGATGCTGCTGTTCGTCAACCTCGTGCTGGGCATCATCTCGCGCGTCGCGCAGCAGATGAACATCTTCGCGATCGGCTTTCCGATCACGCTGGGCGTCGGCCTGATCGGGATCCTGCTCACGCTGCCGATGATGCAGGTGCCCTTCACGATGGCGCTGGAAAGGCTGCTGAGTCATTTCCAGTAGCTGCATTGCTCCCTCTCCCGCCGAACGCGGGAGGCAGCGGCGTCGACAGTCTCAGCTCCCCACCAGCCCGTTGCGGATGGCGTAGACCGTCAGCTCCGAGTTGTTCTGCAAGCCGAGCTTCTCCAGCACGCGCGCCCGATACACGCTGACCGTCTTCGGACTGAGCATCAGCTCGTCGGCGATGTCGGACAGCCGCTTGCCCGAGGCGATCATCACCAGGGTCTGGAGCTCCCGGTCCGACAGCTTTTCGTGGGCCATCTCGTTGACCGGCGTGGTGAGGCTCTCCACCAGCATCTGCGCGATCTCGGGCGTGACGTACTTGCGGCCCTGCGCCACCGTGCGCACCGCGGCGACGATGAGCGCCGGGTCGCCGCCCTTGTTGACGTAGCCGAAGGCACCGGCGCGCAGGGCACGGATGGCGTACTGGTCCTCCGGGTACATCGAGACCACCAGCACCCTCAGGGTCGACCCTTCGTCCTTGAGCACGTGCAGCACGTCCAGGCCGCTGCGGCCCGGCAGGTTGATGTCGAGCACGAGCACGTCGCAGGCGGTGTTGCGCAGCAGCGTGCGCAGCTCGCCGTAGTCGCCCGCCTCGCCGACGACCTGGATGTCCGGCGCGTCGGACAGCGTGTCCCGAATGCCGCGGCGGATCAGGGCGTGGTCGTCGCAGAGGATGACTTTGATCATAGTTCGCCCCATTCGGTCGGGTCCTGGTTCTCGTGCACCGCCGGCGGCGGCTCGGCTGCACGCGTGGCGCCTTCGTGCAAGGGCACCGACAGGATCAGCGTGGTGCCCCCGGGCCCGCTGCTCAGGTCGACCCAGCCGCCGACGGTGCGCGCCCGCTCGTGCAGTCCGCGGATTCCGAACGAGCGCGCCTTGGACAGGTCTTCCTGGCTCAGACCGCGGCCGTTGTCGCTCACCTCCAATGACAGCACACCGCCGGCCAGCGCCAGGTCGATCTCCACGCGTGAGGCCTGGGCATGCTTGGTGATGTTGGTCAGGGCCTCCTGAGCCGTGCGGTAGGCGACCAGCGGCACGCCGGCCGGCAGCCGATGAAGCTGCTCCAGCGCCGCCGGCGGCGTGCGCAGGTGGCAGCTGACGCCGGTGCGGCGCTCGAATCGGGCGGCCATCCACTGCAGCGCCGCCACCAGGCCCTGCTCGAGGATGGCCGGCCGCAGGTTGTGCATGATGCGTTGGCTGGCCTCGATCGCCAGCGTGACGGTCTCCAGCGCGCCGTTGACGCGCGACACCACCTTGGGATCGGTGCTGTGGCGCGCGATCCAGGCCAGATCGAACTTCAGCGCGGTGAGCGAGCCCCCCACGTCGTCGTGGATTTCGCGCGCAATGGCGGCCCGCTCCATCTCGACGCTGGTCTGCAAGTGCTGCGCCAGCTCGTGCAGCCGCTGCTTCGAAGCGCCCAGCTCCCGATCGGCGAGCTCGCGCGCCCGGCGGGTCTCGCTGGCCTCGATGGCGTGCAGCAGCGCGGGCTCCAGTCGCGCGAGGTTGTTCTTCAGCAGGTAGTCGCTCGCGCCGTTGCGCATCGCCTCGACCGCCGTGTCCTCGCCGATTTCGCCCGACACCAGCACGAACGGGATGTCGAGCATGTGTGCCTTCAGCAGGTCGAGGGCGACCAGCCCGGAGAAGCCCGGCAGGTTGTAGTCGGAGACGACGACATCCCAGGGGTGTTCCAGCGCGCGCAGGTAGTCGCCCTCGTTGTCGACGCGCAGCGCCTGAACCGCCATGCCGCCGCGCTTCAGGTGCGCCAGCGTGAGCTCGTGGTCGAGCTCGGAGTCCTCGAGATGGAGCAGGCGCAGCGGGCGGTTGACCGTGAAATGCGTCATGAACCAAGTATGCCGGCGGTTTGCGCGATGCGAACCCCAACATTCGAATGCTGCCGCTCCCCGCCCGGCGCGCAGCCGAATAGCGCGGTGTTTTGCCGCGTGATCGGCCTAATGTCCGACGACCCCCTGCCGAAAATCCATCGTATGCGCAATGGACCGCGCTGGCCGTGATCGCGCTCGCGCGTCGCGACGACCGAAGCCTTTCGTGGAGCACGAAGCCGATGAATGACGCCACTCAGCAGACCGAAGGGGGAAGCACCCTGCCCCTGCTGGCGGCCGCGGACCTGCAGGACCATCTGATGACGGCGACCCACGACCTGGATCGCCTGCAGACCCTGCTGGCCGACGCCTGCGACGTGCTGTCGCGCAGCTTCTACGGCGCATCGGAGCAGGTCCGCGCACTCATGGATGCGCCCGACGCGACCGGCGGCACCGACAACGGCGTCTACGAGGGGCTGATGCAGCACCTGGGCGGCGCCGTCACCGCGCTGCAGTTCCAGGACATGGCCTCGCAGCTGATCAACCACACCCACCGGCGCCTGCGCTGCTGCGCCGACCAGATCGCGCGGGCGGCGATGGGCGACGACGAGGACGGCGCAGCCGTCGTCGAGGAAGCCCCGCTGCGGCCCAACCCGGTGACGCAGGACGAGATGGACGCCGGGTCCATCGAGCTGTTTTGAACCGCTTTCTCGAACATCCGCTCAAGCCTGCACCCACCCGACCGACAACCCACCCGAGAGACCTCCGGAGAACGACATGCATTCAATCCTCGCCGTGGACGACTCCGCTTCCATGCGCCAGATGGTGACCTTCACGCTCAAGAGCGCGGGCTACAACGTGGTGGAGGCGGTGGATGGGCAGGACGCCTGGGAAAAGGCGGGCAGCCGCGACTTCGACCTGGTGCTGACGGACCAGAACATGCCGCGCATGGACGGCATCAGCCTGACCAGGAAGCTGCGGGACAACCCGAAGTTCAAGTCGACGCCCATCCTCATCCTCACGACCGAATCCAGCGACCAGATGAAGCAGGCGGGCCGCAGCGCAGGCGCCACCGGCTGGCTGGTCAAGCCGTTCGACCCCGCCAAGCTCCTCGAAGTCATCAAGAAGGTCGTCCGCTGAGACGGCCCCGCGTGCAGATCCAACGATACGGAGCCAGAACGCCATGGGCGAGATGACCAACGAAGGCGCCAGTCTCAGTGCCGGCATCGACCTGAGCCAGTTCTATCAGGTCTTCTTCGAAGAGGCCGGCGAGAACCTCGACCGCATGGAGCAGCAGCTGCTCGAGATCGACATCGAGGCCGCCGACGACGAGGAACTCAATTCGATCTTCCGCTGCGCGCATTCGGTGAAGGGCGGCGCGGCGACCTTCGGCTTTGCCGACGTCGCCGAGCTCACGCACCAGATGGAGACGCTGCTCGACAAGCTGCGCCGCCACGAGCTCGCTCCAACCTCCGCGATGGTCGACGTGCTGCTGCAGTCCGGCGATGCGCTGCGCGCGCAGCTGGCGCGCCACCAGGGCGGCGGCGGCCCGGAGATCGACACCACCGAGCTGCTGTTCAACATCCGCGCCATGGTGGCCGGCGAATCGCCGCCCTCGCCGCATCCCACCGCGGCGCCGGTGAAGACGTCCGTGCTCGCCGGGCCGGCGCAGGAAGCGCCCGCGCCGCCGCCCGCCGCGACCGGCTCACCGGCCCGCGCGATCGAGGTGCGCGTCGGCCCGCTGCCGGATCCCAGGCAGGCCGACAACCTGGTCGAGCTGTTCCAGGAAATCGTCGACCTGGGCACCATCGAGCCGATCGATGGCGGCCAGTCGGTCGACGGCATGCGCCGTTTCAAGATCACGACCACCAGCACCGACAACGACCTGCTGGACCTGTTCACCTTCCACGTCGCCCGCGAGCACGTGCAGCTGCTGCCGCTGGGCCCGGGCTACGGCTTTCACGAAGGCAATCCCGGGGTGCCGCCGGCCGACGTGCTCAACGATCCGGGTTACGGCTTCTTCGACGATGCCCCCGGCTCGCCCAGCGCGGCGAGCGGCGACCGCGCGCCGCCCGCACCGTCGCAGCCCCAGACCAGCGCACAGACCGCGCAGGCCCGCGCCGCGGCGCGCCAGGACAAGGCGCCGGCCGCCGCCCTCGAGTCGTCGACGCTGCGCGTGTCGGTGGAGAAGGTCGACCAGCTGATCAACCTGGTCGGCGAGCTCGTCATCACCCAGGCGATGCTTGCGCAGAACAGCAAGAACATCGACCCGGCGCTGTACCAGCAGCTGGCGGCCGGCCTGGCCGACCTCGACCGCAACACGCGGGATCTGCAGGAATCGGTGATGTCGATCCGCATGATCCCGATGTCGATCGTCTTCAACCGCTTCCCGCGCATGCTGCGCGACCTGGCGGCCAAGCTCGGCAAGAAGGTCGACTTCGTCACGCACGGCGAAGCCACCGAGCTCGACAAGGGCCTGGTCGAGAAGATCACGGACCCGCTCACGCACCTGGTGCGCAACTCCTGCGACCACGGCATCGAGCTCCCCGAGGAGCGCCTCGCCAAGGGCAAGCCCGAGGCCGGCACGATCACGCTGTCGGCCTCGCACCAGGGCGGGTCCATCGTCATCGAGGTGCGCGACGACGGTCGCGGGCTGTCGCGCGCCAAGCTGCTCAAGAAGGCGCGCGAGCGCGGCATCGCCGCACCCGATTCGCTGACCGATGCCGAGGTGTGGAACCTCATCTTCGAGCCCGGCTTCTCCACCGCCGAGGTGGTGACCGACGTGTCCGGCCGCGGCGTCGGCATGGACGTCGTGAAGAAGAACATCACCGCGCTCGGGGGCTCGGTCGAGATCGACTCCGCCGACGGCTACGGCATGCGCGTGTCGGTGCGCCTGCCGCTCACGCTGGCCATCATGGACGGCATGAGTGTCGGTGTGGGCGACGAGGTCTACATCCTGCCCCTGTCTTCCGTCGTCGAATCGTTCCAGGTGGAAGACCAGACCATCAAGACCATCGGCGGCTCCGGCCGCGTGGTGGAGGTGCGCGACGAATACATGCCGGTCATCGGCCTGGAGGACGTGTTCCAGGTGCCGCGCTTCGACTTCGAGCACGTCGCCGGGATCATGGTCGTCGTCGAGGCCGAAGGCGGCCGGGTCGCGCTGCTGGTGGACGAGCTGCTCGGGCAGCAGCAGGTCGTCGTGAAGAACCTCGAGGCGAACTACCGCAAGGTCAACGACGTGTCGGGCGCCACCATCATGGGCGACGGACGCGTGGCCCTGATCCTGGACGTCGGCAGCCTGGTGCGCCGCTCCCGCCATTGAACTCACCGGTACTCCCATGAACAACCTGAAAATCGGCATGCGGCTGGGGCTGGGCTTCGGCCTGGTGCTGGCCCTGATGCTGCTGATCGTCGCCGTCTCGTTCTCGCAGCTGCTGCGCATGCGCTCCGACATGGACGTGACGAGCACGTACCAGCGCCAGGCCAACCTGGCCGACAAGTGGCTGCAGAAGACACAGCTGAACGTCAACCGGACGATCGCGATCGCCAAGGCGGCCGGCCAGCCGGACGTCGAGGCGCACTTCGCGCCGCTGATGAAGCAGACCTCGGCGGAGATCAGCGACATCCAGAAGCAGTTCGAAGCCACCGCCGCCGACGCCGCCTCGAAGGCGCTGCTCGACAAGGTCGGCGACAAGCGCAAGGCCTACATCGACATCCGCGTGCAGCTGCTGCAGCACCTGAAGAACGCCGACCAGGTGGCGGCCGAAGCGACGCTCAAGCAGCAGCTGCTGCCTGCCGCCGACCTCTACATGGGCGCCATGGGCGAGCTCGAGCGGCACGCCAGCGACCAGGCCGCGCGACGCGGCGAGGACTCGCAGGCCGCGGTGCGGGCGGCCACGCTCATCCTGGCGGTGCTGGCCGCGGCCAGCCTGGCGGTAGGCATAGGCGCCGCGATCGCCATCACCCGCTCGGTGACCCGTCCGCTGCAGGATGCGGTCGGCGCGGCGCGGGTCATCGCCGACAACGACCTGTCGCAGCAGCTCGAATCGCAGCGCAAGGACGAGCTCGGCGAGCTGCTGCGCGCGCTGGGCAGCATGCAGGCGGCGCTGCGCCGCATGGTCGGCCAGGTGCGCGCGTCCACCGACAGCATTGGCACCGCGTCGTCGGAGATCGCCAGCGGCAACGCCGACCTGTCTTCCCGCACCGAGCAGACGGCGGCCAACCTGCAGCAGGCGGCCTCGTCGATGGAACAGCTCACCGGCACCGTCAAGCAGAGCGCCGATTCGGCGCGCCAGGCCAACCAGCTCGCCGTCTCGGCCGCCGAGGTGGCCGCACGCGGCGGCGACGTCGTCTCGCGCGTGGTCTCGACCATGGACGAGATCAACACCAGCTCGAAGAAGATCGCCGACATCATCGGCGTGATCGACGGCATCGCCTTCCAGACCAACATCCTCGCGCTCAATGCCGCCGTCGAGGCCGCCCGCGCCGGCGAGCAGGGCCGCGGCTTCGCGGTGGTCGCCGGCGAGGTGCGCAACCTCGCGCAGCGCAGCGCCGAAGCGGCCAAGGAGATCAAGTCGCTGATCGGCGCCAGCGTCGAGAAGGTCGACTCGGGCTCCAAGCTGGTCGCCGATGCCGGCAAGACGATGCAGGAGATCGTGCACTCGGTGCAGCGCGTGACCGACATCATCGGCGAGATCACCGCCGCGGCCTCCGAGCAGAGCGACGGCATCGGCCAGGTCAACACCGCTGTCGTACAGCTGGACCAGATGACGCAGCAGAACGCCGCGCTGGTCGAGCAGAGTGCAGCCGCCGCCGAATCGCTGAAGGACCAGGCCGTGCGGCTCGCCACGGTCGTCGCGACCTTCAAGCTGCACGACTCGAGGGAAGCGGCATGAGCCGGCTGTTGGCCGCCATGCGGCGCCTGCGCATCCGCACGCGCCTGGTGGGCACGCTGGCCGTCATGCTGGCGCTGCTGGGACTCGTGAGCGCCGCCGGGCTGGTGTCGATGCGCCAGCAAGGCCAGGACGCCGACGCCTTCGTCAGCCGCGCACTGCAGAAGTCGCGCGAGCTCGCCGAGGTGAACCGCGTCGTCGGCGACATCAACCGCGCCGAGAAGGACATGGTCATCTACTACGACGACCGCATCACGCTCAACAAGCACCGCGACAAGTGGACCTCGTCGGTGGAGTCGGCGCAGAAGCTGCTGGCCGCCGCGCGCGCCGGCGCCGATGCCAAGGAGGCGCCGCTGCTCGACGAGGCGGGCAAGCGGGTGGAGCAGTACGCCGCGGCCACGAAGCAGATCGTGCTGCAGGTGGAAGACGGCGCCTACGACAACCCGCGCATCGCCGACAAGATGCTCGGCAAGGCCAAGGAGCACATGCGTGTCTTCGAGGACACGCTGCTGCAGCTGCGCGCGGCACTCGACGCCGACGCCAGCGAGGCCAGGGCCGCTCGCGAAGCTTCCACGCGCCGCGCGATGGTCGCCAACATCGGCGTGCTGGCCCTGGTGACGATGCTGATCGTGCCCTTCACCTGGCTCAACATGCGCAGCATCTGCGACCCGCTGGATGCGGCACGCTCGCTGGCCGGCGCCATCGCGGCCGGCGACCTGACGCAGCGAATCGCCGTGCAGGGCCGCGACGAGACGGCGGCCATGCTCGAATCGCTGCGTGCCATGCAGGCATCGCTGCAGGCCATGGTGGGCCAGGTGCGTGCCTCGACCGACAGCATCACCAACGCCTCCAGCGAGATCGCCATCGGCAACCAGGACCTGTCGTCGCGCACCGAGCAGACGGCAGCCAACCTGCAGCAGGCGGCCTCGTCGATGGAGCAGCTCACCGGCACCGTGAAACAAAGCGCCGATTCGGCGCGCCAGGCCAACCAGCTCGCCGCCTCGGCGGCCGACGTGGCGGCCCGCGGCCGCGCCGTCGTGTGCGAAGTCGTGAGCACGATGGACGACATCAACACCAGCTCGAAGAAGATCGCCGACATCATCGGCGTGATCGACGGCATCGCCTTCCAGACCAACATCCTCGCGCTCAATGCAGCCGTCGAGGCCGCCCGCGCCGGCGAGCAGGGCCGCGGCTTCGCCGTCGTCGCCGGCGAGGTGCGCAGCCTCGCGCAGCGCTCGGCCGAGGCCGCCAAGGAAATCAAGGCGCTCATCGGCGCCAGTGTCGACAGGGTGGAATCCGGCTCCCGCCTGGTGGCTCATGCCGGCCAGACCATGCAGGAGATCGTCGGCTCGGTGCAGCGCGTGACGGACATCATCGGCGAGATCACCGCCGCATCGTCGGAGCAGAGCGATGGCATCGGCCAGGTGAACACGTCGGTGGTGCAGCTCGACCACATGACGCAGCAGAACGCCGCGCTGGTGGAGCAAAGCGCGGCCGCCGCCGAGTCGCTGAAGGAACAGGCGATGAAGCTCGCCGGCCTGGTCGGCACGTTCAAGCTCAACCATGACGCGGAGGTTCTCGCATGAACATGATCCAGGACGCCACGGAAGTGGCCCGCCACGAAGCCGCGCGCGCGGCCGTCGCCGCCGGCGGCGAGTTCCTCACCTTCCGCCTGGGGGCCGAGGAGTACGGCATCGACATCCTCAAGGTCCAGGAGATCCGCTCCTACGAGCCGCCCACGCGCATCGCCAACGCCCCCGCGTTCATCAAGGGCGTGGTCAACCTGCGCGGGGTGATCGTGCCCATCGTCGACCTGCGCGTGAAGCTCGGCTGCGACAGCGTCGAGTACAACAGCTTCACCGTGGTCATCGTGCTCAACGTCAGGGGCCGCGTCGTCGGCGCCGTCGTCGACTCGGTGTCCGACGTGCTCGAGCTGGGCGCGGGCACCATCAAGGCCGCCCCCGAGATGCACACCGCCGTGGACACCAGCTTCATCACCGGCATCGGCAGCATCAACGAGCGCATGCTCATCCTGATGGACATCGAGGCGCTGATGAGCAGCGCCGACATGGGGCTCATCGACTCCGCCCACTGAGGCGCTACGCCTCCCCTCACCCCGACCCTCTCCCCGCGAGCCGGGAGAGGCAGTCGAGGGGTCCGGCGCGAATTGACCGTCCACGCGCGCGCTATTGCGCAGATCGGCTCACCTTCGCCCGCGCCATCATTTCCTTGCACTTCAGGCCACCCCGCCTGTGCCGATAACGGGCCAGGACCGCACCGGCACCACGGCCGGGATCACAACGAAGGTCGGCAACCACGACCGGGGGAACACGAATGAATCTGACTCTGCTGCTGCGAGGCTTCACGATCCGCACGCGCATGCTGGCGACCGTCGCGATCGTGGCGATCGCGCTGCTCGCCGTCGGCGGCGTCGGCCTGGCGGCCCAGTTCTACGCCCGCTCGATCAACGCGAGCTTCGTCGCGCAGGACTTCGCCGCGATGACGCAGATCGCCCAGCTTCGCAATGCGATGAGCACGCTGCGCTCGCACGAGAAGGACATGATCATCCAGTACGAGAACGCGGTCGAGGTCGGCCACGCGAAGGAAGCCTGGATCAAGACCGTGTCCGACATCCAGGCCAGCGCCAAGACGCTGCAAGGCGCCCTTCACGACGACGCCGAGCGCGCCAAGGTGGCCGAGGCGATGACGCGCCTGGACAAGTTCAGGCAGAACTTCCTGCCGGTGGCCAAGCAGATCGAGGCGATGGGCTTCGATTCGGCGCGTGTCGCCGCCGCCTTCATGAAGCGCGCCCAGCCCGACTACGACGCGGCGCAGGCGACCATCGAGGCGCTCGCCGCCGACCTGGACCACCAGGCGGTGCAAGGCGGCAAGCGCATGGAGCGCACGGCGACGCTGGTGATGGCGTTGCTCGGCGCGGCCGTCGCGATCGCGCTGCTGCTCATCGTGCCGCTGACGGTGATGAACATGCAGTCGATCTGCCTGCCGATCCGCAAGGCCGAGGCCCTCGCGGACGCGATCGCCCAGGGCGACCTGGCGCAGCGCGACGTGGATTCGCGCGGCGACGACGAAGCCGCCCACCTGCTGAAGGCGCTGGCGAGCATGCAGTCGTCATTGCGCCGCATCGTCGGCCAGGTGCGCGCCTCCACCGACAGCATCTCCACCGCCAGCGTCGAGATCGCCACCGGCAACCAGGACCTGTCGTCGCGCACGGAACAGACCGCCAGCAACCTGCAGCAGACGGCCTCGTCGATCGAGCAGCTGACCGGCACAGTCAAGCAGAGCGCCGACTCGGCGCGCCAGGCGGACCAGCTCGCGCTGTCGGCGGCGCAGGTGGCCGCGCGCGGCGGCAAGGTCGTGTCCGAAGTGGTCAGCACGATGGACGAGATCAACGCCAGCTCGAAGAAGATCGCCGACATCATCGGCGTGATCGACGGCATCGCCTTCCAGACCAACATCCTTGCGCTCAATGCCGCCGTCGAGGCGGCCCGCGCCGGCGAGCAGGGCCGCGGCTTCGCGGTGGTCGCCGGCGAGGTGCGCAACCTCGCGCAGCGCAGCGCCGAGGCCGCGAAAGAGATCAAGGCCCTGATCGGCGCCAGCGTCGAGAAGGTCGATTCCGGCTCGCGGCTGGTGGCCGACGCCGGCCGCACGATGCAGGAGATCGTGAGCTCGGTGCAGCGCGTGACCGACATCATCGGCGAGATCACCGCCGCCGCCTCCGAGCAGAGCGACGGCATCGGCCAGGTCAACACCGCCGTCGTGCAGCTGGACCAGATGACGCAGCAGAACGCCGCGCTGGTCGAGCAGAGCGCCGCGGCCGCCGAAAGCCTGAAGGACCAGACGGTGCGGCTGTCACAGGCCGTCAGCGTGTTCCGGCTCCAAGAATGCGCCGCGCCGGCGGCCTGATTCCAGCGTATCGATCAAGAGGTATCCCATGCAGTCTGTCTCTCGCTCTGCCCTGTCGCTCGCGGCCAAGCTGCGCTGGGCCGTCGGCATCGGCGTCATCGCGTTTCTCGCGCTGGTGTCCATGCTGGTTTATCGCAGTCACCTGTCGTTGATGGACGAGAAGCTGCGCATGACGCGCAACGTCGTCGAGCAGAGCATCAAGATCGCCGAGACCTACCACGCGCAGGAGAAGGCCGGCCAGCTGTCGACCGTCGTGGCGCAGGCCCAGGCCGGCGCCGAGATCAAGGCCATCCGCTACGACGGCAAGGAATACGTGTGGGTCAACGACATGCATCCGCGCGTGGTGCTGCATCCCATCAAGCCGGAGCTGGAGGGCAAGGACGTCTCCGACATGAAGGACCCGAACGGCAAGACGCTGTTCGTCGCGTTCGTCGACGCCGTGAAGAAGAATGGGGAGGGCTACGTCGACTACCTCTGGCCCCGGCCGGGTTCCAGCGAGCCGGAGCCCAAGCGCTCCTATGTGAAGGGCTTCGCGCCGTGGGGCTGGGTGATGGGCTCGGGTGTCTACGTCGATGACGTGCAAAGCGTCGCGCGCCAGGAAGCGGCGATCGCGCTGGCCGCCGTCGCGCTGCTCGCCGTGCTCTCGATGGTCGGCATCGAAGTGCTGGTGCGCCGTCTGCAGGCGCGCATGAACCAGGCTGCCGAGGTGATGGGCGCGGTGGCGGCGGGGGACCTGTCCCGCAGCGTCGATCCCGGCGCGCAGGACGAGGTGGGACGCCTGCTCGCGCAGGTGTCGGTGATGCAGTCGCGGCTGGCCGAGGTGGTGCGCCAGATCCGCAGCTCCACCGACAGCATCTCCACCGCCAGCGCCGAGATCGCCACCGGCAACCAGGACCTGTCGGCGCGCACGGAGCAGACCGCCAGCAACCTGCAGCAGGCCGCTTCGTCGATGGAGCAGCTCACCGGCACCGTCAAGCAGAGCGCCGACTCGGCACGCCAGGCGAATCAGCTCGCGTCGTCGGCGGCCGAAGTGGCCGCGCGCGGCGGCAAGGTGGTGTCCGAAGTGGTCAGCACGATGGACGAGATCAATGCCAGCTCGAAGAAGATCGCCGACATCATCGGCGTGATCGACGGCATCGCGTTCCAGACCAACATCCTCGCGCTCAATGCGGCCGTCGAGGCGGCCCGCGCCGGCGAGCAGGGCCGCGGCTTCGCGGTGGTCGCCGGCGAGGTGCGCAACCTCGCGCAGCGCAGCGCGCAGGCGGCCAAGGAGATCAAGGGCCTCATCGGCGCCAGCGTCGAGAAGGTCGATTCCGGCTCCAAGCTGGTGGCCGACGCCGGCGACACGATGAAGGAGATCGTCGGCTCGGTGCAGCGCGTGACCGACATCATCGGCGAGATCACCGCCGCGGCCTCCGAGCAGAGCGACGGCATCGGCCAGGTCAACACCGCTGTCGTGCAGCTCGATCAGATGACGCAGCAGAACGCCGCGCTGGTCGAGCAGAGCGCCGCGGCCGCCGAAAGCCTGAAGGCTCAGGCCACGCAGCTCGCGCGGGCCGTCGGCACGTTCAAGCTCGACGGCGCGCTGGCCGCCAAGGCACCCGCCGTCAGCACCGCACCGGCGGCGCGTGTCGAAACCGCACCAGCACCGGCCAAGCCTGCGGCCAGGCCCGCGGCCAAGCCTGTCGCCGTCAAGCCGGAGCCGGTCAAGCCCGCAGCCGTCGCACCCGCGGCGGCGCGCCCCGCGGCCGCGGCGCCGGCGGCTGCGCCCGCAAACGACGACGACTGGGAAACCTTCTGAACGGCTCCACGGGAGAACCTCGCATGAACATGATCCAAGACGCCACGGAAGTGGCCCGCCACGAAGCCGCGCGCGCGGCCGTCGCCGCCGGCGGCGAGTTCCTCACCTTCCGCCTGGGGGCCGAGGAGTACGGCATCGACATCCTCAAGGTCCAGGAGATCCGCTCCTACGAGCCGCCCACGCGCATCGCCAACGCCCCCGCGTTCATCAAGGGCGTGGTCAACCTGCGCGGGGTGATCGTGCCCATCGTCGACCTGCGCGTGAAGCTCGGCTGCGACAGCGTCGAGTACAACAGCTTCACCGTGGTCATCGTGCTCAACGTCAGGGGCCGCGTCGTCGGCGCCGTCGTCGACTCGGTGTCCGATGTGCTCGAGCTGGGCGCGGGCACCATCAAGGCCGCCCCCGAGATGCACACCGCCGTGGACACCAGCTTCATCACCGGCATCGGCAGCATCAACGAGCGCATGCTCATCCTGATGGACATCGAGGCGCTGATGAGCAGCGCCGACATGGGGCTCATCGACTCCGCCCACTGAGGCGCTACGCCTCCCCTCACCTCAACCCTCTCCCCGCGAGCGGGGAGAGGGGTCGGCGGCTGGATCACCCCGACAGGGTCATCATCAGGCCCACGATCCCGAGCCCCAATGCGGCGAGCGCATCGCCCGCGATCAGGCCGCCTCCCACCAGGGAGGACGTGCTCATGTCCGACGGCAGCTCGACCGCGTCGCCAGGCGCATCCGAGCCGGAGGTCGGCTTGGAGCGGAAGTGGTCCACCACGCTGGTCAGCACGCCGCCGGCGCCGAACCACAGCGCGGTGTGCAGGTTCACGAAGCCGCCGAACGACAGCGCGTAGGGTGATGGCACGATGGCGGTGTCGAGCACGAAGTCGGTGACGCGCCCGCCGCGGCTGCCCTTGGCGAAGCGCTGGTAGCGCGTGCTCGACCAGATGAGCTTGCGCAGCAGCTCGATCGCGAAGCCGACGGCCACGCCCAGCCAGATCGCGGTCCGCTGGTACGGCTTGTCCTCGGTCAGGCTGCGCAGCACGCCGACGAACTTGTATGTCATGGCGGCGCTCCACTCGGCGGGCTGCTCGGCGGCGCTCATCACGGTCTGGTCCTTCAGCAGCACCGGGTAGGCAGCCATGAAGAGCTTGGCGAAGCCGACCGCCACGATGGCGCCGACCAGAATGCCGACCACCTGGTAGCGGAACTGCACCACGCGCGAGGTGCCCAGGCGCCAGCCGGTGGAACGGTCCTGCTGCATGTCGCAGGCGACGGTCGTCGACACCAGCAGCACCGTCCCGGCCATCAGGCCGACCACCGGGTCGTTCAGGCCGATCGACGCCATGATGACCACCGCGACCACGAAAGCCGACGAGATCGGATTGGAGTCGCTGATGCCCAGCGAGATGCCGTTCACCATCGCGAACAGGAACACCAGGATGACCGCCAGCACCAGGTAGCCGACCGGCTGGCCCAGCACGAGGTGGCCGGTGGCCACGGTGGCCGCAGCCCACACCGCGATCCACACCAGCAGCCGCTTGGTGTTGACGCGCTTCCAGTCCTCCTGCGGGGGCGGCGCGTCGCCGGCGGAGCGGCCCTTGTAGCGCTGCCACGCGTGCCAGAAGATCAGCGCCAGGTCGATGATCGCGGCGCCCATGATGGTGCCCAGGCCGATCAGGAACATGATCTTGCGGTACGGGTCGCCCGGCGACAGCCAGCCGATGGAGACGAAGTACGGCGTGGTCCACACGCCGATCAGCGCGGCCACCACGGCTGCCAGGCCGATGCGCGCGCCCACGATCATCCCGGCGCCCAGGGTCGAGGTCGACAGCTCGATCGCCGCCATGAACGGCAGCTTGGCGGCGGCCAGTCCGCCCGCCAGGCCGAGGCCGATGCCGCTGCCCAGCTTGGCGACCGAACGGCGCAGCAGCACCGGATCGGTCAGCGCGCGCAGGATGTTGGCCACGGCCAGCCCCGACGGGAAGGTCAGCTGCAGGCGGTCGAGCAGGATGGGCGTGTACAGCATGCCCACGCCCACGCCGAACATGCCGATGCACAGCATGTAGAGCACCAGCTGCCACATCGGCGGCTGCGGCAGGCCCATCCACACCATCGCCTGGATCAGCACGCCCATCGCGCTCATGCCCGCCACCGATGCGGCGGAGGTCTGGATGTAGTTGGCCCCGTGCTTGCCTTCGACCCCATAGCCGTACGTGACGGTGGAGCCCAGCAGCCCGGCCAGCACCTGCCCGCCGACGAAGAAGCCGAGCGAGAAGTTCATGTACGAGGCGGTCACGCCGCCGAGGGGCCCGAGCACGAAGATGCCCAGCGACAGCAGGAGCGCGTGGTACTGCCAGGTGCCCTGGGCGGGCAGCCAGGACCAGCGCGGCGGCGCCAGCTGGGCCCGGAGGTCGGCGGTGGTGGTGTTCATGCGATGCAATTTCCTTGGGTTGGAGGCGTGGCGCTGCCCGGGTGCGCTGCTTCGTCGGGTGGACGAATCCGCTGTCTCGGACGGCGCGGGCCGATCGGCGATTTTCGGCGCACTGCGGCCTGGGACATATCCGCTTGACACGGAGGGCAAGCGCAGCGCCGGCCCCCGAGCGCGCATTACAACGAGCCCGCCTGCTCCAGCAGCCACTGCTCCAGCGCCCGCACCGATGGCCGCAGCCGGGCCACCGGATCGATGATCAGGGCGTAGGCGCGGGTCGACGTGGCGATGTCCTTGAATGGCGCGACCAGCTGCCGGCTCTTCAGCAGCCCGTCGACCAGCGGACGCCGGCCGATCGCCACGCCCTGCCCCGCCAACGCGGCGGCGATCGCTTCGCCGTAGCCCGAGAAGCTGAGGGTGGTGGCCGGCTGCAGGTCGATCAGGCCGACGGCCTGCAGCCACGGCTCCCACTCGAGCGGCATGCCGCCCGCGTTGCTGACCTGCAGCAGGGTGTGGTGGCGCAGATCCTCGGGCTTCTTCAACGCCGGTCCGCCGCGCAGCAGCCGCGGGCTGCACACCGGCTGCACCGATTCACCGAACAGCGGCCGTCCTTCGGATGCTCCTGCGCGGCCGTAGCGGATGGCCAGGTCGAAACCGTCGCCGCGCAGGTCGCGCAGCTCGAAGCTCGCGTCGAGCCGCACATCGATGCCCGGATGGGCGCGCGTGAAGGCCGGCAGCCGCGGGATGAGCCACAGGGAGGCCAGGCCCGGCGTGGTGGTGAGCGAGAGCACCTCCCGTTGCGACGGCGTGCGGATCTCGGCAACGGTGGCGCGCAGCTGCGTGAGCACCGACGTGCAGGTGGCCAGCAGCCGCGCGCCGTGGTCGGTGAGGACGAGCGCGCGATGCCGCCGGCGGAACAGCGCCACGCCGAGATCGTCCTCCAGCGCGCGGATCTGCCGGCTCATGGCCGACTGCGTGATGAAGCGCTCGGCCCCGGCGCGGGTGAACGACAGGTGTCGCGCAGCGGCTTCGAAGGAAGCGAGCAGGTCGAGCGGAGGCAGGCGGTCAACCGGTTTTTGCATGCGCTGGAGGAATGCGTTGGATGCGAAACAAACGTTTGTCGCACGACCGTGCGCAATCCATTATTCACCTCGTCAGCGTCGGAACGCAAGCCGGTGCGGGAGGGCAAGTCCACTGCATTCCGGCCGCGCATCCAACGCGCCCAACGGAGACCGCCATGCTGTCCGACATCCGCACCACCCGCTTCCATCTGCAGCGCAACGAGATGGCCCGCTTTGCCGACGCCCGCGATGCCCGCGTCGCCGTGGTCTCCGGTGTGGCCTGGATCACCGTCGACGGCGACCCGCGCGACCACGTGCTGGAGGCCGGCGACTCCTTCGTCATCGACTCCGCCCAGCCGGTGATCGTGTTCGCGCTGCAAGGGCCGGCCGCCGTCGAGCTGCAGCCGCGCCCCGGCGCCGCGCCCGGAACGCGGGCACCTGCCCCGCGGTCCTGGACCAGCGGCAGGCTGCGCCCGGCAGGAGCGGCATGATGGACATGCGCTGGCTCACGGCGCCGCATCGGGTGCGCCTGCCGGCGCCGCCGGACGACCGCCTCGAGCTCAACGACGGACGGCGCGTGAGCTTGCGCCCGCTGACCCCGCAGGATGCCGACGCCGAGCAGCACTTCGTGCGCAGCCTGTCGACCGCCTCTCGTGTGCGGCGCTTCCATATCGGCATCCGCGAGCTCTCGCCCGAGACGCTGCGCGCGCTGACGCAGATCGACCAGCGCCGGCACGTCGCGCTGGTGGCACAGCCCGAGGACGATCCGGCGCTGATCGTCGCGGACGCCCGCTACGTGCTGCTCGACGACAGCGACGAAGCCGAGTTCGCGATCGCGGTGGCCGACGAATGGCAGGGCGCCGGCCTCGGCGGCCAGCTGGTGCAGCGCCTGCTGGAGCACGCCCGCCGCCATGGCGTGCGCGCCCTTTTCGGCGACGTGCTGCACGACAACCACCGGATGATCGCCATGGTGCGCGAAGCCGGCGGCCGCTTCGTCCGCCATCCCGGCGATGCGACGCTGACGCGGGCGCGCTTCGAGACAACACCCTGAGCGCGCCAGGGAGGCCGCTCGCTTCCCGTGGCGCATGCGCGAAGCTCGGCGGTCTCGCATCAACAGGAGTCGAGCATGCTGCAACAGTCTCCCCTGTACGCCTACCTTCCCGTGCAGGACGTCCCCCGGGCGCGCCGGTTCTACGAGCAGACGCTCGGCCTCAAGGCGAAGGAGGAGCGTGCCGGCGGGGTGGTCTACGAGTTCGCCGGCGGCACGGCCTGTTTCCTCTACCCCACACCGAATGCCGGCACCAACAGGGCCAGCCAGGCGTTCTGGGAAGTGAAGGACATCGAGCGCGAAGTGGCCGAGCTCAAGGCGCGCGGCGTGCGCTTCGAGGACTACGACATGGGCGGCGAGAAGAGCCCCAGCGGCGTGGTCACCGCGGGCGACGCCAAGGCGGCGTGGTTCAAGGACACCGAAGGCAACATCCTCGCCATCATCCAGCCGCTGTGAGCGGCTTGGGAGGGCCGGCGGCGCTCAGCCCTGGCCGGTGACCAGCCAGACGAAGCGCTGCCAGTACGACGAGCGTGTCGGGTGGATGGTGGGCAGCGCCGAGGGGCTGCGCATGCGGGGGGCACGTTCGAGACCGGTCCATCGGCTCAGAACGGCAAGCGACGGTTCGATGACGTGGCGCACGGCTAGCTCCTGGTGGCGGTGAATCGGGGGCGGTGGAAAGTGTTTCGCTGACGTCATTGCAATCTGCCGGCGCCCCGGCGCCTATCCCGTCTTCACGGGGGTGTGCGCTGCACGCAACGCCACCGGCGTGCAGAAGTCGCGGCCGCGAGGCGATGGACTTATCGTGCCGCTTCCCCCTTGGCCGCAGCAAGGTGCCCCTTCATGGATCGACGTGTCTTCGTTCGCCTGCTGGCCCCGCTGGCGCTTCTCGGAGGAAACCGCACCTTGGCCCAGCCCCGCTCCCCGTCCGCCGGCCCGCGGTCCGGCGATCGCTTTCCCTGGCTCGAAGCCTCGGTCGCCCAGCTGCAGGAAGCGATGCAGCGCGGCGCCACCAGCGCCCGGTCGCTCACCGCCGCCTACCTGGAGCGCATCCGCATGCTGGACCGCTCGGGTCCGCAGCTGCGCTCCGTCATCGAGCTGAACCCGGACGCCCTGGCCATCGCCGCGGCGCTCGACGACGAGCGCCGGGCCAGGCGCGTGCGCGGGCCGCTGCATGGCATTCCTCTGCTGCTGAAGGACAACATCGCGACCGCCGACCGGATGAGCACCAGCGCCGGATCGCTGGTGCTGCAGGGGGTCAGGCCGCCGCGCGACGCCCACCTGGTGGCGCGGCTGCGCGACGCAGGCGCGGTGATCCTCGGCAAGACCAACCTGTCCGAGTGGGCCAACATCCGCTCGACCCGGTCGACCAGCGGCTGGAGCGCCCGCGGCGGGCTCACGCGAAACCCCTACGCGCTCGACCGCAACACCAGCGGCTCCAGTTCCGGCTCGGCGGCGGCCATCGCGGCCAACCTCGCGGCGATCGCGGTCGGCACCGAGACCGACGGTTCCATCGTCTCGCCCTCGTCGATCAACGGGCTGGTGGGCCTGAAGCCCACCGTCGGGCTGGTGAGCCGTGACGGCATCGTGCCGATCTCGCACACACAGGACACCGCCGGGCCGATGACCCGCTGTGTGGCCGACGCGGCGGCGCTGCTGTCCGCCATCGCCGGACCGGACCCGCGCGACGCGGCGACGGCGCGTGCCGAGCGCGTCGACTACACGCGCTCTCTCGACGCCCGGCGGCTCGCCGGTGCGCGGCTGGGCGTGGTGCGCAACCAGTTCGGCGGCAACGACCGCGTCAGCGCCGTCATCGACGCCTCGCTTGCCATGCTGAAGGCGCAAGGCGCGGTACTGGTGGATCCGGTGGAGCTGAAGAACACCGAGAAGTACGGCGATGCCGAGCTCGAGGTGCTTCTGTTCGAGCTGAAGGCGGGCCTGGCCCGGTACCTGGCCGAATTCGCCCGGGACGCCCCGGTGCGCACGCTCGCCGACGTGATCGCCTGGAACGAGCAGCACCGCGCGCAGGAGATGCCGTGGTTCGGCCAGGAGCTCTTCGAGCGGGCCCAGGCCAAGGGCGGGCTCGATTCGAAGGAGTACCTCGACGCGCTGGCCGCCTGCGCCCGCTACTCGCGGGCCGAAGGCATCGACGCCGTGCTGGCCGAGCACAAGCTGGACGCGCTGGTCGCCCCCACGGGCGGGCCGGCCTGGCTCACCGACCCGATCAACGGCGACCACTACGGCGGCAGCTTCTCGACGCCGGCCGCTGTCGCGGGCTACCCGCACCTCACGGTGCCCGCCGGCTTCGTGCACGGCCTGCCCGTGGGGCTGTCGTTCGTCGGGCCGCCCTACAGCGAGCCGCTGCTCATCGGGCTGGGGTATGCCTTCGAGCAGGCGACCCGGGCGCGCCGGCCGCCGAGTTTCGCGAGGACGGCGTCGTTGTCGTGAGTCGAGCGGGGTGAGGGAAAGGGGACACTACGCAGGCTGCACCGCCGCATCCTCCACGCTCTCGACCGCCCCGCCGAGCTGCCCCCACGACTGCCGTGCATACAGCAGCAAGGTCACGCCCCCGACCAGTGCGATGGCTGCGAACACCAGCGGGGCCGCGGCCTTGAAGGCCGCCGGATCCGGCAGCCGCGCCGCGATCGCATCGACCCAATGGCGCGCGTGCATCAGCAGGAGCAGCGGCGCCACCCACACCGCCAGGCGCGACAGGCGCGGCGCGGCCGGACCGATCACCGCGGCGCCGGCCAGCAGGAACAGCGCGGAGGCGACGAACACCAGCGTGAACAGCGTGCCGGCGATCGGCTGTGCGGCGCCGAACAGGTCGTGCCACCACGTGTAGGGCAGCCAGGCCAGGCAGGCCAGCCCGAGCACGACGGCGCCGCCGCGTGCGCGCCGGCCGGCGCCCGCATCGCTCCAACGCCCCCCGCCCAGCGGCTTCATGAAAGGCAGCGCCGCCAGCCCGACCAGCCCGAACAGCGCGTCGACCAGCATGGTCTTCGGATAGCCCCAGGCCTCGGCCGCGATGCCCTGCCAGCTGGAGCTGTACGAGATCGCCAGGTTGATCATGGCCATGTAGGCCGTGAACTGGGTTGCCGCGACGCGCGGGTTGGTGACATCCATGAAGGCCGCCGAGCGCGTGCCGTACATGAGGCCGTTGAAGACGTTGTAGGCCAGCGTGCCCACCCACAGCGCCATCACCAGCGGGGGCGGCACCTGCGGCCGGTTCGGCGCGTTGACGTCGACCGGCATCACCCAGCCGTGACGGCTCAGCTCGTTCATCAGGTAGAGCACCGGCAGGGACTGCAAGGCGACGAAGATGAACAGCGTGCGGCGGCGGCCGTAGCGGTCCGACAGCCAGCCGCCCAGCACGCAGCAGCCGCTGTTGATGGCCGTCGACCAGAGATTGAGCCAGGCCACCTCGTCGTCCTTGAGGCCCAGCTCGACCGCCAGGTTGGACTGCAGCGCGAGGCCCAGGCACATTGCCCCGGCGGGCAGCAGCGCGAACATGAGGCCGGCGAGGGCGCCGCGCGTGCCGAGGAAGGAGCGGAACGAGTCGATGGCGAAGTCGCGCATCTCGCGTCCCGCCGACACGAGGCGCGATCCGGCAACGGCGCGCCGCACTTCGCCCGCCGCCTCCTTCATCGGGAGCACGACCAGGGCGGTGACGAGCAGGATGGTGCCGGCCACGAAGAAGAAGGTCGGCTGGAAGCCGGTGTAGGGCATCAGGAACAGCACGCCGCTGCCGCCGACGAGCTGGCCGACGTTGGCGCCGGCGAACATCAGTCCGTTGGCCAGACCCCGCTCGTCCTCGTGCAGCGTGCTGACGGCCAGCGCGTCGATGGCCACGTCCTGCATCGCCGCGAAGCTGTTGTGCACCAGCAGGATCGCGGTGAACAGCCACAGCTGCTCGGGCAGCTTCAGCAGCACGGTGGCCAGCAGCGTCGCGACCATCAGCAGCTGCGTGCCGATGATCCAGCCGCGGCGGCGGCCCAGCCGATCGGACGCGAACACGTCGATGAAGGGACCGAAGGCCCACTTGAAGGCCCAGGGCAGGTAGAACGATCCGACGAAGGCGCCGATCTCGGCCGGCCCCACGCCCTGGCGGCGCAGCTGCGTCGCCACCGCGGTCGCGGCGAAGCCGAGCGGGATGCCTTCGGTCATGTAGAGGAAGAAGAACGCGCTGAGTCGGCCTCGGCGCGTGGCGAGCAGGTTGGGCAGTCGCATGAAAGGTCGGTGTTGGGATCGGCGCACGCAGGGTGCAGCCCGAAGCGTGCCACGGAACAGCACTCCGAGGGATTTCACGATTCACAAGCGGTGAGCCGCCGTCGAGGATCGCCTGCATGAATGCAAGCACACGACTCTCGATCGCCCTGGTCACCGCCGGCCTGCTCGCTTGCGGCGGCGGTGGCGGCGGCAGCCCCGCACCCGAGCCGCCGGTGATTGTCCCGGTCGACGGCCCCGCCTGGTGGGGCTTCGGCCGCAATGCGCAGCACAGCGCGCAGTCGGACATCGCGGCGCAGCCGCTCGCGCGCATCCACTGGCAGGCCCCGCTCGACCTGGCGCCGCAGCAGACCAACGGCGCGCTGCTGATCCACTACGGCTCGCCGGTCATCACCCGTCACAACACCGTCGTGATGCCGGTGAAGACGGGCGCCACCGGCGGCTTCCGGGTGGAGGCCCGCATCGGCCAGACCGGCGCCGCCATCTGGACCATGGACAGCGACTATCGGCTTCCGGCGCCCGCGCCGAGCTGGATCCCGAGCTTCAACCCGACCCTCGTGCCGAGCGGGCGGCTGTACGTGCCGGCGGCCGGCGGACGCCTGATCGTGCGCGACGATCCCGACTCCGCGACCGGTGCCACCAGCACCGTCGCGTTCCACGGCTCGGCATGCAACGCCCCGCCGGTGCCGTGCAACGACACGGTGTTCATCAGCACGCCGCTCACCGCTGACGGCAACGGCAACGTCTACTTCGGCTTCAACGCGGGCGCCAACGCACCGGCCGCGCTGGCCGGCGGCGGCTTCGCGCGTGTCGCGGCCGACCGCAGCGCCACCTTCGTGCGCGCGGCCGTCGCCGCCGGCGACGCGGCGATGGTCAAGCCCCAGACCAACAGCGCACCCGCGTTGTCGGCCGATGGCGCCACGCTGTACGTGGTCGTCAACAACATCCCCGCGGCGGGCACACGGGCGCGCGGGATGCTGCTGGCTCTCGACGCCACGACCCTCGCGACGCGCGCCGCCCGCAGCCTGCTGGACCCGGCCAGCGGCTCCACCCCGGCCTGGGTGAACGACAACGCGACCTCGTCGCCTACCGTGGGGCCGGACGGCGACGTCTATGTCGGGGTGCTCGAGTCCGCCGGCGCACCGCACAACTTCCGCGGCTGGCTGCTGCACTTCGACGCCACGCTCGCCCAGAGCAAGACGCCGGCGTCGTTCGGTTGGGACATCACGGCCTCCGTCGTGCCGCGGGCCATGGTGCCGCAGTACGCCGGCCAGTCCTCCTACCTGCTGGCCATCAAGTACAACAACTACTACAACGCCTCGAACCCGGCCAGCCGCGACGGCCGCAACGAGATCGCGATCGTCGATCCCCACGACACCACGCGGCTGGACCCCGTCAACGGCACGACCGTCGTGATGGGCGAGGTGCTCAAGAAGCTCGGGCCCACGCGCGACCCCGCCGCGCCGGCGCCGGCGGTCAAGGAGTGGTGCATCAACACGATGGCCGTCGATCCGGCGAGCAGCGCCGTGCTGGTCAACAGCGAGGACGGCATCCTGTACCGATGGCATCTGCCCAGCGACTCGTTCAGCGAGCAGATCCGCCTCACCGCCGGCCTGCTCGAGGCCTACACGCCCACCGCCATCGGTGCCGACGGCCGCGTCTACGCGGTCAACGACGCGACGCTGTTCTCCATCGGGCAATGAAGCGGCGTCGTGTGCTCGCATGCGCGCTCGCATGGCCCGGCCTCGGCGGCTGCACGTCCGTGCCGGTGGTGCATGCGTGGGAAAGCCGGCTGCGCGGCGACACGGTGGCGCTGCTGGGCGAGGTGCATGACAACGCCGAGCACCACCGGCAGCGCGCCGCGGTGATGCGCCGTGCAGTCGAGGCCGGCTGGCGGCCCGCGCTGGTGATGGAGCAGTTCGACATCGACCGCCAGCAGCACATCGACAGCAGCCGGCGCGAGCGGCCGCAGGACGCCGCCCACCTCATCGCGCAGTCGGCCACCCCGCGCGCCGGCTGGAACTGGGACGCCTACCGGCCGCTCGTCGAGCTGGCGTTGCAGCACGAGCTGCCGCTGGTGGCCGGCAACCTCCCACGCGCGCAGGCGATGCGGCTGGTGCGCGAGGGAACCGATGCGGTGCTGGGCGCTGCACGCGCCGAGGCGTTGGGACTGAACCGTGCGCCCGACTCCGAGTGGCAGGCGGCGCAGGAACGGGAGATCGATGCCGGCCACTGCGGCACCCTGCCGCGCGCGCTGTGGGGCGGCATGGTTCGCGCTCAGGCCGCACGCGACGCCGTGATGGCGCAGCTGCTGCAGCAGCACGCCACGCGCGGCGCCGTGCTGCTGGCCGGCAATGGCCATGTGCGGCGCGACATCGGCGTGCCGCGCTGGCTCGATGCATCGACCGCGTCCCGCCGCTGGTCGGTGGGCTTCCTCGAGCGCGGTGGCGACACGCCGGCCGCGGCGAGCTTCGATGCGGTGGTCGTCACCGCCGCGGCGACACGCGACGATCCGTGTGCCGCCCTGCGCGAGCGCCGCCCGGCCGCAGCACCATGAACCAGGACTTCGAGCAGGCGAAGCAGCAGTTCGTCGAAGGCTTGCGCTGCTTCGAGGCAGGCCGGTACGAGCAGGCGGACGAGCACTTCAGGTCCTCGCTGGCGCTGCTGCCCGGACGCCCGTCGACGCTGACCAATCTCGCCGCCACGCGCCTCAAGCTGCAGCGGCCGCAAGAGGCGCTGGAGATCGTCGAACAAGCGCTCGCCGCCGCGCCGGACGACGTGGACGCGTGGGCGCTGCGCGGCATGGCGCTCGTCGCGCTGCAGCGGCAAGGCGACGCGCTGGAGGCCTTCGACCGCGCGCTCGCGATCGATCCGTCGCTCGCGCCGGCATGGAGCAACCGCGGCGCCATCCTCAAGGACATGCACCGCATCCCCGAGGCGATCGTGTCCTTCGAGAAGGCGATCGCGCTCGGCGCCGACCCCGAGGTGAACGGCTGGCTCCTGGCCTCGCTCACCGGGGCACGTGCCCCGGTCGTCGCCCCGTCACGCTATGTGGAGCGGCTGTTCGACGACTACGCCGACAGCTTCGACGACCACCTGGTGAGCGTGCTGCGCTACCAGGCGCATGTCGCGCTCGTCGCGGGCCTGCCGCACATCGCCGGCAGGCGCCATGCGCGCGCGCTCGACCTCGGCTGCGGCACCGGACTCTGCGGCCCGCTGCTGCAGCCGCTGGCCGGGCGCATCGACGGCGTCGACCTGTCGGGTCGCATGCTCGACAAGGCGCGCACGCGCGGCGTGTACGACGAGCTCGCGCAGGCGGACGTGGTGCAGTACCTGCAGTCGACGGCGGGACGCTACGACCTGGTGGTGGCCGCCGACGTGTTCATCTACATCGGCGACCTGGACGCGGTGTTCGCCGGCGTGCACAGGGTGATGGATGCGGGCGTCTTCTGCTTCTCGGTCGAAGCGCTCGACGACGGGCGCGACTTCGCGCTGCGGTCGAGCCAGCGGTACGCGCATTCGGAGGGCTACCTCCGTGCGCTGGCGAAGCGGCATGGGTTCGACGTGGCGCAGGTGCTGCAACGGACCCTCCGCGAGGATCAGCGCGAACCGATCACCGGCCTGCTGGTGTACCTGACCATCGGCTGAACCGGGGAGCCGTGCAGGCCTCCTTCTTCACGAGGCGGTGGTGAGGGATTGCGCGGCGGGGGCGCCGGCATGGGCGCCGGCGCGCATGAAGACGACGCCGATCAGGG
The DNA here is from genome assembly GCF_029855045.1 of Piscinibacter sp. XHJ-5. Classification (GTDB taxonomy): domain Bacteria; phylum Pseudomonadota; class Gammaproteobacteria; order Burkholderiales; family Burkholderiaceae_C; genus Albitalea. Next base: position 5,284,097 of record NZ_CP123228.1, read on the forward strand.
CAGCGAGCGCGGCGAACACCGCACCGATCACGAAGGCCAGGTGATACCCGCTGTTGAGGGCGGCCTGCGTCGACGCGCCCGAGGCGGCCAGACCGCCCGTCTGCGCCGCGGCCAGGCTGGCGAGCACCGCCGGGCCCAGCGCCCCGCCCATCATGAACGAGGTGTTGACGACGCCGGAGGCGAGTCCCGCGTCCGCCGGGCTCACGTCGCTCATCGCGGCAAGCAGCACCGGATTGAACGCGACGCCGGCGCCGAGACCCAGCAGCAGCATGCCCGGCAGCACGTCGAGGACGAAGTGGCCATCGACCGGCGCACGCGCGAACAGCGCGAGCCCCGCCGCCGCCAGCAGCAGGCCGGCCGCCAACGGGCGCTTGATGCCGAAGCACATGACGATGCGGGCCGACAGCCCGACGGAGAACGCCGCCATGATGAGGTTGGCGGGCAGGAACGCCAGGCCCACCTGCAGCGGGCTGTAGCCGAGCACGAGCTGCATGTACAGCGCCGAGATGAAGAACCACGCGAACATCGCGGCGGCCCACAGCACGCCCACCACGTTGGCAGTGGCGACGTTGCGCAGCCGGAACAGCGCCAGGGGCATCAGCGGCGAACGCACGCGCGACTCGATGGCGAGAAAGCTCGCCATCAGCAAGGCCGCCAAGGCGAGCAACACCGTGGTCTGCAGGGAGGTCCACCCGGCCTCGTTGCCGTTCACGACGGCATAGACCGCCAGCATCAGCGACGAGGTGACGGTGGCTGCGCCGGCCACGTCGAGCCGTCCACCTTCCGCCGCTCCCCGCCCCCCGGGCAGCAGCGCCACGCACAGCGCATACACCGCCGCGCCGATGGGCAGGTTGACGAGGAAGATCGAATGCCAGCCGAGCACGTCGGTGAGCAGGCCTCCGAGCAGCACGCCGATGCTGCCGCCGCTGGCGCAGACGAAGCCGTACACGCCCATGGCCTTGGCGCGATCGGCCGGCTCGGTGAACAGGTTCATGATGAGCGACAGCGACACCGCGGAGACGACCGCGCCGCCCAGGCCCTGCACGGCGCGCGCGACGATCAGCAGCGCCTGCGACTGCGCCAGGCCGCAGGCGAGCGAGGCCAGCGTGAACAGCGTGATGCCCAGCAGGAAGAGCTTGCGGTGGCCGTACAGGTCGCCGAGCCGCCCGCCGAGCAGCAGGAAGCCGCCGAAGGTCAGCATGTAGGCATTGACCACCCAGACCAGCGAGGTCTCGGTGAAGCCCAGGTCGGCGCGAATCGAGGGCAGCGCGACGTTCACGATCGTGGTGTCGAGCACGATCATCAGCACGCCGAGGCACAGCACCATCAGGGCGAGCCAGCGCTTGCGGGGGTCCAGGTCGTGAGGCATTTCGAAGGTCTCTTTGCGACAGTGTTTCAGGCGAGGAAGAAGGCATGCAGGCGGGGCGCGAGCAACGGAGCCAACGCCTTCAGCGAGGCCATCACCGCGTCGCGGTCGACTTGCGGCAGCAGGATCGTGACATCGGGGGTGAAGAAGGCCAGGCCGAGCGCGGACAACGCCGCGAGGCAGGCCGTCGTGATCGTCAGTTTCATGGTCGTCTCCGTCATTGGCAAGAGTTCGTCTCTTGCTGGAACGACGAACACGACGCCGCTGAATCGACAATCAGGCGTATCAATTGGTGAGCCAGCCCTGCCCCTCTCCCTCACCCCAAGCCTCTCCCGCAAGCGGGAGTACGGAGGCGGTTGGCACCCTTGCTCAGTCCACCGGAAACGGCATCGACTTCGGCAGCGTCATCGGAGCCTCGGGCTCCACCACCGCACCGGGCCCGACGGCATCGACCGCGCGCCACCACGGCATCACCGGCTCGATCCGATGCGGCTCGGCGGGCTCGCCCAGCCGCGGCATCAGCAGCGGCACGCCCTTCTGCTCGCCGAGCGACAGCAGCGTCTCGGCCGGCTCGTCCCAGGCGTGCATCGCCAGGCTGAAGGTGCCCCAGTGAACCGGGAGGAAGGCACCGCCGCCGAGCAGGCTCCACGCTTCGAGCGCGTTGGCCGGACCGAGGTGGATGTCGCCCCATGACGGATGAAAGGCGCCGACCTCCAGCATCACCAGGTCGAACGGACCCAGACGCTCGCGGATCGCGGCGTACTCCGTGGTGAGGCCGGTGTCGCCGCTGAAGAACACCGCATGCCGCGGCGTGCGCACGACCAGCGAGGACCACAGCGTGGCATTGCGGTCCTTGAGCCCGCGGCCGGAGAAGTGCTGCGACGGCGCCGCCGTCACCGTCAGATCGGCGTTCGGCAGCGTGTGCGACTCCCACCAGTCGAGCTCGGTGATGCGATGCGCCGGCACGCCCCAGGATTCGAGGTGGGCGCCGACGCCCAGCGAGGTGACGAAAGGAACTTCGCTGCGCGCCAGCTCGCGGATCGTCGGGTAGTCGAGGTGGTCGTAGTGGTCGTGCGAGACCAGCACCAGGTCGACGGGCGGCATGGCGCGCAAGGGCACCGGCACCGGCTGGAAGCGCTTGGGCCCGGCGAGTCGGGACGGCGACGCGCGCGCGCCCCACACCGGGTCGGTCAGCACGCGCAGCCCGTCGATCTCGAGCAACACCGTCGAATGGCCGAGCCAGGTGGCGCGCAGGCCGCTGGCCGGCGGCTGCGACCAGGCGGCGCTGGGATCCATCGCCGGCAGCGGACCGCGCGGCACGCGCCTTTCGCCGCCGCAGAGAAAGTCGCTGAGGCTGGGCCGCTGCGCCGCGGGGTCGCGCAGGCCCGGCAGCACCGGGTGCAGATTGCGAAAGCCCGCGCCGTCCCAGCGCGGCGAGGCCGACATCCGCTCCAGCCGCAGGCCGGCCGCTTTGGCGCCTAGTGATTTCATGGGCCCTTCCTTCCAAGGAATTCAGCAGTCACGCAACCCCGGGGTGACAACCGACAGACGAGAGCGCAGATCCTCGACCGACTGCGCCGGCAGCTCGCAGCGTCCATGCCGGCAGAGGTATGCCTGCCCCGCGAGGCGAGATTCCATGAGCGGCACGTCGCCCGGCGCGCCGTGCACCATGGTGACCAGCGGTGCGAAGCTCGTGCGCGCCGCATGCCACAGCGCCTCGCTTCCCGGTCCCGAGGGCACGGCAAGGTCGCTGCCCTGCCCGGCCAGAAGGTGCGCCTGCAGCAGAGCCGGCACGGCCATCGCCGCCTCGTCCATCGACCCGCCATGCCGCTGCAGCGTCTCGATCGCGAGCTCGTGCCAATCGGCCCGCGCCCACGGCCCCGCGAGCCGAAGCAGCAGCTCGCACGCCGCGGCGGTGCCGGAGGGCAGTGCGCCGTCGTGCCAGTCGCGCGCCCGCATCGGCAGGTGCACCGAAGGGGCATCGAAGAAGCCGTCGGCCGCATCGTGGAAACGTTCGATCATGCACTCGCAGCGCTCGCGCGCGGCCACCAGCCACTGCGGATCGCCGGTGGCGGCGTGCAGCTCGAGCAGACCCAGCCCGAACTGCGCCTGGTCCGCCAGATACGCCTCGGCACGCAGCGTGCCGTCGCGCCAGGCGTGGTGGACGACGCCGCCGCGCACCATCGTCGCGAGCATGAACTGCGCAAGCCTTCGCGCCGCTTCGACGAAGTCGTCGCGCTCCAGCAGCCGGCCGGCTTCGGCGAAGGCGCGCAGCGCCAGGCCGTTCCAGTCGGCCAGCACCTTGTCATCGGTGATCGGCCAGGTGCGCCGGGCCCGCGCGGCGTACAGCCGCTCGCGCACCGAGCGCTCCCACGCATCGAAGGCCTCTTCGCCCAGGCCGAGCGCCTCGCGCACGGCCTGCGGCTCGCGCCGCTCGAGGACGCTGGACCCGTGCTCCCAGTTGCCTTGCGGCGTCGCGCCGTACAGGCGCGCCGCCGCCGCCACCGAGTCGCCCAGCACGTCGCGCATCTCGTCCAGGGTCCACACATGGAACCTGCCCTCCACGCCTTCGGCGTCGGCATCCTGGGCGGAGCTGAAGGCCGCCGGTGCGGCCGCCGGATGCATCTCCCGCAGCAGGTAGGCCAGCGTGTCCTCGGCGACGAAGCGAAGGCGCGGGTCGCCCGTCAGCCGGAAGGCGCCGGCATGCACGCGCGCGAGCTGCGCGTTGTCGTACAGCATCTTCTCGAAGTGCGGCACGTGCCAGCGCGCGTCGGTGGAATAGCGCGCGAAGCCGCCGCCGACGTGGTCATAGAGGCCGCCGGCGGACATGCCGGCCAGCGTTTGCAGCAGCATGGTGCGCGCCTGCGCATTTCCTTGCGCGGCCAGCGCCAGCAGGTACTGCAGCAGCGGCGCCTGCGGAAACTTCGGCGCACGGCCGAAGCCGCCGTGCGTGTCATCGAAGCGCTGCGCGAGCTGCGCCACGGTGCGCGCATGCAGGTCGTCCGCCGCTTGCCGGGGCGCCGGTGCGGCGCCGCTTCGAATGTGCGCGAGCAGCTCGCCGGCCTGCTGCTCGATCTCGTCGCGCCGCGCAAGCCACGCCTCGCGCACCGCGGCCAGCACATCGGAAAAGCTCGCCATGCCGCGCCGCGGCTGCGGGGGAAAGTAGGTGCCGCCGAAGAACGGCGCCAGCTTGGGGGTGAGGAACATGTTCATCGGCCATCCGCCATGCCCGCTCAACGCCTGCAGCGCGCTCATGTAGACGTGGTCCACGTCGGGCAGCTCCTCGCGATCGACCTTGATCGCGACGAAGCCGTCGGCGAGCTGGCGCGCGATGGCCTCGTCCTCGAAGCTCTCGCGCTCCATCACGTGACACCAGTGGCAGGTGGCATAGCCCACTGACAGCAGGATGGGCTTGTCCTCGGCGCGCGCCTTGGCGAAGGCCTCCTCGCCCCACGGATACCAGTCGACCGGGTTGTGTGCGTGCTGCAGCAGGTATGGGCTGGTTTCGCGGGCGAGGCGGTTCATGCAGGCACGTTACACCCGATCGACGGCTTCGACGCGCGTCCGGTCATGGCTTGTCGACCTCGCTGAACCGCCATCGCTGATAGGCGAGGAACGCGAGCATCAGCAGCACGGCGCAGGTCGATCCGATCGTCAACGCGATGCCGGTGTGTTCGCCCGCCAGCAGGTGATGGGCCAGCAGCGTGACCCCTGCCCCCGCGACGACGCTGTTGATGAACGCGATCATGCTCGCCGTGGTGCCGAAGAAGGCGATGCGCACGCCCATCTTCAGCGCCGGCGCGGAGTGCGCCTCCGGCCAGCGGCCGGTCTCGGCGGCAAACAACCGCGCCGCATCCGTTCCCAGCGAGCGATAGTGGCTGCGGATGCGCGCGATGCCCATGAGGTACTGCATGTTCTCGAGCGTGGTGTCGACCAGCCGGATGACGGTGAACACGCCGAGCAGGAAGAGCGCCGGCAGCACCGCGGCCACGAAAGGCAGGAACACCTCGCTCGACTGCGCGGTGAAGCCCATCGCCACCAGCGCGCTTGACAGCGTCAGGAGGTACAGCGTCGCCCGCGCCGACGCTTCGGTGATGGTCGCCGTCGCGGCGGTCTGCAGCACGAAGTGCTCGGTGGTCAGCGCCGTCAGCAGCTGCGACGCCGCCGCGTCCTCGCCGCGGGTCACGCCGGCCGGGTCGCGCTCACGTCCCAGAACGTCTGCCATGACACGCCGTCCGTGCTGTGCTCCCAGCGCGCAGTGCGCGTGTGGCCGTCGTCGATGAACCACATCGTGCAGCGCACCTTCAGCGGCCGGCCGCTGTCGTCGGGCCAGGCGCCTTCGAGGACCCAGGTGTCGCCGTCCTCGCGGCCGTTCCACTGCATGGTGCGACCGTCGTTGTAGAAGGCATGGAATCGGTAGCAGCCGGCGCCGTCGTCGTACCCGGCGATTTCGATGCAGGCCATCGGCTGCGCGCCCACGCGTCCCTCGAAGCGGTGGACGAGGAAGAAGCGGCCGGGCAGCCACTCGTAGCTTTCGCTGGCGGCCACCTCGGCCGCAGGGCCGAACGGACTGGCCTGCTGATGGCCCGACAGCGCCCAGCGTCCGACGAAGACGTCGAGGCGATCGTGTTGCGGGCCGCGTTGCGGGGAACTGGATTCGGGCATGGAGGCCTCCTTGTCATCGGCCATCGATGAAGCGAGCATTCGACGTGCCCGTCGCGTGTCGCCCCACGATCCCCTCACTCCTGCGATGCGCTGCGCAAGGTCTCCACCACCGGCCGGCGCAGGACCTCGCGCAGCCCCCACCACCCCGCCGCCAGTGCCAGCAGCGCGCCCGCCGCGCCGCCGATGATCGGCACCGTCGGCGATGCGTTCCAGTTGAACTCGAACGCATAGCGCGCCAGCGCCCAGCCGACGGCCATCGCGGCGAGCGACGCGAGCACGCCGGCCAGCGCGCCGACGCCGAGCAGCTCGGCGCGCTGCACTTGCGCGAGCAGCCGGCCGCTTGCCCCCATCGCGCGCATCACGGCGAACTCGCGCGCCCTCGCCTCGCGCGTCGCTGTGACGGCGGCGAAGAGCACGACGAGCCCGGCGGCCAGCGTGAAGCCGAACAGGAACTCGACCGCGCGGATCACCTGGTCGAGCACGCGCTGGATCTGCCCGATCGACGCCGACACGTCGATGTTGGTGATGTTCGGAAACTCGCGGCTCAGCGCGTTGTCGAAGCCGGCCTTCGGCGGCGAGCGGTAGGCCGCGATGAAGGTCACCGGCACGTCGCTCATCTGCGCACGGGGGAACATCACGAAGAAGTTGACGCGCATGGAGGCCCAGTCGACCTTGCGCAGAGTGGTGATGCGTCCTTCGGCCGGCTGCCCCGCGATGTCGAAGCGCAGCGTGTCGCCCAGCTTCAGGCCCAGCGTCTGCGCGAGGCCGTCTTCCACGCTGAGGCCGCCGGGCTCGTCGGCGACCCAGCGCCCGGCGCTGAGCTGGTTGTGCGGCGGCAGGCTGGCCGAGTGGCTGAGGTTGAACTCGCGGTCCACCAGCCGCTTGGCGCGCTCGTCGACCATCATGTCGGGCGTGACGGTCTTGCCGTTGATCGCGATCAGGCGGCCGCGGATCATCGGGTACCAGTCGTACTGCTTGACGCCGGCGCCGTTCAGCGCGGCCCGAAACGGCTCGGCCTGCTCGGGCTGGATGTTGATGATGAAGCGATCGGGCGCATCGGGCGGCGTGGCCTGGCGCCAGCTGCCGATGAGGTCGGTGCGCAGCAGCACCAGCAGCACCAGCGCCAGCAGGCCCACGCTCAGGGCCGACACCTGCAGCACCGCGAAGGCGGGCCGCGCCGCGATCTGGCGCGTGGCCAGAACCAGCCAGCGCGGCGCGCGCGCTTCGGGCACCGCGCGGCGCAGCACCATCACGGCGATCCAGCTCAGCAGCCCGAACATCGCCACCGCGGCGGCGAAGCCACCCACGGCGATCAAGCCGAGCTTGAGGTCGGACGCCACCGCCAGCAGCAAGGCGATGAAGCCCAGCGCGCCGGCGGCCAGCACCGCGATCGACGCCGGCTTCAGCGCGCCGACGTCGCGGCGGATGACGCGCAGCGGCGGCACGCGCGCGAGCTGCAACACCGGCGGCAGGCCGAAGCCCATCAGCAGCGTGAACCCCACGCCGATGCCGAACAGCCCCGGCCACAAGGTCGGCGGCGGCAGCGAGGCGTCGACCAGTCCGGCCAGCAGCCAGACGAAGGCGTAGTGCACGCCGAAGCCCAGTGCGACACCGGCCGCGCTCGCCAGCGCCCCGATGAGCGTGAACTCCACCAGATACTGCAACGCGATGCTGCGCTGCGGCTGGCCCAGCACGCGCAGCATGGCGCAGTCGTCGAGACGACGGTTGGCGAAGTCGCGGGCCGCGATGCCGACTGCCACCGCCGACAGCAGCGCGGCCAGCAGCGCCACGAGGTTGAGGAACTTCTCGGCGCGGTCCAGCGTCTGGCGCATTTCCGGCCGGCCCGAGGCGAACGATTCGACGCGCATGCCGCGCAGCTTCTCGCTCTTGATCTGGGTCTCGGCCCAGTCGACGAAGTGGGCGACGACGTCGTCGTTGCCGGCAGGCGAGGCCACCGCGAGGCGGTAGACCACGCGGCTCGCCGGCTGGATCAGCGCGGTGGCCGCGAGGTCGGCCTCGTTGAGCATCACGCGCGGCGCGAAGCTGGTGAAGCCGGTGCCGCGGTCGGGCTCGAGCACGATCACGTGGGCGATGCGCAGGCTCGCGTCGCCCAGCAGCAGCGCGTCGCCGACCTTCAGGTTCAGCGAATCGAGCAGCGCCGCATCGACCCACACGGTGCCGCGATCGGGCGCGCGCGCGACGTCGCTGGCCGGCGTGCCGGGACCGGCGCCGAGCCGCAGCTTGCCGCGCAGCGGGTAGGCCTCGCTGACCGCCTTGACGCCGACCAGGCGGCTCGCGCCGCCCTTGTCGTCCGGGGCGCGGCCCATGCTCGGGAAGGTCGCGCTGGTCGCGACTGCGAGCTTCATCTCGCGGGCCTTGGTGGCGAAGGTCGCGGGGCTCGGCTGGTCGCTCGCGATGATCGCGTCGCCGCCCAGCAGCTGGCGCGCGTCGCGCGTCAGGCCGTGGTTGAGGCGGTCGGCGAAGAAGCCGACGGCGCACAGGGCCCCGACTGCCAGCGTGACCGCGACGACCAGCAGCCGCAGCTCGCCGGCGCGGAAGTCACGCGCCAGCTGGCGCCACGCGAGATGCCAGAGCGAAGCGGCGCGCAGCGGTGACGGGGTGTCCATCGAGGGACCTTACCTCAATGCCCGATGCCGCGCGCCATGAGGGCCGCGAGCACCGGAATCAGCAGCACCAGGAGCAGCTGCGCGTTGAGCCAGCCGCGCAGGCGCAGCAGTTCGGCCTCGGCCGGCACGCCGGCACGCCGCCACCTCAGCAGCGCCGTGGTGGGAACCGCGGACAACCCGCCGACGATGGCGAAGACGACGATCTTGGCCCAGAACACCGGATTGCCCGCGTAGAACTCCCAGCCCTTGGGACCCGTGATGGCGCGCGCGAACCCCGCCAGGATGGCCACGCCGGCCATCGCGCCATAGGCCATGTCGATGCGGCCGGCCAGCTGCAGCTGGCCAGCCGTGAGGCCGGGGCGCAGCAGCGTCCATTCGGCGAACAGGATGGCGACCAGGGAGAAGACGGCGAGGTGATGGACGATGGCCAGCAGGGCGTCGTGGGGCATGAGGCAGGTTCCTTGCGGGAATGCTTCAGTGTAGGTGGGTGATGACACCCTCACCCCCACCCTACCCGGGAGCGCGACGAAACCCTCACCCCGGCCCTCTCCCGCGAGCGGGAGAGGGCGAGCATCCGGTTCCGGGGCAACAAGTCGGTGACGCGCGCCACATCAATCTCTCCCGCGAGCGGAAGAGAGAGCACGAGGGTCGGCGTGACTACGAACGCGCCACGGCAAGCAGTCGTTCCAGCGTCTGCGCGTCCCTCGCCAGCGCCTCGCTGGGCCCGGCATGCGCGACGCTGCCGCGATCGAGCACGACCACGCGCTCGGTCATGCCGAGAACGAGCTTCGGGTTCTGCTCGACGATCACCGCCGACAGTCCCTCGTCGCGCACCACGCGTGCGATCGAGCGCAGCAGCTCCTCGACGATGATGGGCGCCAGCCCCTCGAGCGGCTCGTCGAGCAGCAGCAGCCGCGGATTGAGCACCAGCGCGCGCGCCACGGCGAGCATCTGCTGCTCGCCCCCGGACAGCTGCGTGCCCATGTTGGCGCGGCGCTCGGCCAGGCGCGGGAACATCTCGTAGACGCGCTTCAGGTCCCACGGACCGGGGCGCGCCACGGCGGTCAGGTTCTCCTCGACCGTCAGCGACTTGAAGATGTTGCGCTCCTGCGGCACCCAGCCGATGCCGGCCTCGGCGCGCCGGAAGGGCGGCAGCGCGGTGATCTCGCGCCCGCCGAGCCAGATCCGCCCGGCATGGCGGCGCGTCACGCCGACGAGCGTGTTGATCAGCGTCGTCTTGCCGGTGCCATTGCGCCCCAGCAGCGCCATCGATTCGCCGGCCGGCAGCTCGAGCGTGATCCCGTTGAGCACGACCGCCTCGCCGTAGCCGGCCTCCAGGCCTTCGACCTTCAACAGCTCAGCCATGGCCCGCTTGTCCTTCGCCGAGGTACACCGCCTTCACCCGCGGGTCGACCGAGATGCTCGCGACGTCGCCTTCGGCGAACACCGTGCCGTTCACCAGCACCGTCACCTGCCTGGCGAAGTTGAAGACCAGGTCCATGTCGTGCTCGATCAGCACCACCGACACGTCGGCCGGCAGGCGCGCCAGGCTGTCGAAGATCTCCTGCCGCTCGCCCTCGGGGACGCCGGCCGCGGGCTCGTCGAGCAGCAGCACGCGCGGCTCGCCCGCGATCGCCAACGCGATCTCGAGCAGCCGGCGCTTGCCGTACGGAAGGACCGCCGTGCGCTGGTGCATCACGTCGGTGAGATGGAACTCGGCGAGAAGCTTCTCGCAGGCCTCGGCCACCGCCGGATCGCGGCCCAGCGGCTGCCACCAGCGCGCGCTGTGCTTCAGGCGCTGCGCCACCGTCAGCGCCAGCGATTGCAGCGGCGTCAGCTCGCCGAAGAGCTGGTTGATCTGGAAGGTGCGGACCAGGCCGCGGCCGACGCGGCGGTGCGCCGGCGTCGAGGTGATGTCCTCGCCCTCGAGCACGATGCGCCCGGAGGTCGGCTCGATCACGCCGGTCAGCAGGTTGATCAGCGTGGTCTTGCCGGCGCCGTTGGGCCCGATCAGGGCGTGGCGTGCGCCGCGCTCCACCTTGATCGACACCTCGTTGGTCGCGACGAGCCCGCCGAAGCGCTTGACGAGCGAATGGGTCTCGAGCACCACCGTCATCGCGCGGCCCGCCAGGTCCACGGCTTGAGCAGCCGGTCGCGCCCCACCAGCACCAGCACGACGAGGAACAGCCCGATCCAGAAGGTCCAGTACTGCGGCGTCCACGCGGCGATGAGATCGTGCAGCAGCTTGAACGCGATCGCTCCCAACAGGCCGCCGTAGAGATAGCCGGTGCCGCCGATCACCAGCACCAGCAGCACGTCCGCGCTGCGGTGGAAGTCGAGCACGTCGAGCGACGCGAAGCCGGTGGTCTGCGCGAGCAGGGCGCCGGCCGCGCCCGCGATGCCGCCGGCGATCGTGTAGATGGCCACCAGCCGCGCATTCACCGACAGCCCGATCGCCGAGGCGCGCAGCCGGTTGTCGCGCAGCGCCTGCAGCGACACGCCGAACGGCGAATGCACGAGACGGCGGCAGGCGAACAGCGCGAGCAGCAGCACGACGAGCGTGTAGGCATACGCGGTGCGGCCCTGCAGATCCCAGTCGAACCGGCCCAGCAGCGGCGCCATGGTCACGCCTTGCAGGCCGTCGGCGCCGCCGGTCCACTGGTCGAGGCGGTTGGCCAGCTCGTACAGCAGCGAGGCGACGCCCAGCGTGACCATCAGCCGCGTGAGATCCGAGCCGCGCAGGATGAGCGCGCTCGTCAGCAGGCCCAGCAGCGATGCCACCGCCACCGCGAAGACCAGGCCGACCAGCGGATCGGGCATGACGTGCTTGGCGAACAGCGCGGCCGCGTAGGCGCCCACGCCGAAGAAGGCGGCATGCCCCAGCGAGACGATGCCCGCGTAGCCGAGGATGAGGTCCAGCGACACCGCGAACAGCGCCAGCAGGGCGATCTCGTTGGCCAGCAGCGCGTGCTCCGGCAGCACGAACCAGGACAGCGCGAGCGCGGCGAACAGCGCGATCTCCCAGCCGCGCCAGCGGGAATGGGCGGCGAGCGCCTGCAGGACGCTCATCGACGGGCGGCCCGACACCTGGCTCATCGGGCGCCCTTGCGCACGAACAGCCCCTGCGGCCGCCACAGCAGGATGACGATCATCAGCGTGTAGACGATGAAAGCGCCGAGCTTGGGCGCGTAGTACTTGCCGAGCACGTCGGCGATGCCCAGCAGCAGCGCGGCGAGCAGGGGGCCGGTGATGGTGCTGGTGCCGCCGACCGAGACGACGATCAGGAAATAGATCATGAACTTGAGCGGGAACGTCGGGTCCAGCCCGAGCACTTCGGCGCCCAGCGCCCCGCCCAGGCCGGCGAGGCCCGAGCCGACCGCGAAGGTGAGCAGGAACACGCGGTTGACGTTGATGCCCAGCCCCGAGGCCACACGCGGATCGTCGACCGCCGCGCGCAGCCGGCTGCCGAAGCGGGTGCGGCTGAGCACCAGCTGCAGCGCCACCGTGAGCAGCGCGCACAGCACGATGATGAAGAGCCGGTACTTGCCGATGCCGACGGCCGCGAGGTCGAAGCGCCCCGACAGGAACGCCGGCAGCTTGACGATCTGCTGCTGCGACCCGATCAGGTAGTCGACCGCGGCCACGGCCATGAAGACGAGGCCGATCGAGAACAGCACCTGGTCGAGGTGCGGCTTGCCGTACATCGGGCGGTACAGCGTGCGCTCCAGCAGGGCACCGGCGCCGGCCGCCAGCGCGAACGCGATCGGCAGCGTGGCCAGGAACGGCACGCCGGCGCGGTCCATCAGCAGCACGGTGGCGTAGCCGCCGGCCATCGCGAACGCGCCGTGCGCGAGGTTGATGAAGTTCATCAGCCCGAGCGTCACCGCCAGCCCGACGGCCAGCACGAACAGCAGCATGCCGTAGGCGATGCCGTCGAAGAGGAGGGTCAGCATCGGCCCTCACCCCGGCCCTCTCCCGCTTGCGGGATAGGGAGAGGAACGACTCCCTCTCCCGCAAGCGGGAGAGGATTGGGGTGAGGGCAAACACCCATCACTTCGCCTTGCCCGGATCCTTCACACCCTTCTGTGTCTCGAACTCGACGTTGTAGAGCTGCCCGTTCACCCGCTCGACCTTGCGGATGTACACGTCCTGCACGATGTCACGCGTCTGGGCGTCGATCAGCACCGGGCCGCGCGGGCTTTCGAACACCTGGCCCTTCATGGCGTTGAGCAGCGCCTCGCCGCCGGCGCCCTTGCTTGCCTTCAGGCCTTCCATGATCACCCGCATGCCGTCGTAGCCGCCGACGCCCATGAAGTTGGGCCGCATGCCCTTGTTGGCCTTGCCGAAGGCCTCGACGAACTTCTGGTTCAGCGCGCTCTTGTGCGCGGCCGAGTAGTGGTGCGAGGTGACGACGCCGAGCGCCACGTCGCCCATGTCGTTGAGGATGTCGTCATCGGTCACGTCGCCGGTGGCGATGAGCCGGATGCCCGCCTTGTCGAGGCCGCGCTCGGCGAACTGCTTCATCAGCGCCGATCCGACGCCCGACGGCACGAAGGTGAACAGCGCATCGGCGCCGGAGTCGCGCACGCGCTGCAGGAAGGGCGCGAAGTCGGGGTTGCGCAGCGGCACGCGCACCTCGGTGACGATCTGTCCGCCGTTGAGGACGAAGCGGTCCTTGAAAGTCTTCTCGGCATCGATGCCCGGCCCGTAGTCGGTGACCAGCGTCGCGGCCTTCTTGATCTTGTTCTTCGCGGCCCACTCGGCGATGCCCAGCGTAACCTGCGGCAAGGTGAAGCTCGTGCGCACGATGTAGGGCGACGCCTCGGTGATGCTCGACGTGGCCGCCGCCATCACGACCATGGGCGTCTTGGCCTGCGTGGCGATGGGGGCGGTGGCCAGCGCCAGCGGCGTGAGGCCGAACCCGGCGAGCACCGCGACCTTGTCGTTGACCACCAGCTCCTGCGCGATGCGGCGCGTGGTGTCGGCCACGCTGGCGTCGTCCTTCAGGATCACCTCGACCTTCTTGCCGGCCACCGTGCTGCCGTTCTGCGCCAGGTACAGCTTGACGGCGGCATCGATCTGCCGGCCGGTGGACGCGAACGGGCCGGTCATCGGCAGGATGAGGCCGATCTTCACCGTGTCCTGGGCCGCGGCGGGCAGCGCCGCGGCGGTCATCGCGAGCGAGAGCGCGACGAGGGTTCTGCGTTGCATGGGGTCTCCTTTTCGTCTTCGAAATTCAGCGATGGGTGCGCCGGCGGATCAGGTTGGCGCCCGGAATCTTCTGCAGCGACTTGTGGCTTTGCAGCGCTTCACGCAGGTTCTTGTGCGCGATGCGCGCGTGCTCTCGCATCACCGCCTCGGCCCGCGTGCCTTCGCGTGCCACGATGGCCTCGATCACCGCACGGTGCTGGGCCTGCGCGACGACCAGCGAGTCGCGCGAGCGCGGGCTCAGCGCGCTGGCGAACACGAAGCCGCTCGGCGAGGCGAAGGGCAGCGTCTTCACGCGCTCGAGCTGGCGCTGCACCACCGCACTGCCGGCCATCTCGGACAGCAGGTCGTGCAGGCGGCTGTTCTCCTGCACGTAGACGCTGAACGAGGCCTCGCTGAGCTCCGGCTCGGCGAGCAGCGCGTCGATGCGCTCGATGCACTCGCGCGCCTCGGTGACCAGCACCGCGCCGACACCGCGCTCGGCCGCGAGGCGCGCGGCCAGTCCTTCGAGCGTGCCGCGCAGCTCGATCGCGTCGTGGACGTCCTCCTCGGAGAAGTCCTTCACGACGAAGCCGCCGCCGGGCAGCGCGTCGAGCAGGCCTTCCTCCTGCAGCCGCACCAGCGCCATGCGGATCGGCGTGCGCGACACGCCGATGCGCTCCACCAGCGCGAGCTCGGCGATGCGCTGTCCCGGCCGCAGTTCGCCGCCGACGATGAGCTCGCGCAGCCGCAACTGCGCCTTCACCGTCTGCGACAGGCCGGACTCTTCCTGGGTGTCGATCACCGACGACATGCTGGATACGCTTTGTATACAGCTTGCATGCTACGGGCCGCCAAAACCGCCCAAGATTCGGACAAACCCGCAGGCTTGCGCCAGCGACTGTATGCAGACCTATGATCGATTGACGACACAGGAGGACCGATGAGCACCCGCACCACCCCCCCGTTCCGCGCCGACCACGTCGGCAGTTTTCTGCGTCCCGCCTACCTGCTGCAGGCCCGCGACCAGGCCGCGAAGGGCGAGATCACGCGCGAGCAGCTGCGTGAGGTCGAGGACCGCGCGATCGCCGAGGTCGTGAAGATGCAGCAGGACGTCGGCCTGCAGAGCATCACCGACGGCGAATTCCGCCGCACCTACTTCCACATCGACTTCCTGCAGCAGCTCGGCGGCGTGCAGACCGAGGAGCCGGTGACGATTCGCAAGCCCGATGGCAGCGAGGAGCTCGCGCCGCCGGTGATGCGCGTGACCGGCAAGGTGCGCCACGTGAAGGACATCCAGCGCGCCGACTTCGAGTACCTGAAGGGCCAGGTTGCCGCCGGCCGCACGCCCAAGGTGACGATCCCATCGCCCACGATGCTTCACTTTCGCGGCGGCCGCGCCGGCATCAGCCGCGAGGCCTATCCCGAACTCGAGCCGGCGTTCTACGACGACGTCGCCAAGGCCTACGGCGAGGAGCTGCAGTCGCTGTACGACGCCGGCTGCCGATACGTGCAGCTCGACGACACCAACATGGCCTACCTGTGCGACGAGAAGATGCGCGAGGCGGCGCGCCAGCGCGGCGACGATCCCAACGAGCTGCCGCACCGCTACGCGAAGTTCATCAACAAGGTCGTCGCGCACAAGCCCGAGGGCATGACGCTGGCCATGCACCTGTGCCGCGGCAACTTCAAGAGCACCTTCGCCGCCCAGGGCAACTACGAGCCGGTGGCGGAAGCCCTGCTCGCCGAGATGCACCTCGATGCGTACTTCATGGAATACGACGACGATCGCTCGGGCGACTTCCGTCCCTTGCGCTACCTGCCCAAGGGCAAGGTCGTGGTGCTGGGGCTGGTGACGACCAAGTTCGGCGAGATGGAGAGCAAGGACGAGCTGAAGCGGCGCATCGACGAGGCTGCGCGCCACGCGCCGCTGGAGCAGCTGTGCCTGTCGCCGCAATGCGGCTTCTCGAGCACGGTGCACGGCAACAAGATCGCGGTGGACGCGCAGAAGGCGAAGCTGGCGCTGATCGTGGAGACGGCGCAGGAGGTCTGGGGGGCCGTTTGAAGGCCGGCGTGCTGGCGCTCGTCCCGAGAGCATGAAGACCGGTTGGAATCGCGGCGGTCTCGCCTATACCTGAAAGGCCACTTCCGTGGCCAAGGAGACCACCATGAGTTCGAACTGCATCTTCTTCGGCTGGAATCGTTCGCTGCCAGGCCGCGAGCGCATGAGCGCGGAGCATTTCCAGGCCTTCGGCGAGTACCTCGCGGCGCAGCAGCGCAACGGCGCCATCCAGTCCTTCGAGGCCGTGTTCCTCGATCCGCACGGGGGCGACCTCAACGGGTTCTTCCTCATCAAGGGCGAGAGTGCGAAGCTGGACCAGCTCATCGCCTCGGACGAATGGGTCACGCATCAGATCCGCGCCATGGTGCACCTCGACCGGGGCGGCGGCGTGCGCGGCGCGTCGGGCGAGCTGATCGCGCAGCGCATGGCCGCATGGCTGAAAGAGATCCCGGCAAAGTGAGAGCTCAGTCGTAGAGCGACGCCATCGCCGCGATGGTGTCGGCGATCCTGCGACGCAGCGCGGCGGGCTCCATCACCTGCACTTCGGCGCCCAGGCGCAGCAGTTGCCCCGCCGCGTGCTCGATCGATTCGATGGGGATGGTGACCTCGCGCCATCCCCGTGAGCCGGCGGCGTCCGCAGCGCGGTCGACCGCCTCGGCCACCGCCGCGCTCAACCCCCGCAGCATCCTCACGCCCCGCGGCGACACCCGCACCACCGCCTCGCCGCGATAGAGCTCGGCCTCGAAGCGCTTCGTGGACGCGGCCCAGTACCCCGCCAGGTCGAAGGTCTTCGGCCGCACGAAGACGTCGTCGGTCAGCGTGAGCTCGAGGATGTTGGACAGCCGATAGGTGCGCGGCTCCTTGCCCGACGTGGCGGCGAGGTACCAGGTGCCCGCCTTCAGCACCAGGCCCAGCGGCTCCAGCGTGCGCTCGACCACGCCCTTCCAGCTTTCGTAGCGCACGGCAATGCGTCGCTCGCGCCACACGGCCTGGGCGATCGCCGGCAGGTGGTCGGTGGCCGAGGGACCGCGGTACCAGTCGATCGGGTCGAGGTGGAAGCGCGAGCTGACGCGGTGCGCATCGTCGCGCCAGTCGGCCGGCAGTGCGGCCAGCAGCTTGAGCTGCGCCGAGGCCATGGCTTCGCCGAGCCCGAGCTGCGCGGCCGGTCCCGGCAGGCCGCCGAGGAACATGGCCTGCGCTTCGCGGGCGGTGAGTCCGTCGACACGCGTGCGCCAGCCCGGCTGCAGCACGAAGCCGCCATGGCGGCCGTGCTCGGCCCATACCGGCACGCCCGAGGCACTCAGCTCGTCGACGTCGCGGTACACGGTGCGCACCGACACCTCCAGCTGCTCGGCCAGCGCCTGCGCGCTCATGCGGCCGCGGCTTTGCAGCAGCATCAGCAGGGACAGGAGCCGGCTCGCGCGCATCGACGCCAGTGTCACCGAAAAACCTGACATCGCTTGGCAGGCTATGCGGCGCAGCATGGGATCTCTTGCCTGAAGGAGATCGTCCATGTCGAACCATTCGCCTGGCTGGCCGCCGGTGATCGAGCTGCGCCAGTACACCCTGCATCCAGGACGGCGCGACGCGCTGATCGCGCTGTTCGAGCGCGAGTTCATCGAGCCGCAGCTGGCACTGGGCATGCAGCTGCCCGGGATCTTTCGCGACCTCGACGACCCCGACCGCTTCGTCTGGCTGCGCGGCTTCGCCGACATGCCGGCGCGGGCGCGGTCGCTGGCCGCCTTCTACGGCGGGCCGGTGTGGCAGCAGCACCGCGATGCGGCCAACGCGACGATGATCGACAGCGACGACGTGCTGCTGCTGCGGCCCGCGCTGGCGTTCGATGCGCCGGCCGCCGCGCCGGTCCGCTCGTCCGGGCTGGTGACCGCCACCGTGTGCCCGCTGGGTTCGCCCGCCGACGATGCGCTGGTGCAGGTCTGGCGCCACACCATGGCGCCCCTGTGGAGCGATGCCGGGGCCGAGCTGCTGAGCTGCCTGGTCACCGAGTCCGCTCCCAACAACTTTCCGCGTTTGCCGGTGCGCGAAGGCGAGCAGGTGATGGCCTGGTTCGCGCGCTTCGGGAGCGCAGAGGTCGAACGTTCGCACGCGGCCGCGCTCGCCCGGTCGACGACCTGGTCGGCGTGGTGCGAGCGCCTCGCGGCGCCGGCGCAACGGCTGCGCCTCGCCCCCACGGACCGATCGGCGCTGCAGGCCTGAGCGCCACCCTCATTCATTCAAGGAGCCACGACATGAGCAACGACTTCATCGGTCACCCGCACGACTTCGATTTCCTCGTCGGCCACTGGAACGTCAGCAACCGCCGCCTCAGGCAGCGCCACGTCGGCAGCAGCGACTGGGACGAATTCCCGGCGACGAGCCACGCCTTCAGCCACCTGCACGGCCTGGTCAGCGTCGACGAGATCCACTTCCCCACCCGCGGCTTCTCCGGGCTCACGCTGCGCACGCTCGACATCGAGGCGCGGCGATGGTCGATCTACTGGATCAACAGCCGCAGCGGCCGCCTCTTCCCGCCGGTGCATGGCGGCTTTGCCGGCGAGCGCGGCGAGTTCTACGGCGACGACGACGACGACGGGCGTCCGGTGCAGGCGCGCTTCATCTGGATCCGCGGCAGCGAGAGCTCGCACTGGGAGCAGGCCTTCAGGCTCGAAGGCGGGCCATGGGAGACGAACTGGGTGATGGAGTTGACGCGGGTGGCTTGACCTGGTCGAAGCGACGACCCCGACAAACCCGCCGCCCACCGGGGACAACCCGAGCCCCGATACTCTGCCGCATGCCCAGCCGATTTCTCCCGCTCGACGAGACCCTCTTCCGCTACGTGCTCGACCACTCGGTGCGCGAGCATCCGGCGCAAGTGGCGCTGCGAGAGGCCACGCAGGACCAGCCGCACGCCGGCATGCAGATCTCGCCCGACCAGGGCCAGCTCATGGCCCTGCTGGTTCGCCTGCTCGGCGCGCGCCGCACCATCGAGATCGGCGTCTACACCGGCTACAGCGCGCTGTGCGTCGCGCTGGCGCTGCCCGAGGACGGCCGCGTCCTGGCCTGCGACATCAACGAGGACTACGTGCGCGTGGGCCGGCCGCACTGGCAGGCCGCCGGCGTGGCGCACAAGATCCAGGTGCAGATCGGACCGGCGCTGAAGACGCTGGACGCGCGGCTCGACGCCGGCGAAGCCGGACAGTACGACTTCGCCTTCATCGATGCCGACAAGACCGGCTACGACGGCTACTACGAGCGCTGCCTGCGCCTGCTGCGCCCGGGCGGCCTGGTCGCCATCGACAACGTGCTGTGGAGCGGCTCGGTCGCCCGCCCCGCACAGGATGCCGACACCGCCGCGCTGCAGGCGCTCAATGACAAGCTGCACGCCGACGCGCGCATCGACATCGCGATGGTGGCGATCAGCGACGGCATCACGCTGGCCCGCAAGCGCTGAGCGCTGCCGGCAGACGGCGCAACGGGGTCTGCATCGACGCTACGATCGCCCCATGAAAATCGCGACCTTCAACGTCAACGGCATCACCAGCCGCCTGCCCCGCGTCCTCGAGTGGCTCGAGGAGTCCAAGCCCGACGTGGCCTGCCTGCAGGAGCTCAAGACCTCCGACGCCACCTTCCCCGAGATGGCGTTCCAGGCCGCCGGCTACGGCGCGGTGTGGCACGGCCAGAAGGGCTTCAACGGTGTGGCCGTGCTCGCCCGCGACACGCCGCCCAACGAGATCCGCCGCGGCCTGCCGGGCGACCCGGACGACACCCACAGCCGCTACCTGGAGGCCCAGGTCGGCGAGTGGACCGTCGCCTCGATCTACCTGCCCAACGGCAACCCGCAGCCCGGTCCCAAGTTCGACTACAAGCTCGCCTGGTTCGCCCGCCTGATCGCGCATGCCGCCGAGCTGTGCGAGCGCCCGAGCCCGGTGATCCTGGCCGGCGACTACAACGTCGTCGCCACCAACGAGGTGCATGACATCTATTCGGCGAAGTCGTGGATGCACGACGCGCTGCTGCAGCCCGAAACGCGCGCGGCCTACCAGAAGCTGCTGAGCCAGGGCTGGACCGACGCCATCCACAAGCTGCACGCCGACAAGCCGATGTACACGTTCTGGGACTACTTCCGCAACCGCTGGGAGCGCAACTCGGGCCTGCGCATCGACCACCTGCTGCTCAATCCGGTGGCCGCCGCGCGCCTGCAAGCGGCCGGCGTGGACCGCGACGTGCGCGGACGCGACAAGCCGAGCGACCACGCGCCGGCCTGGGTGACGCTCGACTAGAGGGCCGCAGCGCTTGTCTTGCCCCCTCTCCCGCGAGCGGGAGAGGGTCGGGGTGAGGGGTGCCGCGAAGCTCTCGGGCTACAGCCGCGAGCGGATCGCCCTCGCCCGCCGGCCGGCCGACGGATGGGTCGCGTTGTCCTTGCCTTCGCCGATGCTCTCGAACAGGCGCGCCGCCTGCTCCGCATCGACACCGGCTTCGCGCATCAGCTGCACCGCGAACGCATCGGCGTCGAGCTCGGCCTGGTGCGACATCGCGGCGAGGCCGGATTGCACCTTGGCGCGCGCGCTGCGCTCGTCGCGCGCCGATTGCACGGCCTGGGCGACGAACTTGCTCGTGGCCGCATGGTGCTGCAGGTGGACGTGGCCCAGCTCGTGGGCCAGGATGAAGAAGCGCTGGGAAGGCGCAAGGCGCGACAGCCGAGTGCTGATGACAATGGCATTGCCCTGGTGCACGAAGCCGTCGTCGGCGCAGTCGAGCACCTGGAAGGTCACGCCTTCGGGCACCGGCGCGACGCGCACGAAGCGCGCGATGTCGGCCTCGATGACCTGTCGCTCGGGGTGGGAAGCCGGCACGGCCGAGCAGCTCGCCGGACTGGCCTCGAGCTGCTTGACGATCTTGTCGACGAGCGGATGGGCCTGGGCGACGGCCGCGAAGGCCAGCGCGGCCAGGGAGGCGAGAGTCGGGAGGGCGCGCACGCGTTCGAAGTGGTGTCCTGAGAGGACATCACTGTCGATCGCGGCAGGATTTTCAAAGGCCGGAGGAGCGGGAGATTGGGCCGGCTATTCGTCGGATTCGGCCAGCGTCGCCGTCTGTTTGCGGGTTTTCCCCGCACGCCACAGCGTCACCGTGACCTTGTCGCCCGGGTTGTAGCGCTCCAGCGCGGTCAGCATGTCGTCGAAGTCGGTCACCGCATCGTCGTTCACGGCCGTGATCACGTCGCCGGCCACGATGCCGCCCTCGGTGCCCCGTGCGAAGGGCTGCACGCCGGCGGCCTGCGCCGGTCCGTTGGGCGCGACCCGCACCACCGGCACGCCCTTGGGCAGGTTCAGCGCGCGGCTCATGCCTTCGGGACCGGCGGTGACGCCCAGTGCCGGACGCACCATGCGGCCGTCGCGGATCAGGCGCGGCACGATGCGGTTGACCTCGTCGATGGGAATCGCGAAGCCGATGCCCGCGCTGGCGCCCGACGGGCTGTAGATGGCGGTGTTGACGCCGATCACGCGCCCGGCCGAATCGAGCAGCGGGCCGCCGGAGTTGCCCGGGTTGATCGCCGCGTCGGTCTGGATCGCGCCGCGAATCGTGCGGCGCGTCACGGATTCGATCTCCCGGTTCAGCGCGCTGACGATGCCGGTGGTCAGCGTCTGGTCCAGCCCGAAGGGGTTGCCGATCGCGTAGACCTTCTGGCCCACCTGCAGGTCACGGCTCGCGCCGAGCGACATGGCCGGCAGCTTGGCCTTGGGCGCCTCGATGCGCAGCACGGCGATGTCGCGGTCGGGGAACACGCCGACGAGCTGCGCCCGGTGGCTGGTCTGGTCCGAGAGCGTGACGCGCGCCGCATCGGCGCCCTGGATGACGTGGAAGTTGGTGACGATGTGACCGCGATCGTCCCAGACGAAGCCGGTGCCCGTGCCGCGCGGCACCTGCTGCACGTTCATCGAGAAGAAGTCGCGTCCGACCGACAGCGCCGTGATGTTGACCACCGACGGCGAGGCGGCCTTGAAGACCGCGATGTTGTTCAGCTCCTCCGCGCTGAGCGGACCCCGGGGGGCGACAGGACGCGGCGGCGCGGGAGCGCGCGTGCCGGTGGCGGCGGCCCCCAGCGAGACGACGAGAAGCAACAGGGCGAACGAGCGGGAAAGCGTCTTCATGGCAAGCGATGCAGGTTGGTGGTGAATGCAATCGAACCCGGACAGGCACCGTCACCAATACCCGCCATTCGCCATGGTCACCGATTGACCGCCTCCAGCGGCCGCCCGAGGATGCCACACACCCTGCACCGAGGAGAGTTCCATGCAGTCACCGGCCCTCCTGGCGTTGCTGTGTCCCGCGCTCCTGGTGGCGATCGCCGCCTGCGCGCAGACCACGACGCCGCGGACCTCCACGACCGGCGCCTCCTCCTCGGCCACGACGGCGGCCACCAGCGGCCCGGCGTCGAATCGAACGATGAGCTTTTTCGTCAGCAGCACCGGCAAGGGCAACGGCGCCGACCTCGGCGGGCTCGCCGGCGCCGATCGCCATTGCCAGACGCTCGCGACGGCCGCCGGCGCGGGCCAGCGCACGTGGCGTGCCTACCTCAGCACCACGGCCACCGCGGGTGCAGCGGCGGTGAATGCGCGCGATCGCATCGGCAGCGGGCCGTGGCAGAACGCCAAGGGCATCGTCGTCGCCAACAACATCGAGGAGCTGCACGGCAACAACAACCTGAACAAGCAAACAGCCCTCACCGAGAAGGGCGACACGGTGAGCGGAAGCGGCGACGCACCCAGCATGCACGACATCCTGACCGGCTCGACCTCCGACGGACGCGCCACCGATGCCACCTGCAACAACTGGACGTCGTCGAGCAGCGAAGGCGCGGCCACCGTCGGCCACCATGACCGCACCGGCCTCGACGATTCGCCGCCGGCCAAGTCGTGGAACTCGTCGCACGCGACGCGCGGGTGCAGCCAGGAGGCGCTCAAGGCCACCGGCGGCGCCGGGCTCACCTACTGCTTCGCAGCGAACTGACGGCCACCGGCCGGGTTCGAGGAGGCACGAAGGGCACCCTCGATGCATCCCGTGGTCCTGAAAGGCGTGACGCGCACCTACCGGCTCGATGCCGTCGACGTGCCCGCGCTGGTCGACATCGACCTGGTGATCCTGCCCGACCGCTTCACCGTCATCTCCGGCCCGTCGGGCAGCGGCAAGACGACGCTGCTCAACCTGATCGGCTGCATCGACCGCCCCGACCGCGGCACCATCATGGTGGGCGGCAAGCCGGTGCACACGATGAGCGACGATGCGCTGTCCGACTTTCGCGCGCGCAGGCTGGGCTTCGTGTTCCAGAACTTCAACCTGCTGCCGGTGCTGACGGCCTACGAGAACGTCGAGTACCCGCTGCTGCTGGCCCGGATGCCGAAGGACCGGCGCGAGGCGCGCGTGCGCAAGCTTCTCGCGGCCGTTGGCCTGCAGGACTTCGCCGCCCATCGCCCGGGCCAGCTCTCGGGCGGCCAGCGCCAGCGCGTGGCGGTGGCGCGCGCGCTGGCGCGGCGGCCGCAACTGGTGCTCGCCGACGAGCCGACCGCCAACCTCGACAGCAAGACCGGCACCGAGATCATCGAGCTGATGCGCCGCATGCAGCAGGAGCACCATGTGTCCTTCGTCTTCTCCTCGCACGACCCCAAGGTGCTCGAGGCGGCCGACGACGCGGTGCACATCCACGACGGACGCATCACCGCCATCGAGCGGCGCGATGCGCCGCAGGAGGCGGGTGAGTGAGGACGCTGTCGCTGGCCCTGCGCAACCTGCTGCGCAACCGCCGCCGTTCGCTGATGACGCTGTTCGCGATGGTGATCGGCCTGGTCGCCGTGCTGCTGTTCGGCGGCTACATCCGCGACATCAACTACGCGCTGCAATCGGACTTCGTGCGCCTCACCGGCCATCTGCAGATCCAGCACAAGAACTACTTCCTGTACGGCAGCGGCAATCCGGCAGCCTACGGCATCCGCGACTACGAGCGACTGATCGCGCTGGTGAAGAAGGATCCGGTGCTCGCACCGATGGTCCTGGTGGCGACGCCGACGCTGCAGTTCGGCGGCATCGCCGGCAACTTCGCGGCCGGCGTGTCGCGCACGATCTATGCGAGCGGCACCATCGCCGAGGACCAGAACCGCATGCGGCAGTGGAACGCCTACGGGCTGCGCATGCTGTCGCGCCCGCTGACGCTGGCCGGCACGCCGCCGGACAGCGCGGTCATCGGCACCGGCGTTGCGCGAGTGTTGCAGCTGTGCGGGCCGCTGAAGGTGCCGAACTGCGTGTCCGCGCCGGCGGCCGGCGCGCCGGCCCAGGCCGCCGCGCTGCCGGACGACATCGCCGCGCTCGCTGCGGGCCAAGCCGCGCCGGCCGCCGCGTCCGCCGCGTCGGCGCCGGCGCGCATCGAGATCCTGGCCACCAACGTGCACGGCGCGCCCAACGTGGCGGCGGTGAACGTGCTGCGCGCGGAGTTCCAGGGCATCAAGGAGCTCGACGAGGTCTACGTCGCGCTCCACCTCGCGCAGGCGCAGAAGCTGATCTTCGGCGCTGCGCAGCCGCAGGTGACCGCGATCGCGCTGCAGCTGCATCGCACCGCCGACCTGCCCGCGGCACGCGCTCGCCTGGAGGCGCTGCTGGCGTCGACGGCGAAGGCGCAGCCGCTGGAGGTCATCGACTACGAGACGCTGAACCCGTTCTACGGCCAGACGCTGGCGATGTTCTCGGCCATCTTCGGCTTCATCTCGGTGCTGATCGGCGGCATCGTGCTGTTCACGGTGAGCAACACCATGAGCATGGCGGTGGTCGAGCGCACTGCCGAGATCGGCACCTTGAGGGCCATCGGGCTGCGGCGCGGCGGCATCCGCACGCTGTTCGTCATCGAAGGCATGGTGCTCGGCGTGATGGGCGCGCTGCTGGGCATCGTCGTCGCCATCCTCGCGGGCTGGGCGATCAACGCGATGGGCATCACCTGGACGCCGCCGGGCCGCATCTCGCCGGTGGCGCTGGCGGTGCGGGTGGCCAGCGAGCCGCTGATGATCATGGCGAGCACCATCGGACTCGTCATCGTGGCCGCGCTGTCGGCCATCCTGCCGGCCGCGCGCGCCGCGCGCATGAACATCGTGGATGCCTTGCGTCATGTGTAGTCCACTGCCCTCACCCGGAGTCATTCCGATGAATCGACGACTCTTCCTCGCCACCGCCCTGCTGCCTGCGCTGCGAGCACAGGCCGCCGAATCGCCGCAAGCCATCCTGGCCGCGAGCGATGCGGTGCGCAACCCGGCCAGGCCGTTCTCGGTGACGGTCACGCTGATCGAATACCGGCAGGGCAGGCAGACCGACAGCAACACGCTGGCGGTCTACTCCAAGGCCGACCCTGCGAGCGGGCAGTACCGCAGCCTGATCCGCTTCGTCGCGCCACAGCGCGATGCCAACAAGCTGATGCTCAAGAGCGGCAACGACCTGTGGTTCTTCGACCCCGCGAGCCAGGCGAGCATCCGGCTGTCGCCGCAGCAGCGGCTGCTCGGGCAGGCGGCCAACGGTGACGTGCTGACGGTGAACCTGGCGCGCGACTACAAGGCCCAGCTGCTGGGCACCGAGGAGACCGTGGACGGCGAGAAGGCCAGGCGCCAATGCGACAAGCTGCAGCTGGCCGCCGCCGCACCCGACGTGACCTATCACCACATCGAGATGTGGATCGAGGAAGGCTCGGCGCGGCCGGTGAAGGGACGGTTCTTCGCCGAGAGCGGACGGCTGCTGAAGACCGCGTACTACCGCAAGTTCGCGACCCAGCTCGGCCGAGAGCGCCCGACCGAGGTCGTCATCATCGACGGGCTGGACCCGCAGTGGGTGACCGTGATGCGCTACAGCGATTACGCGTGGCGCGACGTGCCCGATGCGTGGTTGCAGCGCGACTACCTGCCCCGCTTCAAGCCGGAGTGACCATGCCGCCACGCACTGCCCTGATCGCCTCGATGGCGCTTGCCTGCGCCGCCCCCGCTGCTGCCCAGCAGGACGACGCCGCCGCGCTCGAGCTCGCCGACAAGGCGGCCACCGAGAAGGAGGCAGCGAAGCAGCACCGCGTCTACGTCGAAGGCGCCGGCCTGCGCGGCTGGCTGCGCGGCGGCCCGACCACGGACGTCGCGCGGGCCTCGCTCGACCTGCGCTACGACACGACCTTCGCGCCCGGATGGCGTGCCGTGCTGTCGGACCGGCTGGACCTGATCCACAGCGACGACGCGCCGCGCGAGCGCAACGTCAATGCGCTGCGCGAAGCCTACGTGAGCTGGCAGGCGCGGCCCGACGTCATCCTCGACCTCGGGCGCGTGAACATCCGCCACGGCGCCGCCTGGGGCTACAACCCGACCGACTTCTTTCGCGACGGCGCCTTGCGCTCCATCGTCTCGCCCGATCCGGCGCGGCTGCGCGAGAACCGGCTGGGCACTGTCGTGGTCCAGGGGCAGAAGCTGTGGGAACGCAGCTCGCTGTCGGCGGCGTACTCGCCCAAGCTCGAGGATCGTCCCAGCGACGCGACCACGTCGCTCGACCTCGGGTCGACCAACGCCCACCACCGCTGGCTGATCGCCGGCAGCCACCGGTTCGGCGAGCGGCTGAATCCGCAATTCCTGCTGCACGGCGGCAAGGGCAAGACGACGCAGGCCGGCCTCAACGTGTCGACCCTGATCGGCGACGCCACGGTCGCTTTCGCCGAACTGGCCGCGGGCAAGGGACCCACGCTCATCGCCGAGGCGCTCGGCAGGATCGACACCGAACGCTGGCGCCGGCGCGCGGCCTTCGGCCTGACCTACACGACGGCGTTCAATCTGTCCCTCACCGCCGAAGCCGACTTCAACAGCGCTGCGCCCGATCGGGCCCAGTGGGACGCCCTGCGCACCGCGTCGCTGGCCGATTCACTGCGCTATCTGCAGGCGGCGCAGGATCTGCAGGACCTGCCGGTGCGCCGGGCGGCCTTTCTCTACGCGACATGGCGCGACGCGCTGCTGCGGCGGCTCGACGTGTCGGGCTTCGTACGCTGGGACGCCGTGACGCACAGCCGCTCGCAGTGGCTCGAGGCGCGCTACCACTGGGATCGCGTCGACCTGGCGCTGCAGTGGCAGAAGTACTCCGGCGATGCGGACTCGGTGTTCGGCATCGTGCCGCAGCACCGGGCAGTGGAGGTGTCGGTGCGGGTTTACTTCTGAGGGGTGTTTCCGGAGAAGGGTGAGACGAGACCCGAACGGAGGTCCACTGCCGCCGTTCGCCCTGAGCTTTGTCGAAGGGCCGCGTGAAAGTGGCACGCAGGGCTTCGACAAGCTCAGCCCGAACGGTGGGCGGCCGTTCGCCCTGAGCTTGTCGAAGGGCCGCGTGAAACCGGCACGCAGGGCTTCGACAAGCTCAGCCCGACCGGAGGAGACGGCAGCCGCCTGCCGAACCTGCCCCTCAATACAGCACGCGGCAGCGAATCGTCCCCGGAATCGCGCACAGGTCGGCCAGCGTGCTGCTCTCGGCGCTGCTGTCCACATCGGTCACCACGTAGCCGACCTCGTCGTTGGTCCGCAGGTACTGCGCATCGATGTTGATGGCCGCCGCCGAGAATCGTTCGTTGATCTGCGCCATCACGCCGGGAATGTTGCGGTGGATGTGCAGCACCCGCGAGCGGCCGGTGTGCTCGGGCAGCGTCACCTCGGGGAAGTTCACCGACGACGCGGTCGAGCCGTTGTTGCTGTAGCGGATCAGCTTGGCCGCGACCTCGCGGCCGATGTTCTCCTGCGCTTCGGCAGTGGAGCCGCCGATGTGCGGCGTGAGCAGCACGTTGTCGAAGCGCGTCAGCGGCGACTCGAAGTGCGAGTCGTTGCCTTGCGGCTCGACCGGAAACACGTCGATCGCCGCGCCATGCAGGTGCTCGCGCTCGAGCGCATCGGTGAGCGCATCGATGTCGACCACCGTGCCGCGCGATGCATTGATCAGGTGGCTGCCGGCCTTCATGCGGGCGAGCTGGGCCGCGCCGATCATGTTCTTCGTGGCGGCTGTCTCCGGCACGTGCAGGCTCACCGTGTCGGCCGTCTCCAGCAGCGCGTCCAGCGTGGGCACCTGGCGCGCGTTGCCCAGTGGCAGCTTGGCCTCGATGTCGTAGAAGATCACCGACATGCCGAGCTGCTCGGCCAGCACGCCGATCTGCGTGCCGATGTGCCCATACCCGACGATGCCCAGCGTCTTGCCGCGCGCCTCGTACGAGCGCGCCGCGCTCTTGACCCAGCCGTTGCGGTGCAGCACCGCGTTCTTGTGCGGGATGCCGCGCATCAGCATGATGATCTCGGCCAGCACCAGCTCGGCCACGCTGCGCGTGTTGGAGAACGGCGCGTTGAACACCGGGATGCCGCGACGCAGCGCGGCGCCCAGGTCGATCTGGTTGGTGCCTATGCAGAACGCGCCGATCGCCGTGAGCTTGGCGGCCTTCTCGATGACCGCCTCCGGCAGCAGGGTGCGCGAGCGGATGCCCAGGAAGTGCGCGTCGGCGATCTGCTCGATCAACGCATCGCCCGAAAGCGCCTTCGGCGAGGTGACGACCTGGGTGTAGCCGTCGTGCTTCAGCGTCTCGATGGCCGAGGCGTGGATTCCCTCGAGCAGCACGAACTTGAGCTTTTCCTTGGGGACGGACAGGCGGGTGGCGGTCATGGTGAATCTCCGGGGTTGGCCTTAGCGTAAGCGCGACGCAAACCCCGGGGGGTCACCAGGGCATCACCAGGTGTCGCTGCGCGTCACGGGCTCCCACTTGCCGCCGCGGGCGCGGTAGACGCTGACGACGCCGTAGTGCTGCTCGCCATCGCCGCGAAAGCGCATGTTGTGGGTGACGGGCGCGAGCGCGTCGATGCGCTTGAGCTCGACCAGCACCTTGCCCGGATCGGCGCTGCGCGAGCGCTGCATCGCCGCGGCGAGCACGTGCACGGCGTCATACGCGTAGTGGGCGCCGTATACCGGGTCCCCCTTGAACTTCTGCTGGAACCTCGCGAGGAACTGCGGGCCGGCGACGAACTCGCGCGTCTCGATGATGGGCGAGGTGGCATACACCGCGCGGATGCCGGTCACCGCCGCCGGCAGCTTGTCGGTCTTGATGGTGTCTCCGCCGACGATCTGCATCTCGCTCATGCCGGCCGCGGCCAGCTGCTGGATGAGCGCGGCCACCTGGAAGTCCGCCAGCGTGGTCACGAACACGTCGGCGCCGGCGGCCTTGAGCTGGGGGACCAGCTTGGAGAAGTCGGTGGTCTTGTCGTCGAGGCTGGCGCGGACCGCGATGTCCTTGCCGTTCTTCTTGATCTCCGCCGCGGCCAGGTCCGCGAGGCCCTTGCCGTATGGCGTGCTGTCGTCCACCACGGCGAACTTCCTGCCGTCGATCTGCGTGGCGGCGTAGGAGCCCAGTGCCTTCGATTGCAGCGCGTCGTTGGCGACCAGGCGCAGCGTGGTCGGCAGATTGAGCTGCGTGTACTCGGGCTTGGTCGAGATCGCGAGCTGCGCGATGCCGGCCTGCGCATAGATCGGCGCGGCGGCGATGCTGACGCCGGAGTTCAGGTGGCCGACGACCGCCACCACGCCCGCGTCCACCAGCGTCTTCGCGACCGCTTCGCCGGTCTTGCTGTCGGCCTTGTCGTCGACCGCGACGATCTCGAGCTTGACGGCCTTGCCGTCGACCTTGAAGCCGCGTGCGTTGAGCTCGTCGACCGCGAGCTGCACGCCGTTCTTCATGTCGGTGCCCAGCGGCCCCAGCGGGCCCGACATCGGCTGGGCCACGCCGATCCTGACGGTGTCGGGCACGCGGCTGCATCCGACGAGGACGAGCGCCGCGGCGGCGCAGGCGCACAGAAGCAGGGAGCGAATCGGAATCATGAGAGCGGGCTGGAGTTGAGAAAGTGCGCGAGTATGGGCAGCCCGCGGCCGCTTCCGGCTCGGGCTTGCGCCGAAAGTCGTGACCTTTGTCGGGCAAACGGGCGATTCGTCGAGCCGTTCAGCGGTGATCCGGCCCCCACTGCGGATACACGGGAAGGTCCGCGCCGTGCGCCAGCCACGGCACGTCGTGAGAGCCCCAGATGCGGCTTTGCGGCGTCTGGCCGGGATCGTCGTCGAGGGTGGCCACGCGCAGCACGAACAGCCCGCTGTCCGCACGCTGCGCCACCATCTGGCTGCCGCACCGACTGCAGAAGTACCGTCGCTTGCCCGGCGACGACTCGAACGAGCTGAGCAGCTCGGCCCCGCTCAGCCACTTGAAGTGCTCCTGCCTGACCGACGCCGACGTGTTGAACGCTGCCGAGTGAGCCTTGCGGCAGGTCCGGCACGCGCAGTGCCGGATCGGCGAGTCGAGCTGTGACGCCTCGTAGGTGATCGTTCCGCACAGGCAGCTTCCGCGCATGTGTGTTCTCCTCCATTCGAAAGTGGTGTGAAAGCGTGAGGGCACGCGCAGTGTGAACCAGCCGATCCCATCTCCGTGGCGCTGTGGCACAACATGACGTCGCCAGCCCGCCACCCGATGCGACTTCCTACAATCGCCTCCCCGCCCCCTGGAGCCCACGATGATCGTCGAGCGAATCTGGACCGGAAACTCCCTGCGGAACTTCAACTACCTCGTGGCCTGCCCCGAGACCGGCGAGGCGCTGGCCATCGACCCGGTGGACCACGAGAAGTGCTTGTCGACCGCCAAGGTGCGCGGCTGGCACATCACGCAGCTGCTCAACACGCACGAGCACCACGACCACACCGCCGGCAACGCCGCGGTGGTGGCAGCCACCGGCGCCAAGGTGATCGCGCATCACCGCGCCGGCAGCCGCATTCCCGGCGTCGACCGCGGCGTCGCGGCGGGCGACCTGATCAGGGTGGGCAAGACCGTCGAGCTGGAGTGCATGGACACGCCGGGCCACACCATGTGCCACATCTGCCTGCGCTCGCACACCGACCAGCCGGCGCTGCTTTCCGGCGACACGCTGTTCAATGCCGGCGCGGGCAACTGCCACCACGGCGGCGACCCGGTCGCGCTGTACGGCACCTTCGTGAGCCAGCTCGCCACGCTGCCCGACGACACGCTCGTCTATCCCGGCCACGACTACATCGAGAACAACCTGCGCTTCACGCTGTCCCGCGAGCCGGACAACGCCGCGGCCCAGGCCATGCTGCCCCAGGTGACCGGGCACGACCCCGCGACCTCGGTCGTCACCACGCTGGCGCAGGAAAAGCAGTTCAACACCTTCTTCCGTCTCGCGAGTCCCGCCGTCATCGCCAAGCTGCGGGAAAGCTTTCCCGACCTGCCGGAACGGCCCGATCCGATGACGGTGTTCGTCAAGCTGCGGGAGTTGCGCAACAGCTGGTGACGCGGCGCGCCTGGCGCAGTCCTCGTTCAGCAACTAATCTGCAAGCGGGCCGCCGATCCCCGGCAGCCGCGATGGAGGGAGGTGGGTCATGGCCGCTGTCGAGCCGGGTTTCCTGTTCAAGCCTTCGTTGTCGCGCCGCAAGCTCATCCGCGGCATGGGCGCCGTCATGGGCGCGGCGTTCGTCGCTCCACGATGGGCGCACGCGCAGGCTGCCGGCGGGGCGGTCGCGCCGCCCAGCACCGTCACGCAGCCGCCCCGCGACTTCGGTCCGCAGGGGGCACCGACCACCTACTTCACCGATCCCGACGTGCTGACGATCGACCCCCTGTTCGACGGTCTGCGCCAGCCCAACGCCCCGATCCAGCGCCTGTGGACCGGTGCGCTGTGGTCCGAAGGGCCGGCGTGGAATGCGGTCGGCCGCTTCCTCGTCTGGAGCGACATCCCCAACAACCGCCAGCTGCGCTGGAGCGAGGACGACGGCCATGTCAGCGTGTTTCGCGCGCCGTCGAACAACAGCAACGGCAACAGCTTCGACTTCCAGGGCCGGCAGCTGTCGTGCGAGCACCTCACGCGCCGCCTGGTGCGCTACGAGCTCGACGGCTCGGTGACCGTGCTGGCGTCCGCCTTCAACGGCAAGCGACTGAACTCGCCCAACGACGTGGTGGCGCATCCGGACGGCAGCTACTGGTTCACCGATCCGCCCTACGGCGCGCAGCTCTACGAGGGTGCGGTCGACGCCGCCGGTGGTCCGGCCAACAAGGCCGGGCGCCTGAATCCCCGCCTCGGACAGCCGCCGGAGATCGGCACCTACAAGCGCGAGCTGCCGACCGCGGTGTATCGGCTGGACAAGGGCGGCACGCTGACGCAGGTGGCGGGCGAGGACCTGGTGCCCGACCCCAACGGCCTGTGCTTCTCGCCCGACTTCAAGAGGCTCTACGTGGTCAGCACCGGACAGGGACCGGGCGACACCATCGCCGGCGGCAAGGGCGAGATGCACGTGTTCGACGTCGGGTCGGACAACAAGCTGCACAACGGCAAGCTGTTCAGCAACTTCATGATCGACGGCGTGAAGTGCGGCCCCGACGGCGTGCGCGCCGATGTCGACGGCAACCTCTGGTGCTCGAGCAACGCGGGGCGCAGCGTCGGCTACAGCGGCGTCACGGTGTGGACGCCGCAAGGGCGCCTCATCGGCCGCATCCGGCTGCCCGAGATCTGCGGCAACGTCTGCTTCGGCGGCCCCAAGCGCAATCGCCTGTTCATGGCGGCCAGCCAGTCGCTGTACGCCGTCTACACCGCGACCCAGGGAGCCGCGCCGGGCTGACGCGTGACGGGCGCCCCGAGCCCGTCCGCCCCTACTACATCGCTGCCATCTCGGTGCGCAGCCAGTGCCGGAACGCCTCCAGCGCAGGCCGGGGTCGCCTGGCTTTGGGATGCACCAGGAAATACGCGCGGCCGGTCGGCACGACGACGTCCAGCGGCGCCACCAGCCGTCCGCTGGCCAGCTCGTCGTGCGCGAGCAAGGTGTGGGTCAGCAGCAGCCCCGCGCCCTGGATGGCGGCCCCGATGGCGTGCTCGGCGCTGCTGAAGCGCAGGCCCCGCCGCACGTCGACCGGCGGCACGCCGGCAACGCGGAACCAGTCGCTCCAGGTAGGCACCTCCGGGCGGCCGGCGAGCTGGTCGTCGTGGATCAGCGGTGTCTGGCGCACGTCGCGGCGCGAGCGCCCCATGCGGGCGACCAGCTCCGGGCTGCCGACCACCACCAGCCGGTCGTCGATCAGCTTCTCGCTGTCCAGCGCCGGGGCGATGCCGGTCTCCTCGGGCACGTTGCGCACTGCCGCATCGATGCCGTCGGCGGCGAAATTGGCATAGGCCGCCGACGAGGCGATGCGCAGCTCGACCTCCGGATGCGCCTGCGCGAAGCGGTGCAGGCGCGGCGCCAGCCACTTCGACGTGAAGCCCGGCGGGGTGCTGACCACCAGCACGCCGCTGCTGGCGCTGGCGCGCAGCGCCTCGACCGACTCGCGGATGAGAGCGAAGGCGGACAGCAGCCCGGGATGCAAGGTGCGGCCGGCCGAAGTCAGCAGCACGCCGCGAGCGCGCCGCTCGAACAGCGCCACGCCCAGCAGCCGCTCGAGGCCGCGGATCTGATGGCTCAAGGCGCCGGGTGTCACATGGAGCTCGTGCGCGGCCCGCGCGAAATTGCGGTGGCGCGCCGCCGCCTCGAATGCACGCAGCGCGTTGAGCGGGGGCAGCGCACGAGACACGAGCTTTCCTCATCGGTCGGCAGCAGGAAATTCGATTGTGCACAGGGGGCGCGCTGCATCCAAATCGGGGCATCGACTGCTGAGATCCGTGCGTGGCTTCGCACGACGCTCTCCCAGGAGGCTCATGAGTCCCGCATTGCCACCCTCATCCCGGGCCCGCAGCCCGTGGCCTCTGCTGCTGTGTGCCGGCGCGGTGCTGGGCTTTGCACTCGGCACCCGCCATGTCCAGGGCCTGTTCATGCTGCCGATGCTCGGCGACCGGGGCTGGGGCCGTGAGTCGTTCGCCTTCGCGGCCGGCCTGCAGACGCTCGTCTGGGGCGTGATGCAGCCGCTGACCGGCTGGGTTGCCGACCGCTTCGGCACCGCCCGGGTCATCGCCTGGGGCGCAGCGGTCTACGCGGCGGGACTGCTGGTCGAATCGATCGCACCGACGCCCGGCGTGCTCGCGGTCGGCGCCGGCGTCGTGATCGGCGCGGCGCTTTCGGCCACGACCTTCGCGACGGTCTATGGCGGCCTGGCCCGCATCGTCGCGCCGCACCGCCGCGGCTGGGCGCAGGGCATGGCGGGCGGCATCGGCGGCTTCGTGCAGTTCCTGCTGGTGCCCTTCGCGCAGTGGGGCATAGGCCATGTCGGCTGGTCGCAGGCCCTGCAGGGATTGGCGCTGCTGGCGCTGGCCTGCGCGTGGGCGGGCGGCAGGGTCGACGACCGCGCCGCGGCGCCGGCGGGCAGCGGCCCGCCGGCGCACGCCGTGGGGGCGTCACCGGCGGTGCGCGCCGCCTTGCGGCACAGCGGCTTCTGGCTGCTGAACCTCGGCTTCATCAGCTGCGGCTTCCAGCTCGCCTTCCTCGGCGTGCACCTGCCTGCCTACCTGCGCGACGCCGGCATGTCGGTCCAGGCAGGCGTCAACGCGATCGCGCTCATCGCGCTGGTCAATGCCGTCGGCACCTTCGTCTGCGGCAAGCTGGGCGACCTGTACCGGCGCAAGTACCTGCTGTCCGCGCTGTATGCCGTGCGCACGCTGGCCATGATCGGCTTCCTCGCGCTGCCGATCGGCCCGGCCAGCCTCTACGCCTTCGCCCTCGTGATGGGAGCGACCTGGCTGGGCACCGTACCGCTGACCAGCGGCGTGGTGGCGCAGATCTTCGGCGTGCGCTTTCTCGGCACCCTGTTCGGCCTGGTGTTCCTCGGCCATCAGCTCGGCGGCTTCCTGGGCGCCTGGCTGGGCGGCAGCATCTACGACGCGACGCGGTCCTACGCCTGGATGTGGGCGATCTCCATCGGGCTGGGTGTCGCCTCGGTGCTGCTGAACCTGCCGATCCGCGACCGCTCGATCGAGCGCCAGCTGGAGCCCGTCGCCGCATGACGCGCCGCGCCGACATCGTCCGCCGCTGGCTGCAGCGCGCCGCCCTCGCGGTCGCCGGCACGGCGCTCGCGACCGCCGGCTGGATCGGCTGGCGCGACGGCGACGCGCAGGCGGCCTGGCTGGCGCTGTGGAGCCTGTGCACGTCCGGCTTCGCGCGCTGATGCCCTCGGCAGGCGCCAATTCGTACCGGAATCGGCCACCAGCGCGGCCGCCGACCTGCCATAGTGAGCGTGGGGATCCGACGGCAGGAGTTCGTCTCGATGATCCACGCCACACCCGCATCGCCGCCAGCCACCCCGCTTCGTTCGCATCTCAGTGACCACCTCGACCTCGCCGAAGTCACCGACGAGACCATCGGCGCGCGCGTCGTCACGCTGCGCGCCGCCGACACCGGCGGCCACCGCTCCTCGGCGCAGATCCTGGTGCACCGCATGTACGCCGGCCGCGGCTACAAGACATCCACCGACACGCCGACGCCGGCGTCGAACGTCGTGACGCTCATCGCCTGCGATCAGGGCGAGACGATAGGCACGATCTCGGTGAGCTTCGATTCCCCGCGCGGCCTGCTGGCCGACGACCTGTTCCTGGCCGAGCTGAATGCGCTGCGCGCACAAGGCCGCCGGCTGTGCGAGTTCACCAAGCTCGCGATGGACCACGTCGTCAAGTCCAGGCGCGTGCTCGCGTCGCTGTTCCACGCGGCCTACATCTGGGCGCACCTGCGGCTGGGCTTCGACGATGTCGTCATCGAGGTCAATCCGCGGCATGTGCGCTACTACCAGCGCATGCTGGGCTTCACCGTCATCGGTCCGCAGCGCCTGAACCGGCGCGTGGATGCCGTCGCCGTGCTGATGCGGCTCGATTTCGCCCACGCGCGTCGGCAGATCGCGCAGTTCGCCGGCCGGCCCGAGGTGGGCACCGAGCGCTCGCTGTACCCGCACTTCTTTTCCGCCAAGGAGGAGGCCGGCATCGCCGCGCGGCTTCCGTCGTCGCCCACATGAACCACACCCGCATGCAACACCCACCGATGGATGACCACGACATGATCAAGCCGGTTGCCGAGCCGGCGCCCCCGCCGCCCGCCGTGCTGCGCGTGGAGATCCCGCCCGCGACCCATGCCGACGAGCTGACCGTGACGGAGTGGTCGGCATTCATGGGCCTGGGCTCGCCTCATCGATAGGACAGAGCCGTCGGCCGCGCCCCCTCTCCCGCTTGCGGGAGACGGTCGGGCTGAGGGTTTCGCGCCCCCTAACTCAAGGTCCCGGCGCAACAACTGAAACACGATCGCCGCGGCCCTGAAACCGAGCCGATACGCCCGGCACCGACAGTCGACGCCCTGCTGTTGCGAGGGTCGACTCATGGACACACCGACTGCGCGCGCTGTCGACGGCGCGTTTCGAACCATCGTCATGCCGGTGGCGGGAGCGCTGACGCCGTACGTCGGCGGCCTGATGGCGGTCGAGATGCAGCACGTGCCGCCCCTGGAGCAGCGGGTCGCGCCGCACGAGTCCATGGTGCTGAGCGTGCAGTTCGGCCGCGGTGCCGACGGGGTCGAGCGCAAGGCGGCCCTCGGCGAGAACACGCACCTGACCGGCATCCGGCGCTGGACGGGCTCGTTCATCCCGGCGGGTGACTGCGTCACGCTGTTCGCGCTGCTGACGCCGCTGGGCGCTGCTGCGCTGCTGGAGGGCCAGCCGCTGTCGGGCGTGCCGCGCATACGCGCGCGTGTCGCGGAGCTGCTGGACCGGCGGGTCACGCGCGACCTGGAGTCGCACATCGCGCTGGCCGCCTCGCTGGAAGACAAGCTGCAGGCACTCGCCGGCTGGCTCGAGCTGCGGGCAGCCACGCCGCGCCGGACGCCGGCGGCGGCCATCCGAACGGCGCGAGCCGCGATGCGCATGCTGGCCGAGCCGGCGAGCGCGGTCGACGGGCTGGCCGACGACGAGCTGCTGTCTCGCCGGCAGCTCGAGCGCGACTTCGCTCGCTGGCTCGACACCTCGCCGCGCCATCTCTCGCAGGTGGCGAGGCTGCAGCGGGTGTCGCGGCTGGCGCGGCGCGGCGAATCGCTCGCCTCGGCCGCGGCCGGCGCAGGCTTTGCCGATCAATCGCACATGTCGCGTGTCGTGCGCCAGCTCACCGGGCTGACGCCGCAGCGCTTCGTGCACTCCCACACGACGCCCCTGTCGACCGCCTTTCGCGCAGCGACACGCGGCGCGACGGTCTACCTCTGAGGCCCGCCATGACCGCGCACATCCGCGACCTCGGCCGCTGCCCCGTTCACATCGAAGGCCACGGGCCTGCCGTGGTGCTGCTGCACAGCACGATGGGCTCGAAGCGGCAGTGGCGCCACCTGGTCGAGCAGCTGCGCGGCCGCTTCCGCACGATCGCCGTCGACCTGCTCGGCTATGGCGATGCGCCGATGCCGCTCGCCGCCACGTTCTCGCTGGCCGACGAGACGACCCATGTGGAACGCGTCCTGGCCGGGGTGCTGTCCCCGCACGAACGTTTCCACCTCGTCGGTCATTCGTATGGCGGCGGCGTCGCGCTGCGGCTGGCCCACGACAGGCCGAGCCGTCTGCACAGCCTGACCCTGTTCGAGCCGACGGCCTTCCACCTGCTGCCGGACGCCGACGCGCTCGCCGAGCTTCGCGCCGTGGCAGCAGTCGTCACGGGTGCGGCCGAGGGCGACCGTCTTGCGGCCACCGCCTGCTTCATCGACTTCTGGAGCGGCGCGGGCACGTTCGCGGCGCTGGCCCCCTCGCGCCAGCAGGCGCTCGCGCGGCTGCTGCCCAAGGCGGCGCTCGATTTCCAGGCTCTGTTCGGCGCCCCGCAGACCCTGTCCGACATCGCGGGGCTGGATCAGGTCCTGCCGACACTGCTGCTCGGCGGCCAGCGCAGTCCCGGCTGCACCCAGGCCCTGCTGCTCGCGCTGGCAGGCGCGCTGCCCGACGCCCGCGTGTGCTGGGTCCCTTCGGGCCACATGGCCCCGGTGTCCGACCCTGCGCTGGTCGATCCGCTGATCGAGGCCTTCATCGCTGAAGCCGATGCGGCGCGGCGCAGCCTGCGCGACGCCGCGGCGCAGGCGGCCTGAGGCACCTCGCGACCCGTCATGCCGTCCCAGCGCTTCATCGTGCAGCCTTCGCGCCGCCTGGCGCGCCACGTGCTGTGCTTCGTCGCACGCGACGGCGGTGCGGGTGCGGCGCCGCCCGACGACGCGGACGGCGCGCAGTTTCCCGCACACGTCTACGGCAGCATCGTCGCGACCCTGCGCGGCGCCATCATGGACGGCGCCACCGGCCGCAGCCTGCCGCCCCTGACGGTCAGCGGTGCACAGACGTCCCCGTGCACACGCCGCTACCGCGAGGACACGCT
The DNA here is from genome assembly GCF_029855045.1 of Piscinibacter sp. XHJ-5. GTDB lineage: Bacteria > Pseudomonadota > Gammaproteobacteria > Burkholderiales > Burkholderiaceae_C > Albitalea. Next base: position 5,322,362 of record NZ_CP123228.1, read on the forward strand.
GTCGATCGTCGCGATCCTCAAGCCCGGCTGCGCGGCGCGGCTGTGCGGGGTGCCGGCGGCAAGGCTGACGGACGCGCATGCCGACGCCTTCGAGGTCATGGAGACGCCTCCGGCCGGCTGGATCGAGCACATCGCGCGCGGCCGCGGGCTCCTGGAGCGCATCGCGCGCTTCGACGCGCTGCTGCTGTCGCGCCTGGCCGTCGCCGCCGAGCCGGGCGCCGGCCTGCAGGAGCTTCTGTGGCCGCTGCTGCCGGCGCTGCCGCGCATGTCGGTGGGCGATGTGGCACGGCACTTCCGGTTGAGCGAGCGCAGCGTGCAGCGGCGCTTCGTCGCCGAGTTCGGCCTCGCGCCCAAGGTCTTCCTGCGGCTGGTGAGGATCCAGCATGCGCTGCGGCTGCTGCAGCAGCGCTGCGCCGCACCGCTGGCCGACCTGGCGCTGGCCTGCGGCTTCAGCGATCAGGCGCACCTGACGCGCGAGCTGCGTGTCCTGGCCGGCTTCACGCCGACGGCACTGCAGGAGCCGGGCAGCGACCATCGCCTGCGCAGCTGGGTGCTGCAGGCGCCGCACAGTCTGCTGGCGCTTTCGTGACGCGCTACAGCAGCACGTCGATGTGGCCGATGGGCTGCGGCTCGGTGTCGGCCTCGAGCATGCCTTGCAGCATCTCGGCCGCGATGAACCGCAGCGCTTCGTGCCAGGCCTGCTGCAGCTCGGCATCGAAGGCTTCGCCGAGGCGCGCGCGCAGGCTGTCGTTGAGCGCCTGCGCCAGGGTCTCGAAGTCGTACTGCCGCAGGCCGTAGCCGCGGTGCCGCGCGCCGAGCGAGCGCAGCACTGGGACGAGCTCGTGGCGGCACACCAGGCCGTGAACCGCCACGCCGAGCATCTGCATGAGCCGCGCGCCCTGGCGCGCGATGTCGCGGGGAAAGATGGCCTTCAGTCCGGCGTCGAGCTGGAACAGGCGGCCGTAGACAGCTTGAGAGAACGCCTCGCTGTACGGATCGAGCAGGGCGAAGCTGTGCTGGACGAGGGCGATTTGTCGAGGGGTCATGCGAAGCGATCGGGTCCGATAGGGAGTGCGGACCATGGTGAAAGGCGCGCCCGTGCCGTGTCTTGAAGAAACACGACGGCTCCCTAGGACGTATGCCTGAGCCGGACGCCCGCGACCACGTCCCGTGGAGCCGCCGTCTGGCCTGCTCGAGCGGCCGCAACGCACCGCGACCGGCTTGACGCAGCCGGGGCGACGTGCTCTGCTTTGCCCCCCCAACCAGGACTGCGCCAGAAGAGATGGGCCCATGAACGTTGCCGATTGGCTGACCGGCCTCGGTCTTGCGTGCTATGTCGAGGCGTTCGAACAGAACGACATCGACGCGTCCACGCTGCGCCTGCTGACGGAAGCGGACCTGGCAGAGATCGGCGTGCGCTCCGTGGGACATCGCCGGCGGCTGGTCGAGGCGATCGCGCAGCTGCACGACGAGGCGACGAGCCGTGCCGAACCGGCCACGAAGTTGGCCGAGCTCCGCCAGATCTCGGTGGTGTACTGCCAGCTGGTGGCGCGCAGCGCCGTGGATGGGGAAGAACTGCGCGCCCTGGTGCAGCGGTTCCACAAGACCTGCACGCAGGTGGTGACCGAGTACGACGGCCACGTGGCGAACTTCTACGGCGACTGCATGCTGGTGTATGTGGGTTGGCCGCGCGCGCACGAGGACGACGCCGAGCGAGCCGTGCGGGCAGGCCTGACGCTCATACGCCGCGTGCGGGCATCGGAGAAGTCGATCGACGCGCGCGTGGGCATCGCCACGGGCCCGGTGGTGGTGGGCGACCTGATCCGCGAAGGCCCGGCGCAGCAGCAGTCGGCCGTCGGCGTCACCCCCAACCTGGCCGCGCGCGTGCTGAACCTGGCGGTCGACGGGCAGGTGTTGATCGACGACCTGACGTGCCGGCTGGCGGGTCCTGGCATTGCATGCGAGTCGCTGGGCAGCCACACGCTCAAGGGGATCGCGGGACCCGTCACGGTGCACGCGGTGCTGGGCGAGCAGGCCGCCGACAGCCGGTACGAGGCCAGGCGCGGGAGCGACGTGACACCGATGGTGGGACGCGACCAGGAGCTGGCGTTGCTGCTGGGGCGCTGGGCGCTGGCCCGCAGCGGCGAAGGCCAGGCCGTGCTGCTCGCAGGCGAGGCCGGCATCGGCAAGTCGCGCCTGGTGAAAGCTCTGCTGGACGCCACGGCGACACAAGGGCAGGTCCAGGTTCGCTGGCAGTGCTCGCCGTACCACAGCAGCAGCGCGCTTTGGCCCGTGATCCAACGCCTGGGTCGCATGGCGAGTCTGAACACGGACGACTCCACCGACGCTGCGCTCGACAAGCTGGAGGCGCTCTTCGGCAACCGGGAAGCTCCAGCCATCTATGCCACCTTGCTCGGACTCAATGGCGCTCAGCGCTACGGCCCGCTGACGATGTCGCCGGAGATGCTGCGCGGGCGGACGCTGGAGCTGCTGGCGGAGGGACTGTTCGAAATGGCCGAGCAGCGCCCATTGCTGCTGCTGGTCGAGGACGCGCATTGGATGGACCCCACCACGCGCGAGCTGATCGAGCGCTGCCTCGAGGGAATCGACCACGCGCGCATGCTGCTGCTCATGACCAGCCGGCCGGAGAACAAGCCGGCACTCGCCACGCATCCCGGCGTTGCGTTGCTGTGGCTGCATCGCCTGAACCGCGCCAGCGTGGAGGACATCGTCACGCGCCTCGCAGGCGATACGCTGCAACCGCAGACGCTGTCGACCATCGTCGCCAAGACCGAAGGCGTGCCGCTGTTCGTCGAAGAGCTCACCAAGGCAGTGCTCGAGACCGGGGAGGCATCGATCCCCTCGTCGCTGCACGGCTCGCTGATGGCGCGCCTGGACCGCTTTCCCGAGGCCAAGGAGGTTGCCCAGATCGCTGCCTGCCTGGGGCGGGAGTTCGACCATCAGCTGCTGGCAGCGGTGACGCAGTGGCCCGATCGCGAGCTGGACGGGGCCATGGATCAGCTCGCCGCAGCCGAAGTGGTGTTCCAGCGGGGTGCGCGTCCGGACGCGAGGTACGTGTTCAAGCATGCGCTGATGCAGGAAGTCACCTACAGCAGCGTGCCGCGGGGCCGGCGCAGGCAACTGCACTCCCGGATCCTCGACGTGCTGAGCGCGCAGCACCCGACCGGCGCGCCCGAAGTCCGCGCGCAGCACGCGGTCAAGGCGCAGCGGGGTGCGGAGGCGGTCGGGTACTGGGAACAGGCGGCAAACGCATCCCTCGCGAAGGGGGCCTACGAGGAAGCGGCGCGGTATTTCAGCCATGCGATCGACATCGTCAGGCAGGCGAGCATGGACGACGCGTCGCGCGACCGTCAGCTGCGGCTCCTGTGCCAGCTCGGCGAGGCGCAAAGGGCTGCCGGAGGACACGGCGCAGCGGCCGCCCTCGAGGCGTTCGAGGAGGCCCATCGCCTTCTGCGCGATGACCACGACATCGCCCTTCGCGTGAAGGTCGTGCAGGGCGTGTGGAACTGCCTGCTGGCGCGCGGCGAGTCCAGCAGTGCGCTGGCGCTCGGCGAACGGCTGCTGGAGACCGCGTCGCGCCAACCCGATCGCACGGTCGAGTTCATCGCGCTGCGGATCCTCGGAACCACACAAGTCTCCATGGGACACCTGCGCGACGGCAGAGATCACCTGCGCCGCGTGACAGCCCTCGATGAGCAGGACCTCCAGCACAGCCTTGCCGAAAAGGTGGGCGTGGAGCCGGCAGTGTTCGCGCGCGGCTACCTGGCGCGGGCAGAGCTCCTGCTCGGCGATCGCCTGCAGGCCGAGCGCGTCATGCGCCGCGGCCTGGAGCTGAGCCATGGCTGCGACTCGTTGCATACCCGGGCGTTCGCTCGCCACCTTTCGGTGCTGCTCTCGGTCCTGGCACGTGATGCAGCGCGTGCGGAACGCGACGCGCGAGACCTCCTCGAACTGACACGGCAATATCGCCTGCGGACCTGGGAGGCGCACGCTCGTGCCGATCTGGCGTGCGCCCTCGTCGACCTGGGGCGCAGTGCCGAAGCGATCGAGGAGTTCGAGCGCGGCTTTTCCCAGCTCGACGTCGCCGGAGCCGCCATCGTGACGTCGTACTTCCACTCGGCGCACGCCAGGGCTCTCGCGGCGTGCGGGCGCGTGGGCGAAGGCCTTGACGTCATCGGCCGCACCCTCGAGGAGCGCGGCGAGCTGCGATGGACCGAGGCCGAGCTGTGGCGTGTGCGAGGCGAGCTGAGCCTGCTCGACCCGAACGAATCGATCCAGGCAGCGCATTGCTTCCACCAGGCGCTGGCCGTTGCGCGTTCGCAGCACGCCCGGGCCTGGGAGCTGCGCACGGCCCTCAGCCTCGGGCGCTGGTGGTGCGCCCAGGGCCGCATCGACGACGCGCGAGCGCTGCTCGAGCCGATCTGCGAGGCCCTCGCACCGTGCTACGACGCGCCCGACCTGCACGACGCGACCGCGTTGCTTCGCGGCCTTGCGACGCCGCAGAGCCGGGCCATGGACGCCGAGCAGGGAGTCGCCGGGCCAGGACGATAATGGGCGCGTCCCGGCGCACCGGAGAAGCCTGCCGATGGAGACGCACCCGGACGTCCCGCTGATGGTCGTCGACGACGAGTCGGAGATCCGCGAGCTGCTCGCCGAGTACTTCGGCCGCCACGGTTTCGATGTGCGCTGCGCCGTCGACGCGGCCGCCGCACGTGCCCTGCTGGAACGCTGGAGCCCTTCGGTCGCGATCCTCGATGTGCACATGCACGGCGAGGACGGCCTGTCGCTCGCCCGCTGGCTGCGCGAGCACCATCCGCGCCTGGGCATCGTGATGCTGACCTCCGCCGCCGAGACCTTCGACCGCATCTTCGGCCTGGAGATGGGCGCGGACGACTACCTGCCCAAGCCCTTCGAGCTGCGCGAGCTGCTGGCGCGCGTGAAGAGCCTGCTGCGCCGCCTGTCGCCCGCGGCGGCGGGTGCGGTGGCCCCCGCGCAGCGGGTGCGCTTCGGGCAGTGCCTGCTCGATCTCCAGCAGCGCCGGTTGCTCGGCGCGGATGGCAGCGACATCGCGGTGACCGCCGCCGAATTCGACCTGCTCGCGCTGTTCGCGCGCTCGCCCAACCGGCCGTTGAACCGCGACCAGATCATGGAGCAGGCGCACAGCCGCGGCTGGGACGTGTTCGACCGCTCGATCGACCTGCGCGTGATGCGCCTGCGCCGCAAGATCGAGCGCAATCCCGACCGGCCCGAAGTGATCCGCACCGTGCGCAACGTCGGCTACGTGTTCGTGCCGCAGGAGCCCCCGGCGTGAACGACGACGTGCGCCATCTGCACTGGTCGCCTGCCGCGGCCTGGGCCGATGCCGGCCGGGTGCCGATGGAGGCGAGCCTCGCTCAATCGCTGCTCTACAACATCACCGCGCGCGTCGCGGTGGTCGGCCGCGACCAGCGCTATCGCTACGCCAACCGCGAGCTGCTGCGCTTTCTCGGACTGGGCGCCGACGACCTGATCGGCCGGCGTGTCGACGAGGTGCTGGGCGCAGCGGCCACCGCCAGCTATGCGCCCATCGCCGAGCGCGTCTTCGCCGGCGAGGCGCTGAGCTGGGAAGGCTGGGTCGACTACAGCCGGTACGGACGCCGGTACCTGCAGGAGACGCTGATTCCCTACGACCACGACGGCGCCCGCTTCAACGCGGTGGTCGTGTTCGGGCGGGACCACACCGAGCTCAAGCTGCGCGAGCAGGAAGTCGCCGCGCGCCAGCAAGCCTTGACCGCGAGCGAGACACTCAAGTCGGCCATCGTCGACAACGCGTTGGCCGCGCTGGTGTCCACCGATGCGAGCGGCTGCATCGTCGAATTCAATCCGGCTGCCGAAGCGATGTTCGGACGCGCTCGCGCCGATGTGCTCGGCCATGCTGTGAGCGAGCTGCTGATGCCCGAACGTTTTCGAGCGGCCCACCAGGCCGGTCTCGATCGGCTGCAGGCCGGCGGCGAGCCGCGCGTGCTCGGCAAGCGCATGTCGCTGCACGCGCTGCGCGCCGATGGCAGCGAGTTCCCGATCGAGATGGTGCTGTGGCGCACCGACGTCGGCGGCGCGGTCTTCTACACCGCATCGATGGCCGACCTGACCGAGCGGCACAACGCCGCGCAGCAGATCGAGCGGCAGCGGGAGGCCTTGCGCCAGAGCGAGAAGCTGACCGCGATGGGCAGCCTGCTGGCCGGCGTGGCGCACGAGCTGAACAACCCGCTGGCGATCGTGATGGGCCGCGCCAGCCTGCTCGAAGAGAAGTGCGAGCAGTCGCCGCTGGGCGAGGAGATCCGCGCCGACGTGCAGCGCATCCGCGAGGCGGCCGAGCGCTGCGGGCGCATCGTGCGCACCTTTCTCAACATGGCGCGCAGCCGGCCTTCGCAGCGCGCCAGCATCGCGATCGAGCAGCTCGTGCTGGCCGCCGTCGACATGCTGCACTACGGCTTTCGCAGCCACGGGATCGAGGTCGAGCTGCGCCTGGCCGAGGGGTTGCCGACCGTGTATGCCGATGCCGACCAGATCGGACAGGTGGTGCTGAACCTGCTGGTCAACGCACAGCAGGCGCTGGACGGCAAGCCGGGCGAGCGCCGCGTGGCCATCACCAGCGGCGTGGAGACGCTGCGCAATTACCGCGAGCCGCGGGTCTGGCTGTGCGTGGCCGACACCGGACCCGGCGTGCCGGCGGAGATGCGCACGAGCATCTTCGAACCCTTCTTCACCACCAAGGCCGACGGCATCGGCACCGGCCTGGGCCTGCCGATGTCGCGCTCGCTGGCCCGCGAGCACGGCGGCGACCTGACGCTGGAGCCTTCGCGCGACTCCGGCTTCGGCGCGATCTTCCGCCTGAGCCTGCCGGTGAGCGGCGAATCCGAAGCCGTCGTGGATGCGCCGCCCGCGGCCGCAGAGCCCCGGCCGGTGGCGCGGATCCTGGTGGTCGACGACGAGCCCGAGATCTCGGCGCTGATGCGCGACATGCTCGAACGCGCCGGCTACGAAGTCGCCTCCGGCGAATCGGCCGCGGTGGCGCTGGAGCTGCTGGACACCGCGCGCTTCGACGCCATCGTGTCCGACCTGCGCATGCCCGACATGGACGGTGCCGCGTTCCGGCGGGAGGTGCTCGCGCGCCATCCCGAGCTGGCCCGCCGCATGCTCTTCGTCACCGGCGACACGCTGTCGCCGAACGCGCGCGAGTTCCTCAAGTCGGCGCGCAGCGAGAGCCTGGAGAAGCCGTTCTCCAAGGAGGACCTGCTCGCACGCGTCGCCCGCCTGCTGGAGTGATCAAGCCACCGCCGCGGCGGTCTGGCCTTCGAGCATGTGGTGCGTGACCACGCCATACACGGCGATCCAGGCCTGCTCCACCTCGGGCGTGAAGGCCTCTCCCAGCCCCTGCGACAGCGTCTTCAGCAGCGCGGCGCCGACGCTGCGGTAGTGCTGCGGCTCCACGCCGTAGCCGCCGTGGCGCGCGCCCAGCGAGCGCAGGGCCGGCGCGAGATGCACCGGCCGATCGAGCATGCGCACCGCCTGGCCGAGCATGGCCATCAGGCGAGCGCCCTGCTGCGCGATGTCGCCGCGGAACAGCCGCCGCAGCGCCGGGTCGGCTTCGAACAGGTTGGCGTAGAACAGCGCCGCGGCCTGCGGTGCGATGGACGCGACCAGGTCGAAGCTGCGGCGAACGAGGGTGATCTGCAAGGGTGTCATCGGCTGCCTCCGTGAAGAAGGCAGCAGCGTCGCGCGTGGCGGTTTCAATCGCGTTTCGAAGGGCGCGTGGCGTCGATTCATTTGTTTCGGCGTGGCGCGGCTGGGGTGAGGGCCACAGCAGTGGGCGACCATCTGCTCCCACGCGACCCTTCATCCGGCCGACGCGTCGATGCGCTCGAGCTCGCCCTGCAGAAAGTGCCGCACCGCCAGGTCGGTCTCCAGGCCGATCGCGCGCCGATATGCCTCGGCGGCGGCCGCGCGATCCCCGGCGCGCGCGAGCAGCGCGGCACGGGCCGCCCAGTACGGCTGGTAGGCGACGAGCTGCGCATCCGGCACCAGGGCATCGAGTGCCTGCACGCCGGTGGCCGCACCTTGCGCGCCACCGAGACATGACGCCAGCGCCACCGCCCGGTTGATGGCGACGACGGTCGAGCCGGTGAGCGTGAGCAGCGCGTCGTAGAGCGAGACGATGGCCGCCCAGTCGGTGGCACCGGTGAGGCGCCGCGCGGCATGCGCCGACTGCACCGCCGCTTCGAGCTGGAAGCGCCCCGGCGCGTCCAGACGGCTCGCCGCCAGCAGCAGCGCCTCCGCCTCGCCGATGAGCGCGGCGTCCCAGCGCGCCGGGTCCTGGGCATCCAGCGGCACGAAGCCACCCTGCGCATCGCGCCGCGCGTCGCGTCGTGCCTCGGCGTGCAGCATCAGGGCGAGCAGGCCGAGCGCCTCGGGCTCCTGTGGCAGCAGCGAAGCCACCAGCCGCCCGAGCCAGATCGCTTCCTCCGCCAGGCCGCGGCTGCGCGACTGCACGCCGGCGGGGTCGGACCAACCCTCGGTGTAGATGGTGTAGATCGCGTCGAGCACCGCGCGAAGGCGCTCCGGCAGCTCCTCGTGATCGGGCACGCTAAACGGAATCCCGGCTTGCCGGATGCGGCTCTTCGCGCGCACCAGCCGCTGGCCCATGGCCGAGGGCGCGACCAGGAAGGCCGACGCGATGGTCGCGGCATCGAAGCCCAGAACGGTCTGCAGCATCAACGGCGCGCGCACCCCTGCGTCGATGGCCGGGTGCGCGCAGGCGAACATCAGCCGCAGGCGCTCGTCAGGGATCGCCGTCTCGCTGCCAGGCCCGTCCTCCAGCTCGTCGGCAAGCAGCAAGAGCGTCGGCACCGCCTCCTCGCCCGAGCGCCGCCGCCGGGCCGCATCGATGAGCCGGCGCCGCGCCACCGTCAGCAGCCAGGCTTCGGGCGTGCGCGGGATGCCGTGCACCGGCCAGTCGGCGAGCGCCGCCGCGAAGGCTTCGGACAGCGCATCCTCGGCCGCGACGACATCGCGGCTGCGTGCGGCCAGAAAGGCGACGAGCTTGCCGTAGCTCGCCCGCGCCACCGCCTCGGCGGCCTTGCGCGCCCCGCCCGGACCTTCGGCAGGCGCGTCTGCTGGGCTGAAAGAAGACATCGCGTCATTGTCGGCGCGGCGGCGCAAAATGCCGCCATGGACGCCTCCTCCCGCTGGAAACACGACGGCGTGCGCGTCGTCCCGGGCGACCGGCTCGACCCCAACACGGCGCAGACGCCCGGCATGGACCGCCAGGCCGCCATCACCTTCGCCCGGGTCGGCGCGCAGAAGCTCTGGGCCGGCACGGTGCACATCCATCCGAACGCGAAGACCGGCGCCCATCACCATGGGCCGCTCGAGAGCGTGATCTACGTCGTAAAGGGACGCGCCCGCATGCGCTGGGGCGAGCGGCTGGAATTCACCGCCGAAGCCGGTCCGGGCGACTTCATCTACGTGCCCCCATACGTGCCTCACCAGGAGATCAACGCGAGTCGCACCGAGACGCTCGAATGCGTGCTGGTGCGCAGCGACGGCGAAGCCGTGGCCGTCAACCTCGACATCGAGCCGGCCGAGCCGCCCGAGGAAGTGCCGTGGGTCGATCCCACGCACCCGGCCTGAGGCTTGCGGCATGGCACGCCTGTCCGGGTCCGAGATCGAGCACTACCGCCGCGAAGGCTGGCTCATCCCGCAGTTCACGCTGCCCGCGCAGCGCGTCGCGCAGATGGCCGAAGCGCTCGATCGGCTGATCCGCGACAACCCCGGCGTGCGCCCCGAGAAGCTGGTGTCGGCCCACATCGAGGGCGACAACGGCGAGGGCGTGCGCGGCAGCCGCGAGTTCCTCGACCTGGCCATGGACCCGGAGATCGTCGAGCTGGTGTCCGGCGTCATCGGCGACGACGTGATCCTGTGGGGCTGCCACGTGTTCTGCAAGCCGCCGCACGAAGGCTACGAGACACCCTGGCACCAGGACGGCCACTACTGGCCCATCCGGCCACTCGCCAACTGCACCGTGTGGGTGGCGCTGGAGCCTTCGACGGCGGCCAACGGCTGCCTGCGCGTCATCCCCCGATCGCATCGCGAGCGGGTGCTGCACGAGCACCTGCATGAAGACCGGGAAGACCTGACGCTCAACCAGCGCATGGCGGCCGGCAGCTTCGACGAGGCCGACGCGGTGGACCTCGAGTTGCAGCCGGGGCAGATGTCGCTGCACGACGTGTACATGATTCACGGTGCCAAGGCCAACACCTCCCGGCAGCGGCGCACCGGCGTCGCGCTGCGCTACATGCCGTCGACCTCGGTCTTCGAGCGCCACCTGCGGCCGGCCGACGGACAGACCGGGGTACCCGTCAACTTCGCGCAGCGGCCGCTGTGGCTGCTCAAGGGCGTCGACCGCAGCGGACGCAACGACTTCGACGTCGGGCATCGGCGCCTTCGTTGAGTCCTTCTCTCTCCCGCTGGATGCTCCCCCTCTCGCGCCACGCGGGAGAGGGTCGGGGTGAGGGGAATTCGTCCGCCCCTCCCCCCGGCGCGAGAGGAAGCGCGGCGGCTCGCGTCAGCCGCGCCCATCCGATGTCATGCCGGTGTCGGCGCTGGCGCTGCCCGGGCCCTTGTCGGCCGGGCCGGGTTCCTCGCGCAGCAGGCCGCCCTCGCCGGACTTGCCCGTCCCGGACGGGTGCCGTTCGCGGGTGGGCAGCTCCTCCTGCTTGTCGTCGCGCTTCTTGGAGGTGTCGTCCGGCTGGTGGATGCGGGTGTTCATGGCGGATCCTTTTCGGTGGCGCGCGGAAAGTTCCGCGGCACCCAGACGCAGCAAACCCCGTTCCTGTCGGCACCCCGGCCGGTGCATCATCGATGGCGCCCCCGGACTTCGCGAGGATCGCCATGCCCGACTTCTCCACGCTGCGCATCGACAAGGACCCGGCGCACCCGCGCATCGCACGGCTCCTGCTGAACCGGCCCGAACGGCTGAACGCGATCAACGACGACACGCCGCGCGAGATCCGCGCCGCGGTCGAATGGGCGCAGGCCGAGGACGAGGTCCACGTCATCGTCGTCGAAGGCGCGGGCAAGGGGTTCTGCGGCGGCTACGACCTCGCCCATTTCGGCTCGGGCCGCATCGACCATCCCTGCCAGCAGGAGCGCACGCCGTGGGACCCGATGGCCGACTACGCCGTCATGAAGCGCAACACCGAGGACTTCATGACCCTGTGGCGCAGCCCCAAGCCGACGATCGCCAAGGTGCACGGCCACGCGGTGGCCGGCGGCAGCGACATCGCGCTGTGCTGCGACCTGCTGGTCATGGCGAACGACGCGCGCATCGGCTACATGCCCACGCGGGTGTGGGGCTGCCCGACGACCGCGATGTGGACCTATCGCCTCGGCCCGGCGCGCGCCAAGCAGCTGATGTTCACCGGAGACACCATCGACGGCCTCACGGCCGCGGCCTGGGGACTCGCCAACGAGGCGGTCCCGGCCGATCAGCTGGAGGCGGCGGCGATGCGCCTGGCCGGGCGCATCGCCGGCGTGCCGCGCAGCCACCTGGCGATGCACAAGATGGTCGTCAACCAGGTGATGCTCACGATGGGGCTCGAGCAGAGCCAGGCGATGGCCACGGTGTTCGACGGCATCACCCGCCACAACCCCGAGGGGCTCTGGTTCCGCCGCTACGCGCAGGCCGAGGGCTTCAAGGCCGCCGTGCAATGGCGCGACTCGGGCCGGCCGATTCCCGAAGGCGACGAGGCGCGGGAGCTGATCCGCAAGCTCGAAGGCAAGGAAAGCTGAACGATCGCGTTGAACCCTGTCGATTTCCGGCATCCCGATTCGTCGTAGTGTCAGAGCCCCACGAGGCTCCAACCCGAATCGAAGGAGAGACGACATGCGTGTGATGGTGATGGTGAAGGCGACCCGCGAGTCCGAAGCCGGCAAGATGCCGAGCACCGAACTGCTCGCGGCCATGGGCCGATTCAACGAGGAGCTGGTCAAGGCCGGCGTGATGCTCGCGGGCGAAGGCCTGCATCCCAGCGCCAAGGGCAAGCGGGTGCGCTTCTCCGGCAGCCAGCGGACCGTGATCGACGGGCCGTTCAGCGAGACGAAGGAACTCGTCGCGGGATTCTGGCTGTGGCAAGTCCGGTCGATGGACGAGGCGATCGAATGGGTCCGGCGCTGCCCGAATCCGATGGAGGGCGAGTCCGAGATCGAGATCCGCCCGGTGTTCGAGGCCGAGGACTTCGGCGCCGAGTTCACCCCCGAGCTGAGGGCGCAGGAAGAGCGCCTGCGCGCCCAGACCGAAAGCGCGGCCAACAAGCCGCGCTGACGCGAGCGCAGGCGCTCAGGGCTTGGCGTAGTCCGCCACCACCTTCCAGCGCCCGTCCTGGATCTGCGACATGCGCGACAGCTCGCTGCCCCAGTGCTTCTTCGGGCCGAAGGTGGCTTCCGGCCCGCCGAACATGTCGGTGGGAATCGTCATCGACTCCATCGCCTTGATGAAGCTGTCGGTGGTGAGGTTGGGCCCGGCCTTCTGCGCCGCCTTGATGAAGTTGTCGAGGAAGGCATAGCCGTACACCGAGAACACCGTCGGGTCCTCGTTGAAGCGGGTCTTGTACTTGTTGGCCCAGAAGCGGATCGGCTGCGAGGCCTCGTCGAGGTACGGGTGCTGCACCGTGTGCATGCCGTACAGGCCGTCCATCGCCTTGCCGCCCAGCTTGTGGATCAGGTCGGTGTACACGGCGCTGGAGCCCATGAAGGTCGGGTTGAAGCCGGTCTTGCGGCTCTCGGCAATGGTGCCGATGGTCTCGCGGATGATGGTGCCCAGCACCACCAGCTCGCAGTTCGCCGACTTCATGCGCGCGACCTGCGACGAGAAATCGGTCGCGCCGCGCTTGTACGAGGTCTTCTCCGCCAGCTCCATGTTCATCGCCTTCACGCCCGCTTCGGCGCCGCGCAGCACCTCGAGGCCGAAGTCGTCGTCCTGGTAGATGATGCAGACCTTCTTCGCGCTCTTCTCCTTGATGAGCCGCGGCAGCGACACCCGCATCTGGTCGTAGTAGCTGGAGCCGCCGGAGAACTTGAGGCGATGGAACGGCTCGTACATCTCGCGCGCCGCCGTCACCGGATAGAAGTTGATGACGTTCTTCTCGAACTGCACCGGCATCGCCGCGTTGTTCGTCGGCGTGCCGATGTGCGCGACCATCGCGAAGATCTTGTCCTGGTTGACCAGCTTCTGCGCGGCCAGCACGGCCTTCTTCGGGTCGTAGGCCGAGTCCTCGAACAGCAGCTTGAGCTTGCGGCCGTTGATGCCACCCTGCTCGTTGACCTCGTCCTGCCGAAGCAGCATGCCGTTGCGGATCTGCTTGCCGAAGCCGGCGATCGGCCCCGACAGGTCCTGGATGGAACCGATGACGATCTCGGACTTGGTCACGCCCTGGGTGGCCTGCGCCTGCGCGAAGCCGGCGGCCAGCGCCAGCAGGGCGGCAGGAAGAACAGTCTTCAGTCTCATGGTCTGTCTCCTTAGGTGTACATCGCTTCGATGCGATCCGCGTATTTCCTCTCGACGAGCTTGCGCTTGAGCTTCATCGTCGGCGTGAGCTCCTCGTCCTCGGCCGTGAGCTGCGTCTCGAGCAGGAAGAACTTCTTGATCTGCTCGACGCGCGCGAACTTCCTGTTCACGCGGTCGATCTCGCCCCAGATGAGCTCCTGGATCTCCCGTGCACGCGTGAGGCTCGCGTAGTTGGAGAACGGGATGTCGTGCTCCTGCGCGTACTTCTCGACGTTCTCCTGGTCCACCATGACGATCGCCGTGAGGTAGGCGCGCCGATCGCCGATGACCACCGCGTCGGTGATGTACGGCGAGAACTTCAGGTCGTTCTCGAGCTCGCTCGGCGTGACGTTCTTGCCGCCGGCCGTAATGATGATGTCCTTCATCCGGTCGGTGATCTTGAAGTAGCCGTCGTTGTCGACCAGGCCCACGTCGCCGGTGTGCAGCCAGCCTTCGGGCGTGATGGTCTCGGCGGTCTTCTGGGGAAGGTTCAGGTAGCCCATGAAGACGTTGGTGCCGCGCACCAGGATCTCGCCGGTGGCCGGATCGATCCTCACGTCGTTGTGCGGCGCCGCGATGCCGATCATGCCGGGCTTGATCCGCGCGGGGGGCGTGAAGGTCGACGCGCCGCAGGTCTCGGTCATGCCCCACACCTCGAGCATGGGCACGCCGAGGGCGAGGTACCACTTGACGAGATCGGGCGAGATGGGCGCGGCGCCCGTCAGCAGGAAGCGCGCGCGGTGGATGCCGATCAGCTTGCGCACGTTGTCCAGCGCCAGGAAGCGCGCGAGCCGGAACTGCAGCTTCAGCAGCGGTCCCACCGGCTGGCCGGCCAGGGTGAGCTCGGCGATGCGGGTGCCGACGCCGATGGCCCACCGGTACACCGCCTGCTGCAGCCGGCTCGCGTCGCGCAGCGCGATGGTCACCGCCGAATAGAACTTCTCCCACACGCGCGGTACCGCGGTGAAGACGGTGGGCGCGATCTCGCGAACGTTTTCGGGCACCGTCTCGGGGTTCTCCACGAAGTTCAGCTTGGAGCCGGTGTAGACGGCGAAGTACTCGCCGCCGATGCGTTCGGCGATGTGGCACAGCGGCAGGAAGCACATGCGCTCGTCGTGCTCGTCCTGCGACACGATCGCGTTGTAGCCGCGCACGGTATGCACGATGCCGCGGTGGCTGTGCATCGCGCCCTTGGGCTTGCCGGTGGTGCCGGAGGTATAGACCAGGATGGCCAGGTCGTCGGGACGGCAGGCCTGTACGCGCGCTTGGAGCTCGCCGGCATGCCGGGCCTGATGCTCGCGGCCCAGCTGGCGCAGCGCCTCCAGGCTCATCACCTGCGGATCGCGCAGCTCGCGCAGGCCTTCCATGTCGAAGACGACGATCCTGCGCAGCAACGGCAGACCGTCTCGCACCTCCAGCGCCTTGTCGAGCTGCTCCTCGTCCTCGACGAACAGCACCGTCGTGCGCGAGTCCTCGCACAGGTAGTGCACCTGTGTCGCGGCGTCGGTGGGATAGATGCCGTTGGACACGCCGCCGCAGCTCAGCACCGCCAGGTCGGCGAGCACCCATTCCACGACGGTGTTCGCGAGCACCGATGCGCAGTCGTGCGGCTGGAAGCCCAGCGCCATCAGGCCGTGGGCGAGCTCGCGCACGGCGTCGCCGGTCTGCTTCCAGGTCCAGCTGCGCCACAGGCCCAGGTCCTTCTGGCGCATCAGCACGGTGTCGCTGCGCCTGGCAACGCCGTTCCAGAACATCTCGGGGACGGTCTCGCCTTCGAGGGCGATGTCGCCGGGCTTGCCGACGTGCTTCAGGTCCCACAAGTTGCTCATGACAGCCCCTCGTCTGCGGCGTGCCGCAGCCGTTCCTCCCGGGGGACGGAGCCCCGCTGCGGGCGGCCGCGCGCACGGGCTCTGCAAATCGGACTGCGCAGTCTCATGCCGTCACCTCCACGTCTTCTTCTTCTTCCACCGCCGCTCGCCGCGCACGCCCGCATCCTTGATGCCGAGGTAGAACTCCTTGATGTCGTCCTTCTCGCGCAGCTTGTCGCAGCTGTCTTCCATGACGATGCGGCCGGTCTCCAGGACGTAGCCGTAGTCGGCGGCGTTGAGCGCCATGTTGGCGTTCTGCTCGACGAGCAGGATGGTCGTGCCGCGCTCGCGGTTGATGCGCACGACGATCTCGAAGATCTCCTTGGTGAGCTTGGGGCTGAGGCCGAGGCTGGGCTCGTCGAGCAGCATCAGCTCCGGCGCGGCCATCAGCGCGCGCGAGATCGCGAGCATCTGCTGCTGGCCGCCCGACAGGAGCCCGGCGTCCTGCGACGCTCGCTCCTTGAGGATCGGGAAATAGGCGAACACCGTCTCCATGTCGCGTGCGACGCCGTCGCGGTCGCGGCGCGTGTAGGCGCCCATCAGCAGGTTGTCGCGCACCGTCAGCAGCGGGAACACCTCGCGGCCTTCCGGCACATGGCCCAGCCCCTGCTGCACGATGTGCGCAGGGTCCTTGGCGGTGATGTCTTGGCCCTTGAACGAGATGCTGCCCTTGCGCGGATCGATGATCCCGGAGATGGTCTTCAGGATGGTCGTCTTGCCGGCGCCGTTGGAGCCCAGCACGGTCGCGATCTCGCCCTGGCGCACCTTGAGACTGACGCCGCGGATGGCGCGGATGGGGCCGTAGGCGCTCTCGACGTTCATGAGGGTGAGCATGTCGGTCACGTGAGCCTCCTCATGCCGCCCTGCGCAGATTGGACACGTCGTCCACCGACCCCAGGTACGCCTCGATCACCCCCGGATGCGACTGCACCTCGGCCGGCGTGCCGAGCGCCAGCATCTCGCCCTGGTTCATCGCCAGCACACGGTCAGACACCTTGGACACCAGGCTCATGTCGTGCTCGACCATGAGCACCGTGACGCCCAGCTCCTGCTGGATGTCGCGGATCCAGAAGACCATGTCGTCGGTCTCCTCGGTGTTCAGGCCCGACGACGGCTCGTCCAGCAGCAGCAGCTTGGGTTGCGTGCACAGCGCGCGCGCCAGCTCGACCACCTTGCGCACGCCGTACGGCAGGCCGGCGACCATGGACTCGCGGTGATGCTGCAGATCGAGCAGGTCGATCACCTGCTCCACTTTCTCGCGCGCCGCGATCTCCGCGCGCCGGGTCCGGGGAGTGAAGAAGACGTCGCTCCAGAAGCCCGTCTTGCGGTGCGTGTGGCGTCCGATCAGCAGGTTCTGCAAGACGGTGGCGTGCTCGAACAGCTCGATGTTCTGGAAGGTCCGCGCGATGCCGAGCCTGGCCACCTCGTGGGGCGCCACCTGCGACAGCTTGCGGCCTTCGAACTCGATGTCGCCGGCGGTCGGCACGTAGATCCGGCTGATGAGGTTGAACACCGTCGTCTTGCCGGCGCCGTTGGGGCCGATCAGCGTGAAGACCTCGCCACGGCGCACGTCGAAGCTGACGTTGTTGACCGCCAGCACGCCGCCGAAGCGCACGCTGAGATTCGTGGCGCAGAGGAGGATGTCGGTCACCGCAAGCGCTCCGATTTCTGGAAGCTCTTCTGCCGCTTGAACAGTCCGCGCCGGTAGAACGGGAACAGCTGCAGATAGGTGCGCACCTTGAGCCAGCGGCCATACAGCCCCAACGGCTCGAACATCACGAAGGCGATCAGGACCAACCCGTACACGGCACCCTGGAGTCCCGGCGCCTGGCCGATCGCCGACGGCAGCCAGTCCTTGGCCAGCGCGATGACCTGCGGCATGCTGATCAGGAAGATCGCGCCGAGGAAGGCGCCGTGCACCGAGCCCAGTCCGCCGATCACCACCATCAGCAGCAGGTCGATCGACTGCAGGATGTTGAACTGCTCCGGCGAGATGAAGTGCAGGTTGTGCGCATACAGCGCGCCGCCCACGCCGGCCAGCGCGGCCGAGATGGCGAACGACATCGTCTTGTAGCGCGCGAGGTGAATGCCCATGCTCTGCGCCGACACCTCGGAATCGCGGATGGCGACGAACGCGCGGCCGGTGGGCGAGCGCAGCAGGTTCAGGATGGCCAGCGTGGCGGCGATGGCCAGCAGCAGGCAGAGGAAGTAGAACTGCGGGCCGCTGTCGAGCGTCCAGCCGAACATCTCCGGCGACTTGACGTGCTTGCCCGCATTGCCGCCGGTCACGCTTTCCCAGCGCGCGAAGACCTCTTCGACGATGAAGCCGAACGACAGCGTCGCGATGCCGAGGTACACCCCTTTCACGCGCAGCGCCGGCAAGCCGACGACCACGCCGACGGCAGCCGACAGCGCGCCGGCGGCGGCGATCGACAGAGGGAACGGCACGCCGGCGCCGGTGAGCACCGCTTCGGTGTAGGCGCCGACGCCGAGGAAGGCCGCGTGGCCGATGGAGAATTGGCCGGTGAAGCCTGCCAGCAGCATGAGGCCCAGGCCGACGATGCCGTAGATGAGGATCAGCGTCAGCTGCGCGAGCCAGTATTCGCTGATCCCCCACGGGGCGAGGAGCATCGCGACCAGCAGGCCCGAGTACCAGAAGACCTGGCCGCCGTGCTTGGCCAGGCGGATGTCCTGGTTGTAGTCGGTCTTGAAGATGAAGCGCATGGGGCTCCCGGGCGTCAGCCACCTGCCGTTCGGGCCGAGCTTGTCGAGGCCCCGCGTGCCAACGTGGGCGCGCGCTTCGACAATCTCGGCGTGAACGGTTGGATCGGTGCGATCCGGCACTTCGACAAGCTCAGTGCGAACGGGGTGGCGCTCATACCTTCTTCCGCAGCCTTTCCCCGAACAACCCGTTCGGCTTGACCACCAGCATGAGCAGCACCACGATGTACGCCGCCGTGTCCTTGAACCCGTCGGGCAGGTAGAACCCCGACAGCGACTCGACGATGCCGATGATCAAGCCGCCGACGATCGCGCCCGGCAGGCTGCCGAAGCCGCCGACCACCGCGGCCGGGAACGCCTTCAGCCCGATGAAGCCCATGTTGGCGTGCACGAAGGTGATCGGCGCGAGCAGCAGCCCCGCGATCGCTGCCACCGCGGCGGCCAGCCCCCACACCAGGCCGTTGAGCCGCTTGACCGGGATGCCCATGTAGTACGCCGCGAGCTGGTTCTGCGACGCCGCCTGCATCGCGATGCCGAGCTTGCTGTACTTGAACATCGCATACAGCAGCAGGCTCAGCACCGCGGTGCTGCCGATCACCACCATCTGCTCGACGTTGAGCACCAGCGCGCCGACGTTCCAGGCCTGGTCCTTGTAGGGCACCGGCAGCGTGTGCGTCTCGGTGCCGATGTTGGGCACCATCGTGATGAGACCGCGGCCCACGTAGCCCATGCCGATGGTCAGCATGACGATGGAGAACGCCGGCTGGCCGAGGATGGGCCGGATCACCACCCGCTCCGACAGCACGCCGAACAGCGCCATCGCGACGATCGCGCACGGCACCGCGAGCCAGAAGGGGAACCCCAGGAAGTTCATGCATGCGAGGCCGATGAAGGCACCGAGCATCATCAGCTCGCCCTGCACGAAGCTCACGGTCTCGGTCGCCTTGTAGATCAGCACGAAGCCGAGCGCGATCAGGCCGTAAATGCACCCTTGCGCAATCCCGCTGATGATCAGCTGGAGCAGTTGCACACGTTCTCTCCTGTGGTGTGGGGATTCTGACCTCCGGGGTCATCGATTCCCGTCAGGGATGTTCCGGGGTTGCGGCAGCATGCCGCCTGAAAGGAAATCGACACCATGACGAAGACCGTGCGCATCGGCTCGGGGCTCGGCTTCTACGGCGATGCGTGGGAGCCGGTGGCCGCCAGCATCGAGCGCGGCGGCGTGCAGTACATCGCCAGCGATCACCTGGCGGAACTGACCCTCGCCATCCTGCAGAAGGACCGCCAGCGCGATCCGGCGCTGGGCTATGCGCGAGACCTGCTTCCGATGGTGCTGCGCCTGTGGCCGTCGATGCGCGAGCGCGGCGTCCGGTTCATCTGCAATGCCGGCGGGCTCAATCCCGGTGGCGCGGCACAGGCGCTGCGTGTCGCCTTGGCGACAAAGGGTTGGAAGGCGCGCATCGCGGTCGTCACCGGCGACGACGTGCTGCCGGCGATGACGTCCGGCGCCGACGCGCCGGCGTTCGCGCACCTCTTCAGCGGCGCGCCGCTCGCTTCGGTGCGCGACCGGCTGGTGTTCGCCAACGCCTACCTCGGCGCGCGTCCCATCGTCGACGCACTGGCCCAGGGTGCCGACATCGTGATCACCGGACGGGTGGCGGACGCAGCGCTGTTCCTCGCCCCGCTGGTGCACGAGTTCGGCTGGCATCTGGAGGACGCCGCCACCCCGGCCGAGCTGAACCGGCTGGCCCAGGGGCTCGCGGTGGGGCACCTGCTCGAGTGCTCGGGCCAGGGCAGCGGGGGCAACTTCGGCAGCCTGGGCACATGGATGGCGGTGCCTGACCTGGCCCACCTCGGCTATCCGATCGCCGAGGTGTCGGACGACGGCACGGCGGTGATCACCAAGGCGCCCGGCACCGGCGGGCGGGTCAATTTCGACACGCTGCGCCAGCAGCTGCTGTACGAAGTGCACGACCCCCACGCCTACCTCACGCCCGACGCGGTGCTCGACATGAGCACGCTGCGCCTCACCGACCTGGGCGACGACCGCGTGCGCGTCGAGGGCGCCACCGGTCGGCGACGACCCGAGCGCCTGAAGATCGTGGCCGGCTTCCACGATGGCTACAAGGCCGAGGTCACCTGGGGCTTCAGCTGGCCCGATGCGTGGAGCAAGGCGCAGGCCGCGGTCGGCATCGTGAAGACGATGCTGGCCGAGCGGCGCGTGCCGCACGACGAGCTGTTCGTCGAATACCCGGGCCTCAGCTCTGCCCACGGCGCGCTCGCGCCGCTGCCGGCTGCGCTCGACGATCTGAACGAGGTATGGGTGCGTCTCGCGCTGCGCACCCGCGAGAAATCGGCGGCCGATGGCTTCGGCCGGCTCTTTCCGTGGATGGGCCTGAGCGGGCCGGCGTACACCTGCGGCTTCCATGGCCTGCACAACACCGCAGAATTGCTGGGCATCTGGCCGACGCTGATCGATCGCGGGCAGGTGGAACCGCACACCCAAATCCAGATCATCGAGACATGACCACCCATCGTCCGCCATGAAGATCCGTCTTGCCGACATCGCCCACGCCCGCAGCGGCGACAAGGCCGATTGGGTCGACTTCGGCTTGTTCGCCTGGAACGCCACCGGCTA
Organism: Piscinibacter sp. XHJ-5; assembly: GCF_029855045.1. Taxonomy (GTDB): domain Bacteria; phylum Pseudomonadota; class Gammaproteobacteria; order Burkholderiales; family Burkholderiaceae_C; genus Albitalea. The sequence goes on from NZ_CP123228.1 coordinate 5,343,192, forward strand.
TGCGGTGCTGGCTCGCGAGGTCAGCGCAGCGCGAGTGCAGGCGCATTTCGAACCGTGGCTGCCCGGTGAGGTCCAGCTCTGGCCGCTGCCGAACATCCTCGCGATCAAGCTGGTGCTGAAGGACGCGCTGCAAGGCGGCGGTGCGCGCAACCTGCGTCTGGACAACCTGGGCAAGGCCATGGCCGCGGCGCTGCTGCGCATGGAGATCGATGTCGGCGAGGACGAGCTGGCGCGCTGCCGGGCCGAGCCTCGCGTGGGCTGGTGGCCACATGATCCGCTGGCTGCACAGTGACCTCGACGCCCTGCCCGACACCCGGCTCGCGCTGCCTCCGGGTTCGGACGCGCCCGGGCTGCTCGCCGCCGGCGGCGAGCTGACGCCCGACCGGCTCACCGAGGCCTATGCCAAGGGCGTGTTCCCCTGGTACAGCGAAGGCCAGCCGGTGCTGTGGTGGTCACCCGATCCGCGCATGGTGCTCATGGTCGGCGAGTTCAAGCTGGCGCGCTCGCTGCGCAAGACCATCGCGCGCTTCACGAAGACGCCGGGCTGCGAGGTGCGCATCGACCGCGCCTTCGACCGGGTCATCACCGCCTGCGCCGGCACGCCGCGCGAAGGCCAGGACGGCACCTGGATCGTGCCGGAGATGATCGAGGCCTACCGCCAGTGGCACCGGCTGGGGTTCGTGCACAGCTTCGAGACCTGGGTCGACGGCGACCTGGTGGGCGGCCTGTACGGCGTGAGCCTGGGCCGCATGTTCTTCGGCGAGTCGATGTTCTCCCACCGCACCGACGCCTCCAAGATCGCGCTGGCCGCGCTGGTGTGCTTCTGCCGCGAGAAGGGCGTCGCCATGATCGACTGCCAGCAGCGCACCGGCCACCTCGCGTCGCTGGGCGGCCGCGAGATCGCGCGCGGCGAGTTCGAGGGCCGGCTGGCACTCAGCCTGGGGGAGCCGCGCATCCGCGATTGGACCTATCATCCGTCGATGTGGCGGCGGCTCGTGCAGCATCCGGCGAGCGCCACCCCCGAGGACCCTGGCCTGTGACCCACCCCAAAGAGCTTCCGCTCGCGTCGCTCCAGTTCTATGCCACGGCGCCCTACCCGTGCAGCTACCTGGAGGGCCGCATGGCGCGCTCGCAGGTCGCGACCCCCAGCCACCTGATCCACGCCGACGCCTACTCCGGCCTGGTGGCCAACGGCTTTCGGCGCAGCGGCATGTTCACCTACCGGCCCTACTGCGACGGCTGCCGCGCCTGCGTGCCGCTGCGCGTGCCGGTGGCCGACTTCCAGCCCAACCGCAGCCAGCGCCGCGCCTGGAAGGCCCACCAGAACCTGCAGGCGCGTGTGCTGCGCCTGTGCTTCGTGCCCGAGCACTACCAGCTGTACCTGCGCTACCAGGCCGGCCGCCACAGCGGCGGCGGCATGGATCACGACAGCATCGACCAGTACACCCAGTTCCTGCTGCAAAGCCGCGTCAATTCACGGCTGGTGGAGTTTCGCGAGCGCCACGCCGACGGCAGCGTCGGCGCCCTGAAGATGGTGTCCATCCTGGACATCCTGAACGACGGGCTGTCCGCCGTGTACACCTTCTACGAGCCCGAGCCGCACGCCAGCTACGGCACCTACAACGTGCTGTGGCAGATCGAGCAGACCCGGCTGCTCAAGCTGCCACACGTGTACCTGGGCTACTGGATCGGCGAGAGCGACAAGATGGCCTACAAGGCGCAGTTCCGCCCGCATGAATTGCTGGTCGATGGAAAGTGGGTTCAGGCCCGTCGGTCCTGAGCCCGCTTCGCGGACAACACACGGCTCCCCCCGCCCCGCCACGAGGGGCCTCCAGCAAGAGTCACCAGCCGGCCGGCGGCTGGCCTCAGAGGCCGCCCAGCAGCCCGCGCGCGGCCAGATTGCCCATCAGCGCGCGCAAGCCGAAGGTCCACGGCGCGATGCGGTCGCAGGTGTCGACGCGATTGCGCAGCGTGCCGAGATGGCGGCTGCGGATGCTCACGATGTCGCCGACGTGGTGCGTGAAGCCGCGGCCGGGCGCATCGCGGTCCTCCACCGGCGCGAACAGCGTGCCGAGGAACAGCATGAAGCCGTCGGGATACTGGTGGTTCTTTCCGGCGGTCTGGTCGGCCAGCTCCTGCGGATCGCGGCTGATGGCGCGCATGGTGCTCGCGCCGTTCAGCACGAAGCCGTCCGTGCCGGCCACCACCAGCTCGATGTCCTGCTGGCGCACGTCGGCCAGCGAGAAGCCGGCATCGAACAGACGGATGAACGGGCCGATCGCGCACGACGCGTTGTTGTCCTTCGCCTTGCCGAGCAACAGGGCGCTGCGGCCCTCGAAGTCGCGCAGGTTGACGTCGTTGCCCAGCGCGGCGCCGACCACGGCGCCGCGGCTGGACACGGCGAGCACCACCTCGGGCTCGGGGTTGTTCCAGGCGGACTCCGGATGGATGCCGATGTCCGCGCCGGTGCCCACCGCCGACATCACCGGCGCCTTGGTGAAGACCTCGGCATCGGGACCGATCCCGACTTCGAGGTATTGGGACCACATGCGCTGCTCGATCAGCATCGCCTTGAGCTTCATCGCCTGCTCGGAGCCGGGGCGTATGGCCTGCAGGTCGCCGCCGATCAGCGACTGGACCTGCTCGCGGATGCCGGCGGCGCGGCTCGCATCGCCGGCCGCACGCTCCTCGATGACGCGCTCCAGCAGGCTGGAGGCGAAGGTGACGCCAGCGGCCTTGATCACCTGCAGGTCGCACGGCGCCAGCAGGAAGGGCTGCGCCTGGTCGCGCACGCGGCGGGCGGTGTTGGCCAGCAGCGTGTCCAGGTCGCCGATGCGCCGTCCCGGCGCGGCCTTGACCAGGGCGGCCGGATCGTCGCGCTCGAGCAGGCTGGCCATGGTCGCGAAGCGCTCGCCGAGATCGAACACGCCGCCCTCGCGGAACACGACGACGCCCGGCCCCGGCGTCGGACCGGGCAGCCAGGCGCGGCCCACCAGCGTGCCGGCATGGCCGTCGGCCGGCAGGAAGTCGGAAGCACTCAGGGTGAGGGTGTCGTTCATCGCGAGCTCCTTCAAATGACCGCGTCGGCAACGACGTCGGCGATGGCCAGACACGAGGTCAGGCCCGGCGACTCGATGCCGAACAGATTGACCAGCCCGCCGATGCCATGCGTCGCGGGTCCTTGCACGACGAAGTCGCCGGCCGGGCTGCCGGGACCGCCTAGCTTGGGCCGCACGCCGCTGTAGGCCGGCTGCAACGCGCCGTCCGGCAGCCCCGGCCAGTAGCGGCGGATCTCGGCGTAGAACGCGTCGGCGCGCCCCGGATCCACGCGGTAGTCGATGCGCTCGGGTGACTCCACGGCGAGCCACTCCACGTCGGGTCCGAAGCGCGCCTGGCCCGCGAGATCGAGCGTCAGGTGCACCCCCAGCCCGGCGTCCTCGGGGATCGGGTAGATCAGCCGGGAGAACGGCGCGCGGCCCGCGAGCGAGTAGTAGTTGCCCTTGGCGAAATGCGCCCGCGGCACATGCCGGGGCGCCACGCCGGCCGTGCGCGAGGCGACGTGCGGGGCCCACAGTCCGGCAGCGTTGACGACGATGCGCGCGGCCAGCGTCGTCGCGCTCTCGCCGCCGACGTCGACCTCGTGCACGCCCTTGCCGCAGCGCACGGCCTCAACCGGCGACAACAGCGCCAGCGCGCCGCCGGCGGCTTCCATGTCGCCCTGCAGCGACAGCATCAGGCCGTGGCTGTCGATGATGCCGGTCGACGGCGACAGCAGCGCTTCGTCGGCAAGGAGCGCCGGCTCCATCGCACGCGCCTCGGCGCCGCCGAGCCGCCGCACGTCGGTCACGCCGTTGGCGATGGCCTGGGCCTCGATCTTGTCGAGCTTGGCCTGCTGCGCCTGGCCGCGCGCGACGATCAGCTTGCCGCAGCGCCGGTGCTCGATGCCGTGGGATTCGCAGTACGCGTACAGGCGCTCGCGGCCCTGCACGCACAGCCTCGCCTTCTGCGACCCGGCGGGGTAGTACAGCCCGGCGTGGATGACCTCGCTGTTGCGCGAGCTGGTGCCGGTGCCGATGGCGTTCGCCGCTTCGGCGACGATGGTGTCCAGGCCCCGCTGCGCGAGCGCCCGGGCGACGGCCAGACCGACGACGCCGGCCCCGATGACGACTGCATCGACTTGATCCATGGGGCCGGATTGTGGCCCGGCGCTTCGCTCACGAGGGCGAGCTCGACTTCCCCGCCGGCGCCGGCGGCAACGGTGCCGAGGCCGGCAGCGGCGCCGATGCCGGCGAAGGCTCGTGCGGCGGCCGCGCCGCACCGGACGCCGCCGATGCCGGCGCCGAAGCCGCCACGGCCGTCCCGGATGCCGCGACCGCGGCCAGCGCCTCGCAGCCGGACGCCGGCCCCGCTTGCGACCGCAACGCCGCCAGCAGCTTGCCGCCGCCGCGTCCCGTCGGCGTCCACCCGAGCTTGCTTTCTTCGTCGCGGATGGCCGCGCTGGTGCGCGGTCCCTCGGCGCCGTCGACGCGCAGCTCGCAATGTCCGCGCGCCAGGAGCAGCCCTTGCAGCTCGCGGAACTCGGCCCGCGACAACCCCGGGTCGTCGGTGGGCCAGGCGGTCCGCTGCAGCGGACCGCCTCGCAGCGCATCGGAGAGCAGCCCGATGGCCAGCGCATACGCGTCGGCGCGGTTGTAGCGCCAGATCGCCTGGTAGTTGGGCGTGACCAGCCAGGCGGGCCCGGCCGGGCCGGCAGGCATCAGGAGTGCACCGGCGTGACTTGCTTCGAGCCGTCCCGCCGGGCCCGCGCCCACCAGCGGCGTGTCGTCGATGCGCTTGACGCCGGCGGCGCTCCATTGCGCGACGCTTCGGCAGCGGCCCGCCGGCTTGGCGTCCGCCAGGCAGCCGTGGTCCGATTCCAGCGCGTTGGCATCGGCCAGCGACTGCGGCACCTTCACCTCGACGCCCCACGGCATGCCGTCGGCCCAGCCGAGCCCGCGCAGGTAGCGCGCGGTGGTCGCCAGCGCGTCGGGCACGCTGTGGACGATGTCGGCGGAGCCCGTGCCGTCACCGTCGTTCATGTAGCGCGCAAAGGTGGCCGGCATGAACTGCGTCATGCCGAAGGCGCCCGCCCACGAGCCCTTGAAGTCCTCGCGCTTGACCACGCCTTCCTGCAGCAGCCACAGCGCGGCGAAGAAGTGCTGCTTGCGCTCGGCGCTCTTCAGGTTGAGGCAGGCGCGGCTCAGCGTCGCGTCGACCACCGGATAGCCGCCCGAGACGCGGCCGTAGTCGGTCTCCACGCCGAACACGGCGACCGCGGTGGCCGCATCGACGCCGTGGCGGCGCGCGATGCCTTCGAGCGCTGCGCTCTGGCGCTGCATCAGCTCGCGGCCCTGCGCGATGCGCTGCGCGTCGGCGCGCCGCGCGAGGTAGTCCCAGATCGGCAGCTGGAACTCGGGCTGGGCGCGGGTGGCGTTGTCGATCAACGGACGCAGGTCCTGCACGTCGCGGGTGTAGGTGTCGAAGGTCTGCGGCAGCACGTCGGGCCGCGACGGCAGCTCGGCGCGAAGCGACGCGATGCACGTCGCCAGCGGCTCGCCGGTCTGCGCGGTGGCGCGAAGCTGCGTCGCGAGGACGAAGGCGCACGCGCCGAGGGACATCCAGAGTCGCACCATGAAGGTGAGTCTAGGCGCGCCGCACCACCCTGCCCGCCGCGGGGGCTACGGACCCACGCGCCTTCATGGCGAAACCGGAGACGCATGTCCACCGCGATTACCTAAGTCACCCAGCCGGGCCAGCGCCGCTGGCTATCCTCTTCAGCGGACGATGGGAGAACAGCACGTGAGGATCCTCGGCCTCCACCTTGCCGCGGCTGTGGGCCTGGCAGCAGCGCTCGGCGGTTGCGCGGGCGGTCCGCCGAAGCCCGCGCAGGTGAACGGCACCATCCAGGCCTCGGCGCAGATCAATCCCAGCGCCAGCCAGCGGCCTTCGCCGCTGCTCGTGCGCGTCTACGAGCTCAAGTCGGCCGCCGCGTTCAACAGCGCCGACTTCATGTCGCTGTACCAGCGCGACACGGCGGAGCTCGCGGCCGATCTGGTCGGCAAGGAAGAGTTCGTGCTCGCGCCCGGCGAGAGCAAGCCTTACGCGAAGACGCTGTCGCCCGACACGCGCTTTCTCGGCGTGATCGCCGCATTCCGCGATCTCGAGCACTCCAAGTGGCGCAGCGTCGTCGCCATCCAGCCGGGCCAGAAGCAGCAGCTGACGATCCGTGCCGCAGACCTGTCGGTCGAGGCCGCGATCGGCAAGTAAAGAACGAGCATGAGCCTCCACAGCAAAGTCGTCTGGTCGCAGGGCATGTTCCTGCTGCCGCATCACTTCCAGCAGGAAGCGCGGCATGTGGAATACCAGGTCGACATGCGCGTGCGCGCGACCGGCCCGCATGCCTGGGGCTTCTTCGAGCTGGCGCTCGACGAGGGCCTGCTCGCGGTCGGACGCCTGGGCCTCACCCGCGCCACCGGCGTGCTGCCCGACGGCACGCCGTTCTCGATCCCGCAGCACGACGCGCAGCCGCTGGCGCTCGATGTGCCGGCCGAGCTCAAGGGCGAGGTCGTCTACCTTGCCGTGCCCCTGGCGCGCGAAGGCGTGACCCAGGTCGGCTTCGACGGCCTGAACGGCCAGGAGCCGGTGCGCTGGCGGGCGAACAGCGAGGACCTGCGCGACCACACCAACGCAGCCGACGAGCCCGAGCCGGTGCAGACCGGTGCGCTCGACCTGCGACTGCTGCGCGCCAAGGACGCGACCGATGGCTACGGGCTGCTCGGCGTTGCCCGCGTCATCGAGCGGCGCAGCGACAACCAGGTGGTGCTCGATCGCGCCTACATCGCACCGCAGACCCGCATCGACGCCAGCCAGCAGCTGTCCGCGCATGCCTCGCTGCTGCACGGCCTCGTGCACCAGCGAGCGCGCGCCCTCGCGGGTCGCATGGGGCAGCTCAGCCACGGCGTGTCCGAGATGGCCGACTTCCTGATGCTGCAGACGCTCAACCGCGCCGAGCCGGTGCTGCGCCAGCACGCGCTGGCGCCCAGCACGCATCCGCTGGACTTCTACCTCGCCTGCCTGCAGCTCGCCGGCGACCTCGCCACCTTCACCAGCGAGGCGCGCGTCCCGCCCACCTATCCGCTGTACCGGCACGACGACCTGCACGCGTGCTTCGCGCCGGTCATCGCCGACCTGCGCCGCATGCTGTCCACGGTGCTGGAGCGCAACGCCATCCAGATCGACCTGGCCGATCGCGCGCACGGCGTGCGCATCGCCGTGTTTCCCGACGCCGAGCTGGCGCGCAACGCGAGCTTCGTGCTGGCCGTCAACGCGCAGATGCCGACCGAGCAGCTGCGCACCCGCTTCCCGGCGCAGTCCAAGCTCGGCCCGCCGGAGCGGCTGCGCGACCTGGTGAACCTGCAGCTTCCGGGCATCGTGCTGCGCTCGCTGCCCACCGCGCCGCGGCAGCTGCCCTTTCATGCCGGCTTCCACTACTTCGAGCTCGACCGCGGCGGCGAGCTGTGGAAGCAGCTCGAGCGCAGCGGCAGCCTGGCGATGCACGTGGCCGGGGAGTTTCCCGCGCTGGAGCTCGAGCTGTGGGCGATCCGCCAGTGACGATGAAGGACGAGCCGCATGGAGCCTTCCTCGATCAATGACCCCTTCGCCGCGCTCGACGACCAGCGGACCTTCATCAAGCCGACGCCGGGCGGCCGCACGACCACCGTCCCCCGCCCGCCGGACGTCGCCACGATAGGCGGCGACACCGCGCCGCCCGAGCCCTCCGGCGACAACGGCCTGAATCCCCTGGTCGCGCTGGCCAACCGCCTGCTGCTGGTGGTGCCCCAGCTGCGTGCGACGCGCCATGTCGACGATCCGGCGGCGCTGCGCAACTCGCTTGCACAGGGCATCCGCGACTTCGCCGCCCGCGCGACGGCGCAGGGCATCGCGCCCGAGCGCGTGATGGCGGCGCGGTACGTGCTGTGCACGATGATCGACGAGGCCGCCGCCGACACGCCGTGGGGCGGCGCCGGCGTGTGGGGCGGCCACAGCCTGCTCGCGATGTTCCACAACGAGACCGAGGGTGGCGAGAAGGTCTTCCAGCTGATGGCGCGGCTGGCCGAGAAGCCCGCCGTCAACCGCGACCTGCTGGAGCTCATCTACAGCGCGCTGACCCTCGGCTTCGAAGGCCGCTACCGCGTCATCGCCAACGGCCGCGCGCAGCTGGAAGCGGTGCGCGACAAGCTGGCGCAGATCCTCAAGCAGCAGCGCGGCGATCATGCGCATGCGCTGGCACAGCATTGGCAGGGTCAGCCGGTCGGGCGCCGCAGCGCCTACAGCTGGCTGCCGCTGGCCGCGGCCGCCGGCGTGTCGGCCCTGCTGATGATGGGCGTGTACCTGGCGCTGAGGTCGTCTCTCGACACCCGTTCGGATCCGGTGTTCCACCAGATCCAGAGCCTGCGTCTCACAGCGCCGGTGGTCAGCGCACCGCAGCCGGCGCCCAGGCCGCGGCTCGCGCAGTTCCTGCAGTCGGACATCAAGGCCGGCCTCGTCGCGGTGCGCGACGAGATCGACCGCAGCGTCGTCACCATCCGCGGCGACGGCGCGTTCGCCCCCGGCAGCGCCACGCTGCTGCCCGAGCGCGAGCCGTTGATGGGCCGCATTGCCGACGCCCTGGCGCAGGTCAGCGGCAACGTGCTCGTCACCGGCCACACCGACAGCCAGCCGATCTCGCGCACGGCGCGCTTCCCGTCGAACTGGCATCTGTCGGAGGAGCGCGCGCGCACGGTGCGCGACCTGCTCGTCTCGCGCAAGGTTGCGGCCGAGCGCATCCGCGCCGAAGGGCGTGCCGATGCCGAGCCGGTGGTGGCCAACGACACCGCCGGCAATCGCGCGCTGAACCGGCGCGTGGAGGTCACGCTGTTCGTCGGCCGCGATGCGCCCAACAAGGCTGCCGCCAGATGAAGAAGCTGCTCGGCCTGATCTTCAACCGCTGGGTGCTGCTCGCGGTGCTGCTGCTCGCCGTCGCGATGGTGATCTGGATCGTCGGGCCGCTGCTGGGGATCGGCGAGGCGCACCCGCTGGAGACCGAGTCGTCGCGCTGGATCGCGATCGGCGTCATCGCGGCCCTGTGCGTGCTCGTCATGGCGTGGAAGAGCTGGCGCGCGCGGCGCGGCAACTCCGCGGTCGTCCAGCAGCTGATGACCAGCGCGTCGGGGCCGGAAAAGAAGGAAGCCGACAGCCCCGACCTGCTGGCGGTGCGCCAGCGCTTCGAGCAGGCGATGCACACGCTCAAGCGCGCGCGCTTCGGCGCCGGCGGCCTGCTGCAGGGCTGGTCGTCCAAGCTCGGCGGACGCTACCTCTACGAGCTGCCCTGGTACCTGATCATCGGCGCGCCGGGCTCGGGCAAGACGACGGCGCTGCACAACTGCGGACTCAAGTTCCCGCTGGCCGGCAACGTCGGCGACCATGCGGTGCGCGGTGTCGGCGGCACGCGCCACTGCGACTGGTGGTTCACCGACCAGGCGGTGCTGATCGACACCGCCGGGCGCTTCACGACGCAGGACAGCGACCGCGAGAGCGACCGCGCGACCTGGGGCGGCTTCCTCGGCATGCTGAAGCGCTCGCGCCCGCGCCAGCCGGTCAACGGCGTGCTGGTGACCGTGTCGGTGACGGACCTGCTCACCAAGAGCGTGGCCGAGCGGCGCCACCATGCCGCCACCGTGCGCCAGCGCCTGCAGGAGCTGCACGAGCACCTGTCGATCCGCTTCCCGATCTACCTGCTGGTCACCAAGTCGGACCTGCTGGCCGGCTTCATGGATTACTTCGCATTGCTCGACAAGGAGCAGCGCGCCACGCCGTGGGGGTCCACCTTCCCGCTGGGCGACGGCAGCGCGCAGCGGCTGCAGCGCTTCGGCGACGAGTTCGACGCGCTGCTGCAGCGGCTGAACGACGGCCTCATCGAGCGGCTGCAGGCCGAGCGCGATCCGCAGCGGCGCGCGCGCATCTACGGCTTCCCCGGACAGTTCGCCGGCCTGCGCGGCGTGCTGCAGGAGTTCCTCGAGACGGTGTTCTCCCCGTCTCCGTACGAAGCGGAGCCGCTGCTGCGCGGCGTGTACTTCGTGAGCGGCACGCAGGAAGGCACGCCGATCGACCGCGTGCTGGGCTCCATCGCCCGCAGCTACCGGCTGGAGCGCGCCGTCATCGCGCCCAATCAGGCGAGCGGCAAGAGCTACTTCCTCACCCGCCTGCTCGGCGAGGTGGTGTTCGCCGAGAGCGGGCTGGCCGGCACCAACCTGCAGTGGGAGCGCCGTCGCCAATGGCTGGCCTGCGGCGGCTACGCCACCGCCGGCATCGTGACGGTGGCCGCGCTTTCGGCGTGGACCGTGAGCTACGTGCAGAACCGGCGCTACGTCGACCACGTGGCGCAGCGCGTGGACCAGGTGCGCCAGCTCGTGCAGGCCGCGCCGAACCGCGCTTCGCCCGACGTGCTGCCGGTGCTGCCCCCGCTGGTCGCGACGCGCAGCCTGCCCGCCGCAGAGCGCGATGTGCCCTGGTCGCTGGGGTTCGGCCTGTACCAGGGACCCAAGCTCGACAGCGCCGCACGCCAGGCCTACCACCGCATGCTCGTCGACGCGGTGCTCCCGCGCCTCGGCCTGCGTGTCGAGGAGCAGCTGCGCCAGGCCGGCACCGCGCCCGACAGCCTGTACGAGGCGCTGAAGGCTTACCTGATGCTGCACGACGTCCAGCACTTCGACGCCGATGCGCTGAAGGCCTACGTCGAGGCCGACTGGGACGCGCAGCTCGGCCGATCGATCGATGCCGAGCAGCGCGCGCAGCTCAGCGAGCATCTCGATGCGCTGCTCGCGCAAGGCGCGGTCGTGTCACCGCTGCCGCAGGACAAGGCGCTGATCGACTTCCACCGCGCGCGCCTGGCCACCGTCACGCTGCCGCAGCGCATCTACAACCGCATGCGCCACCAGGGACTGGGCAGCGAGTTCCCTGAATTCACGGTGGTGCGGGCGGCCGGCAACAACGCGGCGCTGGTGTTCACCCGCGCCAGCGGCGCACCGCTCACCAAGGGCGTGCCGGGCCTGTTCTCGTACGACGGCTACTACCGTGGCTTCCAGAAGGAGGTCAAGCGGGTGGCGCAGCAGCTCGCCGAGGAGCAGGCCTGGGTGCTCGGCGTGGCCGAGACGCCCAAGGACGCCGCGACCGCGGTGCGCGCCGGCGACCAGCTGCTCGACGACGTGCGCCGCATCTATCTCAACGAATACGCCGTGACCTGGGAAGGCTTCATTGCCGACGTGCGGCTGCTGCCCATGACCAGCCTCGCGCAATCGATCCAGATGGCGCGCCTGCTGTCGGCGCCCGACAGCCCGCTGCCGCCGCTGATGAAGGCGATGTCGCGCGAGACCACCCTGCTCGCTTCCAGCGGGAAGAACCTCGTCGAGAAGGCGGGCGACCGCGCGACCGACGTGCTGAAGAAGAGCCGCGACGCGATCGCCGATGCGCTCGCCGCCAAGAAGACCGAGTCCGGCCCGCGCATCGAGAGCCTGGTCGACGACCGCTTCGTCGGCCTGCGCCGCCTGGTGACCGCGCCCGACGGCGGCAAGCCGCCGCTGGACGACACGATCGCGCTGATCGGAGAGGTCCATCTGCTGCTGAATGCGGTGGACAGCGCCGTCAAGGGCGGCGCCGCGCCGCAGCCTTCGCCGCTGCCGAACAAGGTGAAGACCGAAGCGGCGCGCCTGCCCGAGCCGATGCGCTCGATGATGGACAACCTGTCGGCGAGCAGCGCCAGCCTGTCGCAGATCCTCGTGCGCCAGAACCTCGCCCAGGAGGTGAGGTCGCAGGTCGGCGAGTTCTGCCAGCAGGCGGTGGCCGGCCGCTACCCGCTCGATCCGCGCTCGCCCCGCGATGCGACGACCGCCGACTTCGCGCTGCTGTTCGGGCCCGGCGGCAAGATCGACCAGCTCTTCCAGCAGCGGCTCGCGAGCTACGTCGACACCACCACGCGGCCCTGGCGCTTTCGCGCCGTCGAGGGCGTGCCGCTGGGCACCGATGCCGGCACGCTGCCGCAGTTCCAGCGTGCGCAGGCGATCCGCGAGACCTTCTTCCCGGCCGGCAACACGCCGTCGCTGCGGCTTCAGTTCAAGCCGGTCGAGATGGACGCCTCGCTGAAGCAGTTCATCCTCGACGTCGACGGTCAGATCGTGCGCTACGACCACGGGCCGCAGATCCCGACCTCGGTGCAGTGGCCGGGGCCGCGCGGCACGTCGCAGGTGCGCGTGCAGGTGAGCCCGCCGGGGTCGGGCAGCACCTTCGGCCTGGTGCACGACGGCCCGTGGGCGCTGCTGCGGCTGTTCGATCGCGTGAAGATCGAGCCGACCAGCGTGCCCGAGCGCTTTCGCGCGACCTTCGACGTCGACGGCCGCAAGGCGGTGTTCGAGATCACCGCCAGCAGCGTGCGCAATCCGTTCCGGCTGCGCGAGCTCAACGAGTTCGCCTGCCCGACCGGGCTTTGACATCCGGAGCCGGATCGTGACGCCTGCCTGGTCCGCGCCGGCCTCCGAAAGCCGCGATGCGCCGGGCTGGTACGGCAAGCTGGCGACACTGGGCGACTTCGCGCAGCGCCGGCTGCCGCAGCCGTGGCTCGCCGCCTGCGACGCCTGGCTGTCGGCCGCCATGCGAAGCAGCCGCGAACACCTCGGCGAGCGCTGGCTGCAGATCTACCTCACGGCACCGCTGCTGCGCTTCGCCTGGACCCCCGGCGTGATCGACACGCAGTGGTGGTTCGGACTGCTGATGCCCAGCTGCGACAGCGTCGGCCGCTACTACCCGCTGCTGATCGCCCATCCGCGCCTGCGCCCGCCGGAGGACCGCATCGCACTGGACCACCTGGAGCTCTGGTACGAGCACCTCGCGCAGGCCGCGATGCGCACGCTCAACGACGGTCAGGGCTCGGTCGAGGCGCTGGAGGCCGCGCTGCACGAGGCGCCGCCGTGGCCGACACCCGGACGCGGCCCGCTGATGCCTTCGCAGACGATGTCGCAGGGCCTGCATCTGCGGCTGGGACGCACGGCGACCCTGTCGCAGTGGCTGCATGCGCTGGCGGCGCAGGAGCTGACGTCGCGCCTGGCCGGCTGCTCGGTGTGGTGGCGGGCGACAGAAGGCGGCGTCGATGATTCGGTCGACATCGTGCGGGGATTGCCGCAAGGGAGGGCGTTCGTCGAGCTGCTGGGTGAAACGTGAGCGTCCTGCATTCGGGCACGTCGCTTGCCGCATGAGGGTCCCGCCTCATGGAGCACGCCATGTTCAAGTTACTGTTCGGGATCGCCGTCGGGATGGTGGTTGCCAACGCCCTGCAACGCAAGAACGAGTCCGCCCGCCGGCCCGCGGCGCGCGGCGTCGAGGGAGGCGTCGACGAACTGACGTCGGCAGCCGATCATCTTCCGACGGACACGTCGTCGCTCAATGCCGGCGACGGAACGCCCTCGGCACGTTCGGCCTCGGGGCGCGCGCAGCCAGCGATCGGTGAGACGAGCAATACATTCAACGCGGCCTAGCGTTCCGGCCGGGGCATTTGATCCACGGAGCTCGCCTCGGCGACACCCTCTGCCTCGAGAGGGAGAGGAGAGCACCCGGTTCCTATTTCTTTCGCGCCGGCAGATCGCTCGCCGACGGGCCGGCCTTCGGCGGCAGCAGCCTGGCCTCGCGCATCAGCAGGCGGTGAAAGGACTCGGCCTTGTCGAGCCAATCGACGAACGCAGGACCCTGCATCGTTGTCTGCTTGAAGGCGCCGCGGATCATGAACTCCTTCCACTCCGGCACCTGGCGCACCTTGTCGAGCACCTCGCTGTAGTAGGCCACCTGCTCCGGGGTCGCGCCCGGGGCCATGAAGATGCCGCGCATCATGAGGTACTGCACCGGAATGCCGGCGGACATGCAGGTAGGCAGGTCGGCCCAGCTCTTGTCGTCGGACACCTTCTGGCGGTACTCGAGCGGCTGTCCGTCGAAGACGCACAACGGGCGGACCACCCGCTCGCGCCACAGCTTCTCGGCCTCGATCGGGTTGTTGACCGTGAGGTCCACCTGCCGCGTCGCCAGCGAGTTCGCGACGTCCCCGCCGCCCTTCAGCGGCACGTAGCTGATGCGGGTCGAGGCAGCGGTCTCCAGCAGCACGCTGAGCAGCTGATCCTCCTGTTTGCTCCCGGTACCGCCGAGCCGCAGGGCACCCGGTGCGCCGGTGCGCAACGCGTCCATCAGCTGCTGCGGCGTGCCGTAGGGCGAGGCGGCGTTGACCCACAGGACGAACTGGTCGAGGGCCAGCATCTTCACCGGCGTGATGTCCCGCCAGCTGAAGTCCACGCCGGTGGCTAGCGGTGTCGTGAACAGGTTCGACAGCGTGATGACCAGCTTGTGGGGATCGCCGCGAGAAGCCTTCACGTCCAGCAGGCCGTCGGCGCCGGAGTTGCCCGACTTGTTGACCACGCTCAGCGGCTGGCGCATCAGGCGGTGGTCGGTCACCACCTTCTGGATGAAGCGCGCCATCTGGTCGGCGCCGCCGCCCGTGCCGGCGGGCACCACCAGCTCGACCGGCGCGGTCGGTTCCCATGCCATGGCCTGCGCCGTTGCGCCGGCGAGGAAGACGGCAATCGCGCAGCGCAGGCGCGAGCGTTCGCGCGAGCAGCTCGAAGGGGATTTCAACATGCGGGGATCGTAGCCCTGGGCGGGGCGGCAGGCATTGGTGCGATCCCCGCTGCAACGTTCGTATTTCGCAGTGATGTCGATCTTCGTTCTGCCCCCCGCCCGGGGTCCGCACCATCGCCGTTCGTCAGGGCTTGCGCCCCCCTCGCCAGCGACTGGTGGAGCCCCGGTTCATCCTCAGCCACGCGCCGCCCACGCGAGTGCCGATCTCACCGCCACTTCGCGCCGGCGGAGACAAGCATCGCGGCGATATTGGCCCGGTTATTCGCCTTCGCGGCTGCGAGCGGAGTCTTGCCGCCAGCGGGCTTGTTGAGGTCCAGCCGCCCCTTGTGCTTGAGCAACTCCGCGACCACGTCTGCATGTCCGTAGATCGTCGCGATCATGAGGGCAGTGCCAAATTGGGGATGCCCCTTGTTCATGTCGATACGCTCGTCGGTCAAGAGCGCCTTCACTGCGGCGACGTTGCCATTGTTCGCTGCCCAATGAAGGGCCGTGCGGCCCTGCTTGTCGGTCTTGTTCGTGTCTGCCTTCGCGCCGATGAGCGCCTTGATGATGGGCTCGGCGTTCCGTGTGGCCGTCGTCGTCGCGGACATTGGCGCGACTCCCTGGTCGTTGGACAAGTCGACGTCCGCACCGAGCTGAATCAGGAAGTCGACGCCTTCCAAATTTCCCCAGGCTGCCGCGTGCCAGAGGGGCGTGATCCCCTTGTAGTCCCGCAAGTTGACGTCCGCCTTGGCGCTTGCCAGAGCGATCGCGGCTGACGTGCATTGGTGGACCATCGCGAGGTGCAACGCCGTTCGGCCACTCGGATCGACAGCGTTGACGTCCACGTCCGTGCTGCGAAGCAGTCGGACAATCGACGCGAAGTCGTTCTTGTAGGTGCGTTCAATCAGCAGCACCGTCCGGTACATGCGGACGTTGTCCGGGGGAAGGTTTGCGGGAACATCCTTGCGACCCGCATGGTGCACGACCTTCGGGTCTCCATGCTGACAATCGCCAGATTGCCGTCGTATTCCTCTTTGCCGCCAAAGAGGTTGTAGGTGACGGCTCCGCCTTGCAGCAGCTTCTGGGGATACCTCGGGATCTCAGCAGCCATTCGTCCGGCCCCGCACGAGAAGAGATTGACCACGATCACCCCCGCCTGGACCAGTTGATCAAAGATCGCGACGGCGGGCCAGGACTTGCCCTTGGCGTAGATCAGCTTCTGATTGAGCTGCTTGGACTCGGTGGACTGGGGGCCAGCGGGGGGTTCGTCGAGATGAATGAGACGAAGGCGACAGTGTTCTTGGATACCTTCACGCGCTTGGGCTCGTTGGGATCCAGATCCTTGACTCCGTCGCCGATGAAAGTGGCCTTTACACCACCTGCCGCCGCTTTGAGCTTTTCCAACAAGGAGGGTGCGCCGGGCGCGGGGGTCAGCGCATTGACGCCTGGTCCGAGGAAGATCAGGAACTCCTGAGTGGGCTCGACAAGGGGCCAGGCAGTCCTGGTGCCGGAGTCGCTCTTGGTTGGTGTCTGAACGCTTGCTTTGGTTTCCATGGCTGAGTCTCGGTTGAGGCGCGCAGACACACGTCTGCACCAGGCAGTGACTCTATGAAGAGCCTGGGGAGGAGACATTCACGCATTTCCGACAAGCCTAGGTCTTCGCACTAGGCTGAATGCTGACTCCGCGCCTCACCCGCGCCTGGCCCTGTGGCCGGACTGTCCCGGATCCCCTGCGTGTCCATCCCTGGCCCACGCATCGCCCGCGATCGCGACATGGCCCGTTCGGGCTATCCGACCCCGCTCGCCCGCCTGGCCCGCCGACACGCCGCGAGTGGCTCCTGTGGCCGACGCGGCGGCTGCGCCCGCTGCCTAGAGTTGCGCCTCATCGAAACGGTCAACCAGCGAAGCGAGCAGGCAGCGTCATGCGTCCCACTCTGTTCAGGCAAGAAGCGATCGACGCCACGCGGGCCACGCTGGCCGGCCGCGTGCTCGCCGCGCATCGCCTGCCCTTCGCCGTGCTGAGCGCGCTCGCGGCAGGCATCGCGATCGCCATCGTCTGCTGGGGCATGTGGGGTCAGTACACCCGCAAGGCGCATGTCAGCGGCTACCTGACTCCCTCGGCGGGCATGATCAAGGTCTACGCAGGCCAGGCCGGGACGCTCGTCGAGAAGCACGTCCACGAAGGCCAGAAGGTGACGCGCGGCGACACGCTGTTCGTGCTGTCGACCGAGCGCGGCTCGCCCGAGACGCCGGCCTCGCAGACCGCCGCCATCGGCGCGATTGCGCAGCGCCAGTCCGCGTTGGCACGGGAGTACGAGTCGCACGCCGGCATCGCACGGCTGCAAGTCGCCGGCACGCAGCAACGCCTGCGTCGCATGGAAGCGGAGCGGCGCGAGCTCCAGTCCGCCGAGGCCCATCAGCGGCAGCGCGTCGAGAGCGCCGAGCGCGCCTTCGCGCGGTACGAGTCGCTGGGCGCACAGCG
Organism: Piscinibacter sp. XHJ-5; assembly: GCF_029855045.1. Lineage (GTDB taxonomy): Bacteria > Pseudomonadota > Gammaproteobacteria > Burkholderiales > Burkholderiaceae_C > Albitalea. The sequence goes on from NZ_CP123228.1 coordinate 5,360,401, forward strand.
CTTCGTGCCGGAGGCGCAGGTGGAGCAGAAGCGCGACGAGCTGCTCGACCAGCGCGGCCGGCTGAACGAGGTCCTGCGCGACCAGGCGAGCCTCGAGCGCGAGGTCGAATCGCTGCGGCAGGACCTGGCCTCGGCCGAGTTGCGGGCCACGCACGAGCGCTCCAAGCTCGATCGCGAGAAGGCCCAGCTCTCGCAGGAACTCACGGAGCATCAGTCGCGCAGGACCATCGTCATCACGGCGCCGGCGGACGGTATCGCCACCGCCGTGCTGGCCGATCGCGGCCAGACCACGGGCGCGCAGACCCTGCTGCTGTCGATCCTCCCGGGCGATGGCCGGCTCGAGGCGAAGCTGCTCGTGCCGAGCCGTTCCATCGCCTTCATCGCTCCCGGCGATCAGGTGTCGCTGCGCTACCAGGCCTTCCCGTACCAGCGCTTCGGCACCTTCAAGGGTCAGGTCACGGAGATCCCGCGCACGATGGTGGCTCCGGGCGAGGCCGATGGTCCGGTTGCACTTCAGGAATCGGCGTACCGGGTGACCGTGAAGATCGAGGCGCAAGCCGTCCGCACCGAGCGGTCCGAGGTGCCGCTGCAGCCGGGGATGCAGCTCGACGCCGACATCTGGCTCGAGCGGCGTCGCCTGGTCGAGTGGCTGTTCGAGCCGATGCTCACCGTGGCCAGGAGAGTCTGACGATGGGCACCGTGCTCGACTTCTCCGGCCGGCGCACAACGCCGTTGATCCTGCAGACCGAGGCGACCGAGTGCGGCCTGGCCTGCCTGGCGATGATCGCCGGCCACCACGGCGACCAGGTCGACCTGGCGACGCTGCGCAACGACCATCCCGTGTCCCTGAAGGGCGCGACGCTGGCCCACCTGCTGCAGGTGGCGAGCCGGATGTCGCTGGCGGCGCGCCCGGTGAAGGTGGAGCTGGAAGACCTGGCGCGGCTGGCGCTGCCGGCCGTGCTGCATTGGGACTTCAATCACTACGTCGTGCTGGTGCGCATGCGCGGCACGCGCGCCGTGATCCACGACCCCGCAAGCGGCATGCGCGAGCTCGACATCGCCGAGGTCTCCCGGCACTTCACCGGCGTCTGCCTGGAGGTCGCGCCGGCCCACGAATTCCGCCCGCAGGTGCGGCGCCGCCGGTTGTCGGTGCTCGACCTGCTCGGGCGCATTCGCGGCGTGCGCGCCACGATCGCGCAGATCCTGCTGATGGCGGCTGCGCTCGAGCTGTTCGCCGTGCTGGCGCCGCTGTACATGCAGCTGGTGGTCGACCAGGCGATCGTGGCCCAGGACCGCGACCTGGTCGTCGTGCTCGGCACAGGGTTTCTGCTGCTGGTGCTGGCGCAGGTGGGCATCAGCGCCGCGCGCTCGTGGGTGGTGATGGTGCTCGGGACCACGCTGAACATGCAGGTCGTGACGGACCTCTTCGCTCACCTGGTGCGCCTGCCGCTGAGCTTCTTCGAGAAGCGGCACCTGGGCGACATCAGCTCGCGATTCGAATCGCTCAATGCCATCCAGCGCACGCTGACCGGCAGCTTCATCGAGGCGATCGTCGATGGCGTCATGGCCGTCGTCACCGTGGCGGTGATGTTCGCCTATCACCCGCTGCTCGCCTCCATCGTGCTGGCGGCAGTCCTGCTCTACGCCGCGCTGCGCGTGGCGCTGTATCGGCCGCTGCGGCAGGCGCAGAACGAGCAGATCGCGCACGCGGCCAGGCAGCAGAGCAGCTTCCTGGAGACGGTGCGTGGCATCCAGAGCGTGAAGCTGTTCAACCGCCAGCAGCAGCGAAGCACCGCGCACGGCAACCTGCTGGCCGAGAGCTTCAACGCCGGGATCCGCATCCAGCGGCTGGACATCGTCTACCGCGCCCTCAACGGCGCGCTGTTCGGCATCGAGAACATTGCCGTCGTCTCGGTCGGCGCGCTGCTCGTGCTCGACGGCGCAATGTCGGTGGGCATGCTGTTCGCCTTCGCGGCGTTCAAGCTGCAGTTCGTCACCCGGGCCGCGGCCGTCGTCGACAAGGCGATCGACCTTCGCATGCTGGGCCTGCACGCCGAACGCGTCGCCGACATCGCCCTGGCCGAGCCCGAATCCGAAGGCCGCATCGATGCGGTGCATGCCGGCCTGCGCGCCGACGTCGAGCTGCGCAACGTCAGCTTCCGCTACTCGGAGTTCGAGGCGCCGATCCTGCACGGCGTGAACCTTCGCATCGAGGAAGGCGAGTCGGTCGCGATCGTGGGCCCGTCCGGGTGCGGCAAGACGACGCTGCTCAAGCTGATCCTCGGCATCCTGAAGCCGACCGAAGGCGAGGTGCTGGTCGGCGGCGTCGACATCGCGACCCTGGGCACCCGCTACCGCGACCTGGTCGGCGCGGTGATGCAGGAAGACGAGCTGTTCGCCGGCTCGGTGGCGGACAACATCTGCTTCTTCGACCTCGAGCCGGACCGCCAACGCCTCGAAGCCTGCGCCCGGCTGGCGGCCATCGAGGCGGACATCCTGGCCATGCCGATGGGCTACAACACCCTGATCGGCGACATGGGCACCGTGCTGTCGGGCGGCCAGAAGCAGCGCGTGCTGCTGGCGCGGGCCCTCTACAAGCAGCCGCGCATCCTGGCGCTCGACGAAGCCACCAGCCACCTCGACGTCGACCGCGAGCGCAGCGTCAACGAGGCAGTGCGCGGCCTGAAGCTGACGCGCATCTGCATCGCCCACCGCGCCGAAACCATCGCCATGTCCGGCCGCGTCATCGCCCTCTGGGGGCCGGACGCAGCCACCCGCTTGCCGCAGATCGCGGCCGTCGCATGAAGACGGACCGCCATCGGCCAACCCCATGTTCCGCACTCGCAGGCTGCGCCTGCGAAGGCGGGCATCGCAAGGGTCTCGCGCAGCAGACCCGTTCTTCCAACCTTTGACATTGAAACGGAGATTCACATGAAAGTCGAAAACACCACCACCCAGCCCGCCGTCGACAGCCGCCGCCTGCGTGCCGACGAGCTCACGCAAGTGGGCGCCACGCTGACCGAGCAGGAACTGCAAGCCGTGTCCGGCGCGCGCATGTCGGTGTCCTGGACCTGCGGCAGCCTGCAGCGGGCCGACGAGTGGACGCTCTGAGCGCCACCCGCTAGTCGATGAGAGGAAAGCCGACCGTTCCGCTCGGACGTCGGCCCCTCCTTCCATTCACCCGGGAGCCCCCATGATCCTCATCGTGACCGCCGCGGACGACGAGCCCGCCGGCCGGGTCGAATCCATCCTGCGACGCCGAGGCGCGGACGTGCTGCGCTTCGACGCCGGGGACTTCCCTTCGAAGGCGCGCATCAGCGTGTCGTTTCGCGCGTCGACACCGCGATACACGCTGCGCACGGGCGGACGCACCGTGCGCTTCGACGAGCTGTCGGCGGTGTGGTACCGCAAGCCCCGCCCCTGCGTGGCGGCCGACGCCATCGTCGATCCCGAAGTGCGTGGCGTCGTGGAGCAGGACGCGCGCGAATTCATCGCGTCGGTGTGGGACTCGCTGGCCTGCCGCGCGCTGCCGGGGCGGCCGTCGGCCATGGCGACCGCCCAGCGAAAGGCCTCGCAGATGTGTCGCGCCACCGCGCTCGGCTTCGACGTGGCGCCGACATCGTTCACGAACGACCCGGCGGAGTTCCTCGATCTCCACCGCGAGTGCAACGGCCAGCTGATCAGCAAGATCACCAGCACGCTGGCGCTGAGGCCGCGCTTCGGAAGCGAGTTCTCCCGCTACACCGAGAGGGTGTCGCCGCGCGACGTCGCCCATGCGCAGGCCGTCTCGCTTTGCCCCATCGTCGTGCAGGCCTACGTGCCCAAGCGCCTGGAGCTGCGCGTCACGGTGGTCGGCCGGCAGGTGTTCGCGGCCGAGATCGACTCGCAGGCGACGCACCGCACGCGCGTGGACTGGCGCCGCTACGACCTCGCCGCCACGCCGCACCGTGCCCATGCGCTGCCGCGCGACATCGCCGATCGCTGCGTGGCGCTGGTGGCCGATGCCGGACTGGCCTTCGGCACCATCGACCTCATCCTCACGCCCGACGATCGATACGTGTTCCTCGAGCTCAATTCCGCCGGCGAGTACGGCTGGATCGAGGAGCTCACCGGCCTGCCGATCAGCGACGCCATCGCCGGCTTCCTGCTGGGCGACGCGACCACCGACGCGGACCGCACACCCCATCTCCTTCACGAGGCTCGCCATGCCTGATCCCACGCCCGACGTGCTCCACGACGTCCATGCCTTCCTCGACAGCCTGGCGCATCAACGGGCCTCCCCCGAAGCAGCGCTCGCAGGGCTTCCGTCGCTGCGCGCGCGGCACCCCGGCGCCGACATCGACGTGGTGTGGGAACAGCAGGCGTTCGACGGCTCGACGCACTTCGACGCGCTGATCCGTCAGGACGCAGGCAAGACCATTTCGGTGAGCGTGTGCCAGGACCATGCGCTGCCGTGGCCGCTGCGCGGGCTGCAGCGCTGGAAGGATTCGGACCTCGTGCGGGTCAACGGCGTCGTGCTGTCGGTGGCCGATGCGATTGCCCAGCTCGATGTGCTGTGGGAACGCGTGCCGCTCATGCAGAGGCTGGTCGACCGCTGCCTCGTCGACGAGGCGCTGGCGCGCGAGCCGGTCGACGTGAGCGTCGAGGAGACCCAGCAGGCGCTCGACGCGATGCGCCGCGGACGCGGTCTGCTCAGCGTCGCGGACCTCGAGGCATGGATGAAGGACAGCGGCGCCACCTGGCAGATGCTGGAAGCCATGGCCACGCAGCTCGCGCGCACCGCGAAGCTGCGCGAGCGCACCGTCGGCGACCGTGTCGACGAGGTCCTCGCACACGACCTGCGTTCCTTCGACATGATCGCCATCGCGACCGCGCAAGCCCGTTCGGAGCAGACAGCGGCCGCGGTGCGCGACGCTGCGCTGCGCGGCGGCCGCAGCCTGCTGGAGGCGTCGCAGCACGTGTTCGCGCAAGGCCGTGATGGCGAGATCGAGACTTCGCTGCGTCGCGTGCGCCGTCATCGGCTCGAGGCGGCCGTCGAGCGCGCCATCGCGGCGGCGGGGGGCGCGGGCGACACGGGCCTGCTGGTGGGTCCGGTGCCGGTGGGCGACGGCCACCTGCTCGCGCAGGTGCTGGCCGTCGAGCCGGCCGAGCCGCGAGACCCCGAGCTGCGCCGCCTCGTCGCTGCCAGGCTGTTCGATGAGTGGCTGCGCGAGCAGCGCCGCGGTGCGCACATCGAGTGGTTCTGGGGCAGCGTGGAGGGGACGCGAAACGTCGCGGGGTGATGAGGGGCCCTCACCCTGGCCCTCTCCCGCGAGCGGGAGAGGGAATCCCCTGCACATCCTTTCTCCTGCTTGCGCAAGAGATTGATGTGGCGCGCGCGTCACTGACTTGTTGCCCCGGATTCTCGCCCTCTCCCGCGAGCGGGAGAGGGCGTCTGATATCGCCGTGCGTCATGACTTGCACCGTCCTCGCGCAGGCGATGCCAGAGGGCGCGCTCGGCGTCGGTCGGGGTTTGGCGCAGGGCACGGGCCCTCGACCTGCATGCAGTACCCGGGCGACCCGTCGTGGTGTTCATGTCCGTTGAGCATGGAGGGCGCAGACCTTCACGAACATCACTCGCTCGGACGCATTTCTTCCGCTGGCCAGCAGCGCCGGAGTAGCATCCTCCGCTCATGACTTTCGCCCTCACCAAGATCCAGCCGCCGCGGCCTCGCGGCCGATTGCTGCTGTCGCGGCCGCGCCTCGATGGCCCGCTGCGCGACGCGCTGTCGACCCAGCGGCTGGTGCTCGTGAGCGCGCCGGCCGGCTACGGAAAGAGCGCGCTGATGGCGCAGCAGCTGCGCGACTGGCCGAGCGGCGTCGCGCTGGCCTGGGTGTCGGTCGATGTCGGCGATGACCTGCCGCGGCTGCTGGAGTGCCTGGTCGCCGCGCTCGAGCCCTACGACTTGCCGTGGCGCAGCGCACCGGAAGCCCTCGTCGCCGGTGCGGGCGATGCCGCGGGCCGCGCGCGCTTCACCGTCGAGCTGCTCAACGCACTCGAGGCTGCCGAGGTGCCGCACGGCGTGATCGTGATCGACGACCTGCACCGCACCGGCGACGAGGATGTGCACCGCTTCCTGGACGCCCTCGTCGACCGGCTCGGTGCACGCTGGACAGTGGCCATCCTCACGCGCCACGACCCGCCGCTGGCACTGCCCCGCTGGCGCGCCGCGGGCGAGTTGGCCGAGTTCCGACAGCAAGCGCTGCGATGGACTCGGGAGGAGCTCGCCGTGTGGCTCGCCGCGGCCGGCACGGCCCCCGAGCGCGTCGATGCGCTGCTCGCGCGCACCGAAGGCTGGGCCGCCGGCGTGCAGCTCGCACTTCGCGTGGACCGCGGCGGCGCATCCATCGGCAGCGAGCGCGCTTTCAACGACTTCCTGACCGAGGAGGTGATCGACACGCTCGATGCCGACCTGCGCGATTTCCTGCTCCAGGTCAGCGTGCTGCCCGAACTCACCGCCGCGCGTGCGGCGGCGGTGTCGGGCCGGCCCGATGCAGCGCGCCTTCTCGAGCGCGTGGAGGCGATGGGCCTGTTCGTCACCTCGCTCGAGGCGCAAGAGCCGACGCTCAAGCTGCATGACCTGTTCCGGGCCGCGCTCGAGCAGCGCCTGGCGCGCGAGCGTCCCGCATTGCTGCCGGACCTGCTGCGCCGTGCGGCCGCCGGCGAGACCGACCCGGCGCGCAGCATTGCGCTGCTGCTGCGCTCGGGCGACGCGGCCGGCGCCGCGCGGGTGCTGCTGGCGGCCACGCCCGCGTGGATCACCGCCGGTGCGCTGCCCACCGTGCGCACCATGCTTGCGCTGTTCGATGCCCCGAGCCGCGAAGGTCTGGCGGCATGGCACCTCTCGCAATGCCTGCTGGGTTGGGCGCAGGGCGATTTCGCGACGATGGATGCCTCCGCGCGGGCCGCCGAGACGCTGGGCCAGCGCGCGGGCGACATCGAGATCGCCGACATGGGGCTCGGCTACCGCGCGATCGCGCTCAACTTTCTCAGCCGCCGCGGCCTGCGCGAACTGGGAGTGGACAAGCTGCGGGCGCGCGCTCCCGCGCCGCACGTGGTGACCGGGGTCGCCCTGGCGTGGGCCGACATCGACGAAGGCCGCTTCGAGGATGCACGCCGGCACTATGCGGCGACGCTGGAGCACCTGGAGCGCAGCGCCGAGCCGCATCTCTGGTACCAGGGCAACCTGGGCACGGTGGGGGTGCACATCCCGGGCATGGGGCCGCTGACGGAACGGTGGATCGAGGGGGCATTGCGCGTCAGCGGCGAGCAGCCGTTGACCCTGAAGGCGATGGCTTTGATCACGCGGGGCTGGCACCGCCTGCTCGTGAAGGGCGACATCGGCGGCGCACGCGAGGCGCTCGACGCGACGCGCCAGGAACTGCGCTGGCTGGCCGAGCCCACCGGCGTGAATGCGCTGGCGACCGTGCTGCAGCTGCAGATCGCGGCGGCGGGCGGCGACGCGCCCGCCACCCGCGAGGCGATGCGGCTGCTGCTGGAGGGCCCTTCGACCGGGCAGGGCCACCGGGCCCGATGGATCGTCGCCAACTTTGTCGCCGGCTGTGCGGCGGCGGTGGGCGACGAGCAGGCGCTGCGCGAGCAGCTTGCGGTGCTGGAATCGACGCCGGTCGACAGCGCACTGCCGGGTCTGCACACGATCGTGATCGACATCGCGCGCGGCCATGCCGCGTGGTTGCGTGGTGATGCGCAGGCGGCCATCGATTCGTGGGAGCGGGCCGTGATCGACGAGACGGGATTGATCCGCACGCGGCTCGATGCGCCGACGCGGCTGTTCCTTGCTGCGGCCTGCCTGCGCAGCGGGCGTGTGCGCGAGGCGGCGGCACCGCTGATCGGGCTGCATGCGCGCTCGCGCGTCGGCGCGGCGGGGTCCGCGCTCTTCGCCCGGCCGGTCGCCTCGCTGTTGGCCGGGCACGATTGGCGTGGGCAGCTGGGCGAGGCCGACCGGGGGGAGCTCCAGACGTGGCTGCAGCGGCTGTCGGCAAGTGCAGCGCCGGTTCAGCCGAGCGGCGTTGCCGTGGCGGGCGCTTCAGCCGGCGTGTTGACCAGTCGCGAGCTCGAGGTGCTCGAGCGCATGGCGGCGGGCGACAGCAACAAGCTCATCGCCCGCGCGCTGTCGTTGAGTCCGCACACGGTGAAGCGGCATGTGGCGAATGTGCTGGACAAGCTGGGGGTGGGATCCCGGGGGCAGGCGGCGGCGTGGTATCACGCGCGCTGATGTCCCGCCGGCAAGCACATGCGGGCTGGCCGGACCACGTCATTTCATAGGCGTGGTTCAAGCAAGATAAGGCTGTGCCTGGTGCAAGCATGCAGCTCGAGGTCCGGCCGGCCCTAGTTCGTCCACACCTTGCGGTATGCCAGATCGGAGCACGCGATCTCGGGTCCGAAGTTCTTGGGGCCGACCTCGGGGCCCGATATGCAGGCCCTCAGAGCAGTGCTCACCACCACATGCGGACGGGGCATCCACTTGACGTCGAAGGTGTTGGTTCCGCCCGGGCGCAGTGGTTGGTATTCCTGCGCCGTACCCAGGGCCTGGCGACCACCCTCGGCCATGACCAGCAAGCTGATCGAGTAGCGGCTTCGCGCGGCAGCCACCTGCGGATGCAACCTGAAGGCCACCTCGACGCGCAACGCATCGCCGGCCACCTCGTTCGGCGAAATGCTCAGGATCGTCGTGGGGGTGGGCGTGGGGGTGGGGGTGGGAGCTTCGGCGATGACGACCGTGACCGAATGGCCGGTCGCCACCCGCATGCCCGCCCCGGGTGTCTGGGACGCGATCCGCCCGGCCGGAACGGAATCCGTGACGGTGGTCTGCTCTGCCGCCGCGACCAGGCCAAGGTTCTGGAGCATCGCCCTCGCCTCGCTGGGCGTGCTGCCCACGAGATTGGGGACCTCGATCACCTCCGCGCGGCCGACCGTCAGCTCCACCGTGGACCGCTTGGCAACGACCGTGTTCGCGCCGGGACTCTGTCCGACGACCTTTCCCATGGAGGCCGGGTCCTTGACGCTCACCGTTCGATGGCTGGCGGACAGCCCGCGCCCCATGAGCGCTTGCTCTGCCTGCAGCAGCGTCATGCCCACCATGCCGGGAACGACCACATTGGGGATCGCAGTCACAGTCAGCGCGACGCCGGAGCGCCTGAAGACCGACTCGCCCGCCCCGGGCTGCTGTTCAGTGACGGTCCCTGCCTCCCTGTGCTCGTCTTCCACTCTGCGCGTGGACTTGACCGTCAGGCCCTGCCCTGCGATGACCCGCGTGGCCTCGTCGAGCGTCATCCCTTTCACGTCGGGCACCTGAACCCTGAGCATCCACGCAGCAAACCCGAGCACGAGCGCCGCCACGCCGAGGAAGAGGTAGCGCCTGGAGGAAGGCTGATCGGCGGTATCGCGACGGTCATGCGTCTCGGAACGTGGCTCCTCTTCCTGCGTTGCTTCGACCACCGCCGGCGCCGGAGCGGGTTCGACTGCCGGCGGCGGGGGAGCGGGCTCGACCACCTGCGGCGCAGGCACCGGTTCGACCACCGACGGCACCGTCATGCCCTTGAGGGCCGCCTGGGCAGCCAGCCTGACTCGCTGGCTGTCATCCTCGTTCGCGAACTGCTCCAGTTGCCGTCGCGCCGCTCGTGCGTGGCCCGGTCGCTCGCCTTTGCAGAGGTCTTCGAGACTGGTGACGGCGAGCAGCCGCTGATCCGCATGTCGGCTGCGCACCCGCCTGAGGAGCCACCCGGGCAGGCGGCCGTCGGTTGTCCGCGCGATCTCGAGGTTTCCGACCGCGCCGAGCACCCACTTTTGCGGCGTCTGTCCCCGGTGTTCCCGGTGGGTGGCCGCTTGCGCGTAGTTGAAGAGCTCGTCGGCGGTGATCACGCCGTCGCCGTCGGCGTCCGCGCTTCCCGTCGCGATCCCTTCGACGATGTGCCTCGTGAACACCGACGGTCCCGGGTCGTCGCCTTCCTGCGCCTCATACGAAAGCTGGAAGGACGTGGAGCCCGTCATGACCACCACGCCGCTGCCCGCCTCCGCACGCGCCTCCCCCAGCACGTCCTGGCGCTCCAGGCGCTGCCGTCCCTTGCTCCGCCCATCCACGGCGCGGCCGAACGCGCCGCTGAAGCAGGAGTCGAGGATGAACACCTGCTGCCGCGCCAGGCAGGCCCGACTGAGCCGATGGATCAGGCTCGACTCGAACGTCGTGGATTGAAGCTTGACGGGCGAGGTGTTGCGAGACGCGAAGTAGAGGTTCCCCTGCGCGTCCTTCAAGCCGTGCGTCGACACGTACAGGAGCACGTGGTCGTCGGGTGCGCGATCCTGGAAGAACTCTTCGATCTGCTCCCGGGTCTTGTCGTACGGCTCATTGACGCAGGTGATGACCGAATACCGTCCCACCGCCGGGTCCGCGAGCAGCTTCTCCAAGGCCTTCACGTCGTGGGCAGGCGACTCCAGCGGACGAAGATGAGGGTGATCGAAGGCGGTGGAAGCCACCAGCAGGGCGAAGCGGCCTGCGACCACGACCGTCCCTCATTCGCGATGGCGGGCCAGGAAGGCCTCCGTCACCGCCGCGACCTGGTCGTCGCTGGCGCCCTTGAGCGTGATCTTGTCGCCGCCGATCTCGATCGAAACTTCCTTGCTCTTGTGGTGCAGCAGCCAGCCTTGAACGGCATTGATCAGCGCGACCAGCCCCCCGCTCGATGCGAGGGCGAGCATCACCCCGGTGGCGGAGAGCAGTTGGGAAGCATCCTTGGCCCCTGGGAGATGCGTCGGGGGCTGGGGAACGATCGTGAACCCGATCGCGCGTTCGCGGGCTTCATCGAGGAGGCCGATCAACGCCTCTTCGACATCGCCGGCATCGGACCCTGGTCCGGCTGAGATCGACAGTGTGACTTCGTGCCGGGAGTTGCTCATGACAGCCTGCGATGGCAACCGGGACCTCGAATTGTCTTACACCGAAGTCGCTGGCGCCAGCATTGCGCAGGCCGGCAAGGCGCGTGGTGGCCCGGTCGCTTCACGCAGTCGACCTCGCGTCATGTCAGGGCTGGCTTGCGCGGCGTTTGAACATCCACAGCGGGACTCCTAATCTAAGGGCTGGGCAGTTCCGGGGGGAAGCATGATCACGGTGAACGTTCGCGCCCTCGACTTCATGGACGCTCGCCCGCTCGCAGCCGCAGAGCTGACGGTCAATCTTCTGGTCTATCCGTTCTTCCGGGTCCGCCCCGACCCGAACGACCCCGAGCCCGACGCGCCTGCCATGCGCGAGCTCGAAGGGAACCCCGGCCTGGGCAAGTCCGTGCAAGACTCGAAGACAACGGATGCTCAGGGCGCGTGCACTTTCACATTCGACGTCGACGAATTCTTCGTCGAATTGAAGAATGCACAAAGCCTCGACGGCAGGATCGCGGCAGCCGTCAAGGCGCGGGTCGACGTGTTCGCGCAATTCCTGGGGGTTCGTCTCGACCGTTTCGCCATCCTCGACGAGCTCGACAACGGCGCCGACCAAGCCATCGTCATGCCGGTGGACCTCGGCATGTCCATCGTGGGCCATACCACGCCCACCTCGACACGCCTCTGGTTCAGCCTGCCGTTCCAGCCGACGTCGTTGCAGCGGTTCTCGTGCCGGCTAATCTCCGACCAGGAATTGGCGCCGTCCGCCACGCGACGTGCGACGGCGGCCGCGGCCCTCGGACGCACCCAGGCGGTCACCTTCGACGCGGCCAGCGCGACCGCGGTGGTCGACTTCGACGCACTTGCGCCCGGCACGCGCCATCACTACTCGCTCAGCCTTCGCAAGGGACGCAAGGACATCGTGCTCGCGAAAGGAGACTTCCGGACACCGTCGCCGACGAGCATGCGTCTGGACTTTGCGTTCGGCTCCTGCCATCGGCCGGTCGTGACCGGCACGCCCGAATCTCCCAGCGACGAGGCGCTGAGCAGCCTTGAGCGATGGCAGCACCTGGTCGATCACGCGGACTTCGAGTTCCTGATGCTGATCGGCGATCAGATCTACGGCGACGGCATCGAGGACAAATGGCCGAACGCGTCGCCCTTCGAGCAGTACATGCGTCGCTACAAGCAGCTTTGGGCGCACTGGCCGCCCAGGGAGGTGATGCGCACGCATCCGACCTACATGGTGCTCGACGACCACGACGTGGCCGATGACTTCGGCGCCGGCAATCTCGGCGATACCAAGGTGGCTGCTGCACTGGAGTGCTATCGGCACTTCCAGCATGCTCGCAATCCGGGCGGACCCGGCGAACCGGGCGGCCCGTTCCACTATCACTTCAGGTGGGGCCCGGCCGCCTTCTTCGTGATGGACGGTCGCACTGCGCGTGGATCGGGTGCGCCGGCAACGCCGGTGTTCGGCCACATGCAGTTGCAGGACCTGCAGGCGTGGGTCGCGTCGGACGAGGTGCGCAATGCCGATGTCATCTTCTTCGTCGCGCCCGTGCCGCTCGCGCTCCTGCCGACCGAAACCATCCTGGCGGTGGCGGAGGAGCTGACCCAGCAGGGCGTTGCGGCCGCCGGTGCCCTCACCGGCACCCTTGTCGGCGCGGTCGTGGGCGGCATCCTCGCCGGGCCCTTCGGCGCTGCCGCCGGGGCCGGCATCGGCGCGGCAGTGCTCGGGTCCGTAGGCTATGCGGTCGGCGAGGAGGTCTTCGAGCAGTGGGTCGAGAAGTCACTGCTCTCCGCGGCGGACCTGGCCGAGCGCTGGGATCTCGACGAGAACCGGGCCGACCTCGTGCGTCTGCTCGACATCCTCTTTGGATTGGCCAACGGCCTGGGCGACGATCCGCCGCGTCCACGGTCGGTGTTCGTGCTGTCGGGTGACATCCACACCGGCACGATGCACGCCATTCGGTCGCTGCCGGTCGCGGCCGGGGCCGATCATCGCCGCAATCCGCTGATCCTCCAGATCACCAGCTCGGCGCTGTCGCATCCTCCCGTGCGCGGCGACATCTATGCGCAGGCGGTTTCGCATGCCGATGCCGACCTCGACATCGACCTGCATGACATGGACCTGCTCACCTTGCTCGACGAGCGCAAGGACTGGGGGAAGCTGAGCGCGGAGGACGTCGGGCTCGACGACATCTTTCAAGGCGGCTCGGGCGAGTACTTCCTCGATTCCGGTGATCGCAAGCGTTATCTCTGCCAGTTCTCGGGCCTGCTGATGGAGCGGACCGTGGGGCGGGTGCGCGTCGAGTTGCGCGATCCTGCCACACGCCGGTACCGCTTTGCAGCGAGCGTGGAGGGGCAGCAGCAGGTCCTGGAAACCGCATTCGACCTGGACCTGAGTGCTCCGCGCATTCGCCAGATCCGGGACGACGCGCAGTTCCAGACCTTGACCGTCCCGGAAGAGGCCGTGAGCGGCCGCCGCTTCGCCGTGACCGTGAGGGTGCGCAACACCGGCGTCAGCACGTGGCGGCCCGGTGAGCACTCTCTGGCCGTGCTGGATGCGGTCTGGGGCGTGGATCGCATTCCCCTGAACGTGCGTGTGCTTCCGAATCGATCCCATGCCTTCACGTTCACGCTCATGGGCAGCACGCCCGGGTTTCTCCGGGCCAGGTTCCAGATGAGCAGCCGTCGGGCCAGATCCGTGTTCGGAGGGGTCAGTCCGACCCGCCGTGTGCACATCGTCGGGCCCGAGGGCGAGCTCTCTTGCGCTCAGCTCGCCGTGCAGCGCAAGGAAGCGCAGGAGCGACTCGACGCCGCCAGGCGACAGCTGCACAGCGAGGCCGAACCGAGCGAAGCGACGCGGCGCCGTGTCCAGGCGGCCGTGGCTGCACTGGCTGCAATCGACGCCGAGCGGGTCCGGCTGGGATGCTGACAGGCGCCGCATGCTGATCCGCCCATGGTGCGGCAAGGCGTGACGACATGTGCAGGCTGTCAGGGGGTGCGCGGCGCTGGCTTTGATGCCGACGGGGACAGGCGCCGTCGTGAGCTTGTCCAGTGGAACGTCGGTGTCGCAGACGCTCATGGGTAGAAACTTTCGCCCTCGCCGCACTCACAGCAACCCCTTGGCTTTGATCAAGCTCATGGCTGCTACGGTCGATGCATCCACGATCGTGCCATTTCGAATCATCTGCTCGACGGCGGAAAGATCAAACCAGGACGAGACGAGGCCCTGCTCTTCAGGTTCAAGCTGTGGCTCTCGCTGCTCCAGATCGGTGGCAAGGAAGATGGTGTAGCCCTGAGTGCAGAACCCGTAGGCCAGGTACAGATGACCCACCTGCACCATGGACCGGGCCACCAAGCCCGTCTCTTCCCTCAGCTCCGCCATGGCAAGCTCGTCGGAATGATCCTGCTCGGAGTCCCACGTTCCCTGAGGCAACTCCCAGAAGCGCCCGCGCACCGGATAGCGGTACTGCTCGACCAGCACAAGCCTACCGTCCTGCACAGCGGCAATGACGGCGAAATCCTTCTTCTCGACGACGCCGTACGTCCCGACGGAACCGTCCTGCCGCCGGATCTGGTCCTCTCGCACGCTCATCCATCTGTTCTTGTAGACGAGCCTCGTTTCCAGCGTTTCGATTTCATTCATGTCGATCTCGTTTGCGCGACTGTGCAACGCAGGCGCCAGGCCTATGCAAGCACTTCATTCCATTCGCGAAGCGACCACTTGGCGACCACGCCATTGATGACAAATGGATCGCCCTGAATGAATTCTTCCGCCGTGGCCCGGCTGGTGAAAACGCCCATGGCACCCTCGGCTGGATTGGCAAACGGGCCTGCCATCAACAGGACACCTCGCGCATGGAAATCGCTCAAGCGAGCGCGATGCCCTGCAATGTTCGCCTGGGCCTTGGACATCCCGTCCGGGGCGATCTCATAGAACATCACGACTTTCATGGTTCGACAGCTCCGATGGGGTATGCGCAACAGGGTCGACGGTGCCGGTGTCAAGGCGCCTGGCCACCCAGGACCTTGTCAAGCATAAGGTGCATGACGTCCGGGCTGGATCAGCCCAACCGCCCGGGCACGCGCAAGCCGGTGCGCCAGCGAGCTCCGTGCGGCGCAATCACACCCTCATTCGCGCCGCAGAGGCCTGATCGGTCAGCAGCTCCCATTCACGGCGAAGGCGCTTGAGCGCGAAGTCGGCAAAGTGGCGCACCCGCGGAGCCAGGTGCAATGCATGCGGGTACACGACATGCAGCGGTGCGCTGGGCATGCTGTATCGCTCCAGCACGCGCAGGAGGCTCCCGTCCCTGAGCTCGGAGCCGACGTCCCATATCGACTTGAGAAAGATTCCGCCGCCCGCGAGCGCCAGCGCCTTGGCGGCGTTGCCGTCATTGCACAGGAAGGTCGCGTTCACCTCGGCCGAGACCGGTTTGCCTTCGTGCTGGAAGAGCCAATGCCGCGTGCTTCGCGTGCCATACAGGATGCAGTTGTGCCCGGAGAGCGCGGCAGGCGTGTCGGGCGAGCCGAAGCGCTGCAGGTAGTCCGGCGCGGCGCACAGGACGAGCTCGCTGTCGGCGATGTGGCGCGCCGTCATGATGGAGTCGGCGAGCGCCCCGAAGCGCAGTGCGAGGTCGATGCCCTCCTCGACGAGGTCGACCACGTCGTCGCTCAGGACGAGCTCGATCCTCAACGCCGGGTGCATGGCCTGGAACTGCGCTGCCAGCGCCGCGAGATACCGCGTGCCCAGCATGCGCGGCGCGGTCACGCGCAACTGACCGGTGATGTCGGTACGACTGTGCTGCATGACGGCCTCCGCCTGCTGCACCTCCGCAAGGATGCGCACGCAATGCAGGTGGAAGCGCTCGCCTTCCTGCGTCATCGATTGCCGCCGCGTGGTGCGGTTGAGCAGTCGGATGCCCATGCGCGCCTCAAGAGAGGCCAGCCGCTTGCTGACCACCGCCAACGACAGGCCCAGCTCATGGGCGGCCCCCGTGAGGCTGCCCGCGCTGGCCACCTTGTCGAAGATCGTCAGCTCGATCAGGTTGTCGATCATTGTTTCCATGATGTTGATTCTGAAATAGCAAACCGAATCTTTATCAACCAAACTGCGATAACTATAGTCCGCTTCATCGTTCAACACGAGGTCCACGATGAAACGCACACTCCTTGCAGCTTTGATGGCCGCCGATGTCGCGACCGGCTTCGTTGCCCCGGTCGCGGTCGCGGCCGAGGCACCGCCGACGAAGCTCAGCCGCTATCAGGCCGGCTACCACCACTTCAAGATCGGCGACGTCGAGGTCGCGGCCCTCTCCGACGGCACGCTGCCGATCCCGACGCTCAAGCTGTTGACCAACGCCAGGCCGGGCGAGGTGGCATCGCGCCTGGCCGACACGCACCAGACGACCGATGTCGATGCGTCCGTCAATGCCTACCTGATCCGGGCGGGCGGCCGCCTGATCCTCCTGGACGCGGGCACGGGCGAGCTCTATGGCCCGACGCTGAACAAGCTGGAGGCCAGCCTCCGGGCGGCAGGCGTCACGCCGGAGCAGATCACCGACATCCTGATCACCCACATCCACACCGACCACACGGGTGGCCTGATGGATGGCAAGCGCATGGTGTTCCCCAACGCCACGGTCCACCTCGAGCAGAAGGAAGTCGCGTACTGGCTGAATCCGCAGAATCGCGCGCGGGCGCCGGAGGCGGCCAGGAAGTACTTCGACGAGGCCTCGGCCAAGGTGCAGCCCTATGTCGATGCGGGCAAGGTGAAGACGTTCTCAGGCGCCACCACGCTGTTTGCCGGAATTCGTTCCATCGCCGCTCCGGGCCACACACCGGGCCATACCTTCTACGCGCTCGAGAGCAAAGGCGAGAAGCTGGTGTTCTGGGGCGATCTGGTTCATGTGGCGGAAGTCCAGATGCCCAACCCCGGCGTGACGATCGTCTTCGATGTCGACCCCAAGGCGGCCGCGGCGACTCGCAGGCAGGCGTTCGCCGATGCGGTCAGGAACCGGTACTGGGTCGCAGCCGACCACGTCTCGTTCCCCGGTGTCGGCCATCTGCGGCGCGACGGCTCGGGCTACCGGTGGATCCCCATGAGCTACGTGAACGACCATCACGAGGCGAAGTAGAGAGGTGGCACCCCCGGCCGCAGCCAACTTGCGACGCAAGCGCCGACCGATGGGGCTCGTCTACTTCAACGGAATGGCCGTGCCCCTGTCCACCGGCACGGCGGTCACCGAGTTCTGCGGCGACCCTTCGATCAGCCTGTCCGAATAGGTCAGGTACACGAGCGTGTTGCGCTTCTTGTCGACCATGCGCACGATGCGCAGCTTCTTGAAGATCAGGCTGATGCGTTCGTTGAAGACTTCTTCCTGTTGAGGAAGCGCCTGAGACACCGAGATCGGCCCGATTGCACGGCAGGCGATCGACGCGTCGGACTTGTCTTCGGCCACGCCGAGCGCCCCCTTGACGCCCCCGGTCTTGGCGCGCGACACGTAGCAGGTGACGCCGCCGACCTTGGGATCGTCATAGGCGTCCACCACGATCTTGTGGTCCGGGCCGATGAGCTTGAAGACCGTGTCGACAGAACCGATGGGCTCGGCCTGCGCGGTCGCGCCGATGGCCAGCACGATGAGGGGAAGGTGGTATCGCATCCTGGGTCCTTTGGGCATGTCGCGAATGTGCCGCGCCATTGTCGGCGCCTCTCGTCGTGCCGGATTCCGATGGCCTGCTATCCCGCCGCCATCGGCCGCGTCGCCTCCCCCAGGTCCCCCACCCATACCCCGATCGCACTGAAATTGTCCTGATGCGGCGCCGCCTGCCGCTCGATCTCGCGCCGCATCGCCGCCAGCCATTCCTCCGGCGAATCCGCCTGCGACAGCGTGCTCGCGATGCATCCCGGCTCCAGCGCACCCCACCACCCGTCGCTGCACAGCAGAAAGGCATCCCCCTCCTCGATCGCCACCGGCCGCGCCACCGTGTGCGGATCGACCGCGTCGTCGATGCCCAATGCCGCGATCAGCTGATTCTTCTGCGGATGCACCAAGGCCTGCTGCTGCGTCAGCAGCCCGGCGTCGACCATGCGCTGCACGACGCTGTCGTCTGCAGTCAGCAGATCGACCCGCCCATGCCGCGCGCGATACAGCCGCGAGTCGCCCACGTGCGACCACAGCGCACGTTCGGTGGAGACATCGACCCACAGCACGACCACTGTCGAGTGCATGCGGCCCAGTCCCTCGGCGCCGGGCTGCGCGCGCAACACGTCGGCATGCGCCGACAGCACGGCGGCCGTCAACGCATCGGCGGTGAACGGCGGATTGCCTTCATGCAGCGCCGTTTCCAGATGGTCCACCGTGCGCCGCGAGGCCTCGGCGCCGCCGACGTGGCCCCCGGCGCCGTCTGCCACCACGGCGAGCCAGCGTGGGCCTTCGCGGCAGACGCGGACCTTGTCTTCGTTGGTGTCGCGCTGGCCTGTTTCGCTGCGCGACGCAACGGCGATGTCGAGCACGTCGGGCTCACCGGGGCGGCGCGGGCTTGTCGCGCCGCAAGCGTTCGAGCTGCTGCTCGTAGGCCGCGAGAAACGCCTTGCCGAACAGCGCATGGAAGTCTTCCTGCGCCTCGTCGCGGATGCCTTCGTAGTGCTGCAGGTACAGCTCCCACAGCTTGGCCTTGCGGTTCATCGGCAGGACGCTGTCCAGCACCGAACGCCCAACCAGCTTGGCCTCCAGCTCTCGCGGCGAGAAGCGCGCGAGCACGCCTTCGAGTGCGGCGCGTGTGCCGGCCATGGTCCCGATCGCGTGCCCGACGAGGTCGTTCATCGCATCGGTCATCGCGGCGGCCCCGGGCAGGAAGCCGCGCAGCGGCGGCTGCAGCAACTGCTCCAGCGCAGACTGCGCATCGGGCGAGAACTTCAGCGGGTTGTTGTTGCGCGGACGGATGACGGTCACCTGCGCGTGCAGCTCGTGCCGCGTGGCCGAGCGCACTGCCATGAGCTGCACGGTGCCTTCGACCGCCGCGCGCAGCAGCGTGCCGGCCAGGCGCATCAATTCCGGGCTGGCGTCGTGCGGCGCGGCGAGCTTCACGCCGGCGCCTTGGCAGAAAGCCGTCCACGGGTCCGTCGCATCGCCTTCGTCGACGGCGGCCGGCTCGGCGCCGGCCCCGGCGAGCGGCACCGAGACGACGGCCGCCTCGTCGAGCACCGGCGGCTCTGGCCGCCGCGCCGACACCGGATTCGGCGGCGTGAAGGCCGCCCGCAGCTCGGGCGTGCGATCGGGCGGCAGCTCGGGCACGGCACGCGAAGCCGCGCCACCGAACAGCACGAGCGGATCCTTGGACAGCGGCGCGCCCGCCGGTGCCCCGCCGGCGCCCGGCAGCGCATCGGCCATGAAGTCGGCCAGCGGATCGCGTCCGCTGCCGCCCGCGCCGATCAGGTCGTCGATCGATGCGGAGGCGGCACTCGGGATCAGGTCCTCGAATGCGCCGCCGCCCGCGGTCGGGATCGGCTGCGGCGCTGCCGGCGCGGGCATCGCGAAGGGATCGAAGTCGTCGGGCAGCCGCGCCGGTGCCGACACGGCGCCTGCGGCCGGCGGCGGCGCGTGCCGCGCGGGCGTGGCCGGCTCGCCGAGGAGCTCCGCGAAGGGATTGCTGCTGGACAACGGTCCGCCGAGGTCGACCGATGCATCGCGCGGGCGCGGGACGCCGACCGCATCGACCGCGGCCCGCCCGCGCGTGATCGTGGTCCCCTCGCTGGCGGCATCCTCGATGACTTCGAGCAGATAGCCGCCGATGCGCACCTGGTCGCTGTGCATCAGCGGCGTCGACTCGCCCTGGGCCAGCGTCTGGTTGCGCACGACGATCGGGTTCGCGCTGCCGACGTTCTTGATGACGTAGCCGCTGCGCCCCGCGCTGATCTCGGCCTGCTGGCGCGAGATGTGGCGCTCGGGATCGGGCAGCGCCATCGTGTTGTGGTCGGCCCGTCCGATGGTGCCGCCCTGCAGGTCGAAATGAGCCGTGATCGGCTGGGTGAGCGGCAGGTCGTTGAGCGAGACCGCGCGCAGGGTCAGTGTCATGGTGTTCATCCCTCGAGACGTCGATGCGGGACGAGTGTGATGAGGCATGGTCGCGCCCGCGCCGCAGCGCTTCAATGAACGAAAGTCATGCGCCGGTCGCCGCGTGTGTCGCTCCGTATCGACAATGACCGAAAGTCACGCACGCCCTGGGACCATATGGGGGAAACTTCCCCCTCGGTCCGGCTCCGCCGTGCGCGGCCATGTTCACCAAGCCATGACGAATCAGCGAGTCGTTCTGCTGTACGCCTGTGTCGGTCTGCTGGCCGCCTGCCAGCAGGCGCCTCGGGCGCCTGCAACGCCAGGCGCAGAAGGCGGCACCGCCACCACGGCGCCCGCGCCGGCGCCGCCTGATCCCACCATCGTCGTTCCGCCGCTGAACGCGCCGGCCACACCGGCCACGCAGCAGCAGGCGCAAAGGATCGCCCTCGCGGCCGCCGGAATGCTGGAGAACGGCCACGAGGAACAGGCCAAGGCAGAGCTGCAGCGCGCCCTGGCCGGCGATCCCAACAACAAGCTGGCGCTGAACCTGATGCGCCAGATCACGGCCGACCCCGTCGCGGCGCTGGGCCGCGAGTCCTTCGCCTACACCGTGCAGCCCAACGACACGATGTCGGGGATTGCCCGCCGCTTTCTCGGCGACATCTATTCCTTCTACATCCTCGCGCGCTACAACAACGTCGCCGTGCCCAAGCAGGTGGCGGGCGGTCAGATCCTGCGCATTCCCGGCAAGGCTCCGGCGCCTGCCGCGCCGCGCGAACGCGATCCGGGACCGGTGGTGATTGCGCCCGCGCCGCCCGCGCCCGCGCCCCCGCCGGTGGTGGTCGCCCCGCCTGCGCCGCCCGAACCCACGCCGGGCGAACGCGCGATGCGCGCGGGCGAGTCGGCCGAGCGCAGCGGCGACCTGGAGCGCGCGTTCAACGAATACAAGCGCGCGGCCACGCTGGACCAGCCGGGCGCCGAAGCCAAGGCGGAGCAGGCCCGCAAGCAGCTCGTGGTCCGCTACTCGCTGACCGCGCGCACCGCGTTCGCGCGACAGGACCTCGACGGAGCCATCCGCGCCTGGGACCGCGTGCTCGGCGTGGATCCGACCAACGAGACAGCGAAGCTCGAGCGGCAGCGGGCGCTGAATCTCAAGGAGAAGGTGAAGAAGCTGTAGGTCGGCGTGACGGCGCCGACATGCCGGCCGTTACAGGCCACTAGGAGGCGCGTGATGCGCAGCTTGCCGCGGCGCCCGCTGTCCCGCTGCCGTTCCCGTTCTTCAGCGCCTTGAGCTTGCTTGCGGCACGCGGGTTCGACGCATCGAGCCGCAGTCCTTTCTCGTACGACGCCATCGCCGCCGCCTTGTCTCGCACGAGCTGCTTCTCGGCCTTCTGGAAGTAGACGTCGGCCAGCAGCTGGCAAGCCGCGGCATCGCGCTTGTCGAGCGCGAGATGACGTTCGAGCAGCACGATCGCGTCGTCGAGCTCGCCCTGCGTCGCCAGCATGGACGCATGCTCGACCTCGTTGCGATCCAGCGGCACGGCAGGCGCGGCGTTGGCCTGAGCCTCGGCCATCGCGCGCCGCGTGAGGGTCGATCGGGAGTACTTGCCGAGATAGCTGCGCTTGTTGCGCTCGCGCTCGATCTGGCGCAGCGCATCGGCGGCCTGCGCATGATCGGGCTGCAGCGACAGCGCGGCGAGGTACTGCGTCGACGCGCCATCGAGGTCGCCGCGCTTGTGCGCCTGCGCGCCGCGCTGCAGCCGATCGAGCACCGTCGTATCGATCAGGCGCCTGATCTCGGCGAGGCGGTCCTGGTAGTCCGCCACATCGGGACGCAGCACCGTCAGGATCTCCCACGACACCGAGGCCTCGGCCAGCCGTCCCTGACGGCCCTGGCTCAGCGCACGGTCACGCATGCGCCGCTCGAAGACGCTCGCCGGCGGCGGCATGCGCGCCGCGAGCGCCGTCTCGTCCGCGGCAGCAGCGGGACCGGGTGGCGGCGACGGCGGGGGCGTGCTGCAGCCGGCCATGGCCAGCGCTGCGAGACCGCACGCAATCCATCGCTTCATGGCGCGCCGATCCCGCGGCTGATCTGCAGCTTGGCCTTGAACGACTCGAGGTCGCTGTCGCCGAAGATCATGGTCCGGCGCAGCATCAGCGGCTGCGCGAAGAAGGCGTTGCCGCCCGGATTGACGGTGACGGCCAGCTGGTAGTGCTGCTTCGCGAGCAGGTCCAGCACGGCCTCGTTGGCGTCGCCGTACGGAAACGCATAGTGGCGCACCTGGACCGGCAGGCGCCGCTCGAGGATGTCGCGCGGCGCCTTCGCCTCGGTCTCGAGCCCGGCACGGTATTGCGATTCGCTTTCGCCGGCTGCACGCTCGATGAGGTTGCGATGGGTCTTCGAATGCGCCTGCACGTCGACCAGTCCGGAGGCGGCGAGCTCGTGCAGCTGCGACCAGCTGAGCGCATCGCCGGCGCCGATGAAGTCGGTGTAGACGAACAGCGTCGCCGGAAAGCCGTGCTTGCGCAGCAGCGGCAGCGCGTGGCGATGCACCGACTCGTAGCCGTCGTCGATGGTGATCACCACCGAGCGCCTGGGCAGGGCCTGCCGCCCTTCGAGGTAGCCGAGCAGCTGCGCCAGCCGGATGACGTGGTAGTCGTTGCGCGCGAGCCAGTCGAGCTGCGCGGCAAAGGTCGCGGGCGAGACGGCCATCTTGCCGCCGGTGGCGGCGAAGCGGTGATAGCAAAGAATCGGCACCGTCTGGTAGTGGTCGGCATGCACGCCGATCGGGTTCAGCGTGACCAGGGGCACGACCAGCGGCTGTCCGGGCTGCACGCGGCTCACGCCGTTGAAATCGCCGATCACCCAGTCCCGCTCCTCGCTGCCGAGGAATCGCGCGGCGATCGATTTCAGCGTGTCGTCCGTGCCGGGCTGGTAGACGACGAAGCGGTCGCTCTGCCCGAGCACCTCGCCGCCCACGGGCGGCTTGGACGGCCGAGCGGTGGGTGGGGCTTGATCGACGATGCCGACCGGCGGAGCGCTGCCGCAGCCGGCGACGGCGGCCGCCAGCCAAGGCAGCACGACGCGACGCCAGGCGCCAAGCGTGGCCAAGGGCGCGGGCATCGCCACCTCAGGCCGGCGGCTTGGAGGGCGCCGCACCGTCGTCGGCGGCTGCGCCCGCGGCGGGCGTGTCGGACAAGGAATCGGCAGGGGCATCCGGGGTCTCGCGCGGCAGCGGCATGGTCGCCGCCACCGTGGGGGTGGACGGGTCGCGCAGCGGCGCCGGCGTGGCCGGCGACGGCCCCGCGCCAGAGCGGGCGTCCTGCAGCGCCTGCGCCATGCGGTCGAAGGCCGAGAACAGCAGCCCGAACTCGTCGTTGCGCTGCTCCGCGATGCGATGGTCGAAGCGGCCCTTGGCGATCTCACCCATCGCCTCGTTGACCAGCTTGATCGGCTGGGCGAACCAGTTGGCGACGAAGTACATCGCGATCGCGACGGCCAGCACGGTCACCACGACCAGCGCCGCCATCAGCGCCATCGACAGGCGCGCCACATGCACCAGCGGCCGCTCGGGCAGTCCGAGCGCCACTCGCCCAACACCCTTGCCCTGGAAGGTGATCGGCGCTTCGAAGCCCAGCACCGGCTCGCCCATCGCGCTGTAGCGCGACATCACGACGCCGCCGTCGCGCGTGCCGAGCGCCTCGGCCGGAACGCCCTTGTAGGGCTGGCCCACCAGGGCCGGATCGCCCGCGGCGCGCACGATGCCTTCGCGGTCGACGACGGTGATGCTCTGGAAGTCGCCTGTCTTCATCATCTCTTGCACGGCGACGTCGACAGTGGGCCATTCTTCCGACAAGGCCAGCACCGCGTTCTGCGCGGCGATGAAGCGTGCGAGCGAGGCACCGTTGTCGGTCACCTGCTTGAGCATCGCGCCGTACTGGCGCTGCGTGATGACGGTGGCCGACAGCGCCATCACGACCGCCACCACCAGCGCCATCATGGCCGCCCACTTCACGCGCAGCGGCACGATGCGTGGACGCTCCTTCGCGCGAGCCGCCTCGTCCAGGTCGGCCAGCACGCGGCTCAGTGCGTCGGACAGCTCGCGGCCGGTCTGGAAGCGTCGGTCGCGCGGCTTGGCGAGGCAGCGCTCCACGATGCGGCGCAGCGCATGCGGCAGGTCGGGCCGCAGCTTCTCGATGGCCGGCGGCTCCTCGTGCGCGATCTTCATCGCCAGCGCCACCAGGCTGTCGGCCTGGAACGGCCGCTGCCCCGTGAGCATCTGGTACAGCATGATGCCGACCGAGAACAGGTCGGAGCGCCCGTCGAGCTTCTCGCCCTGCGTCTGCTCCGGCGACATGTACTGCGGCGTGCCCAGCACGTCGCCGACCCGCGTGCGCTGCTCGCCGGTGCCGGTGGTCTCCATGTGGGCGATGCCGAAATCGGTGACCTTGATGGTGTGCGTGCCGCGCAGCCGCACGATGTTGCCGGGCTTGATGTCGCGATGGACGATGCCGTGCGCATGCGCGTAGTCGAGCGCGCGGGCGAGCTGGATGCCCATGATGACCACGTCGCGCACCGGCAGGGGCTTGCCCGATTCCATCAGGTCCGACAGCGGCTCGCCGTGCAGCAGCTCCATGGCCATGTACGGCCGTCCCTCGATCTCGCCGACGTCGTGCACGGTGACGATGTTCGGATGCGACAGGCCGCCGGCGGCGCGCGCCTCGCGCAGGAAGCGGCCGCGGTACTCGGCGTCCTCGCAGAGGGTGGCGTGCAGGAACTTGATCGCGACGTCGCGGCCGATGCCGGGGTCGTGGGCCTTGAAGACCGTGGCCATGCCGCCGCGGCCCAGGCGTTCCTGGATGAGGTAGCGGCCGACCTGGCGGACGGCGGGCGCGGTGGCCGTGGGGGAGCCGGGGAGCGTCTGGGTGAGGCCCCGCGCCTCGGTGGGAGTGTCGGCAACCGGTGGTTGCGGCGGCAGGTAGTGGCCCAGGGCGCGCGGCACCGGCGTGACCGGACCGTGCTGCATGCCGGGCAGCACGCGCGTCGCATCGTCGTCCTGGCGCGACGGCGACGGGGTGACGACCGTCGGGTCATCGGGCACCCCGGACCCGTGTTCGGCGGACCTTCCGGCATCTGGCATCGCACGACCCTGGTATGCGCCTCGAGCGAACAGTCCGCGGGCGTGACGCCGCACGGCACCGAGTGCGCTGCCAGATACTCAGGCACCCAGGCGTGACGATCAACGTCCGAAAGTCATCACGACGCTGGCGCAGCGTGTCAGCGTCGCCTGTGGCGCGGCAGCAGGAGCGGGTTACCGGTGAAGTCGGCCGTGGCCATGAACCGGTTGATCAGGTCGGTCGCATCGGGCAGTCGAAAGGGAAAGGCCGGATCCAGCACCTCGCGCGCAACGAGAGGACCGCGGCGTGCCTCTTCGTGCTCATTGAAGAGATCGTCGAACGGATCGTCCGGCTGTGCGGGATACACACGCTCCAGCCGGTCGAGGCACTGATTCATCCAGCTCGTGAACACGGTGGCGTCGGGCATGACGTGCACGGCCAAGCGGGGCAGGTACTCGAGACCGGATTCCCATTCCTCCGGGCGTTCATCGCTGAAGAACAGCATCGGCAGCAACCACGTCGTCGCACACCACAGCGGGCCTCGCACCGGGCCCAGCCAATCGTCGCGGTCCAGCTCGAAGTACTCGAAGCAGTCCCGGTCCGCGCATGCGCACCATGAGGCTTCGGCCACGTGCTCCGGCAGCCGATCCGAGGACACGCGGCGGAAGCGAAAGGCGATCCATTCGTAGACGCCGATGCCCAGCGCAATGCGCGCGCGCAACGTGATGCCGGCGGCGCGTGCCACCACCGGGGCGGCGTCGAAGCGGAAGTCCTCGCTCGCGCGGGTGTCGTCCCAGAGAAAATGCATCGACGCCGTGTCGGCCCGCGTGGCCTCCAGGTAACGGGGATACGCATAGGCCATGCGACTCACCTCGATCGGCTGGCTAGCCGAGGTAGGGATTCTCCCGCGGATCGAGCGACTTCAGGAACACGTCCTGCGCCGCAGGATCGTCGACGCGAAACTCCGCCCCGAACGACTCGCGTGACAGCGGCGGCTCGTGTGCGTAGTCGTACACCCCGGTGCGCCTGTCGTACTTGGCGTTTCGCGGCCGCGACTGGGCCATCTGCCGAACGATGGCGGCAAGCCAGTCGTCGAACGCTTTCTTGTCGGGCATGAGATGGCGCGCCAGCATGGCTTGCTTGACGACGATCTCGGCCAGGTAGATGGATCCCTCGGCGTATTCCTGCACCAGGTCTCCCAGGTTGCACAGCGCAAGCTCCAGCGCCCCCGCAACCGGCTCGCGGTCGTCATCATGCGACATGACGAGCTTGAGGCCCGTCGCCGCGCGCGGGGTGGTCATTGCGGCCCACGCGGCCTCGACGCGCCGCAGCGCATCGCTCACGTCGGCAAGGCCCTGGAAGCGCCAGACGATCCATTCGGTGATGGCCACGCCCAGCCCGAACTTCGAGCGGAAGTCCGCTTCATCGACCGCCTTGTAGAGCCGCACGTTCTGGTCCTTGGCGGCATAGAACTTGAGGCCGATCTCGCTGTTCCACTTGTACCGGGCGGCTGCGCCGGCGACATTCGCGTTCGCGATGTGCGGAGGAATCGACAGTGCCATCTCGGTTCACCTTCCCGGGTTCACTCACCCATGTCCGATTTCAGTTTCTGGTACGAGGCCTTGGTCGGCGGACAGTGGCTCTGGTCGAGCGCCACCGGCTTGTTGCCCTTGCCGCACAGGGTGATCTCGTGCTTGCAGTCTCGAGCGGCACACAGCATGGCATGGCAGTTCTCGCACGGCATCTTCGACGGCTTTCCGGTCTTGGGACGCCAGTCGATGTTGAGCGTCATCCGTCGAGGGGCGGCATTTTGCAGCTCGTCGAGAAGGCGCGCTTCCGCATGGCCCGACTTCTGCATCGTCGGCTTGGCGTGGGTGTAGTTCCCGCACAGCGTCGGAGCGCCGCCCCGCACATCCCCGCTGCCTCCCTTGGCGAGCGTCTTGGGACACTTCTCGTGGGCCTTGTGATTGTTGTGGGCGCTGCGAACCTTGGTGGGTCCGCCGGCGACGGCCGTGCGCTTGACCGACGACACCGTGGTGCCCTCGCCCTCACCTTCCGCGCCGACGAGGGTCTTGTCCTTCGTCTTGCTGTCGAGCTCGCCGCGGCGAGCTTCGTTGGAGTCGGCGAGCTCCTCGCAATCGGTCTTGATCGTCGACGGCGACATGCCCGCATTGCTGACGGTGGCGGTGCCGGGGTTCCCTGTTGCCATCGGGACTACCGGTTGTTGTGCAGTGTCAGGTCCATCTGGCGCACCGCGTTCGCGCCCTCGAACTTGACATCGAACGACCACGCCGAGAACACCGTTTTCCCCTCGAGCGTGTGCGTCACCACCCCCATGCCGAACGACTTGGTCGCCGCCTGGTCGCCGTCGCTCTTCTTGTAGGTCGAGCTGTTCTTCATGCCGACTTCCTCGCCTCCGATCTTCACGCTGCGTGTCCCGTCGTCGGTGTCGGACGCGGCGGAGAAGTTGGGATAGGGAATCGGAACGGGGCCCGCCGGCGGAGGAGGGGGCGACAGGCACACGTCGGGCATCGCGCCGAGCGACCGGTTGGCATCCTTGCCGGCCGAGACCTCGCGCCCGTTGGCGTAGACGTTCTTGCTCATCGACGCAGCTCCGCGCCGTGCATCGAGACGACGAGCGCCGCCCGGATGCCGTCCTCGGTGCCGATGTGGCACAACGCGACGGGCCCTGGCGCGTAATCCTCCTGCGCGGCATGCAAGGCCTGCGCCAGCAGGCAAGGCAACACCGCGGCGCCGATCTCGCCAAGGAACTCGATGGGATGCCACAGCTCGAGCACGCCGTCGCGCTCGCCGCTGTCGAGCCTGCCGGCGACGAAGGCGGCCTCCTTGAACTTGTAGTGCTCGCCCGACAGATCGGTCAGGCGGTACGAGACGTCGCTCATCGCAAGGCCCGCGTTGTCGAGAGCCTCCTGCACCGCCTGCGTCAGGCCCACCGCGCGCAATGGCAGCGTGCTTTCGATCGTCGCGGGCTCGCGCCCGATGCCGAACCCTTCGATGCGCAGCCCGTCGCTGGCCGCGCCGCCCATGCCCACGAGCACCGCGCAACCGGCTTCGCCGGGAAAGAAGCCATTGGAGTTTCCGGGTGTCATCAGCCGCCGCTGGTCGATGTAGGTCTCGAGCGTCGGCTGGTGGAGGAAGCTGTCCACGCCGGCGATCACCACCCGACGGGCGGCACCAGCCACGATCAGGTTCTGCGCCTCGAGAAGTGCCATTGCGCAGCCGGCCTGGTCCTGCGCGAAGACGCGCGACCTCGGGTGGTGCGCCAAGTCCAGCCGCGTCTCGATGGCCTCCAGCAGCCCCTCGTCGATGCCGGGGGTCCGTGCCCGACGCCCGGCCGCGGCGATGCCCAGGAGAAGGGGGATGCGCTGCGGCGGCTCCGGCTGCGCCGCCACCAGGCACTCGTGAATGGCCGGTGCAGCAAGATCGGCCAGCTTGTCCAGCCCTTCCCACCATTGCGGCAGGGAGATTTTCGCCCCGGACAGCGGCTGCCCGGACTCGGTGTCGACCCACACCGTCTGCCCGATCGCGCTGATGCCCGCGCGCAGCGCCGCCAGCGAGGCGGGCGCATTGAAGCCCAGCGCAGTCACCATGCCGCTGGCCAGAACCGTCAGCGGGGTCATCGAGACCCCCGGCGCGCGCTTACCGCCTCGGCGAGACTGCGGTAGTAGGTCTTGCCCGGAAAGCGCCGCTCGCGACTGACGCGCCGTTCGTCCCCGATCAGCGTTTCCTTCACGTCGAACACGCTGCGTCCGAGAGCGAGCGACACGCGCCACGTGAGGGTGAAGCGCTGGCGATCGGGCTCGAGCACGATGGTGTCCAGCCGGGCAGGCCGGCTGATGTCGCGCCCGCGATGCGGAATGAAGCGGACCGGCATGGCCACCTGCGGCAGGCGGAAGACGCGATGGCCGTCGGGTGTCAGGTTGCGCAACTCGATTTCCTCGCCGCCTTGCGGGTAGGGGATGGTCTGGTCTGCCGGCGCCGCCTGGAAGTAGCGCTCGTCGAAATCGGACGGCCACAGCGGCGCGGTGGTCCTGATCCACTGGTCGTCGTAGGTTCCAGCGTACAGGCGGCGCGGCATCCAGCTGCGGCCCACCGGGGAGAACGCCATCGGCACATATCTTCCCTGCGGGTCGCTGACCGGCCGGTCCAGTTCCTCGGTATTGGGCAGCGGGCGTCCCTCGATGCGGTCGGCGTGGCGCCAGAAACCGCGGCCCACCGGGTTGGAATCGCAGGTGTCGGCGCGACCCTCGGCCTGCTCGGTGTCGTCGGTGCCGCCGAAGGCGAGGTCATACGTCAGCCCGACCCGCTCGAAGGGCTCGGGGTCCGAGGCGGTGACCCGGCCGAAGGTGCGCCGCCAATGACGATCGCCGACGGCCGCGAACTGCTTCACCCGCTCGCCCACGCGCAATCGCACCACGGTGCGCCGCACCGCACGTCCCGGCGGCGCATGCGCGCTACCGATCAGCAGCACGTCGCAGGCCGGCTTGACGTGGGCATAGTCCGTCTCGTAAAGCGGTGCCGACGTGCCGGGCGCCGCGGTGAACTGATCGGCTTCCACCAGCGCACTCTGCTCCGCCCCGAGTACGGCCTCGGCACCCGGTTCGGGCATGGCATAGGTGGCCTTCACGACAACCACGAGCAGTTCGCGCCCGTCGCGCTGGAATCCCATCGTCCAGTTCGCGGGCAGTCCCGTGCCGTTGGTGAATCTCATGACGCCAACCACCTGCGCTGACGGTCAGCACGCGCCTCGACCGAGAACACCACAGCCGAACGGCTGTGCGCCGCCAGCTCGACTGCCGCACCGCGGCGTTGCCGCTGGAATCCTTCTCGCAGCACGCGGGCGGCGGCATCGCTCGACACGGGCCGTCCGCCGATCCAGCGCTGTCCCGGCACGTAGCGTGGTGCGGCGTCGCACCAGAAGGCACGCACGGCCGCGACCGCGGGCCAGGGCAAGTCGTCGTCGGGATCATCATCGGCCGCATCGGCCGAAGCGCCTGCAGGCGGATCACGATCGAGGTCCAGGTACCGTAGGTCGGCGCCCGTGATCGCGGAGAACGCTTCACCGGCGAGACGGGCATCGGGTGACTCCATCAGCTCGATCAGCCAGGGTACGGCGGCCGGATCGCCGAACGCACCGGCAGCGCGCAACGCGCCGCGCCGCGTTCGGTCGGAAGCCGCGAGCGAGCGCACGGTTTGCATGGCCCACTGCCGCTCGCCGCAGCGCATGGCGATGTCGAGCGCAGGGTGACTCAGCGACGGCAGCGTGGCAGCCTCATCGAAGGCATGGCGCGCGCCTTGCGGCTGTCCCGACAATGCCACCGACCACGCGGCCCAGAACCGGCATGCCGGATCCGCATCGCGCATCGCGTCGACCGCGAGCGGCATCAGGCCTTCCTGCTTCGTCTCGCCGATGCAGCGCAGGGCCTGCGCACGCAACGCGGCATCGGCGTCTTCCAGCGCACGCCGCACGACAGCCGGCCGCACGCAACGATGGTGGCTGGCGGCGCTCAACGCCATTCGGCGCAGGCTGCTCGACCCGGACGCCGAAAGCGCGTCGAGCACCGCGCCCCGGACAGGCTCGTCCAGCCAGTTCAATGCCGCCGCGAGGGCCGGTTCGAAGCGCGCGTCGGCCAGGCACAGCTGCACCATCGATGTCGTGCGCTCGTCGTCGCGTCCCGAAAACGCCAGCCAGGCTGCCACGAAGACCGCCCCGACGTCGTCGTCGCCCAGTCGCTGGCGCGCCGCGGCCCAGCCGGCGTCCGCGGCCACCTGGAGGCCGCGCAAGTGCGCGAGCAGGCGGGCATCGAGGCGGGCCAGGTGCTTCAGCGCATAGTGCGGTGCCACGACGGCGCGCTCGCGAAGGTGATACAGAAATGACGCTTCGCCGGCATGCTCGGCCACCACCCGCCGGTGCACCAGTGCAGAGATGTCGGCCGGGCGGAAGCCCGGTTCCGGCGGGCTCGGTGCAGGGCGGCTCAAGACGGCCTCCTTCAATTGAGCTGCACCGAACCGCCCCTGATGCGATTGGCGCCCGCGGCCTGCGTGAGCACCGTTTCGCCGCGAATCTCGACGCGGCCATCGCTGTGAAGCGTCAGCGACGACTTGCCGCAGCGCAGGACCAGCTGGTGCTCGGCACTCACGATCATGCGTTCGCCATCGGCGTCCACCTGCACCTGGCCAGGCGGATGTTCGAGCGGCCAGCCCCGCGGCGCCAGCACGCCCAGCACGACCGGACGCCGCGCATCGCCGTCGACGAACCCGAGCAGGACCTCTCGGCCGACGTGCGCCGCATGCAGATCGACCACCGACTCCGCGCGCAGCGCAGCCTGCTCCACGCCTGGGGAGTGCATGACGATCGCAATCCTGCCCCGGTCAGCCAGCGCCAACAGCTCGCCGACGACCAGGGCGCTCGCACCGGCGCGGCCGTTCAGGTGGGATGTGGCCGAAGCAGGCAGATCGCTGGGTTTCATGGTCGAGCTCCTCAAGCATCAGTTCTCCATCACCTTCGCACCCTTGACCGTCACGTTGCCGGACGCCTTGATATTCACCTTGCCTGACGCGTCGAGCGTGATGTCCTTGCCCTTCAAGGTGATCGATCCGTCCTTCTTCATCGTGAGCAGCGCGCTGCCGGTCTTGATCGATACCGAGTCGCCGGCCTCGATGACGAAGTTCTTGCCGACCTTGAGCTGATCGTCCTCGCCGACCGACGACGAGCGCTTCTTGGCGATGGTGGTGGTTTGTCCACCGCCCACCTGGACGCTGCGGTCCGAGGCCACCTGGGTGCTCTGCTTGGCGCCGACGCTGGTCGTCTGGTCCGCACCGATGCTGTTCGTCTGCGCGGCGGCCACGGTGGTCGACTGGCTGGCACCTACCGTGATCGTCTGCATCGCGCCGACGGCGATCGTCTGTGCGGCCCCGATGCCGACCTGCTGTGCAGCACCGATGCCTATGGTTTCGTTGACGCCCACCGTATGCGTGCGCTGCAGGGCGACGGACACCGTTTCGCTGCCCCCGACGCTTCGGCTGCGGTTGCCGCCCACGCTCAGCGTCTGGTTGGCGCCGACGTCGACAGTCTCGTTGCTGCCGACACTCTCGGCCCGGTCGACGCCGATCGAGATCTTCTCGTTGCTGCCCACCTTCTCGACCCGGTTGACCCCGATCGTGATGGTCTCGTTGTTGTCCACCGTCTCGGTGCGGTCGTGCTTGACGTGCGTCGTCTCGTCGTGGTCGATCGTCTTCTTCCGATCGTGCCCCACCGAGTGCGTCTCGTCGTTCTCCACCTCGATGTCCTGGTTCTTCTCCGCGTGGATCCACAGCTGCTCGCTGCCGGCCTTGTCCTCGAAGCGGATCGCATTGGCGTTGCCGTAACCCCCGCCCTTGCTCGAGCGGGTGAGGATCCCCGACTGCGTCGCGTTGGCCGGAAGCTCCCACGGCGGCATCTGCTCGGCGTTGTAGACGCGTCCGGTGATCAGCGGCTGGTCGGGGTCGCCCTCGAGGAAATCGACCACCACCTCCTGGCCGATGCGCGGGATGTCGACGATTCCGAAATTCTTGCCGGCCCATGGATGCGCCACCCGCACCCAGCAGGAGCTCCTCTCGTTCTTCCTGCCGTAGCGGTCCCAGTGGAACTGCAGCTTCACGCGCCCGTACTTGTCGGTGAAGATTTCCTCCCCGCCCGGACCGACGACCAGTGCCGTCTGCGGTCCCTGCACGAAAGGCTTGGGCGTGCGCCGCGGAGGGCGGAACTGCTGCGCCGAAGGAATGGCCGAGAACTCGCACTGGAACGCGCCGGCGGGGTTGCCCGACTCGTAGCCGTCGACATGCGCGCTCACCGCCAGCGACGTGACGAGGTACTCGCGGTTCTGGTCGGCCCGCGGGTGGCTGGTCAGCTTCAGCAGCCGTCCGACCTGGATGCCGTGCGCGTTGGACCTGCCCTGCAGCCGCTCGAAGCGCGTCTGCAGCTCGTCCAGGCGATCCTCGACCCACTGACTGCCGTCGGCCGCCTTCACGTAGTCGCCCTGGAAGTCGAACAGCTCGTAGTCGGACATCGTGTAGCCGCGCGGGTTGTCGGCATCGACCTCGAGGTCGGTGGTCGGCCGCTCGAAGTCGTAGCTCGTCAGCACCACCTTGCCGGTCTTGACCTCGCGCGTGAACGACCAGCCGGACACGCATTCGACATCCGAGGCGGCCTCGGGCGCGTGCTCCATGTACGGCAGGCTGGCGCAGCCGGGCGCCGCGTCGTGCACGCTCTGCGAATCGACCAGCACCAGCTTGTGCTGGCCGTCCGCATGCTCGAAGTACCAGTAGATGCCTTCATGCTCCAGCAGCCGCGCGACGAAGTTGAAGTCGCTCTCGCGGTATTGCACGCAGTAGACCCACTTGCGGTAACTGCGGAACAGCTTGAACTCGAAGCTCGCGATGCCGTGGTCGTCGAAGACCTTCTTGACGATCTCCTTGACGTCCATGTCCTGGAAGATGCGGCAATCGGTGGTGCGTGTGAGGAACCACAGCCAGGTGTTGACGGTGGCGTGGTAGACGAAATGGCGGCCGCGGTGCACGCCGGTGCCGAAGCGCGTGACATAGCCATGGAAGAAGCGCTTGGCGTCGTCACGCAGCTGCACCTTCACCGTGACCGGCTTGCCGAGGAGGTCCTCGGGCTTGAGGTCGGGCTTGGGGCTCAGCAGCGTGAGCTGCGTATCGCCGAGCATGCTCAGGCCCGCCGAGGCGGTCATGGCCTCGAACAGCAGATCGGCGGCGGGAAGCGGGGTCGTGATGGCGATCGGAGGCGGCATGTCCGGCTTTCACCGGTGGACGGTTGGGCGCATGGTTGGTCCTCGGCCGGCCGCGGTAAAGCGACGAAAGTCATCGCAGGTCGACCGGGAGGAAAGGCCTGCCGATCAATCGAATCCGTATTCGAAGTCCCCGTCCTTCACCGACAGCCGCACCGCCTTCATCGACGCGCCCGCGCTGAGCCGCTGCAGATACTCGAGCGAGATGCGCGGCAACACGGTGTTCGTGAGGATCGCGTCGACGACGCGGCCGCCCGATTCGGCCTCGGTGCAGCGCGAGACGATGAGCTCGACCACGTCGTCGCCGTACTCGAGCGGGATGCCGTGGTTGTCGGTCACGCGGCGCCGGATGCGCTCGAGCTGCAGCCGCACGATCTCGCCCATCATGGTGTCCGACAGCGGGTAGTACGGTACGACGACCAGGCGGCCCAGCAAGGCGGCCGGGAAGGTCTTCAGCAGCGGATCGCGCAGCGCCCGCGCGATGCCTTCCGGCGCGGGCATCAGATCGGGGTCGCGGCACAGCTTCATGATCAGCTCGCTGCCGACATTGCTGGTCAGCAGGATGATGGTGTTCTTGAAGTCGATGCCCCGACCTTCGCCGTCTTCCATCCAGCCCTTGTCGAACACCTGGAAGAACAGCTCGTGCACGTCGGGATGGGCCTTCTCCACCTCGTCGAGCAGCACCACGCTGTAGGGCCGGCGGCGCACCGCCTCGGTCAGCACGCCGCCTTCCCCGTAGCCCACGTAGCCCGGCGGCGCGCCCTTCAGCGTGGACACCGTGTGCGCCTCCTGGAACTCGCTCATGTTGATCGTGATGACGTTCTGCTCGCCGCCGTAAAGCGCCTCGGCCAGTGCGAGCGCGGTCTCCGTCTTGCCGACGCCTGATGTGCCGCACAGCATGAACACGCCGATCGGCTTGTTGGGGTTGTCCAGCCGCGCGCGCGATGTCTGGATGCGCCGCGCGATGAGCTCGAGCGCGTGCCGCTGGCCGACCACGCGCTCGTTGAGCGTGTCGGCGAGCTTGAGCACCGCCTCGACCTCGTTCTTGACCATGCGGCCCACGGGCACGCCGGTCCAGTCCTGCACCACGCTGGCCACCGCCTGCTCGTCGACGGTCGGCAGGATG
Source organism: Piscinibacter sp. XHJ-5 (assembly GCF_029855045.1). Classification (GTDB taxonomy): domain Bacteria; phylum Pseudomonadota; class Gammaproteobacteria; order Burkholderiales; family Burkholderiaceae_C; genus Albitalea. The sequence continues at coordinate 5,395,447 of NZ_CP123228.1, forward strand.
AGCGGCGCGTCGCCCTGCAGCGCCGACAGCTTGTCGTGCAGGCCACCCAGCTCCGCCAGCAGGCCGTCGCGCTCCTCGGCCGGCAAGGCCGAGGCATCGTCGGCCGGCACGCGAAGCCGTGCGCGCAGCTCGAGGATGCGGTCGACGAGCGCCTTCTCCTGCTCGTGGCGCGACTGCAGCATCGCCAGCCTTGTCTGCTCGTCGTCGATGGCACGCAGCGTGCGCTTGCGCCTCTCGGCCACGTCGACGCCGATCGCTTCCTCGCGCCCGATGATGTCGCGCTCGACAGCCAGCGCCTCGAGGCGTCGCTGGCAGTCCTCGAGCTCGGCCGGCGTGGCATGCTGGCTGACGGCGACACGCGCGCACGCCGTGTCCAGCAGGCTCACCGCCTTGTCGGGGAGCTGGCGCGCCGGGATGTAGCGGTGCGACAGGCTCACCGCCGCGACGATGGCTTCGTCGAGCAGCGCCACGCGGTGGTGCTTCTCGAGGATGCCGGCGACGCCGCGCAGCATCAGCACGGCCTTGACCTCGCTCGGCTCGCCGACCTGCACCACCTGGAAGCGACGCGTGAGCGCCGGGTCCTTCTCGATGTGCTTCTTGTACTCGGCCCAGGTCGTCGCCGCGATGGTGCGCAGCTTGCCGCGCGCGAGCGCCGGCTTCAGCAGGTTGGCGGCATCGCCGGTGCCCGCCGCGCCGCCCGCGCCGATGAGGGTGTGCGCCTCGTCGATGAACAGGATGATCGGCCTGGCAGACGACTGCACCTCGTCGATGACCGAGCGCAGCCGGTTCTCGAACTCGCCCTTCATGCTCGCCCCGGCCTGCAGCAGGCCGATGTCGAGCACGTGCAGCGACACGTCCTTGAGCGAGGGCGGGACGTCGCCGCGCGCCAGGCGAAGCGCGAAGCCTTCGACGACCGCGGTCTTGCCGACGCCGGCCTCGCCGGTGAGGATGGGGTTGTTCTGGCGCCGGCGCATCAGGATGTCGACGATCTGGCGGATCTCCTCGTCGCGTCCGGCCACCGGGTCGAGCTCGCCATTGCGCGCACGCTCCGTCAGGTCGACCGCATAGCGCTTCAGCGCCTCCTGCTTGCCCATCGCCGCCGGCGCGATCGCGCCGCTGGCCTCGCCCGGCTCGGCGGCGGTGTCGCTGGCGCGCTGCGCCTGCTCGGGCGAGCCCTCGAGCAGGCGCGCGAAGTTGTCGCTCAGGTCCTCCAGCCTGATGCGCTCGAACTGCTTCGAGATCGTCATCAGCGCATTGCGCAGCGACGGCGTCTTCAGCATGCCGACGATCAGGTGGCCGGTGCGCACTCGCGTGTCGCCGAACATCAGCGAGGCGTAGACCCAGCCGCGCTCGACGGCGCTCTCGATCCAGCTCGACAGGTCGGTCACCGAGGTCGCGCCACGGGGCAGGCGGTCGAGCGCGGCGGTGAGGTCGGCGGCGAGCGCCGAGGCGTCGAGGCCGTAGTGCTTCACGATGCGGTGCAGGTCCGAGTCGGGCGCGTTGAGGATCTGAACCAGCCAGTGCTGCAGCTCGACGTACGGATTGCCGCGCAGCTTGCAGAACACCGTCGCGCCCTCGATGGCCTTGTAGGCCAGCGGGTCGAGCTTGCCGAAGAGCGCGGTGCGCGAGATCTCAAGCATGGTGGACTCCGTGGTGCAGCAGGAACGAAGTGTCGGGACGCAGCCGCAGGTCGTCGCGGTCGCGGGAGCGGCCGCCGCGGCCGATCCACGTCGTGACGCCCAGCCGCACGTGCCGCCCCAGGCGGGGCTCGGGAACGTGCGCGCAGGCGAGGGTCAGCTGCACGTCCCATTGCAGGTCGAAGCCGGTGTACTGGCGCACCCAGTCGCGCAGCGCCTGCCATGCGACGCCGCCCGGCAGGAAGTCGTGGTAGCGGGCCAGCGTCAGCGGCCCCAGCGCGATGCGGAACTTGAACTGCCGGTCGCGCCGCTTGCCGCCGCAGGTGGTCGATCGGCCCAGCGCCGCAGGCGCCGTGCGCTCGCCTCGGCTGCGCGCGAGGCCCAGCCGCGTGCGATCGCCGGTGTCGAGCACCAGCCACTGCAGCACGTGCTGCTCCACGCGCACCGGCACGCCGAAGTACTGCGACAGCAGCTTGGTGAGGCCCTCGGGGTGGCGGCTGCGCGTGCCCAGCAGGCCGGCCTGGAAGAGGCGCGCGGCCGCCGGCAGCGTGCTTTGTCCCGGCTGCTCGCCGTTCAACCCGCAGGCCGCGCCGAGCCAGGCGGCGAACCGGTCGTCATCGGGGCGGTCCAGATGCACGGTGGGCTGGCCCTGCGCCCATGCGCGGTAGAACAGGGCGAGCAGCCGGTGGTGGAAGGTGTCGAGAAAGCGCAGCAGCGTCGCGTCGCCGCGGAAGCGCAATCGCTCGCGCACGTACTCGGTGAAATGCAGCGGCATCGGTCCCTGCGGACCGAGCAGGCCGAAGAAGCGCACGCCGACGCGCGGGGCGTTCGGCGCCGCGGCATCGACTCGTTCGAGCGCCGCCGGCGCGAAATCGAGCTCGGGCTCCTGGCCGAGCCGCAAAGCCTCCTGCGAAGGCCGCAGCGCGCGGCCCAGGCGCGGGCGCTGCGGCTGCAGTGACTCCACCCGGCGCAGCAGCGCGAAGAAGTCGTGCCGCCGCGGGTCGGCCTGCGCGGCTTCGAACAGCGCGGCCAGCGCCGCCTCGCGCTCCGCCTGGGAGCGCGGCGCCGGCGGCAAGGGCGACTCGTCGCGATTCATGCGGTCTCCCGCAAGCCGATGCGCGGCGGCCAGCGCATCACCTCGCCGCGCTGCAGCGTGCGCAGCGTGAGCTGGGTGAAGCTGTTGATGGCCGCGTGGCGCGCGAAGAAGCGCTCCAGCACGCTCGCGAAGAGGAAGGCGCTGCTGCCCTGGTAGGCAAGGTCGTCGAGCTCGAGCACGATCTCCACGCCGGTGCCGAAGCCGATGGGCCCCGCGAACGGCAACCGCCGCACCACCGAGCGGACCTGCATGGTGCGCACGCCGTCGACCTGCCGCGACCAGGCCGCGTCTTCGGGCGGGGCATACAGCCTCAGCATGGTGCGCAGCGCCGAGGCCGCCTGCTCCGGGGTTTCGCCGGCCAGGGACAGGTGATTCAGCGTCAGGTGGCTCACCAGGCTCCAGCCCAGCTCGCCGACCGGCCGCCGGCTGACCGGGCGCGTCGGGCCGCGCAGCGCGTCCACGCGCAGCACCGGACCGGGGGACTCGAGCCGCCAGCGCGGCGCCTCGCCGTCCGTCCCCTGCGGCAGCAGCGCCGGCAGGTCGCGGTTGCTGACCCAGGCCGACACCGCGAGCTGTCGCAGGTCCTCGCGGTACGGCGCGTGGCGCGGATCGACCAGCGAGAGGAACACCTCCTCGCCGACGTACGACGAGCGCGAGCCCTGCTGCTTCTGGCGCGGCGACAGCATGCGAGGCTCGCGGCGCACCGTGTAGAAGCCGTGCGTCTGCTCGCTGGCCGACGCCGGCTCGTCGTGGTGCGTCGCATACATCGGCAGGAACTCCTGCTGGGCGACGCGGCCGGCGCCGAAGCCGGTCACCGACGCAATGCTGTGCACCTCGTAGTCCATCGGCCGCGTGCGATCGGGCACGGCATGGTGCTCCCACTCGCCCGGTCCGAGCTGGATGCGGTCGAGACGCTTGGGAAACAGATTGATCGCCGGCGTGCAGAACAGCGACAGGCTGGCGGCATCGACCAGCGCTTCCAGCGCGGGATCGCCGCGCTGCAGCAGCACGATCAGCTCCAGCTCGTCGCCGGCCACGCCGCCGATGCGCTCGGCCAGCTCCCCGATCTCGAAGAACAGCAGCCGCTGCGGCATCGCGGCCATCTCCTGCAGCAACCGGTAGCCGGAGAAGGCACGCAGCGAATCCGGCAACAGCGCCTCGTCGGCGCCGAACCCCAGGGGCCGCACGCTGTCGGCGCCGCGCCACTGCGCCGCGGCGGGCTCGCGGCCCGCATCGCCGCGCACCAGCGTGCCGGCGGCCGCGCCGAGCAGCAGCTCGTGCAGGCGCAGGGCCACGTCGTCCGGTGCGCTGAGATAGAACGCCAGGCGGTCCATCGAAAGCTGGTTGAAGAGCACGCCGCCGCCGCTGCGCAGGCGGATGCGCAGACCGCCGCGGGCCGTGCGCAGCTGAGGCCAGCGCGCGGGCGACAGGTCGGTCGCATGGCTGAAGTACTGCACGCCGGTGAGCTCGACTGGCCACAGCGTCACCTCGTGCGCAGTGCGGAATTCGCAGTGCGTGTCCTGGCCTCGTGGCAGCTGCGACATCAGCGCGCTGCCACGCGGCACGGCATAGCCGCGCACGAGGTTCGGATCGGCCGGATCGATGCCCAGGCGCGCGATCAGCATCGACGGCAGGGGCGCCAGGAAATTCGGGTAGGTCGCTTCGAGCAGATGGGCGATCAGTCGCGGCTGCTCCGCTTCGAGCTTGAGCTGCACGCGGGCGGCGAGGAAGGCGAATCCCTCCAGCAGGCGCTCGACATACGGGTCGGTGACCTCCATGCCTTCCATGCCGAGCCGCGACGCGATCTTGGGGAACTCGCGCGCGAACTCCGCGCCCATCTCGCGCAGGTGGCTCAGCTCGTCGCTGTACAGGCGCAGCAGGCGGGGGTCCATCGTCGTTCAGCGAACCTTGGACGGCACCATGCCGGCCGCATCGCGCACCTGGACCTGTCCCGCCTCGAGGTCGAGCTGGGTGCGCAGCAGGATCTCCAGCGGCAGCGGCTGCGACCACAGATGGCCACGGATCTCGAACTCGATGACGTTGTGCGCATCGAGCACATTGCGCGCCTCCACCGCTCGCACCTCGAGCGTGTCGGCCAGGATGCGCGGCTCGTATCGCAGGATGGCGCGCCGGATCGCCGTCTCCAGGTCGTGGATGTCGAGCCTGGAGGCAAGCTGCCCGGACAGCGGCGGCAGGCCGAAGTTGAGCACGCTGTCGGCCACGCGCGGGTAGCCGTCGGCCTGCGCACCCAGCGGCGCCACCGCATTGAACAGCCCGCTCAGGTCGCGCAACACCGCCTGGCGCAGCTGCGCCTTGGACATCACGCGGTGCTCGTCGGTCTCCTCGCGCGCCTGCGGGTCGTCGTCGGTCAGGCGGTCCAGCAGGGCGGGCTGGAGGCGATTGCGGATGTCGACAGCCGCCATCGCTCCTTCCTAGTGGATGACGTCGGCAAGCGCAGACGGCTGCAGGACGATGTCGCGGACTTCCAGCAGCCCGAGCTCGGACGCGCTGGTCGTCAGCACGCGCTGGCCGAGACCGCGATACTGATCGGCGCCGATGGACTGCCATTCGGTCTTGCGCGCGAGCTGCAGCGCGCCGTCGGATTCGGCACCCGAGCCGGCGTAGCGCGCCGGGATCAGCGCGACGGCTTCGCCGCCGTTGACGAAGTCCAGGTGGGCAGGCGCCCAGACGAGGTCACGCAGGTCCACCGGCTCCTCGATGGCGACCTTGGCGAGCGCAGAGAACGGCACCCAGCTGTAGCGTCCGTTGATCACCGATTCGAGCACCGGACCGAGGCGCGAGTCGGCATCGGCGATCCAGTCGAAGGCGATGCCGCCGAGGCTGCCCGAGGTGGCGGGCGCCGCATCGAAGGCATCGGCGCGCAGGCGTTGCGCCAGCGCGGCATCGCCGCGAGCGTCCGCCTGCAGCGCCTCCACGAGGTGCGCGACCCAGGCCTGCGGCTGCCCGAACACCATGGGCGTGGTCTTGCCGGCGAACACCGCTTCGCGCACCAGCTCGCACTGCAGGGCATCGCGATAGGTGTTGACCATCGGCAGGGTCGATGCGTCCATCTCGCCGCAAAGCTGCAGCTGGCCGGACGCACGCTCCCACCGTCCCAGCACGCACAGCAGCTGGAAGAGGAACACGCGCAGCTTGACATCGCCGGCGCGCTCGCGCACCTGCCGTTGCAGCAGATCCAGCGCGCCTTGCGGGTCGCCGGCGGCGATCAGGTCCTGTGCCGTGTTCATCGCAGGACTTCGTCCTCGAACTCCGTCGCGCCGCCGCCGCCGCCCGAGCCCTGCTGCGGCGTGTACGCCACGTTGATGCGGGTGAACGAGAACGTCACCCGCTCGTTCGGCCGCCCGGCCGCGTCGAGCACCAGGTCGACGTCCACCACGCGGGCGTTGCCCAGCGTCATGCGAAAGTAGTCGAGCGCAACGCCTCCGGCCTTGCGCATCGTCAGCACGACCTCGCGCAGGTCCATGTTGTTGACGAGCGCGCCGTACAGCGAGGTCGACGCGCGATCGATGCCCTTCTCGACCACGAGGTGCCGGTACGAGCGGCGCGCCGTCTGCGCGCCGGAGCCGATGGCCGAGCCGGCGCTCACGCCCCAGCTCCAGGTGCGCAGCTGGATGTCGTCGACATGGCCTTCGGTGGTCGCCTCGCCCAGGATGGGACCGCCGCGGCTGTCGACGTGCAGAAAGACATCGGAGGCCGCGTCCTGCACCGCCGGCAGCATGTTCGCTCGCTGGTTCATGACGCGGCCCTCCCGGGAGTCGGCCGATCAGGCCGTCTTGTTGGTCGTGACGTCGTGGCTGGCGATGATCTCGCCGCCCAGCGAGCCGTCCGGCTTCTGCTCCTTGTACTTGTATTCGATCTTTCCGAAGGCGAGCGTGACGCTTTCCATCGGCTTGACGTCGCCGCCGGTCTGGCCGCTCGAGGCGATCGAGCTCACGAGCACCGGGCTCAGCTCGATGGTCAGGAACTCCTGCTGTCCCCCGCCGGCCTTGCGGCACACCAGGGTCGCCTTCTTCATGTGCTCGCCGCTGCAGCAGTTCTTGAACAGCAGCGGCGATGCCTTGGAGGTGTAGGCGGTGAAGCTGAAATCCCTCAAGGCGACCTTGCCGGTGCCGCCGCCGCTGTTGCTGTCGAAGGACCCCGCGTTGCTGCCGCCGATGGTCCAGCTCAGCACCTCGATCTCGCCCTTGTGCGTGTCGTCGGTCGATTCGCCTTCGACGCCGTCGATCTTCAGGAAATTGTCTACGGTAGCCATTTCATCAAACTCCCAGGATGTTGTGCGTCGTCGGATCGATCAGGGCCCTTCGAGCACACACGACGCGCGTGCGCTCCCCGTTTCTGCATCGAGCTCAGGCGGCCTTCTGCGACGGCAGCTTGGACACCAGCCGCAGCGACACCGTCAGCCCTTCGAGCTGGTAGTGCGGCCGCAGGTAGAAATTCGACGAGTAGTAGCCGGGGTTGCCGGGGATCTCGGCCACGGTGACTTCCGCCGCCGCCAGCGGCTTGCGCGCCTTGACCTCTTCCGAGGAGGTGGCGGGCGAGCCGTCGACGTAGTTCATGATCCATTTGTTGAGCCAGCGCGACATGTCCTCCTTCTCCTTGAAGGAGCCGACCTTGTCGCGCACGATGCATTTCAGGTAGTGCGCGAAGCGGCAGCAGGCGAACAGGTACGGCAGCCGCGCGGCCAGGTTGGCGTTGGCCGTGGCGTCCGGATCGTCGTACTCGTCGGGCTTCTGCAGCGACTGGGCGCCGATGAAGGCGGCGAAATCCGAGTTCTTGCGGTGCAGCAGCGGCATGAAGCCGTTCTTCGCGAGCTCGGCCTCGCGGCGGTCGCTGATCGCGATCTCGGTCGGGCACTTCATGGCCACGCCGCCCTCGTCGGTCGGGAAGGTGTGCGTGGGCAATCCTTCCACCGAGCCGCCGGACTCGACGCCGCGGATGCGCGTGCACCAGCCGTAGAGCTTGAACGAGCGGTTGATGTTGACCGCCATCGCATAGGCCGCATTGGCCCAGGTGTAGGCGCCGTGCTCGCCGCCGGCGGTCTCCTCCTCGAAGTCGAACTCCTCGACGGGGCTGGTCTTGGCGCCGTAGGGCAGCCGCGACAGGAAGCGCGGCATCGCCAGGCCCACGTACTGCGCGTCGGGCGACGAGCGCAGCGAGCGCCAGGCCGCGTATTCGGGCGTCGTGAAGATCTTCGTCAGGTCGCGCGGATTGGCGAGTTCCTGCCACGAGCTCATCTGCATCAGCGCGGGGCCGGCGGCCGAGATGAACGGCGCATGCGCGGCGGCGGCCACCTTGCTCATCTCGCCGAGCAGCTCGACGTCCGGCGGGCTGTGGTCGAAGTAGTAGTCGCCGACCATGCAGCCGAACGGCTCGCCGCCGAACTGCCCGTACTCCTCCTCGTAGACCTTCTTGAACAGCGGGCTCTGGTCCCAGGCGGTGCCCTTGTAGCGCTTGAGCGTCTTGCCGAGGTCGAGCTTGGAGATGTTCATCACGCGGATCTTCAGCATCTCGTCGGTTTCGGTGTTGTTGACGAGGTAGTGCAGTCCGCGCCAGGCGCTTTCGAGCTGCTGGAAGTCGGCGTGATGCAGGATCGCGTTGACCTGCGCCGACAGCCGCTTGTCGAGCTCGGCGATCAGCGCCTGGATCGACATGATCACGTCGCTGCTGATGAGGTTGGTGCGCGACAGCGCCTGCTGCGCCAGCGTGAGGACCGCCTGCTCGACGGCCGAGCGGGCTTCTTCCGACTTGGGTTTGAATTCCTTGTTCAGCAGAGCGGCGAACTCGCTGCCCTGGTACTCGATGCCTTGCAGCGGCGTCGCTTGGGTGACGGTTTCTTCAGCCATGGTGTGTCTCCGTGATGCCCTGGTCTCACTGGCCTTCGGTGGCCGCCGCCCCTTCGGCGGCGCTCGGGCCAGGCTTGCGCGCGTCGGCCAGCGACTTCAGCAGCGCCTCGTCCTTGATCACCTTCGCGATCAGCTCCTCCGCCCCGGTCTTGCCGTCCATGTAGGTGACGAGATTGGCCAGCTGCTGGCGCGCCTCGAGCAGCTGGCGCAGGCCCTCGACCTTGCGCGCCACCGCGGCCGGCGAGAAGTCGTCCATGCTCTCGAAGGTGATGTCCACCGCGAGATTGCCCTCGCCGGTCAGCGTGTTGGGCACCTGGAAGGCGACGCGCGGCTTCATCGACTTCATGCGGGCGTCGAAGTTGTCGACGTCGATGTCGAGGAACTTGCGGTCCGACACCGGCGGCAGCGGCTCGCTGGGCTTGCCCGACAGGTCGGACAGCACGCCCATCACGAAGGGCAGCTGCACCTTCTTCTCGGCACCGTACAGCTCGACGTCGTACTCGATCTGCACCCGCGGCGCGCGGTTGCGGGCAATGAACTTCTGGCTGCTGGTTGCCATGGTGATGCTCCTTGGTGGGCTGGGCAGTTATGACTTGGTCTGGGTGCCTGCGAGCTTCTCGATCTGGTTCACGCCCTCCGGAACCAGGTCGCGGATGATCTCGATGAAGTTCTTCGTCATCAGGCGCTGCGAGCGGCGGATCAGCAGCGGCGCGGGATTGCTCGGCTCGTTGCGCTCTATCCATTCGCAGACGCGCTCGAGCGCACGGATCGCGTCTTCACGGGAGTTGATGGCGCCGCCGGGGATGCCCTGGGGCGTCGCCTGCGTCGCCGGCGCGCCTTCGACGGCCTTGCCGGTGGCGCGCTGGCCCGCCTCGGCGACCCGCTGCAGCAGCTTCTTCAACGCAGTGAAGTCGGGCGTCTGCGTCGCCTCCAGGCGCTGCTCCAGCGCGGCCGCGATGCCTTGCGCGGCCGCGAAGGCGGCCTCCATCTGCGCCGCGACCTCGGGCGCCTGGCCGATCGCGGCGGTGATGCCCTGCATCACGCCTTCCTCGGTGGGAACGGGCTCGCCCCTGAAAGGCTCGGCGCGCCCGATCGCGAGCTCGATGTCGCGCAGCGTCACCGCGCCGCGCCTGCCCGTGAGACTGGCCGAGCGCAGGTCGGCGAGGCCGGCGTCGGCATGCACCAGCGGCATCAGCGCGTTGACGCGCGCCGTCGGATCATTGTGGTCGCTGGTGTCGAGCAGGGGATGCACATGGTCCCAATGCCGCTCGATCAGGCCTTGCACCAGCTGCAGGCCGCGCACGGCCGCCGCCAGCCCATGGATGCGCGCGCCGCTGCGCGTGAGCCAGACCGCCACGCGCAGGTCGCGCGTGCGGCCCGCCAGCTGCCGCGCCAGCTCGAGCACCGACGGCCAATCGGCGTCCTGCGGCGGAATGACGGTGTCGCCGTACTGCTGGCTGGACTTGGGCGTGCCCGCCTGCAGCAGCGCGAGGAATGCCGGGTCGTACTCGAGATCGGCGCCGCAGGGCGCGTCGCCCGCGAGCGGGGACAGCAGGGACTCGAGTTCGGCGTCAGGCATGCGACATCCGGGCGACTGGGCGTGACGGCCACTCTAGAACCGGCACGGCGCCGGCACAGTGGTCGAAAGTCACTTCGGCGGTGTCCGCCACGCCTGCCCGTCACCCCTCTCCCTCGAGCGGGAGAGGCAGAGCATCCGCCTGCGGAGCAACAAGCTACGGCACCATCCCCTTGAGCGCATTCAGCAGCTTGCGCGGCTGCACCGGCTTGAACAGCACGGGGTGCCCGCTGTCGGTGGCGCGGCGCATCTCCTCGTGCGAGGTGTCGCCGGTGATGAGGATGGCCGGCACGTCGCAGGCGCAGGCGCGGCGGACCGCCTCGATCGCCGCGATGCCGTCCGGCCCCTCGCCGAGGTGAAGGTCGGACAGGATGAGGTCGGGCGGCGCGCCCAGCATGTGCACCAGGCGCTCGGCCTGCGCGACGCTGCCGGCGGCCACGGCCTGGTAGCCCCATTCCTCCAGCAGCATGCCCAGGCCTTCGCGAATGGCTTCCTCGTCGTCGACGATCAGCACGGTGCGCGGCTCCAGCACCGGCATGGGCAGCGTGTCGGCGGCGGCGGTGGCGTCCTGGATCTCCGGCAGGCCGCCTTGCGCAATGCCGACGCGGAACATCGTCCCCCGCCCCGGCTGCGACACCACGGTCAGGCTGTGCCCCAGCAGTCGCGCGAGCCGCTTGACGATCGCCAGGCCCATGCCGAGCCCCTGGCCCCGGGTGCGGTCGCCGCGGCCCACCTGGTAGAACTCGTCGAAGATGCGCGGCAGGTCGGCAGCGCGGATGCCGACGCCGGTGTCCCAGACCTCGATGTTGAAGTGCGTCGCGGTCGTCCGCGCCACGACGACGATGCCGCCACGCTCGGTGTACTTGATGGCGTTCTGGATCAGATTGCCGAGGATGCGCTCCAGCAGCTGAGGGTCGCTGGTCAGCGACTTGCCGCCCGGCGAGAAGCGCAGGCCCAGCCCCGCCAGCTCGGCCTGGCCGGCGAAGTGCATGTGCAGCCGGCGGAAAAGGTCGCGCAGCGGGAAGTGCTGGAAGTTCGGCTCGATGGTGCCGGCGTCGAGCCGCGAGATGTCGAGCATCGCGTTGAACGATCGGTCCAGCCCGTCGATGGAGCGCACCACGTTGCGCACCAGCGGCTCTTCGCCGGTGCCCTGCAGGCGCTTCTCGAGCGTGGCCGCGAACAGGCCGAGTGCGTGCACCGGCTGTCGCAGGTCGTGGCTGGCGATGGCGAGAAAGCGGCTCTTCTCCTGATCGGCCCGCAGCGCCGCGTCGCGGTCGGCTTCCAGCCGGCGGACGCGGTCCTCGAGCTCGATGGCCGAGCGCGCCCTGCGCAGCCAGGTGCGCCGGCAGACCCAGGCCACGAGGCCCGCGGCAGCGCTCAGCAGCAGGCCGAGGATGGCGCCGCCCAGGTCGTCGGCGTGCAGCCAGCCGGCCAGGGCCGGCGACAAGGGCAGCGCCGCGGCCACCGACGCGGCCACGCGCACCGAGGCGAACGCGGCCGCACCGGCGGAGGCGGCCGCCGCCATGCTCAGCATCAGCAGGGCCCGATCCGAGGCCGGCACGGCGCCGGCTCCCAGCCAGGGCGAGAGGACCAGCACGATCATCGATGCGATGCCCAGCGCGATGAAGGCCCGCAGCCGCCGCCGCGTGTCGCGCAACGGCGCATGGCGTCGCGCACCCAGCCACAGGGTGCTCACCCAGGCGGCGGAAACGGCGAGCGCGACACACGCCCAAGGGGCGCGCCAGGGCGATCCCTGGAGGACGGCGAAGGCCACGGCGGCCGCGAGCGCGAAGCTGACGAGCAGCAGCGGCGATCCCGCCACGGCGGCTCGAAGCGCTTCATCGCGCAGCCGCCGGTCGGTGGCGCGACGTTCGTGCAACGGCCTCGCCCCGTGCTCATCGGCGGAAGCACCCCCGGCGCCTCGCTCGGCGGCCGCGACGAAGGTCGCGCGCGGCGCGGGCGACACCGGGTCACGCGGCGCTTCGCCGTACCGGCCGGAGCCGGCGGCGTCGTCGCGCAATGCAGACACGGCTATCGGAACAGGCTGACCAGGTGCGAGCGTGACTTGACGTCCAGTGCCAGCAGCAGCGACGAGACGTAGTTCTTCACGGTGCCGAGCGACAGCCGCATCGAGTTGCTGATCTCCTGGTTGGTGCAGCCGGACAGCACCAGCTCCAGGATCTCGAGGTGGCGGGGACCGAGCTCGGCGACACGGTCGTACATGGCCGACGATGGAAAGCGGGGGAACAGCGCGTTGCTCGGCGCGAAGCCCCTGCTCTGCGGACCGCCCTGAGGCCACAGCAGCGCCGACAGCGTCTCGCGCATCTCGGCGCTCACCGCGCCCTTGGGGACATAGCCCACGGCGCCCAGCGCGCGCGCCTGGCGCACGACGAATTCGTCCTGCGTCGCGCTGAACACGGCGATGCGGGCGGCCGGATGCTCGTGCACGAAATGCCGCAGTCCCTGCAGTCCCTTGCAGTCGGCGAGGTTGAGGTCGAGCAGCACGGCGTCGATGTCGCCTTCGCTCGCGTAGAGGGCGAGCGCCTCCTGCAGCGAGCTGGCTTCCAGCCATTGGAGCGGAACGCCCTGCAGTTCGGTGTACAGCGTCTTCACGCCATAGCGCACCAACTCGTGATCGTCGACCAGCAGCAGCTTGCGGCGGCCGGTGTCCGGCCGCGTGGGGGCCAGCTTGTCGATCGTCAAGTCAGAGCGCGCGGTCATCGTCGTCTGCATCTGAACTCCCTTCGGCATGGCCGATGGCTTCGGATACTAGACCTGCCCTCCAGGGGCTTGCACCATTCAAGATAGGGGGGCTGTTGACACTACCGACTTGACAGGCGTCACCGCATGACCAAGCCCTTGCATGAGTGGGGAGCGCTCGAGCTGGCGCGCGCCATCGCCGCGCGCGAGCTCAGCGTGCAGGCACTCGCCGAGGCGCTCATCGAGCGCAGCCGGTCGCTCGATCCATCACTGCGCGCGTGGGCGTGGTTCGATGAGGCACGCGCTCGCGCGGCGGCCCGCGCGCTCGACCGCCAGGCGCCGCGCGGCCCGCTGCATGGCGTGCCCATCGGCGTGAAGGACATCATCGACACGGCCGGCATCCCGACCGCCTACGGCTCTGCGATCTACCGCGACCACGTCCCGGGCGTCGATGCGGCCTGCGTGGCGCTGGCGCGCGCCGGCGGCGCCTGGGTGCTGGGCAAGACCGTGAGCGCGGAGCTGGCCAACATGACGCCGGGGCCGACGCGCCACCCGCGCGATGCACGGCACACACCGGGCGGCTCGTCGAGCGGATCGGCCGCCGCCGTCGCGGCCGGACTGGTTCCGCTGGCGCTGGGAACGCAGACGGCCGGGTCGGTGATCCGGCCGGCAGCGTTCTGCGGCGTCGTCGGCTACAAGCCGTCGACCGGGCGCATCCCGCGTGCCGGAGTGAAGGGCAATGCCGAGTCGCTCGACGAGGTCGGCATCTTCGCGCGCAGCGTCGGCGACGCCGCGCTGCTGTCCTCCTGCCTGGCCATGCCGGCCGAGCCGGCGGCGCAGGCCTTCGCGCCGCGGGTGGCCTGGACGCTGACGTCGCGTGCCGATGCGCTGAGCGACGACTCCGCCGACATGCTGGCCGCCACCTTGCGCCGCCTGTCGGCCGCCGGCGCCCAGGTGAGCGAGCTGGCGTGGCCGCCGGGCTGGGACACGCTGTTCGATGCGCACTTCACCGTGCAGTGGTTCGAGACGGCGCGCGCGCTCGAGCCCGAATGGCTGTACCGCCGCACGCAGCTGTCGCCCGGGTTGGTTCGCATGCTCGCGCAAGGCCGCCGCATTGCGGGCGACGACTACCGCCGGGCTCGGGAAGCCGCCGCGACGGGGCGCGCGGCGCTCGGCGACATCTTCGCCGCGGTCGATGTGATTTTGGCGCCGGCCGCGGCCGGCGCCGCTCCCCGCGGCTTGCGCTCCACCGGAGATCCGCTGTTCAGTCGGCCGTGGCAGCTGCTCGGCTGTCCTTGCATCGCATTGCCGGTGCGCGACGACATCCGCGGACTTCCGCTGGGCGTGCAGCTCATCGGACGCCCCGGCGGCGACGCGCGCCTGCTGGCCGCCGCCGCGTGGGTCGAAGCGGCGATCCGATAGAGGACGTCGCGACTCTCCACGGGTGGCGAACCCGGCGGACATTTTGTCGACAGGGAGATGTCACTCCTCCCAGAATCGCGACGGCGCCAATAAGCCAGAAAGGGGACATCGCCATGCGTCAGATTCGCCCGTTTTTTGCGTTCGCCGCGGTCGCATGCTTCGTGACCGCCGTATCGGCCCAGCAATCGCCGCCGGCCGAAGAGCCGGGCTGGGCCAAGGGTCGCCCGAAGACCGATACCGCAATGCGAATGGCACCCGTGCCGGCCTTCCCGATCCCGACAGCGGCCGACAAGCTGCCGACATCCAGGTTCAAGCTGCCACCCGGGTTCAAGGTCGAGACCTGGGCGTCGGGCGTGCTCGACGCACGCGCACTTCGCCAGGGGGCCAAGGGCAACGTCTTCGTGAGCACGCTGTTCGTCGGCAACAAGGTCTACGCCATTCCCGAGCAGGGCAAGCACGAGCCCAAGGTCATCGTCGACAAGATGGAGAAGGCCGCCGGCATCGAGTTCTACAAGGGCAGCCTCTACCTCGCGACGCACAAGCAGATCATGCGTTTCGACAACATCGAGGACAAGCTCGACAACCCCGGCACGCCCACGGTGCTGTACGACAAGCTGCCCGGCGGCGAGGACCACAGCTGGAAGTTCCTGCGCATCCACAAGGACAAGCTCTATTACGCCATCGGCGCGCCGTGCAACATCTGCGACCCGGGCGAGTACGCCAAGATCTACCGCATGAATCTCGACGGCAGCAGCATCGAGACCGTCGCGTCCGGCGTGCGCAACACGGTGGGCTTCGACTTCGACCCGAAGACGGGCGATCTCTGGTTCACCGACAACGGCCGCGACTGGTTCAGCGAAGAGCTGCCGAACGACGAGCTCAACCACGTCACCGGCCCGAACCAGCACTTCGGCTATCCGTTCTGCCACCAGGGCAGCATCCCGGACCCCGAATTCGGCTGGGGCAAGTCGTGCAACGACTACGCCAAGCCCGCCGCGCTGCTCGGCCCGCACGCCGGCTCGCTGGGCCTGACGTTCTACCGGGGCAAGATGTTCCCGGCCAAGTACCAGGGCGCGATGTTCATCGCGCGCCATGGTCCCTGGAACCGCACGGTCAAGTACGCGGACGTCTCGGTCGCCTTCCCCGACGGCAAGGGCGGTGCACGGGTCGAGCCGTTCATGACCGGCTTCGTGGAGAACAACAACTACCTGGGGCGCCCGGTCGACTTCCTGGTGCTGAAAGACGGCTCGATGCTGGTCAGCGATGACCACGCCGGCGCGATC
The DNA here is from genome assembly GCF_029855045.1 of Piscinibacter sp. XHJ-5. GTDB lineage: Bacteria > Pseudomonadota > Gammaproteobacteria > Burkholderiales > Burkholderiaceae_C > Albitalea. Next base: position 5,411,025 of record NZ_CP123228.1, read on the forward strand.
TACCGCATCAGCTACACGGGCAAGAAATGAGGACCGAGCGCAGCGCCGCCGCGCTGTTCCTGGCAGCGCTCGCGCTCGTGGGCGTCGCACCGGCCGTGGCGCAGGACAAGGGCGGCTACGCACAACGCTACGCGGCGGTGTGCGCGGCCTGTCACGGCGCCAACGGGCGCAGCGACATGCCCGGCACGCCGGTGCTGGCCGGCCAGCATTCGTTCTACGCCATCACGCAGCTGTTCCTGTTCCGCGAGGGCCGGCGCAGCAACGAAGCGATGTCGGCGGTGGCCAAGACCATGAAGGACGACGACCTGCGCGGCTTCTCCGAGTACATCGGCACGCTGCCGCCGGTGCCTGCTCCCTCGCCCGCCACGCCGCCCGACCCGGCGCGAATGAGCCGCGGACAGCAGCTCGCACAGCAGCACAAGTGCCTTTTCTGCCACGGAAACGACCTCAGCGGCGGCCAGCAGGTGCCGCGCATCGGCGGCCAGCGCGAGGACTACCTCCAGATGACGCTGCAGGGATTCAAGACCGGCAAGCGCCCCGGCTACACGATGGCCATGACCGAGGCGGTGAGCCAGATTCCCCCGGAGGACCTCGACACGCTGGCCTACTTCGTGGCGCGCTTTGCCGAGGCCGGCGCGAAACCGGCCGGCAAGTAGGCGCCCCGACCGAATCAAGCTTTCACGACCCGCGGATCTCCCGCAGGCGGTGCACCGCCTACAGCGACCGCCCGTCGAAGTGGCTGACGGGAATCGCCTGCAGGTCGATGCCCTCTATGCAGCGCAGGTTCACGGCAGCGATCGCCTCACCCGACGGCGTGGTGCCCTCGCCGTAAGGATGGATGCCGCAGGTCGGGCAGAAGCGGTGCCTGATCACGTGCTTGTTGAACACATAGGTGCTCGCGTTCTCGTCCGGCGTGAGCACGCGCAGGGCGCTGCGCGGCACGAACCACATCAGCGTGCCCTTGCGCTGGCAGATGGAGCAATTGCACGAGGTGGCCGAGCCGATGTCGCCTTCGGCTTCGAACCTGATGCGGCCGCAGTGGCAGCTTCCTTGGTGCGTCATGTCAGGGTTCCTCTGTGTCGAGCTGAAGAAAGGTGTCGAGCTGCTCGAATGCGGGCTTCCAGCCGCGCTCGTGGGCGATGCGTGCCTCGTCGTCGAAGAAGCGGTCTTGGACGAAGCGCAGGCGGGTGCCGCCGTCCTGCGGCACGAAGTCGATGCTCACGCGTGACACGCGCTCGGGTGTGCTGCGCCACGCCCAGGTGAAGACGAGGCGGACGTGCGGCAGCACTTCCAGGTACTCGCCCGAGACGTCGTGCGTCTCTGCGCCGGGCTGCGTGGAAACGATGCGGTAGCGCCCGCCCACGCGCAGGTCGACCTGGGCCTCGGTGACCGAGCCGGGCCGGCCGGTGCCGAACCAGTGACTCAGCGCTTGCGGCTCGGTCCACGCGCGCCAGACGTTCTCGGGCGGGAAGGGGTAGTGCCGGTCGATGCGGAGCTCGGTCGGCGCTCGCCGCTGCGAGGTTTTTTCCATCGTGTGGGTTCCTGTTGATGGTGGAGATAACGTCCTAGCGCATCGAGCCGTTCGTTCCAGAAGCGCTCATAGCGCCAGATCCACGCCGCGGCGGCCTGCATGGCGGTGGCATCGAGCCCGCAACGCACCACACGCCCTTCCTTGGCGCGGGCGATGAGGCCGGCAGCCTCCAGGACGCCGAGGTGCTTCATGAACCCCGGCAGCGACATGCCATGCGGCTGCGCGAGCTCGCTCACGGTGGCATCGCCCGCGCCGAGTTGGTCGAGCACCCTGCGCCGCGTGGCATCGGACAACGCGGCGAACACGAGGTCGAGGCGGTCGTCTTGACGGTTAACCATTGGGTTTAGTATTGAAGTGCAACCCAGGCACTGTCAAGGGGTCGTCCGCGTTCAGCCCAGCGCTGGATCAGTGCGGGCGCGACAATCCGCCGATGCCCACTCCGACACCGGACTCCCGCCAGGCGTGGATGCGCCTGCTGGTCTCGCTGGCCTTGATGACCATCGGCAGCGGCGCGATGTACGTGGTGGCCGTGGTGCTGCCCGCGGTGCAAGCCGAGTTCAAGGTGGCCCGTGCCGCTGCCGCACTGCCGTACACGCTGATGATGGTCGGCTTCGGACTGGGCGGCATTGCGATGGGCAAGCTGGCCGACCGTTTCGGCGTGATGCGGGTGGTGTTCCTGGGGGCCGTCGGGCTCGGGTCGGGCTTCGTGGCTGCCGGAATGTCCTCCGGCCTGCCCGGTTTCGCGCTGGCTCATGGCGTGCTGCTCGGCGCCTTCGGCAGCTCGGCGACCTTTGCGCCGCTGCTGGCCGACACGTCGCTGTGGTTCGTGCGTCGGCGCGGCATCGCGGTCGCCATCTGTGCCAGCGGCAACTACCTGGCGGGCGCGGTCTGGCCGCCCGTCGTTCAACACTTCATCGAGGTCGCGGGCTGGCGCGACACGTACATCGGCCTGGGCATCTTCTGCGCCGTCACGATGACCGCGCTGGCCCTCCTGCTGCGCGCCGCTCCGCCCGCGATCGGGGCGGCGCCTTCTGCACGTGCAAGCCGGGGGCCCATTCCCTCCGACCGGCCGTTCGGCATGAGCCTCACCGGTGCGCAGGCGATGCTGTGCGTGGCCGGCGTGGCCTGCTGCGTGGCGATGGCGATGCCGCAGGTCCACATCGTCGCCTATTGCGGCGACCTCGGGTACGGCGCGGCACGCGGCGCGCAGATGCTGTCGCTGATGCTCGCCTGCGGCATCGTCAGCCGGCTGGTGTCGGGCCTCATCTGCGACCGCATCGGCGGGGTCCGCACGCTGCTGCTGGGCTCCGTGCTGCAGGGCACGGCGCTGCTCCTGTTCCTTCCGTTCGACGGGCTGGTTTCGCTGTATGTCGTCTCCGCGCTGTTCGGGCTCTTCCAGGGCGGCATCGTGCCCAGCTACGCCATCATCGTGCGGGAGCATTTCCCGCCGGCGGAGGCCGGCGCGCGGGTCGGCACCGTTCTGATGGCCACGCTGTTCGGCATGGCGCTCGGCGGCTGGATGTCCGGCAAGGTCTTCGACCTGACAGGGTCGTACCAGGCGGCGTTCATCAATGGAATTGCCTGGAATCTGCTCAATCTGTCGATCGCGCTGATCCTGCTGCGGCGCAGCGGCGCCCTGCGTGCGCGCGGGTCGCGGCTCGCCGCGCCGTGACGACCACACGGCCCTGATGCGACCACCCGTCTGCCACTCGCCAGGGCGCGAGATGCCGACTCATCGGTCAACCCACCCGGTCGCCAGCGCCGTCTCGTGCACCTTCGCAAAGCCGCCGGCCTGCGCCGCATAGTCCCAGCGTTCGACGACGCAGCGAGCCGGCGGCAGCCCATCGCCCCAGCGGATCAGGTTCACCGAGTTCGGCGCCCCCTGGCGCACGCGGCGCGACACGGCCGTGCCGGCCTGCACGGCCCAGGTGCGTCGCGCGAGTCCCTTCACGCGTTCGTGCAGGGCCAGCACGTAGGGCAGGTGGATGTGGCCGCCGAGCACCAGGTCCGCGCCGGCGCTGGACCAGCGCGCGATCGCGTCGCCATGGCCGCGCAGGAGGTTCACCTCGTCCTCTTCGCGAATCACCGCGACGGGCTGGTGCACGACGACGATGCGCAGTTGACCCTGCAGCGCCGCTTTCAGGCGGTCGGCCACCCGCTCGACCTGCTGAGCCGACACCTCGCCGTGCTTGTGCCGACGGGCACGTGTCGTGTTCAGGGCGATCACCAGGCACTGCGGCGACTCGGCCACCGGTTCCAGTTCGGCGCCGAAAGCCTCGATGAAGCCTGCATAGGGCGCGAACAGGCGCGCGACCACGTTGAACAGCGGAATGTCGTGATTGCCCGGAATCACCAGCGTCCGGGGCGCGCCCACGTCGTCGATGAAGCGGCGCGCCGCGCTGAACTGCGCCCGCCGCGCCCGCTGCGTCACGTCGCCCGACAGGATGACCTGGTCGGGCGGCTGCTCGCGAACGAGCTGCAGCAGCGCGTCGACGACCGGCGGCTGTTCGGTTCCGAAATGCGGATCCGAGATGTGCAGCAGGGTCGTCACGGCGAGCTCCCCGCCGGCATCGCCGAGGCTGTCTGCCCCGGCTCGCGCGCCACGGCCGGCTTGAGCAGGTACAACGGGCGCGGCGAGACGCGGAATTCCAGGGGGCTGCGCAGCCACATGATTTCGCCGTCGGCGGCCACCTTGACCCGCCGCGTCCCGTAAGGCAGCCACGGCGTCACCGTCATGCGCTGGAACTGGAAGGTCTCGACCCGCTCGGCATCGCCGAGCCTGCCGAGCGCTCCGCGCATCAGCAGGCCCAGCAACGAGAACGTGCCGACCGGCTTCAGCATCACGGCGGCCACGCGGCCCGTCTCGGGCGCCTGCTGCTGCGCGATGCCGACCTGCTCGAGCTGCAGCCGGTTGTTGCCCACGAACAGCGTCGAGGTGCGGACCTCGCGCACCACCCCGCTCAGCTCGATCGCCAGACGCAGCTGGCGATGCTCGCGCAACAGCGTCCAGAGGGCCGCGGCGATGGCCACCATGCGGCGCCGGCCGAACCGTGACTTGAACTGCTCGCGGTCCTCCAGCAGCTCCGGATACATGCCCAGGCTCGCGTTGACCAGGAACACCCGGTCGTTGACCAGCCCGACCTGCACCGGCTGCACGTGCGCATTCAGGAGCGCCCGCGTCGCCTCCTGCGCGTCGGTCGGGATTCCGTGCGTGCGGCCGAAATAGTTGAATGTGCCTTGTGGCAGCACGCCCATGGGACAGCCGACGTCATGCGCCGCCTGCGCCACCGCGTTGATGGTGCCGTCGCCACCGGCCGCGACGGTCACGCCGCCTTCGGCGAGCGCCTGCTGAGCCGCGCGCTTGGCGATTCCGCGGATGTCGGCGCCCGGCTCGACGACGGAAATCCGGTGACGTCGACCCGATTGCGCGAGCAACCCTCCGATCAGCGAACGCGTTTCAGCCGCATCCTGGCCGCCGGAGCCGGCGTTCAGGACGATGAACAGAGGGGCGGTGGAGAGCTGCTGGACGGGCATATGCCGCGACAGGGCAAAAACGGTGCCTCTGCCGAAGAGGCAGGCCATGCGTTTGGAGATGTGGCGGAAAGCCGACCCCTCGCAGGTCCGTGCGACGCCTGCGGGCCATGCGCTGGCGTCATTCCTTGATCGACCCGGTCATGCCGGAAACATAGTGCTCCACGAAGAAGGAATAGACGAAGGCCACCGGCAACGAGCCGAGCAGCGCGCCGGCCATCAGTGAACCCCAGTGATAGACGTCGCCCTCGACCAACTCGGTCACGACGCCGACCGGCACCGTCTTGACCTCGGACGAGGACACGAAGGTCAGCGCGTAGATGAACTCGTTCCACGACAGCGTGAAGGCGAAGATGCCTGCCGAGATGAGCCCGGGAACCGACAGCGGCAGGATGATCTTGGTGAGGATCTGCCAGCGCGTCGCACCATCGATCAGCGCGCATTCCTCGAGCTCGTAGGGGATCGAGCGGAAATAGCCCATCAGCAGCCAGGTGCAGAAGGGGATCAGGAAGGTGGGGTAGGTGAGGATCAGCGCGAGCCGCGTGTCGAACAGACCGAGATTGAACACGACGGTGGCCAGCGGAATGAAGAGGATCGATGGCGGCACCAGGTACGCGAGAAAGATCGACATGCCCACTTGCCGCGACCCCCGGAAGCGCAGGCGCTCGATGGCGTAGGCGGCGAATACCGCAAAGGCCAGCGAAATGACCGTGGCGACCACCGACACGATGACGGTGTTCCACAGCCAGTCGGTGTAGGCCGTCTCGAACAGCAGCTTCCTGAAATGATCGAGCGTGGGGCTGTGCACCCAGAATGGATTGCCCTCGCGCGACAGCAGCTCGCCGTTCGGCTTGATGGAGGTGGCGCCCATCCAGTAGAACGGAAACAGCAGCACGAAGAGGAAGCAGGCCAGGGGCAGGTACACGACCGCGAGCTTGCGCCGCCGCGTCTCCAGGTAGGACATGCCCACCGTTTCGCTGGCGGCCGGACTGACGGCACTCATGCGTCGTTCCCTCCCTGCTGCCAGGCCCGTCGCTGCAGCCCGAAGTAGCTCACCAGGATGGCAGCCAGCAGAAACGGCACCATCGCGATCGAGATCGCCGCGCCCTCGCCCAGCGCGCCACCGGGAATCGCGCGCTGAAACGACAGCGTGGCCATCAAGTGCGTCGCGTTGAGCGGCCCGCCACGCGTGATGACATAGATGAGCTGGAAGTCCGTGAACGTGAACAGCACCGAAAACGTCATCACCACCGCGATGATCGGCGTCAGCAGCGGCAAGGTGACATGGCGGAACTGCTGCCACGGCGTCGCGCCGTCGATCGCCGATGCCTCGTAGAAGGACGGCGAAATCGTCTGCAGGCCGGCGAGCAAGGTGATGGCGACGAAAGGCACGCCGCGCCACACGTTGGCGGCGATGACCGAGAAGCGCGCGTTCCAGGGGTCGCCCAGGAAATCGATGTAGCCGTGGATGAGGCCCATGCGGGTCAGGACCCAGCTGATGACCGAGAACTGCGCGTCGTAGAGCCACCAGAACGCGATCGCCGACAAGGCGGTCGGCACGATGTAGGGCAGCAGGATGACAGCGCGAAAGAAGCTCTTGAAGCGCAGGTTGCGGTTGAGCAGCAGGGCGAGCCAGAGGCCGAGGAAGAACTTGAGAACGCTCGCCACCGTCGTGTAGAAGAGCGTGTTGAAGAGCGCCAGCCGCATCACGCTGTCGTTCCACAGGAAGATGTAGTTGTCGAGCCCTACCCATTCGCCGCCCCGGCCGATCTTGGCGTCGGTGAAGCCAAGCCATGCGCCCAGGCCCAGCGGATAGGTGAGGAACAGCAGCAGCAGCACCGCCGCCGGCATCATGAAGACGATGCCGAGGGCGTTGCGGCTGTTCTGCAGTTTCTCGAGCATGTGTTATCGGCGCTCGCGGCCGCTTGTCCCGCTGCCGAAGCTGCATGCGTCGTGCAGGCGCTTCGACAAGACTCCTGCGCTCCAAAAGCCGTTCGCCCTGAGCTTGTCGAGTAATCCGTTCGCCCTGAGCTTGTCGAAGGGCCGCTCCGCACTGATCAACGTTTCGGGCTGAGCTTGCCGAAGCTGCATGCCCATCGTGTGCAGCTTCGACAAGCTCAGCCCGAACGGATTGCTGACCGCGACGCAACCCTTCGACAAGCTCAGCCCGAACGGATTGCTGACCGCGACGCAACCCTTCGACAAGCTCAGCCCGAACGGACTTCTGACTGCAACGCGGCCCTTCGACAGGCTCAGGACGAACGGGCCCGGTGTTTCTTCGGAAACGCCGGGCCGGTCACAACGGCCTGGAATGCTCTGTGCGCACCGAAGCTTCACTTCATACCTTGTAGTAGCGCTCGGCGCGCTTGGCCGCTCGCTCGGCCGCTTCCTTCGGCGTGCGCTGCCCGCTCGCCGCCTCGGCCACCATGTTGCTCACGATGAAGTCGCTCAAGGCCCCGGCTGACGCATAGCCCAGGCGTCCCGCGTAGCCTGCGGGCCGCAGGTTCTTGAACGCGTCGCGGTACGGCGTGTGCTTCGGGTCTGAGGTCCAGATCGGATTGGCGTCGTACGCCTTCAGCGGGTGCGACACATAGCCGCCGCCGCCCTGCAGCCAGGCATCGAACTGGTCGGCCTCCATCATGAAGCGCAGGAACTCCTTGGCGGCCTGCGGGTACTTGGTGTACTTCATGATCATCTGGTTGAAGAACAGGTGGTACTCGGTGGGCTGCCCCACCGGCCCGATCGGGAACGACGCGTGGTTGATGTCGGAGGCCATCTCCTTGACCTTCGCGTCCTGAGAGTTCTTCGCGGCGTAGTAGATCGAGATGCCGTTGTTGGTGACGCTGATCTGTCCGTCAAGGAAGGCCTTGTTGTTGTTCGGATCCAGCCACGAAAGCGTGCCCGGCGCGAAATTGGGGTAGAGCTCCTTCGCGTACTCGAGTGCGCGGATCGTCTCCGGGCTGTCGATCGTCACGCGGTTGTTCTCGTCGACGATCTTGCCGCCGAAGGCCCACATCAGCCAATGCGTCCAGCCGCTGTCGCCCGTGGCGTTGCCCAGTGCCATGCCCCCGGGCGTGTTCTTCTCCTTCAGTGCCTTGAACATCTTCAGGAAGTTGTCGGTGTCCTTCGGGAAGCTGTCGAAGCCCGCCGCCTTCAGCATGCTGTCGCGGTAGACCATCATGGCGCCCGCGCAGCCCAGCGGCACGCCGATCCACTTCTTGCCGTCCGGCTTGAGGTACGCCTGGCCGGCGGGATACCAGCCGCCGTACTTCTTGCCCAGGTATTCGCACAGGTCGCTCACGTCGACGAGCTTCTCCGGATACAGGTTGGCATCGTCGTTCGTCGACAGGATGATGTCCGGCCCGGCCCCGGTATTGGCGGCGACGGCGGCCTTGGGCCGCACGTCCTCCCAGCCCTCGTTGTCGACGCGCACCTCGACGCCCGTCTTCTCGGTGAACCTGCGCACGTTGGCCATGTAGGCATCGATGTCGCCCTGCACGAAGCGGCTCCAGCGAAGCACACGCAACTTCGCGCCCTTCTCGGGCTTGAACGTCAACGCCTGTGCGTGCACCAGCGGCGTGAACAGGGCGGTGCCCGTGCCGAGCGTCGCGGCGGCGGCGACGCCGGCAGACCCTTCGAGGAATCGACGGCGGTTGAACTGGTTCATGGTGTCTCCTTGGGTGGTCCCTTCTTGAGAGGGGATGGGGCAACGCTTCAGCCGGAAAGCCTCCTGCCGGTGGCGGCGTCGAACAGGTGAGCATGCTGCAGGTCCGGAACGACGCGGATCGTGCTTCCGGGCGCAAAGGCATGGCGCTCGCGGAACACCGCCAGCACCTCGCCGCCGCCGCGACGGCACGACACCAGCGTGTCGGCCCCGGTGGGCTCGACGACGGCGACCTGCACCGGCATGCCGCCCTCGGCGACGAGAGCGAGGTGCTCCGGTCGGGCGCCGTAGATCACGGCCTGTCCGTCCGCGCCGGATGCAGCCGGCGGTGCCGGCAGGCGCGTGCCGTCGTCCAGCTCCACGCTCGCGCCGTCGCCGCCCCGCCGCAGGGTGCCGGCAATGAAGTTCATGGCTGGAGAGCCGATGAAGCCGGCGACGAAGAGGTTCGCCGGCCGGTCGTACAGCTCGAGCGGGCTTCCCGTCTGCTCGACCCGGCCATCGTGCATCACGACGATGGTGTCACCCATGGTCATGGCCTCGATCTGGTCGTGGGTGACATAGACCGACGTGGTCTTCAGCCTCTGGTGCAGTTCCTTGATCTCGGTGCGCATGGCCACGCGCAGCTTCGCGTCGAGATTGGACAGGGGCTCGTCGAACAGGAACACCTGCGGATCGCGCACGATCGCGCGTCCCATCGCGACGCGCTGGCGCTGGCCGCCGGAGAGCTGCCGCGGATAGCGGTCGAGCAGCGGCGTGAGCGCGAGGATGTCGGCGGCACGGTGCACCTTCTCGTCGATGGTCGCCTTGTCGTGCTTGGCGAGCATGAGCGCGAAGGCCATGTTGTCGCGCACGGTCATGTGCGGATAAAGCGCGTAGTTCTGGAACACCATGGCGATGTCGCGCTCCTTCGGCGGCACGTCGTTGACGCGCCGGGAGCCGATGCGGATCTCGCCGCCGCTGATTTCTTCCAGGCCTGCGATCATGCGCAACAGCGTCGACTTGCCGCAGCCGGAGGGTCCGACCAGCACCGTGAAGGTGCCGTCCGCGATCGCGATGTCCACGCCATGGAGCACCGCGGTGTGGCCGAAGTTCTTCCTGACCGCTTCGATCGTGACGCTCGCCATGCCACCTCGCTGACTGACATCGACCGTGAGGCGCGAGTATCGACACCATGTGCGCGCCGCGCCATAGGGCAAACCGGGAGTCGGCGCTGGTATCCAGCTTGTAGGATGACCTGATCACCATGTCGTCCCGGCCATCTGCTCCGCCAGCCGCCGCGCCTGCCCGGCTCGTTTACGAACGTCTGTCAGACCGCCTGGCGACGCTGATCGGAGATCGGATCCAGGCTGGGGAGCTCAAGCCTGGCGAGCGCTTGCCGACGGAACAGGCGCTCGCGCAGGCGCACGGCGTGTCGCGCACGGTGGTGCGCGAGGCGATGCACCAGCTGAAGTCCCGCGGCATGCTCACCTCCCGCCAGGGACTGGGCATGTTCGTCGCCGCACCCCCGCCGCATCACGCCCTGGCCTTCGATGCGGGTGTGCTCGATTCCATCGAAGCCGTCGTCCAGGTGCGCGAAGTCCGCCGTGCGCTCGAAGGGGAGATCGCCGCCCTGGCGGCCGAACGGGCATCGCGCAGGCAGCTGGCGGCGTTGCGCGCCACGCTGCGCGATATCGACCGTACCGTGGCCGTCGGCGGCGACGGCGTGGCCGAAGATCTCGCGTTCCACCGCGCGATGGCCGAGGCAACCGGCAACCCGCAGTTCACCCGCCTGCTCGAGTTCCTGCAGCAGTACCTGCACGATGCGATGCGGGTGACCCGCGGCAACGAGTCGCGCCGAGTGGACTTCATGGAAGCGGTTCGCAAGGAACATCGCGCCATCGTGGACGCCATCGCCGCCGGCGATCCGAAGGCGGCCCGCAAATGGGCGCTGGAACACATGACACGCGGCGAGCAGCGGCTGGAGGCGGCAGGTTTGCTGCCGCGGCCCCGCGGCGCCGCGGCCTCATCCGGGCGACGGGTTCGGTGAGCCCCGCCGCGCCACACTGCGCTGCCACTGCGTAGCGCTCGCACAAGTCGAACTCGGTCGGCAACAAGGTGCCGACGGGGTACTTGCCGCTCGAAATGGCGTCGGCAAGAGCGGGTGTTAGGTCAGCGTGTTCGCGGTGGCCATCGCCAGTCCTTCCCTCCCAAGTTCTTATGGATTCGGGTAAACCCGCATGGGTGACCTGGGCATGGAGGCGATCCACGAGTTCGAGCTGGCGGACTTCCCCGTCACGGTCGCGGTCGACTCTGGAGGCACCTCCATCCACAGGTTCGCCGTGACGGAACCGCATTGACTGCGGGCTGAGCCGCCAGCGAGCGCTTCAACCGCCCGACCTGTTGCGGTCCTTCGGCTTCCGACCGCGAATGACAACTATGCTCTGGAGCAGTGCAGTCCTGAGGACGCGCCGCTCCTCGGCACCTATTCCGTTCGCCGTCAGCTCACCCAGTTTGGTCGCTCATGATCGAGAAGCTGGAACTCAACCATCTGCGGATGCTCAGCGCCCTCTACGAGCACGGCACCGTGTCGGCGGCAGCCGAGGCGCTCGACGTCTCTCAGCAAGCGGCCAGCCTTCAGCTCAAGCGGGTCAGGGAGATTTTGGGCGATCCCCTGTTCGTGCGCACCGGCCACGGCATGGTGCCCACGGCCTACGGTCAGCTGATAGAGCCGCATGTGCGTCAGTTGCTGACGCTGATCCACGCGATGCCGATGCCGACGTCGATTCCGCTGGAGGAAATCGAGCGCACCCTGAGCATCTCCGCCACCGACCATGCGCAACGGATCATCGTCGGCGACCTCATTCGCGAGCTGCGCCGCGCGGCACCGCGAGTCAAGGTGAAGATCTCGAACATCGAGAGCGCCGGCTTGGTCCGCCGGATGCAAGAGGGCGAAATCGGCGTGGCCTTCACATCGAACGGCTATGTGCCCGAGGGCCTGCTGTCGACCCCGCTCTTCACCGAGAGGTATGTGTGCGTCGCCGGCAGGCCGCTGACCGAAGGGCCGGGTGCACTGGCATTGGAGGCCCTCGTGGAACACGACTTCCTCGTGGTGTCTCCGGCGGTGCCGAGCTTCGACGGCTCGGCGGGAAGCTGGTTCGAGCAGCAGGGGCTGCGGCGTCGCGTCGTGGCGTCAGTGCCTTCGTTCTTCATGGCACTGCAGTACCTGCGGCAGTCCGACATGGTGGCCTTCATGCCGTCGCGGCTGCTGCCCTGCGACGGGCTGTTCGAGGTGCCGCTCAAGAAGTATCCGCCTGGCTTCGAGGTGGTGGCGGCCTACCATCCGTCCGCAATGTCCGACTCGCTGCTGACCTGGGTGCTCGACTGCGTGAGGGCCAACTGCGGCAAAGCAAGATAGCGCCGCTTGTGACCGCTACAAGCGTGTCGACATGGCTCGCAGCGCACGCCGTCCCTAAGCTGTCGAGCATCGCAACTCTGCATTGGACGGTATATGAGAACCAAGTTGGTCAATCCCGCGGGCCTTTACGACGGCGCGCCGGTCGGCATGTCGCAGGCCAAGGTGGACCTGGAATCCGGATTGGTCCATGTCTCGGGCCAAGTCGACTGGGACGGCGACTCGCATGTCCGGCACGCCACGCTGGAAGGTCAGGCCGAAGGCGCGCTGGAGCACCTGGTCACGGTGCTGAACGAGGCCGGCTCCTCGCTTGAAGACGTCCTGCAGCTGCGGGTGTATGTCCGCGGCGAACTCGCGGACGGCATGTCGCAACTCGTGCCGGTTCTCGCCCGCCACTTTGGTGCAGTTCGTCCTGCCTTGACGGGCATCGGCGTGGCTTCCCTGGCATCGCGCGACACGCTGATCGAGATCGAAGCGCTGGCCCGATTGCGCGAACACGCCTGATGGTTCCTGGCGGCGCCTGCTGCGTGATGCGGGAGTTCCGCTACGACTTTGCTGCCGGGCCACCAATGCACGACGGCCAGCGTTCAAACCATCGGCCTGTGATTGGACTCAATCCACTTCATCGCAAGTTCATGGAAGGACTCGCCGTTTTCGCCTTTCAATATGGAACAAGACGTCAGCTGCCCCGTGGAATAACGCTTGGCAAGTTGATAGGCACCCTCAACATTGCCCTCGTGAATGAGGCTCGTGACCAATGTGATTGCGTAGGCGCCGCGCTCGACCTGATTCGGATGCGCAGCGACCAAGTCGGAGAATGGCGCCGTGGCAATACACGACTGGAACAGGTTGACGCTGCCCTCGACCATCGCGACCACATTGCCTGCCACTTGATCAGGCGTCGCACCAGGCAACTCAACTTCCTGCGCAAGGATCGGAAGGGCCGAGCATTTGAATGCAGCCCAAGTCCGAAACGAGAGCGGCTAACACTGGTTTTCGGCTATGTCAAGGATGTCCCAGAGAATGGGATCTAGTGCCATCGGCTTGATACGCAGTTCGGCAATGGTTCTTGCCGCATCACGATACACGGACAGGAAAACATCCTGGTACCCGTCGCCGAACCTGCCATACAGAGCGCATTGACTTCTCTTCCAAGGGCCACCTTTGAGAAGCGGTCCGAGCTCCTTAAGCATCGCCTTCTCGAAGTCGGTTCGAACTTTGTACAGATTGGCCATGTGACCTTCGACTTGGCTGGCCTAGCAGGCTGTTGAAAAACGGTGATGACTTCCACTTCGCATTCGAGATGGCCTCGCTTGTACTTGAACCCGCCGGCGCGCGGTGGTGTTCTGTGGCGATGAGAAGACGGCAATCCAGGCGCTGGACCGCAAGGACCGCATGCTGCCGCTGTCGCCCGGGCATGCCGAGAGCCACGAGTTCGCATACAAGCGCAACGGCACGCTGATTCTGTTCGCCGCGTTGGACACCGCCACGGGCGAGATGCTGGGCAAAACCGTGCCGTGCCACACAGGGTCCGATGACGCCCGAAGCCGTCGTGATTTGCGGACCTGCGTGTCCACTTTGAACTCCGATGCTGCAGGTCAGGATGCAATCCGCCGATCTGCCGCTGCGACGCGTGTATTTGATTCACCGCTACCTGCGAACCTTCTTTTCGGTGAGCAGTCCCCAGCCGATCCACAAGAAAAAGACCCCTCCCGATGCGTAGAGCAGAACGCCGAGCGAGAAGGCAATAGGCGCTTTGTCGAAATTGATGACAGCGTTGGTCCATCGCGAAGCCAGATGGACGGTTCCGTGAATTGCCGCGTAGATCGCGTAGCCCACCATAGCGATGCCACCAAGCAACATCACGAGCACCAGTGCAACGTCTCTTGTCATCGCCCACCTCGTTCATGTTCGGCACTGTGCTGCCACAGCGCCCGGCGTCGGCGCAACAGGAACGCCGGGCTGGCGCACTCCATCACCCAGTCATGTTGAGGCGACAAACTGGCCAACGGTCGGCTCGTAAAGCGACTGAGCGCCAGTAGAGATGTCTGTTGCCTCTCCGGCCCAAGCACCTGACTGTCTGCGGCTGCCGAATCGCTGTCCATCATTTCGGCTTTCCATACGGACCAAGAAAAAAGGACCTAGCAACTACTGCTAAGTCCTTGTCAGGCATTCCTGGTGGGCGGTGCAGGGTTCGAACCTGCGACCCCTGCCGTGTGAAGGCAGTGCTCTACCACTGAGCTAACCGCCCGGGTGTTCCGGGTCCCGGCGCTGCCGGGAAAGCCGGGGATTATGCCACAAGCAGTCGCCACACCGTCCTGCCGCCCGACGCCTTGTCCAGGTCGGCCAGCAGCTGGTCGTGGGCCGCCGCCTCCTCCTCGTTGGCGGCGATGACGGGCAGGTCGAAGCTCGCGAAATCGATGACCTCCAGCGCCAGCTCGGCGTCGGTGGCCTCGACCGCATCGATGACGAGCGAGTTCTGCCCGCGCGTCATGTTGATGTAGACCTCGGCCAGCAGGCCGGCATCGAGCAGCGCGCCGTGCAGCGCGCGGTTGGAGTTGTCGACCTCGAGGCGCTTGCACAGCGCGTCCAGAGAGTTGGACTTGCCGGGGAACATCTCGCGCGCCATCGTGAGGCTGTCGGTCACCTCCGCGACTATGTCGGTGAAGCGGCCGCGGCCGATGCGCTTGAGCTCTTCGTCGAGGAAGCCGACGTCGAAGGCCGCGTTGTGGATGATGATCTCGGCGCCCGCCACGTAGTCGAGCAGTTCGTCCGCGATGGCGGCGAAGGCGGGCTTGTCGGACAGGAATTCGTCGGTGAGCCCGTGCACCTTGACCGCGTCCTCGCTGTTGGGCCGCCCGGGGTTGACGTAGAAGTGCAGGTTGCGGCCCGAGAGTCTGCGATTCAGCAGCTCCACGCA
Organism: Piscinibacter sp. XHJ-5; assembly: GCF_029855045.1. Taxonomy (GTDB): domain Bacteria; phylum Pseudomonadota; class Gammaproteobacteria; order Burkholderiales; family Burkholderiaceae_C; genus Albitalea. The sequence goes on from NZ_CP123228.1 coordinate 5,426,062, forward strand.
GCCGACTTCGACGATGCGGTCGCCTGACTCCGGATTCAGGCCGGTGGTCTCGGTATCGAGAAAAATCTGCCTCATGCCCGCTGCTCCGCGCCGCGCCGGGCCCAGCTCCACAGCGCGATGCCGGCGAGCACCATGGGCACGCACAGCCACTGTCCCATGCTCATGTTGAGCGCGAGCAAGCCGAGGAAGCTGTCGGGCTCGCGGAAGTATTCGGCGATGAAGCGAAAGAGCCCGTAGCCGACGAGGAACGCGCCCGACACCTCGCCCAGCCGACGCGGGCGGCGCGCGTAGAGCCACAGCAGCACGAACAGCAGGATGCCCTCGAGCGCGAACTGGTACAGCTGCGAAGGATGCCGCGGCACGTTGGATCCGGATTGCGGAAAGACCATCGCCCACGGCACGCTGGCGTCGGCCGCGCGGCCCCACAGCTCGCCGTTGATGAAGTTGCCGATGCGTCCCGATGCGAGCCCGGTCGGGACGCACGGCGCGATGAGGTCGGTCACCTCGAGGAAGTGGCGGGCGCGCATGCGCGCGAACAGCGCCATCGCGGCCAGCACGCCGAGCAGGCCGCCGTGGAACGACATGCCCCCCTTCCACACCGCGAAGATTTCCAGCGGATGGGCTGCGTAGTAGCCGGGCTTGTAGAACAGCACGTAGCCGAGACGGCCGCCGATCACGACGCCCAGCACGCCGTAGAACAGCATGTCCTCCACATCGCGCCGCGTCCAGCCTCGCTGCGCGAACTGCGGCTGCTTCACGCGCAGGGCGGCCAGCCACAGGAACAGGCCGAAAGCGACCAGGTAGGTGATGCCATACCAGTGGATGGCGATCGGCCCGAGCTTCAGGGCAATGGGGTCGAACTGAGGGTGGACGAGCATGCGCCGGGGGGTTCGGTGACGACCGCGGATGATAAGGGCGAGGGCTATCATTGCCCGTTGCCGTTCCTCCGCTTGCAAAGAGATCCGCCATGAGCTTGAACCGCCGTTCCAAGAACATCACCGAAGGTGTCGCCCGTGCGCCCAACCGCTCCATGTACTACGCGATGGGGTATGAGCAAGGCGACTTCAGCAAGCCCATGGTCGGGGTGGCCAATGGCCACTCGACCATCACGCCGTGCAATTCGGGCCTGCAGAAGCTGGCCGACGCGGCGGTCGAGGGCCTGAAGGAAGCCGGTGCCAATCCGCAGATCTTCGGCACGCCGACCATCAGCGACGGCATGGCGATGGGCACCGAAGGCATGAAGTACTCGCTGGTGTCGCGCGAGGTGATCTCCGACTGCGTCGAGACCTGCGTCGGCGGGCAGTGGATGGACGGCGTCGTCGTCATCGGCGGCTGCGACAAGAACATGCCGGGCGGCATGATGGGCATGCTGCGCGCCAACGTGCCCGCGATCTATGTCTACGGCGGCACCATCCTGCCGGGCCACTACAAGGGCCAGGACCTCAACATCGTGAGCGTCTTCGAGGCCGTGGGCCAGTTCTCGGCCGGCAAGATGAGCGAGGAAGACTTCTGCCAGATCGAGCGGCGCGCCATTCCGGGCAGCGGCTCGTGCGGCGGCATGTACACCGCCAACACGATGAGTTCGGCCTTCGAGGCGCTGGGCCTCAGCCTGCCGTACAGCTCGACGATGGCCAACGTGCACGACGAGAAGGTGCGTTCCGCGCGGGAGTCGGCGCGCGTGCTGGTCGAGGCGATCAAGCGCGACCTGAAGCCGCGCGACATCGTCACCAGGAAGTCGATCGAGAACGCAGTGGCCGTCATCATGGCCACCGGCGGCTCCACCAACGCGGTGCTTCACTTCCTGGCCATCGCGCACGCGGCCGGAGTCGAATGGACCATCGATGACTTCGAGCGCATGCGCAAGAAGGTGCCGGTGCTGTGCGACCTCAAGCCGAGCGGCAAATACCTTGCAGTCGATCTGCACCAGGCGGGCGGAATCCCGGCGGTCATGAAGATGCTGCTCGGCGCCGGGCTGCTGCACGGCGACTGCATGACGATCACCGGCAAGACCGTGGCCGAGACGCTGGCCGACGTGCCGGAGCCTTCCGGGCAGCAGGACGTGATCCGTCCGGTCGCCGACCCGATGTACGCGGAGGGCCATCTCGCGATCCTCAAAGGCAACCTGTCGCCCGAAGGGTGCGTGGCCAAGATCACCGGCCTGAAGAACCCGGTGATCACCGGCCCGGCGCGCGTCTTCGACGACGAGCAGTCGGCGCTGGCCGCCATCATGGCCGGGCAGATCCGTCCCGGCGACGTGATGGTGCTGCGCTATCTCGGGCCCAAGGGCGGTCCCGGCATGCCTGAAATGCTCGCCCCGACCAGTGCGCTCATCGGCCAGGGCCTGGGCGAGTCGGTGGGGCTCATCACCGACGGTCGCTTCTCCGGGGGCACCTGGGGCATGGTGGTGGGCCACGTCGCGCCCGAAGCCTATGAAGGCGGCAACATCGCGCTGGTCGCGGAAGGCGACTCCATCACCATCGACGCACACACGCTGACGCTGCAGCTCGACGTCACCGATGCCGAGCTCGCGAAGCGCCGCGCGGCATGGAAGCAGCCGGCGCCGCGTTACACGCGCGGCGTGCTGGCCAAGTTTGCGAAGTGCGCGTCCAGCGCGAGCTCGGGCGCCGTGCTCGACAAGTTCGACTAAGGCTGGATCGGCGGCGCAGGCGACTTAGAGCCTGCGCCTGGCCTTCGCCGTGTCGCTGCGCCCGCGCCGGCCCTTGGCATCCATGCCCAGCGCGTCCAGGTTGTCGATGCGGCGCTGGCGCTTCTTGGCTTCCATCTTGTCCATCTCGCGGCGCTTCGTGAAGCCAGTCCCGTCGGCCCATGCCCACCACGCCACCGCGAGCCCGAATGGCAGCAGGATGCCCCACCACGGCCAGGCGCCGACCGGACCGAATTCGGCGATCTTCATGATCAGCAGTGCCACCCCGGCGATGACGAAATACATGGCTCAGCCCCCGCTTCCCTGCCCTCGGGCCGTCAACGACGACGGCCTACAATCCGTTTTGCGACTGTAGCTCACGGACAACCCCGCAGATCGTGCGAAAGGACCCCATGAAATCGCTCTCCATCCTGGTTCTGGCCGTCGCCGCTGCCCCGGCGTTTGCCGCGACCCCCGCCGAGCTGGCGCAGCAAAAGAACTGCATGGCGTGCCACGCCATCGACAAGAAGCTGGTCGGCCCTTCGTACAAGGACGTCGCCGCCAAATACGCCGGCCAGAAAGATGCCGTGGACAAGCTGACGCAGAAGGTGCTCAAGGGCGGCTCCGGCGTCTGGGGCGCGGTCCCGATGCCCGCCAACCCGCAAGTCAACGAAGCCGAAGCCAAGCAGCTCGTGCAGTGGGTGCTGACGCAGAAGTGATCGGGCCCCGCCAAGAAAAAGGCCCCGCACGCGGGGCCTTTTTTCGTCTGGGGGGCGGCTTTCAGTACGCCTGCCCGAGCTGCTCGAGGATGGCCGGGTTTTCCAGCGTGCTGGTGTCCTGGGTGACTGCTTCCCCCTTGGCCACCGAGCGCAGCAGGCGGCGCATGATCTTCCCGGAGCGCGTCTTGGGCAGGTTGTCGCCGAAGCGGATGTCCTTCGGCTTGGCGATCGGACCGATTTCCTTGCCGACCCAGTCGCGCAGCTCCTTGGCCAGCGCCTTGGCCTCGTCGCCGGTGGGACGCGGACGCTTCAGCACGACGAAGGCGCAGACGGCCTCGCCGGTGGTCTCGTCGGGGCGCCCCACGACCGCCGCCTCCGCCACCACGGGATTGGCCACCAGCGCGGATTCGATCTCCATCGTCCCCATGCGGTGTCCGGACACGTTCAGCACGTCGTCGATGCGGCCGGTGATGGTGAAGTAGCCGGTCTTCTCGTCGCGGATCGCGCCGTCGCCGGCGAGGTAGTACTTGCCCTGGAAGTCTGCCGGGTAGTAGCTCTTCTTGTAGCGCTCGGGATCGCCCCAGATCGTGCGGATCATCGACGGCCACGGCCTCTTGACGACCAGAATGCCGCCCTGGCCCCACGGCACTTCCTTGCCGGTCTCGTCGACGACCGCGGCGTCGATGCCGGGGAACGGCAGCGTGCACGACCCCGGCACCAGCGTCGTGGCACCCGGCAGCGGCGTGATCATGTGGGCGCCGGTCTCGGTCTGCCAGAAGGTGTCGACGATCGGGCAGCGGCTGCCGCCGATGTTCTCGTGATACCAGACCCATGCCGCCGGGTTGATGGGCTCGCCCACCGTGCCGAGGATGCGCAGGCTCGACAGGTCGTAGTTGCGCGGGTGGGCGGTGGCATTGGCTTCGGCCGCCTTGATCAGCGACCGGATGGCCGTGGGGGCGGTGTAGAAAACCGTGACCTTGTGGTCCTGGATCATCTTCCAGAAGCGCCCGGCGTCCGGATAGGTGGGAATGCCTTCGAAGACGATCTCGGTGGCGCCCAGCGACAGCGGACCGTAGGCGATGTAGGTGTGGCCCGTCACCCAGCCGATGTCGGCCGTGCACCAGAAGATGTCGTCGGGCTTGAGGTCGAAGGTCCACTTGGTGGTCAGCGAGGCCATGAGCAGATAGCCGCCGGTGGAGTGCTGCACGCCCTTGGGCTTGCCTGTCGAACCCGAGGTGTAGAGCAGGAACAGCGGATGCTCGGCGCTCACCCACTCGGGCTCGCAGGTGGGCGCCTGCGCTGCCGTGAGCTCGTGCAGCCAGCGATCGCGCTGGCCGTTCCATGCGATGTTGCCGCCGGTGCGCTTGTAGACGATCACGTCCTTCACGCTGTCGCAGCCGCCCAGGCCGATCGCCTCGTCGACGATGGCCTTCAGCGGCAGCTGCTTGCCGCCGCGCAGCTGCTCGTCGGCAGTGATGACCATCACCGCGCCGGCATCCTCGATGCGGTCGCGCAGCGACTGCGCCGAGAAGCCGCCGAACACGACGGAGTGGGTGGCGCCGATGCGCGCGCAGGCCTGCATGGCCACGACACCTTCGACCGACATCGACATGTAGATGACGACACGATCGCCCTTCTTCACGCCGCTTGCCTTCAGCGCGTTGGCCATCTGGCAAGTCCGGGCCAGCAGGTCGCGGTAGGTGACCCGCGTGACTTTTCCGTCGTCGGCCTCGAAGATGATCGCGACCTTTTCGCCGAGCCCCGCTTCGACTTGCCTGTCGAGGCAGTTGTACGAGACGTTGAGCGTGCCGTCTTCGAACCATTTGAAGAACGGGGCATTGCTCTGGTCGAGCACCTTGGTGAACGGCTTCTTCCAGCTCACCAGCTCGCGTGCCAGGCGCGCCCAGTAGCCCTCATAGTCGGTTCGGGCTTCCTCGACCAGCTTTTCGTAGGCGGCCATTCCCGACACGTGCGCCGCTTTCGCGAACGCCTCCGGTGCGGGATACAACTTGGTGGCGTGTTCCGACATGCGTGTCTCCTGGAGGGCGGTTCTGTGACTTGGTTCGCACCTTAGGCAGATGCTCTTACGAAGCGCTTACTCGACGAATTGCGTGCCCCGGGGCGGTCATCGTCGCGCACCTACAATTTTGGGCAATCGGACAAATCCCTGAAGAACACACCCATGGCTCAACTGCAGGATCCCACCACCGTCAAGCTGCGCCCGCTGCCGAATCTGATCTTCATGAGCCGCTGGCTGCAGCTTCCGCTGTACCTGGGGCTGATCCTCGCGCAGGGCGTCTATGTCTTCCACTTCTGGGTCGAGCTGGTCCACCTCATCGAGGCGGCCATGGGCGACAAGACGGCGCTGCAGACCGTGCTGAGCGCGGTGGCGGTCAAGGGCGAGAACGTGCCCACCGATGCCAAGCTGACCGAGACGACGATCATGCTGGTCGTGCTGGGGCTCATCGACGTCGTCATGATCTCCAACCTGCTCATCATGGTGATCGTCGGCGGCTACGAGACCTTCGTGAGCCGCATGAACCTCGAAGGCCATCCCGACCAGCCCGAATGGTTGAGCCACGTCAATGCATCGGTGCTGAAAGTGAAGCTGGCCACCGCAATCATCGGCATCAGCTCCATCCATCTGCTGAAGACCTTCATCAACGCCGGCGCGCTGACCGACCGGGTGCTCATCGCGCAGACGGTGATCCACACCGTCTTCCTGCTGTCGGCGCTGGCCATCGCCATGACCGATCGCCTGCTGGCCGCGCCCGCCCATGCCGAGCACTGAACCCTCCCTGCCGCCAACCGAGACACGCTCATGACCACCATCCGCTACGCCGACCTCGTCGACAGCGTCGCTGCCGCGCTGCAGTACATCTCGTATTACCACCCGTCGGACTACATCGCGCACCTCGCCCGCGCCTACGAGGCCGAGCAAAGCGCCGCGGCGAAGGACGCGATCGCGCAGATCCTCACCAACTCGAAGATGTGCGCCGAGGGCCGGCGGCCGATCTGCCAGGACACCGGCATCGTCAACGTGTTCCTGAAGGTCGGCATGGACGTTCGCTTCGAGGGCTTTCCGGCCGGCGTGGAAGACGCCGTCAACGACGGTGTGCGCCGCGGCTACCTCGATCCCGACAACACGCTGCGCGCCAGCATCGTGGCCGACCCGCACTTCGAGCGCAAGAACACCAAGGACAACACGCCGGCCGTCGTGCACGTGAGCCTGGTGCGGGGCAGCACGGTCGACGTGCAGATCGCGGCCAAGGGCGGCGGCAGCGAGAACAAGAGCAAGTTCGTGATGATGAATCCGAGCGACAGCCTGGTCGACTGGGTGCTGAAGACCGTGCCCACCATGGGCGCGGGCTGGTGCCCGCCGGGCATGCTCGGCATCGGCATCGGGGGCACGGCCGAGAAGGCGATGCTGCTGGCCAAGGAAAGCCTGATGCAGGACATCGACATGCACGAGCTCAAGCAGCGAGGCCCGCAGAACAAGGTCGAGGAGCTGCGCATCGAGCTGTGCGACAAGATCAATGCGCTGGGCATCGGTGCGCAGGGCCTCGGCGGCCTCACCACGGTGCTCGACGTCAAGATCGCCACCTATCCCACCCATGCGGCGAGCAAGCCGGTGGCGATGATCCCGAACTGCGCGGCCACGCGCCATGCGCACTTCGTGCTCGACGGTACGGGCCCCGCCTACCTCGAGCCGCCCAGCCTCGACCTCTGGCCCGACGTGCGCTGGGCGCCCGACTACAACAAGAGCAAGCGCGTCAACCTCGACACGCTGACCAAGGAAGAGGTGGCGAGCTGGAAGCCCGGCGACACGCTGCTGCTCAACGGCAAGATGCTCACCGGACGCGACGCCGCGCACAAGCGCATCCAGGACATGCTGGCCAAGGGCGAGAAGCTGCCGGTGGACTTCACCAATCGCGTCATCTACTACGTGGGCCCGGTCGACCCGGTGCGCGACGAAGTGGTCGGGCCCGCCGGGCCGACGACGGCCACGCGCATGGACAAGTTCACCGAGATGATGCTGGCGCAGACCGGCCTCATCGGCATGATCGGCAAGGCCGAGCGCGGCCCGGCCGGCATCGACGCGATTCGCAAGCACAAGTCCGCCTACCTGATGGCCGTGGGCGGTGCCGCCTACCTGGTCGCCCAGGCCATCAAGGCGGCGACGGTCGTCGGCTTCGACGACCTGGGCATGGAGGCGATCTACGAGTTCGACGTGAAGGACATGCCGGTCACCGTGGCGGTGGACTCACAAGGCACGTCGGTGCACCAGACGGGTCCGGCCGAGTGGCAGGCGAAGATCGGCAAGATCCCCGTCGCCACCGCGTGAATCAGGTCCGCTCGATCCTCGCGTACGCCGAGTGCGCGTGGATCGACTCGAAGTTCTCCACGTCGACGCTGTAGCGCCCCACGCGCTCATCGGCGTTGAGCCGCAGTGCCACGTCACGCACCAGGTCTTCGACGAACTTGGGGTTCTCGTACGCGCGCTCGGTGACCCACTTCTCGTCGGCGCGCTTGAGCATGGGCCAGACCTCGCTCGATGCGCTGTCCTCGGCGAAGCGCACGAGCTCGGTCCATTCGATGTCCTGCTTGAGCTCGACGCGGATGGTGACGTGCGAACGCTGGTTGTGCGCGCCGTAGTCGGAGATTTCCTTGGAGCAGGGGCACAGCGACTTCACCGGCACCACCACCTCGGCCCACACGCTGGTCGTGGTGCCGCGCGCGTCGGCGATCCAGCGGCCCTGGTACTCGAGCAGGCTCTCGACACCCGACACCGGCGCACGCTTGCGCAGGAAGAAGGGAAAGCGCGCTTCGATGCGTCCTTCGGTCGCGTGCAGCTTGTCGAGCATCGCAGCCATGCCGCTGCGCAGGGTAGCGGCATCGAGCGGCGCATCGATCGCATCGAGCCAGGCGACGAAGCGCGACATGTGCGTGCCCTTCTGCTCCGCAGGCAACGCGACGTCGAGGTCCCACTGCGCGACGGTGGGCAGCACCGCCTTGCCGATGCGCAGTTCCACCGGATAGCGCACGTCCTTCACGCCGACCCGCTGGATCGCGAGGTGGCGCTCGTCACGCTCGCTTTGCGTGTCGGGAATGTGCAGTGCGTCTTTCAGATTGCTCATGTGATTCATTGAAGCCCCCCGCGGCGAAGCGGGCTGCGTGGTCCTTCCGACCCCGTGACCGGACCAAGCATCTCACCAATCGCGCGCCCCTGTGATGCGAAGGACATGAACACAGCGTTGCGCGTCCCGCAACGGCCGACCGCGCCCTCAGTGGTTGACCGCCGGACGAACGAGGGCCGGGCGCGCGCCGAAGCGCTTGAGAACCGACTGCTCGATGCCCGCCGCATCGAGCCCGCACATCGCGAGCAGCTTGGCGGGATCTCCATGCTCGATGAACTCGTCGGGCAGTCCCAACGTGAGCACCGGAGTCATGATGCCGGCGGCCCCCAGCGCCTCCATCACCGCGCTGCCGGCGCCGCCCATCGTGCAGCCTTCTTCCACGGTGACGATTGCATCATGGCTGCGCCCCAGTTCTGTCACCAGCGCGACATCGAGCGGCTTGACGAAGCGCATGTTGGCGACCGTGGCGTCGAGCCGCTCGGCGGCCTGCAGCGCGGGGTACAGCAGCGGACCGAAGGCCAGGATGGCGATGCGCTTGCCCTGCCCCGGCGCGCGGCCGGCCTCGCGGCGGACCTCGCCGCGGCCGAACGGAATGGATGTCATCTCGGCCTGGATCTCGGCGCCGATGCCGACGCCGCGGGGGTAGCGAACCGCTGTCGGATGGTCCCGCAGGAAGGCGGTGTACAGCGCCTGGCGGCATTCGTTCTCGTCGGCGGGGGTCAGCACGCCGATGTTCGGAATGCAGCGCAGGTAGGCGATGTCGTAGGCGCCGGCATGCGTGGCGCCGTCGGCGCCAACGAGGCCGGCGCGGTCGAGCGCGAACACGATGGGCAGGTTCTGGATGGCGACGTCGTGGATGAGCTGGTCGTAGGCGCGCTGCAGGAAGGTGGAATAGATCGCCACCACAGGCTTGAGCCCCTCGCAGGCGAGACCGGCGGCGAAGGTCACCGCGTGCTGCTCGGCGATGCCCACATCGTGGTAGCGCGCCGGAAAGCGACGTTCGAACTCGACCATGCCGGAGCCTTCGCGCATCGCGGGCGTGATGCCCACCAGACGCTTGTCCTTCTCGGCCATGTCGCACAGCCATTGGCCGAAAACCTGCGTGAAGGTCGGCTTGGGCGGCTTGGTCGGCTTCTGCAAGCCCACCTTGGGATCGAACTTGCCGGGTCCGTGGTAATTCACCGGATCGGCCTCGGCCAGCTTGTAGCCATAGCCTTTCTTGGTGACCACGTGCAGGAATTGGGCACCCGGCTTGTCGCGCAGGTTCTCGAGCGTCGGGATCAGCGAATCGAGGTCATGGCCGTCGATGGGGCCGACGTAGTTGAACCCGAACTCCTCGAAGATCGTGCCGGGCACCACCATGCCCTTGGCGTGCTCCTCGAAGCGACGCGCCAGCTCGAACAGCGGCGGCGCGTTCTTCAGCACTTGCTTGGCGCCCTCGCGGGCTGCGGTGTAGAACTTGCCGCTCATCAGGCGCGCGAGATACCGGTTCAGTGCGCCGACCGGCGGCGAGATCGACATGTCGTTGTCGTTCAGGATCACCAGCATGTCGGGGTGGCCGCAGGCGTGCGGCATGCCGGCGTTGTTGAGCGCCTCGAATGCCATGCCGGCGGTCATCGCGCCGTCGCCGATGATGGCGACAGCCTTGCGCTTCTCGCCCTTCATCCGGGCGGCGATCGCCATGCCCAGTGCGGCCGAGATGGACGTCGACGAATGAGCGGTGCCGAAGGTGTCGTATTCGCTCTCGTCGCGGCGCGGGAATCCGCTGATTCCCCCCAGTTGGCGCAACGTGGGCATGCGGTCGCGCCGGCCGGTGAGGATCTTGTGCGGGTAGGTCTGATGGCCCACGTCCCACACCAGGCGGTCGTGCGGCGTGTTGAACACGTGATGCAGCGCGATCGTCAACTCGACCGTGCCGAGGTTGGACGACAGGTGCCCGCCCGTCTGTGACACGCTTTGCAGCACGAAGTCACGCAGCTCGACGGCAAGCTGCTTGAGATCGGTCCGCGACAACCGGCGCACGTCGGCGGGGCTGTTGATGGATTGAAGCAGGGTGTGGTTCATCGAGGCAGCTTCAGTTGTCGCGGTCCACGACCTTGTCGGCCAGCAGGCTGAGCCAGGCGGCGTGGGTCAGGCCGCTTCGGGCGAGGGCCGCCTGGGCCTTGTCGCGGAGCTCGGCGGCATGCCGGCGGGCCGCATCGAGGCCCAGCACGGTCACATACGTGGGCTTGTTGTTGTGCAGGTCCTTGCCGGCCGTCTTGCCGAGCGTTTCGGACGCCTGCGTCACATCGAGAATGTCGTCGACGACCTGGAAGGCCAGGCCGACGGCATCGCCGAAGTCGCTCAGCGCCTGCCATTGCGGCGGCGTGGTCGTGCCGCAGGCCGCACCCATCAGGACGCTGGCCTGCAGCAGGGCGCCTGTCTTGCGGTGGTGCATGTCGCGCAGCGTGTGCTCGTCGAGCGGAAGGCCGATGCTGGCCAGGTCGATGGCCTGTCCGCCGGCCATGCCGTCGTGGCCCGCAGCGCGCGCCAGCAAGGCACACAGGCGCGCCTGCAGCGCGGGCGGCACGCCCTCATCGGGGGTGAGGATCTCGAAGGCCAGGGCCTGCATCGCATCGCCGGCGAGCATGGCCTGCGCCTCGCCGAACTGCACGTGCACCGTCGGCTTTCCCCGCCGCAGCACGTCGTTGTCCATGCAGGGCATGTCGTCGTGGATCAGCGAGTAGGCATGGATGAGCTCCACCGCGCAGGCCGCGCGCAAGGCGGCCTCGTGCTGGCCGCCCACGGCCTGCGCAGCGGCCAGCACGAGCAGCGGCCGCACACGCTTGCCGCCATCGAGCACGCCATAGCGCATGGCCAGGCCGAGGCCTGCCGGTGCGTTTTCAGGCACCCACCGGTCCAGCGCCGCCTCGACCGCGTCAAGCTGCTGGCGGGCCCATTGATCGAATTCGGCTCGCTTCATGCGGGCATCCAGGGCTTGAGCTGTCCCTCCTCGAGGACCTTGACCTGTTGCTCGACGGCTTCGAGCCGCGAGCGGCAGAACGCCAGCAACTCTGCGCCGCGCTGGTAGCTGCGCAGCAGTTGATCCAGGGGAAGCTGTCCGCCTTCCATCGCCGCGACCAAACGCTCCAGCTCGGCCAGAGCGTCCTCGTACGTGGCGGGTACGGTGGCTTGCGCAGAAGTCTGAGGGGACGAGGACATTTTCGCGAGGTGAAACCTCGATTGTAGTCGTCACGACATATTGAGAAACCCCGGCGCGGCCCCAAGTCGGTGGGGTCGCTTCAACCCGTCTGGAACGTGCATCACGCACCCCACGGGTACAATCCGCGGCCCGCCGCAGAGCCGCTTTCTGCGTTCCGCGGGCTTTCTTTCCCCCATCGCCGGTCTTGCGGGGCACAAGGCGGCCCCTTCCCGGCTCACGGGGGCGGTTCGACATTGGTTTTTGGAGATCCTGGGGATCATGTCCGACCTGAGCATCACCCTCGAAGCTCTTGAACGAAGCCGTTCACAACTCTCGGTCAGCAGTTACTTCGACGACGACCTGTTTCGTTGCGAGATGGAGCTCCTCTTCCAGCGCGGACCGCGCTACATCGGCCACGAGCTCTCCGTGCCGGAAGTGGGCGACTATCACGCGCTGGCCCACGAATCGGAGGGCCGCGCGCTGGTGCGCACGCCGAAGGGCGTGGAGCTCATCTCCAATGTCTGCCGTCATCGCCAGGCCGTGATGCTGCGCGGCCGAGGCAACACGCGCAGCAACATCGTCTGCCCCCTGCACCGCTGGACCTACGATCTGCAGGGCCAGCTCATCGGCGCGCCGCACTTCGCCCACGATCCCTGCCTCAACCTCAACAACTACCGTACCCGCACCTGGAACGGCATGGTGTTCGAGGACAACGGCCGCGACATCGCCGCCGACCTGGCGCAGCTGGGGTCCAAGGCGGATCTCGATTTCAGCGGCCACGTGCTCGGCAAGGTGCAGCTTCACGAGTGCGACTACAACTGGAAGACCTTCATCGAGGTCTACCTCGAGGACTATCACGTCGCACCTTTCCATCCAGGGCTCGGCCAGTTCGTGACCTGCGAAGACCTGCGCTGGGAATTCGGCGACGAATACTCGGTGCAGACCGTCGGAACCAAGAACGCGCTGGCCAAGGCCGGATCGGCCACCTACCGCAAGTGGCACGACGCGGTGCTGGCCTACCGCAACGGCGTGCCTCCCAAGTACGGCGCCATCTGGCTCACCTACTACCCGAACGTCATGATCGAGTGGTACCCGCATGTGCTGGTGGTCTCCACGCTGTACCCCAAGGGACCGCAGAAGACGCTCAACGTGGTCGAGTTCTACTACCCCGAGGAGATCGCGGCCTTCGAGCCGGAATTCGTCCAGGCCCAGCAGGCCGCCTATTGGGAAACCTGCGTGGAAGACGACGAGATCGCGTTGCGCATGGACGCCGGCCGCAAGGCGCTGATGGAACGCGGCGACGACGAGGCCGGCCCCTACCAGAGCCCGATGGAAGACGGCATGCAGCAGTTCCACGAGTGGTACCGGCGAGTGATGATGAAACGCAGGGCGTGATGTCGGCCCCCTGGCTGATGGTGCTGGCGTCGCTGCTGTTCGCGACGATGGGCGTGTGCGTGAAGCTGGCCTCGGCGCAGTACGGCAGCGGCGAGATCGTCTTCTATCGCGGTCTTGTCGGCGCATTGATGATCGGCGTGGCCACCGTCTGGAAGGGCACGACGCTGCGCACCGCCGTTCCGGCCAGGCACTTCTGGCGCAGCCTGACGGGCGTCACGGCCCTTTGCCTGTGGTTCTACGCGATCGGCAACCTGCCGCTGGCCACCGCGATGACGCTGAACTACTCGTCGTCGGTCTGGA